>CAZOOP010000005.1:15858-86826 GCA_964581465.1 uncultured bacterium
GGCGAGCGGGCGCATTCCGGAATATCTGACGCGCTCCAAACCGGAGATGGTCACCTCCAGCGACCGGGGGCTGGTTTTGGGGGACGTGGTATCAGACAAACCCCAGGCAACAGAACCAGTTATCAAGCGGCGAATAATACCTAGACCGTCCCGGGGGCTGGTTTTGGGGGGCGGCGAGCGGGCGCATTCCGGAATATCTGACGCGCTCCAAACCGGAGATGGTCACCCACAGCGGCACCGGAAGCAAAGCGGGAAGCCGCCCGATCACCGGCGGTGGAGCACTCGGCGGCAGGACGACAGCTCAGCGGCACCTCTCAGTGGCACCGGAGCCGAGATCTGCCTAACACGAGTCCAGCCGAACCGCCACAAGCCAAGCAGCCCGCCAAAGCAGCTTGTCGACGCTAACCCGCCGTCGGGCTCGAACAAACAGGCGACAGCGATACCGCGAAGCCTCAAGCAATAGTCTGCCAATAGTCTGCGTTGATTCATCAATACATCCGCGACGCTGGATTATGCAACGGCCTCGACGCTCAGGCCGTAGTCCGCAACAACAACCAAGCAAGAGCGACGTTACTGTTTCATTTGTTATCCGGCCTTATAGGCACACACTATCAGGCGCATAGAGTTCCCTCTATGTCACAGAGCAACCGTCGGCTCCGTATCTTCCGGCGGTGACGATCTCCCTCCAGCACAGCGGAGGGCGGATAGGCAAGATCCCATCGGCGCTCCGGCGCCAAAACCACCTACAAGGGGGATATCATGACCAAGCAAGACCTCGTTGACCGCATTGCCAACCAGACCGGTCTAACCAAGCGTCAGGCCACCAACTCTCTCTCCGCCGCTATCGACGGCATCAAGGACGCCCTCAGCCAGGGTGACCGCGTCACCCTCGTGGGCTTCGGCACCTTCTACGTCGCCGAGCGCAAGGCCCGCACCGGCCGCAACCCGCGGACCCAGGAAAAGATCAACATTCCGGCCCGCAACGTCCCCAACTTCCGTCCCGGCAAGGACCTCAAGGAGCTGGTGGGCTAACGCGTATCCAACCGCGTCAATCCCAAGGGGAGCCTCAATAGGCTCCCCTTATTGATACCCCCGCGACGCTGGACGCCGGGCCGTCCGAGTATTATCTTGGAAAACGGTTTGCCCTCACCGCGAATCCGCTTGTCCGGATTAGGGTTGTCTGATTAACGACGCCGTGTTGACCATCCGGGGCCACTCAACCCAGCGGGGCGCTACAGCCGCTCCACGCCCCCTCTCACACAGGCTCCGGCGAGAAGCCGATACCGCTCTACGGCATGGCGCTTGAGATTGTCAGGCAAACTACGCCTCCAGAGTTTCTTCTGGGGATCAGCACCAGAAACTGAACCAAGTATTCACAACCCAGAAAAGCCGTCTCGAGAAAAGGGTTTGGTAACAACCCGCAGCGAGGCGCCATCCAGCGAAGTCGGATAGCGGTCAAAGTTGCTAAAGCGAGCAATAGAGAGCGGTCAGCAGATCACTCTCTCACAGCCAAGTCGATTCCCGAGCGGGATCAACAGCCTTCGGCTTCCGGAAGTGCTTAACGCCAGTCAAAGCGCATCGCCGCCTGCACTGGAAAAACAATGCAGCGGGATGACAATGGCGTCGATTATCAGCTATCAAGCAATGAATGGCAGTCTATCAGCTCGATGAGATCGGTTAAGGTGCGAGTGATAATGCCTTCTCTTTTTCTTCCCGGCGCAGCAATATCGAGCAGTTGCTATTCACAAACGCTTCGCGAAAGACAACGGCTCGAGGTGCGGTTGCCCTTCAAAGGCGCTTGTCTGCGCTTATCAATGCAATAACCTGCTTGTGGTTTGTCCTCCCACGGTTGAACCTGACGGCGGACTGTCACTGGCTGACAAGGGGCTCCATAGCGGTCGGCAGGGCTGTTCACAGCGGGTTCTCGACCGCGGGCGGAGCATCTCCGGAAGGACGTATCGGTCCAGCAAACCGCTCCCCGGCAGCCTGAGCTGCTCCACTCAGGCAACATGATACCGAGCTGGTATATTCACGTGTCATGGTATGTGCATGTATCTCTAACAGCCTGTTGATAGATGCTTTAATGCTCATTATGCTTTCACTGTTCTCAAGTTCATTTCCGGCGCTCGATGCTGACTCGCCCAAGCTAGGATGCTGAGAGTCACGAAACCGCGACCCTTGACGGCCCCGGAGACCACCAAGGAGAGAGGGGAAGTTAGATGCACTCCAAAGCGAGCTATAGCTGAACGACTTAGCCCGCCCCCTCGTCGCGACGCTTCCTGCCATTAAGCTCGGTGAAAGCGCACCCGACGCCGCCGTTTATATTATCGCCAAGAGGGTCAAGGCGCTCCTTGCCGATACAGTCCAGTGTGGCGGAGGGATCCGGAGGGTCGCCCGGCCGCGGAGCTATCCGGGTTGTTACAGCTGATCAGTACGAATCGACAACACCAGCTCAAGTGTTCTAAAAACACCCCAGGAGGTTCGATGAAGGCCTACGACGTCGTCGTCATCGGCGGTGGACCCGCCGGTTCGATAACCGCCGGAACCGCGGTCAGCTACTATCCGGACAAGAGCGTCCTGCTCGTCAAGGATCATAAGCAGGGCATGGTTCCCTGCGGCATCCCCTACACATTCCACGATATCGACGTCGACGGCAACATCGTCAAGCCCAAGGGCAAGCCGCCCTTCGATGTGCTGGTCGACACCGCCGAATCCCTGGACCTCGAGAGCCGCCGGATCAAGCTGGCCGGCGGCGAGGAGCTGGAGTATCAGCGCCTGGTCCTGGCCACGGGCTCGACGCCCAAGGTTCCCGGCTGGCTGCCCGGCCGCGACCTCGAGGGCGTCTTCTACGTCGAGAAGAGCGTGCCCAGCCTGCGCGAGGTCAACGAGATGGTCGCCGGCCGCAAGCGCGTGGTGATCATCGGCGGCGGCTTCATCGGCATCGAGGTCGCCGAGCAGCTCCGCAAGGACGGTCATGAGGTCACCGTGGTCGAGCTGCTGCCCCACGTTTTGGCCACGGCCTTCGACGACGAGTTCTGCGTCGAAGCCGAGGAGATCCTCGCGGGGATGGGCGTCGAGCTGGTAACCGGCGCCCGGGTCACCGAGATCATCGAAGGCGAGCCCCTGGCCGTCAAACTGGAGGACGGCCGCGAGCTGCCCTGCGACGCCGTCGGCCTCTCGGTGGGCTACACCCCCAACTCTAAGCTCGGCGTCGACGCCGGCATGAAGACCGGCCCCTACGGCGCCCTGGCCGTCGATGAGTACATGCGCACCTCGTCGCCCGGTGTCTTCGCCGTGGGCGACTGCTGCGAGCGAGTCCACTTCGCCACCCGGCGTCCAGTCCCGGTGATGCTGGCCAGCACCTCGACGGCGGAGGCCCGCCTGGCCGGCGCCAACCTCTTCGAGCTGAAGATATCCAAGAGCGTCACCGGCACCATCGCCATCTTCTCCACCGCCTTCGGCGGACGCACCTTCGCCGCCGCCGGCATCACCGAACAGGAGGCCGCCCGCGAGGGCTTCGAGCTGGTCACCGCCGAGGCCGTCAGCCCGGATCACCATCCCGGCACCCTGCCCGGCACCGTCAAGCAGAAGGTCAAGCTCATCGCCATGCGCGCCTCGGGTACCATCCTGGGCGCCCAGGCCTCCGGCGCCTCCAGCGTCGGCGAGCTGATCAACATGCTCGGCCTGGCCATCCAGCACAAGCTGACCGTCAGCGACCTGCTGACCTCGCAGATCGGCACCCACCCGCTGCTCACCGCGCCGCCGACCACCTATCCGGTCACCAAGGCCGCCGAGCAGATCGTCAAGCGCATCGTCTGCGCCTGAGACCGGACCGTATCCAAACGAGGGCGGGGCGCTCAACCCCGCCCTCGTTTCAATACGGAGGGATCCGTGCTTGCAGATGAACCGCTGTGTTCTTCTAACATCTGGTGATATATAATGCGTTAGGCAACACACACGATCCCGGATCAGCCGACTCCGACTCGAAACTCCGACTCCCTTCGAAAAAAAGCGGCCGTGACGAGGCCATGCTGATTCACGTTGGGCCGGCAACCTTAACCCCTTGACGCTTAAGCATTATAAGTGCATGTTGATAGGCCGCTTAGGATCGAAGCACCGTCATCAAGGTCAATCATCGAAGCCAACGGCGTCAAGCAGTTTTTCTATTGTGTGCCGTCGCTACGGGCTACTAAAGCATCTGGTGATCCACATACCTGCCACGAGCAGCTCGCTCGATGTGCGCACCCGATGAAAAGCTAACTGCTTTTATCAAAGTGCTATCCAGTAATGCTGCGGTCCGTTGCCGCAAAGTGATCCCAAAACTAATATCCAATCAAGCCGCAAATGGAAAGCAGGTAGCTTTCATCTCTTAGCATTTGTCCTGCGAAACCGGGATGCGAGTCCATAATCCGGACTCCACGACTCCAAGCGTCCAGTTTGAGCTCGTCTGGTTAGAACCCGGCTGGTTTTGCGCCACCGGGCGCGGCACGGCTAGAAGCCACATAATGACAGGCTATTGACTACATATGCCTGTACGTGCATATACGGTGATCTCAAGCATTGAACCACAGTCTATCGGCGGGATGAGTCGGTTGATGTAGCAGTGATAATCCCCAGCTCGATACACTGTCGCCTCCCGGTGGTTGTGGTGCGGCACTGCTCGTTGACTGCACTACGTGCCGTGAATAGCCGTTAAGCGGCGATCCCGCCGGGTGTTCCGGCGGTTCTAACGAGTGAAGGTCCGGCTAATAGCAAATCATGCTTGTCTCGGCCCTCGCATCAGCCGCAAGCCGGATCGAGTTGACGGCATAGACAACTCTTATGGCTGGCGCAACTGATAAGCGGCGGTTCAAAAGCCCCGGAACTCGATCCGGTTTCCTATCCAGTTTGCTGCGATGAACCCCGCCATCAAAACCTCCCAACACCCACGGTTCCGGAGCGGCCCGAGGAAAACTGGACACCAACACGCACGGATACTCGGCTGATGCGAATCCGGCGGGCAAGCAAGCCATCCCGCCGGCGAGCTTGCGCCGGCTGCTCCGGCCGCTTCAACTTGCGCCGCGCGAACAAAAAGGTGTATTATAAATAAGGTCTCATGGTATGTGTTCGGACCAAATCGGGCTGATGGGGATCAACCTGCCGGGTCGATATTGACTCCCCGGAAATACGCCGTTGATGACTAAACATTAACTTGGCATGCCCTTAATGCTTGTTGTTATGGTGCTTAGCAGTTAATGGCTAGGAGTTAATGGCAGTCTTCCAGCAGGGCAGATACAAGTGTGCTGATATCCAGGTTCGCTATGGATTGCTATGGATCGCTATGGTTCGCCAAAAATCAGGCTCATCTTCGCCCCCACATTTCAACTGCCAGTTCCGTGACAGGCATCCGATAATCATCACCTCTATTATCAACAGGATGCAATAACAATCAGTTCCGATAAGGGTATACTATCACATATGCAATTCCTGGTTCATCCCTAGAACGGTCCGGTACCCTCGGGCCGACGAGCTTCCCTCGATCACCTTTTCCGGAGGTCAACGATGAACAAGCCGTCGATTACTCGTCTAGCATTGATCGCCGTCGCGATCTGCGTCGTCGCCGCCGCCGCCGGACCCGCCGCCATGGGCGCAACGGCGAACTTCAACGCCCAGCTCCCCGGCGTCGCCGTCAGCGGCAAGCTGCCCGCCGGCTGGGCCCACGCCGCCGCGGCCAGCACCCCCAACAAGATCATCCTCAAGGGACCCAACGGCGAAACACTGACCATCACCCTGCTGCCAGCCGCCAAGGGCGTCGACGCCGCCCAGGCCGACAACCTCTGCAAGGACAAGCTGGCCGACGCAGCCCGGGTGGCCAATGCCGGCAACCGGGTCACCAACGGCGGCAGCGACGGAGTCTACTACTCGGCGCGCACCGTGGTCGGTGCCGGCGACAAGGCCTACGCCGTGGGTGTGGCCGGTAACAACGTCGCCGGTCTGCTCCTAGAGGTCAGCGTGCCCGCCGCGGGCATCAGCAACATCGAGGGCGTCATCAAGGGCGTGGTCGAATCGCTGAAGATCACCGGCCGCTAAGTCGGATACATACGCAGCGACGGGCGGCGCCGGCCGCCCGTCGTCGTTTATCAGCCCCGGCCGTGCTATAATCGCCGCGAACCCGAACCGGGCCGATAAGCATGCGCGTCGCCTACACCTCGGACCTCCACGTCGATCACTCGCCGGAGAACCGCCGCCTGACGGCGCTGCTGGGCGAGCGACTGCGCGCGGAGCGTCCCGAGGCCTTCCTGCTCATCGGCGACGTGGCCGCGCGGCCCCGGGTAGTCGCCGACGCCCTGGGTTTGATCGGCGAGCTGCCCTGCCCGGCCCTCTTCGTCGCCGGCAACCACGACGTCTGGGTCTCGTTGCGCGAGCAGCGCAGCGGCCTGAACAGCTTCGACCGTCTCGACGAGCAACTGCCCGCGGTCTGCGCCGACCACGGCTGGCACTACCTGGATCACACGCCGCTGCTCCTCGACGATGTCGCCTTTATCGGCGGGATGGGCTGGTACGACTACTCCTACCGCAACCGGAGCCGCGACGCCGAGATCACCCTGGAGCACTTTCGCGCCAAGAGCTACGGACGCTGGCGCTGGGGAGATCAACACTACGCCCGCTTCCCCGGCGAAAACGGCGAGCTTTTGGACGATGACGCCCTCTGTGGGCTGCTGGCCCGCCGACTCGAGGCTCAGATGAAACAGGCGGCGGACTGGCCGGCGCGGGTCGTTCTCGCCGCCTTCCACCATCTGCCCTACGCCGCCCTCTCGCCGCCCCGGCGGATGCCCTGGGACTTCTTTCTCGGCTTTGCCGGCGCGCCGCGCTTCGGTGAGCTGCTGGACGGCGAGGAGCGCCTGGTCACCGTGCTCTTCGGCCACGTTCATATGAAGCTGTCCCTGTTCACCCCATCCGGTATTCCGCTCCGCTGCTCCTGTGTGGGCTACGCCCGGGACTGGCCCGAGACCGAGCTCGAGCAGGTCCTCGACCGCTCCCTGGCCTTCATCGAGGTCTGAGCCGACCAATCCGGATGCATTCTTCCGAGCGACCGGCCCGCAGGCCGGTTTTTCGCTGGGAGTGATAGCGGTTGAACAACGGAATGCAGGGTCGAGATGGGGGCAGGTCCATTACGCTCAACCTCTTGTCGATAGTGTCGGCATGGGCGGGGCCTACCGGACGACGCAGGGCCAGAAACGGCCCCGGGGATTCTACCGCTGAAACTGAATCCCGCATTCTTGAGTCTGTCGACGCCGCCCCCACCGGCCGGATTAAACTCCTTTCACAGCTCCATAATCACCTAACCTCGAAAGGAGAACCGCAATGAAGAAACTCAACCTGCTGATCCCGGCCGCCCTCCTCGTCGGCGCCGCTCTGCTGCTGAGCGCCTGCGGCGAGATAGCCGGCGTCACCGAAGAAGTCCCCCTGGCCGATGACGATTACGTTTCCGGGACCGTTTATTACAACGGCAACGAGGTCGGTCAGGCCCAGGTAACCCTCTACAAATGGGACGGCAGCTCGATGAGCTGGGCCCAGATCGGATCGGCCTGGACGGGCACCAGCCTGGAAACCCTGGGCGAGTACACCATCGAGGTCGACACCTGGCCAAGCGGCGCCAGCGGCAAGCTCTACGCCTGCAAGCTGATCGGATCCGACCTCAAGGAGGACACCGACACCTTCGTCTTTCCCGTTGGCGGTCCGGTGACCGGAAAGGACCTGGACCTGGAGTGATCCGCCGGTCGGCGAACAACGCGTGAATACTTCATCGTGTTTGGGATGCGGGAAGCATCCCCGCGAAACCGGCCGTCTCAAGTAACATGCCCGCCTGACAACCGTTCCCTTGCCTTCGCGGCCCGGGGGCGCTATCCTTGACCGGCCCCTTGACCCCGACCCGCGATTGGAGTGAGAGATGAACCCGGCCCAGTGGCGTAAGAGTCTGCAGAAGGAGGTCCCGGGAGCGGTGCTGATCGCCGGCGCCGACTCCGGCCTGCGCCGCCGCAGTCTGGACTACCTACGCGAGGCTTTGGGCGCGGACCGCGACGAGGAGCACTTCACCGGTGAATTCGACCGCGCCGAGTTGGCCGACGCCCTGCAAACGCTGCCCTTCTTCGGCTCGGCCCGGTTGTGCATCCTGGAGTGCGACCGGCTGACTGGCGAGACCGCCGACTTCGTCGTCGCCCAGGCCGAATCCGCCCGGCCGCCCAACCACCTCGCCGTTCTGCTGCCCAGGCTGGACAAGCGCGGCAAGCTCTACAAGGCGTTGAGCAAGCGGACGGTGGATTGCGCCCCGCTCAAGGAGCCCCAACTGCGCCGGGCCGCCGCCATTTTCCTCAAGGAGCGCGGCGTCTCGGCCGACGCCGAGGCCGTCGAGCACCTGCTTTTGGCCGCCGGAGGCAACGTCGAAGCCCTGGAGAACCGCATCGAGTCACTCTCACTGCTGGTCGAACCCGGCGGGACCATCGACGGTGAGACGGCGCGCCGGGCGCTGAGCGCCACGCCGGGTTTCAACCCCTTCACCTTCTGCGACCTGTTGACCGGCGACCGCCCCGTCGAGGCCGTAGCGGCGACCCAGCGGGCTCTGGAGGCCGGAGAGGAGCCGCTGCGTCTGATCGGCCTGATCGCCCGTCACTACCGTATCGCCCAGCTCGTACGCCATCTGGGGCTCCGCCGATCCTCGGACGCCGAGATCGCCCGCGCCGTCGGTGTCTACGCCAGCTATCTATCCGGCTACAAGGCCGCCGCCCGCCGCCTCTCCCACCACGATCTGCTCTGCGCCCAGCGCTGTCTGCTCTCCTACGACGCCGCCTTCAAGCTCGGACTGCCCGCGCCACGGACGGCCTTCCTCGAATTGGTCTACGCCCTGGCCCGTCGGGGCGAGGCGGGCTGGCCCAACTTCCTCGCCGACCTCCCCGAACGTCTCGAGATGTCCCCGAGCGCCGACCCCGCCCCGGTCCTGCGACCGACGGGCTGATTCACCGAACTGATAAGGCAGCTCCGGCCGGGTTCCGCGACCCAGCCGGTTTATCATCGCCAGTGCATCATCAAACCAACCGCGGACCAGCGCGACCAACCCCGTTGCCATCCGTTCACGCCATTCCGCAACCACTCACATCGAGCTGCTATCGACGGTTCTACCCATAGCGGATCGATCGGGTTTCTTCGCCCGGCATCGGCAAGGAGCGCTGTTGCGGTAGGGATCGGGCAACCAGTTGCCGCATTGATTCATCCCCCCGCAGCCGCTTGTCATCAGAGCGCGTTTGATATCGCCCGCCCGATACCGGCGAGCTCTCCCCTACTCTCACTCGATGTCCAGCCAAGCCGGTTCCAGCTCCTTCAGGGAGCTCAGCGCGCCGGAGCCGCGCAGCCCGGCCAGCCATTCATCCAGCGCGGTCTCCCCGGCGGGGAAGGCCAGCTCGACGGTGACCGCCACACCGTAGTCGAGGGGTTGCCAGCGACCGCCGCGCTCGCCGACCCGGCTCTCAAGCACGGCGGCGGCGGCATAATCGACGACAGCCCGCCAGCGCCGGTGAAGGACCGTGCGGGCGATACGGGCCTCCGCCAAGGCCCCCCGGGCCGCCGCGTCGTAGGCGTCGATCAACCCGCGCACCCCCAGCTTGGTTCCGCCGAAGTAGCGCACCACGGTCGCCAGGGCGTCGCGAACCCCGACTGACCGCAGGGCGTCCAGGATCGGCTTGCCCGCGGTGCCCGAGGGCTCCCCGGCGTCGCTTGAAAACTCCTCGACACCCTCGCGGCCCAGCCGGTAGGCGAAGCAGACGTGGCTGGCCCGGTGGTGCTCGGCGCGCAGGGCGGCGACGGCGGCGTCAACCTCCTCGCGGTCGACGACGGCGGCGGCTCGGGCGATGAAGCGCGAACCCCGCACCGTCAGCAGGCATTCCCCGGCCTCGGCGATGACTCGTACCGCGTTCATCCGTTCTCCCCGGGAGCGGTATCCAGCTCGGCGGCGGCGTCGAGCAACCCCTCGAGCTCAGCCAGGGTCTCGACGTGGACCACCCGGCGGCGCAGCTCCCGCGCGCCCTCCACCCCGCGTAGATAATGCAGGGCGAAACGGCGGATGCGCAGCATGCCCACCTTCATTCCGTAACAGCGCGCCAGCTCGGTCCCGTGGCGCCGCACCCACTCCAGGCGGCCGCGCCAGTCCGGCTCCGCTGGGACTCGGCGACCCTCGAGGGCGGCGGAGATCCGCCCGGCCTGCCAGGGCTCGTGGACGAGAGCGCGGCCGACCATCACCGCGTGGCAGCCCGTCTGCTCGATCATGCGCCGAGCGTCGGCGGGTCCGCCCACATCGCCGTTGCCGACGACGGGGATCTCGACGGCCTCCCGCAGGCGTCCAATCGATCCCCAGTCCGAATGGCCGGCAAAGGCCTCCTCGCGGGTCCGTGGGTGCAGTGTCAGCAGCGCCGCCCCGGCCCGGGCCAGGGATTCGCCCAGCCCCAGATAGGCCTCACGGTCGTCGTTCCATCCCAGGCGCAGCTTGGCAGTCACCGGGATCGAGACGGACTCGACGGCGGCGCGCAGCAGCTCCACGGCCAGGGTTGGCTCACGCATCAGCGCCACACCGTTGCCAGAGCGGACCACCTTCTTGGCCGGGCAGCCGTAGTTGATGTCGATGGCCTCGTAGCCGCACTCCTCGACGTAGGCCGCCGCCATGGCGAAAGCCGCGGGCTCATGCCCGAAGAGCTGGCAGACCACGGGAACGCCGTGGTCCGGGTAGGCCCGGGTGCGCGGGAAGCCCTCGAGAACGTAACCCTCGCCGCCGCCGTCGATCAGCCGGCGCGTCTTGCGACTGCCCCGGTAGAGCCCGTCGGCGGTGAGCATCTCACCGTAGAAAGCCCGGGAACCCGCCGGGGCCAGCAGGCCGTACCAGGCTGGATCGCTAGTCCCGGCCAGGGGCGCCGTCAGCAGCCCCCCGGCCAGGGAATCGCGAAAGACCTTGACCTGGCTGGGATCACTCATGCCATCACTCCGCGATTACACTCCGGGGCAATTGCCCGGGACCACGGCAAAACCACTCTCCAACAACCAACAGCCTTCTCGACAGGAACGTGGAGGCGTTGGCACGTTTCTTGCGCAGAGCCGGTTTCCGGTCGGCCGACGGCGTGTCGCCTTTCGCAAGAAACGTGCCAACGCCGGCCGGACTCGTCAGCCTTCATCGACACGGGTTTTGCCGAGGTCCCGTCGTGTATCGCCCAGTCGGGGTCTAATCGTCGAAGAAGTCGGCCTGATCCCGCTCGAGCAGCAGGGAGTAGAGGTTCAGCAGCCGGAGGGCGTGGCGACGGCGGTCGAAGTGGCGCTCGATCATGCGGCGACCGTTCGGGTTGGGTCCCGCCTCGAGGGCTCGTTCAACGGCGTCGGCCAGCTCATCATCGTCGCGGGCCGTCAACACGTGGGGCAGTCGCTGGCTCCAGACCACGCGACGCTCGTATCCCAGGGCTTCTAGGACCATCCGCGCTAGGCCGTCGTGGCGGGTCGGCCGCACCAGAACCCGAACCCGACTGTAGAGGGATTCGACATCGTCGACAAAGCCCAGGTGCTCCCAGTTGGGCGGCGGGTCCGCCGGCGGCTGGGTGTCGCCGCAGATCAGGAAGCGCACCCCGGGCAGGCGGCGAGACAGGCGACGCAGTTTGGGCACGCCGTAGAGCTCGGCGTCACCGGGCGGAACGTAGCAGAGAACGCTCCGTTCCGCGGGCCAGGGCAGCGATTGAGGCTTGAGGTGGATAGAGAGGTTGGGCTGGTAATGGGCGTTAAGGCGCAGACACTCGGCCAGTTCGTCCACCAGCGGTCGATAAACCGCCAGATGACAATCGATAAACGGAAGTGACATACCTAGTTGTATCCGCTGCCGGCCCTCTTGATGACAGCGTTCGACGTCGGAACCTATCCAGTGGGCGATGGTGCGCACCCCGAGCAGTCGAGCGCGGATGAAGCCGCGCCACGCCATCGGCGGGTAGAGGACATGCAGCAGGTCGACGCCGCGCAGCTCGCGCAGGGTCAGACGTTGGAGCTTCCGAGCGCGCAGACCCAGACCGCCGAGCTGGTCGATCAGGTTATCCGGCGCCTCCTCCATGCCGTAGGCTCCGATGACGGGTACGCGCTTCATCTCTTCCTCAGGGATCGAAGTTGCCTGGACCGACATCTACCGCCGAAAGACCTGATTGTATAGCCGAGTATCGGACTGACTGCTTGACGAGCGTACCGGGAGATTGCTGTTATCGCTGAATCATCAAGGCGGCTGATGGAAGGCCCCGGTGGAGCTTGATTGGTAAGTAACGCTGGGGATCGAGCACCGTGTTCGGACCGGTTTGTGCTTGAAACCCGCTGATAATCCGAGTGTAAACCCTGTAGCGCCTGTCATATAAAAGTAGTTGATGCGCGGCGTTACAAGGGGTCTGCTTTGTGGGACAAACCGCCCATTCATCTGCTTGCACTTGAGATGCAAACGACTTGAATCGAGACTCTGAGGATAGCCAAAACAAGCAATATGGGCAACGCATCAAGTGATCGGGATCCAAGCGCAGCGAATCCGGACGGGGACTACAGGCTCCGGGAACCGCTGGTTAGCAGCCCGGTATGGCCCGCAGACGTTCATTGATGCCCAACACTTCAGCCCCTTGCTCCGTCATTGTGTTAGGTCGATTATCGGCGGCGGGGCGATGCATCCCAGCCGCCCGACGTACTCGCCGCACTCGTCAGCGCTTCCACGGCGTTCGGTTGCAGCCTCACATCCGGTCCCGTTTATGAAGCCGTCCCGGTGCTGTCGAGGAGCAGGAGCTCGCCCAGGGCGCAGCCGACGTGCCGGGCGATGACCGGACACTTGGCCTTGAGCAGGTGGAAGCGCGGCAATGGGCTGTCCGAGAGCCCCTCGTAGTTGCCCTGGCCCTTGGCGATGATCAGCCCGGCGTTCTCGAGGGCGGCGGTGAGCTCGGGGCCGACGGCGTCGGGCAGCAGGCCCGGAGCGTCGTCGCCGGTGTCGAGGACGCGGTAGGCCTCGTGGGCCTCGACAAGGTCGTCGCGGCCGGCGTCGTTGATCGCCGGACCGCCGCGGACCACCAGCGTGGTGCGCTCACGTCCCAGCAGTTCGAGCAAAGGCAGGTCGAGGACCACCTCGCCGGCGTTGTCGGCGATGAAGAGGATGCTCCCGGCGGCGTCGACGGCGCGACGCAGGGAGTCCAGGGCCTCCCGGGGCGGCTGCCAGGCCAGGGCGTCGAGGAGCCGCTGGCGCAACTCCCAGTGCCGGTGCCCCTCCGGCGCGGCCAGGTCGATCACGTTGGCCCCCACCGCCAGGGCCACGGCGGCGGCCAGGGGGTCCGCGGCGCGCTCCAGGCGTGGACGCAGCTCGTCGAGAAGCTCGGCGGCCCGCTCGGTGGACCGCAGCCGGGACTCCCGGTAGGGATCGCGGTCCAGCTCCTCGCGGATCAATCGGTGAACGGCCCTGCCGATGACCGGAGGCGGCTCGGTGATGTCCAGCTCCAGCATCAGGGCGAGGACCTTGTCGATGACGCGTCGCTGTCGAACTTCGTCGGCGCCGCCCAGGCGGGCGGCCTCGAGGGCCTGGCGCAGAAAGCAGGGGTAGCAATCGAGGTAGGTGCGCATAAGGAAGGAGGGGCTCGGTGGCCCCTCCAGCTTACCACAGCCCCGGCGACGGGGGCTAGAAGAAGAAGGTCAGTCCGACTCCCAGGCCGTAGAGCTTGGTCGACACGCCGTCCAGGGTCATGTAGTCGGTGCGGATGTGGATGTTGAAGGCCAGCGACTCGGAAAGCGACAGATTGTAATCGCCGTAGACGCCGTAATGAAAGACCGTGATGTTGCCGTTCATCGCTTGCTCGTCATCCTCCAGGTCGGCCCTCAGGGAGCTGCCGCCCAGGTGGATCCCCGAGGCGGCGGAGTGGCCGTTGACGTCGGCGTAGCGGATGCCGATCATGCCGAAGAAGTGGGAGATATTGAAGTCGCCGTCGACATCCTCGTAGGAGAGCCTGCCCGGAGTGAAAGCGTAACCCGCGCCGAGATGGAACCAACCCAGACCGGCGTTCAGCGTGCCGCCGATGCGCAGGCCGTTGAAATCGGTGAAGTTCATCGACCAGGCGCCGTTGACGGTGCCCCAGAGCTGGTTCGGCATCTCCGGGATGGTCAGTTCCTTGGAGCTCTCATCCTTCCCGCCGTCGTCACTGGTGGGTTCATCCCCCTCCTCGATCTGCGCGGGTTCATCACCCGGCTCGGTAGTTGCCTCTTCTTCGTCACCCCGGCTCTGGATGACGGTCACAAGAACGAGTAGAAGTATCACCGAGACTAGTCTTCTCATGGTTCCCCCTTCGAGGGTTCTTTATGGCAAATACACGATGGCATCACATAACGGCGATAGATCGCAGGCTAATAGAATCAGGCATCATGGAACGTGTTCGCACCAAACAGGGCTGATCTGGAGCGGTCTGACGGGCCGTTAGTAACTCCCCGGAAATGCGCCGTTGACGAGCAAGTGTTCATTATGCATGCACTTATTGCTTGTTGTTAGGACACTTAGGATTCTGTGGCAATCCGCTGTCAGGGCAGTTACAGGTCCGCTGAAATCTAGGATCGAAAAGGATCAGGCCTCTATTCGCTGCCAGTTTTTATCTGCTCGACATCTAAGATGTATTCGATGGTCATCGTCTTTCTTATCAATAGGATACAACACAATAAGGTTTGGGTGTTTGATCCTGGAATTAAGTTGATCGTAGAGGGGTTGGCAGGTGGCAGAGTGCGCACGCGGTAAGTGCCGTTAGTGACGGATCGTTAATCATCACTGTTCTCAGTTGCCCGCCTCGGCGATTCGGAGCGGTTTGGTCGACTGCTTGATGTTAGGCTCCCATGACGACTGCTGAAGCCTAAACGGCTTACTATCAGCTAATTGCAAGTGGATGCGCATCACAAAAAACCGTAAAGCATTAGAGATTATCACAAGCGCCCGAACAGGTATCTATCGACAATAGCTTGTTATCATGCGCTTTATGGCTGAGTAAGCTGTCACAATCCAGGTGTGACCTGGTGGCCAAAACCAGACTTGCTCCCATGAGGACGCTGAGAGTCGGAAAGCCCCGCTTCCAATCTCGCACCCTCTGTTTGCCGGCCATGGGGAGGCTGACTGTTATCAAATAGCTGCCTTGGCGGGTATGACAACTCTTCTCCTCGTCGAGCTAAAGACTCTCGTGAGGTAGTAGTCAGCTCTACTGATCCGAATGCCGCTCTGATGAGTGTTCGACGTGGGTTCAGTTTCAGGTGATGATCCCAAATAATATGTAAGCCTGAGACGATACTTGCCGTAGTCTTGCATCAGCCATTCTCTGGGCTGGTCCGACGACATGGGTGCCGCCTACACGATTGCCGAACACCTCGTGCAGAGTAGATATACCCCTTCCCCTCGACAGACCCCGTAAAACACGGGAAGAGCATCAGCCCGATCGTCCCACGATCAGCATCCCGGTGATCGGGCGGACCCGACGGCGCAACCGGCGTCAGGTTTCGGATCCCGGCGGCGCCGATCCGCCCGTTACGGCATAGTGTCGAAGCGGGCGCTCCCACTCCTCGCCAACCCCAACTGATGCGCCAGGACAAGACGCTTCCAACAGCCGATATCCAGGCGTGTCAGACAGATGCCAGCGGCGGTTGCGGATAGGTGATTCTTCTTTACGAACTACAAACGAAAAGAGAAACCCGTGCCGATGTAGGCGATCAGATCCCCGTAAAGAAAGGAATCCAACCCCAAGTCCAGATGTACGTAGGTGTTCTCCATGGCATTGAAACGGAACTGCCAGTGAACCCCCAAATTGAACTTGGTAGAATGACTGTCAAAGTAGCTATCCCTACTGATCGTGACCAATCCGGCATTAACACCGGCGAGGATGAAATGATTATGGGTGGTGGTGAACCGTGCGCCGATTTTGAGACAAGGATTGCTTAAGTTGATCACGCTGTTACTGCCATACCAACCCAAAGTGAAGGTGTACCCCAAACCCAGATGGAACTTGTCAAATCCCAGGTTGAACGAAGTCGCCGCCCTCAGCCCACCCATAGTGTCGAAATCGAAGGTCCAGGCTGCGCCCAGGGACAACCAGACATCGGGCGGTGGGGGATTGGAAGTCACAGCGTCTCCCCCTTCATCGATAATCTCAGTAGATTCGTCAAGCGGCTCAGAGGCGCTTTCATCCCCGGGCTCGCCTTCCTGGGCGACAGTCTGGGCAGCCAGCAGGAATAACAGGATCAGCGACGGCATGGCGCAACGTTTCATTGTATCCTCCGTTGGTAAAAAAGGATGGCATCATGGAACGTGTTCGGACCAAACAGGGCGGATTGCGAGGGGTTTAACGAGCGGGTGTTTGCGATTCGAATGTGCTGCACTACGCCCCTATTGTCGCAACAACCTTCAATTTACTCATCAATAACGGAAGGGATCGTATACCCTCTTGGGACTTGATTGTGATTGTATCCTGTTGACAATAGAGGTGCTGATCACGGATACCTGTCTCAGAACGAGCAGTTGAAAAGTGGCGGCGAATACGGACCTGACCTTGGCGGCCCTTGGCGGCCCTTGGCGACCCTTGGCGGCCCTTGGCGATCACAGATAACTGCGCACAATAAGATGCCCTGACAGCAGATTGCCGCATACTCCCAAGAGTCTCAAGAACAAGCAATAACGGCCCGGCAGGCCGCTCCCGAGCAGCCTGATTCGGTCCGAACACGGTATACGATCCCTCTAATAATCGCCATCGTTGTCATCCCGCCGCATCGTCTTGCCGGTGCAGGCGGCGATGAGCATTTACCGGCTTGAGCACCAGCGGTAGCCGGAGGCTGTTGATCCCACTCGGGAGTCGACCAGGCTTTGAGTAAACGACCTGCTGACGACGCTCCATTGCCGCTTTAGCAGCCTCGATCGTTATCCGACTTCGCTGGTTACGCCTCGCTGCGGGTGTTTACCAGACCCCCGTCTCAATGCGTCTTACCCGGGTTGCGCATACTTGGTTCGGCTTCGGGTGATGATCCCTAAATGTAACCAGACAATCCAGAAACCACACACGTATTCTCAGCAGGTGGTAAACACGATCAGGCTTGACTAGGTACATGGCCTAAAAAGTATCACTTGGGAAGGCAACAACAACTGACAATCAGATGTGCTGACGATTGAGGCTTTCCGCTGGCTCTCACCACGCGGGACTCCGAAGCGGCCTTGAACTAGATGCCCCAAGAAACGCCGCCGGGACCTTTCTTTGATTTGGACCCGCTTTCGATGGCAGTCGGTCATGCACGCAAGAGCAACGCCGACGGGCCGGGAGGCGCCGGGGATATCAAAGGAACCGAGGTTATCGAGGATCCGCCTCACACTTCTGTTGAGCGTATCAAAACCGGGTCAAATGAATATGAATAGTATATAACTACTATGATCCTTCACATAATAACAGGTTGATAAACAGTTTTGGAGAAAACCACCAGAATGACTGGTGGTTTTTACGCTTACTCCGTGTCCGTTGCCGGGCGCGGATCAATCGAGCGGTCTCGAAGCCGAAGCCTGGGTGAGCCCCCTACTACAGGCCGAGGACCAGGCCGCCCTTGATGGCGTAGTGGGCCGGGTGCCAGGGTTCGCCCAGGTAGTAGCTGTTGGTCAGGCGCAGGTTGAAGCCGAGGTTGTCGGTGAAGGTGAACAGGGTCTCGGCGCTGAAGCCGATCATCGTCTGGACCGTTTCATCGACGATACCCACGCCGTCGGGATCCGGAGTGAACCAGTAGCGGCCGAAGTGCATCGCCCCCAGGGTCAACAGGTAATCGAAGCGGTAACCGTAGCCCAGGGTGGCGTAGAGGGTGTCGCCGGAGCACTCGAACTCCTCGAAGAACTCGTCGTAGTCCGGTCTGTAGTACCCGTCGAGGTGGGAGTAACCGACGCCGAGCAGCAGGCCGAAGTCCTCGATGAGCCAGCGGGCGTCGAAGTCGGCCTCGAAGGCGGAGATATTGTAGTAGTCCATGGTCCAGCCGGTGTGGGCGCCCAGCCAGATCGTCGCCGCGCAGGGCGTCAGGACGGTGAGGATCAGCAGGACCAGTAGAGGAGTCAGTTGGCGCATCGGCGACCTCCGAGAGTCGGGGACGGATTCGTCGGGTTATTCGGGCCGGGGTTCATTGGTGGGTGAAGATGTCAGTCGGTGCGGTTTGTCGCGGGTGTCGGGCGGATGGCCGCCGCCGTGCGGTCCCGGCGATCGCCATGTGTGAATAGGCCTTTGCCGCCCCAGGTACTGTTGGAAGCCGGAACGATGTCGATCCCGCCGATGGGTCCAACGGTTTAAACTGGTGAAAGCCAATCAGCAAGCCGGCCGCGGCATGCTTGAACCCCTTGATCAGCCGGGCGCCTGCAAGAGCAGAGGCCGTCGGCAGAGCAAGCATCCAGAACGACCAATTCCCGGCAGCTCTCGGTGGTCACGGGTAATGGTCCGGTCCGCCTGGATGATCCCACAATGATCCAAGGGTCTAAGCCGGTTCCCGGCGGTCCTGGCAGTATTCTCCGCCTCAGAGGTCGCCGCTGCCGAAAGCGTGACGGGAAGCGCGAGCCGGATTTCGATTCCGAAGCATGCCGGGCGATATCCACCAATCCAGTACGGGCCGATGGACCGGCCGCTTGCCGAAAGCGTGACGGTGAGGAGGTCGAGAATCTCAGCCGCTTGAGCCATGAGCCTGCTCGAGCGCCGATCGACCAAGCGACCGAGGCCGCTGGACAATCCGTCCCGAGGGTAACCCTAGCGAAGCGGGGCACTCTATCAGTATAACCGCCGGACGGCGGGATGACCGGCCTAGCCGGCCTCGTCCTCGATCAACTCGTCCTCGAGCTCGACGCCCTCGGCGGCGGCCTCGGCGCTGACACCGCCGCCCCTGCCCTTCCTCCCGGAGAAGCGGGACTTGATCTCGTCGAGGACCAGCCGGACATCGGCCACGTTGAGCGAGCCGGTGAGCTTCAGTAACAGCACGAAGACGCCCAGCAGGAGCAGACGCAGGGGGAAGCCGACCCAGCCGAAGGGCAGGAAGGTCGAGGCGATCCAGACGCCGAAGGAGAGCAGCACCACCTTGCCGACGAAGAGCAGATCGTAGTCGATACGGTAGAGGCGCTGGGCGAAGGCGAAGTGGATGAAGGCCATCGCCGCATAGCTGGTCAGGGTGGCCACGGAGGCGCCCATCATCCCCCAGCGGGGGATCAGCAGCAGGTTGAGGATGATGTTGAGCGCGGCGCCGATCATCGCCGAGTAGGCCTGGTACTTGGTCTTCCCGACCACGGAGGTCCCGACGGTGAAGACCAGGTAGACGCCGTAGAAGACGTGGGAGAGCGAGAGGATGAAGACTGCGCGCCAGGCCTCGTAGAAGGGCCAGGTGGCCATCAGCTTGAGGATGTCCGGGGCCATCACGCCGACGGCCAGGGCGGCGCCGGTGGCGATGAGCGTGTAGAGGGTCAGCACCGAGCGGTAGACCTGTTTGGCCTCGGGCTTGTGGTAGACCGAGAACATCAGCGGTCCCCAGGCGATGATGAAGGGCGAGACCAGGCCCATCTTGACGATCAGTGAGAACTTGTTGGCCAGGTCGTAGATACCGACCTCGTGCAAGGTGGCCAGGGCGCCGGCCAACACTGCGCCGCTCTTGGCGGACAGCTCGCCCACGCCGTACTGAACGGTCTCGACGATGCGGTTGATCGGCGCGGCGATGCGCAGGATGAAGCGGTCGGCCAGGGAGAGGATCCAACTGGCCAGGCCCTCGGGAATCAGGGGCAGACCGAAGGTCATGACCTGCTTGAGTTGGCTCCAATTGAAGCGGGGCCGCATGTTGCGGAAGTAGATGAACAGCATCACCGGGGTCATCACCACGCCGCCCCAGAAGCGGGCCTTGATGATCCCCAACGCGCCCTCCTCCATCCCCACCACGAAGAGGATGTTGAAGGCCATGAACAACACGAAGTAGCCCAGGTTGACGATGGTGAAGGGGATCGGCTTTTCCTGGGCCCGCAGGATCGCCCGGGGCACCGTGCGGATCATGATCAGCGCCTGGCCCGCCGTGGCGAACTGGAAGAAGACCAGGTAGTCCCGGCTGCCGAAGAAGAGCTCGGAGATCGGCCCGGAGAGGGGGTAGATCACGGCGAAGAGGCCGACCGAGGAGAGGAACTGGAACAGGAAGGCCGTGTTGACCAATGAGCTGCGCCGGTCCTCGTCGGGCTCGTTGAAATAGACCCGGAACATCGCCGAATCCACACCCAGGCGCAGGATGATTTCGAGGATGGTGAAATAGATCATCACCAACGCCACGATACCGAAGTCACTGGGCGAGAGGTAACGGGTGTAGACCGGGATCAGCAGGAAGCCGACGGCCTTGGCCGCCACCTGACCGATCCCGTAAAGCACTGTATGCTTGAAGGTCTTTTTCAGGTGCTGGAGCACGGCCTCTCCGAGCGGATGGTCGCGGTGGGATCGTCTAACCGCCTGGACCGTCTTGGGTTCCTAACCCGTTGGTTGTTCGCGGGTGGGTCCAGAAGGGCTGTAGCAAAACCAATCCGATGGCTACTCAACTCAAAAGCGCATCAATAACAGGCAAAAGGGTATATAAGCTGAAATCGGGATCAAAGCGCGACGCACGCCTACAGCGAATAAAGGCTCGGTGAACCCCACTTCAACCGCCGTTTTGGTTCCAAACACGTTCCATGATGCCTTCAGCAATTGCCAACTGCCGAGATAGTTGATTATCCACAGAGCGCACCCCTAGCCGCGACTTTTCCGAATGCTTGTAAATGACAGGTAACTCTGATACCACACGTCAATTATCAGCAGAGTAGAATCACAGCCCGGTCCGAACAGGGTACACCATCCCCCAAAAAACAGACTGTCGTTTGGGTTAGCCCTCGTGTGCCAACCAGGGGTTTGATCGCGTCGACGCCGCCGGCAAGCTACAATCAGGAACAGGCCCCGATGGCAGCTCTCGACGGTTGCGGACGCCGGTCCGGTTTCCGGCTCGCTGTGACCGGCGGTTATGGGTGGATACCGCTTCCGCTTGGGATATCGGACTTCCCGTCTGGGAAGAAAGGCGCCGCCGCGCAAAGGTAACACCCGACACAGCGGAAACGCTCTCCGGCACAGTTCAGCTAATGCCTGTCGACTGTTTCGAGGGTCGCGGCCAGCGTAATGTCAGCTAAGATTAGCATAAAACCGCCCTCTTTGATGCCCCGCGCAGCCCCGGGCGGTTATGGTACAATTACCCCGATTAACTGCCAACAACACGCCCACGTATGTCAGGAGCGTTTACGATGGATTACGAACTGACACTGGAACAGCGCGAGATGCGCGACCTGGCGCGACGTATCGCCGAGGAGAAGATCAAGCCCGTGGCGGCCGAGTACGACGAGCGCCAGGAGTTCCCCTGGCCCATCGTCAAGACCCTGGCCCAGACCGACATGTTCCGCACCTTCATCCCGGCCGAGTATGACGGCCTGGGCGGCGGCATCTTCGACCTGGCCGTCGTGACCGAGGAGCTCAGCCGCGGCTGCGGCGGCATCGCCCTGGCCCTGGCCGGCACCGCCCTGGGCGCTTACCCGATCATCCTTTTCGGCACCGAGGAGCAGAAGAAGAAGTACCTGCCCCAGGTGGCCTCCGGCGAGAAGCTCTGCGGCTTCGCCCTCACCGAGCCCGAGGCCGGCTCCGACGCCGGCGGGCAGCGGACCACCGCCAAGAAGGTCGATGGCGGCTACATCCTCAACGGCACCAAGCAGTGGATCACCAACGGCGGCGAGGCCAAGATCTACACCGTCATCGCCGTGACAAACCGCAGCCGCGGCACCCGGGGCATCTCGGCCTTCATCGTCGAAGAAGGCGCCGAGGGCTTCAACTACGGCAAGAAGGAAGACAAGATGGGCATCCGGGCCTCCTCGACCCGCGAGCTCTCCTTCACCGACTGCTTCGTGCCCCGGGAGAACCTGCTCGGTCGCGAGGGCCTGGGCTTCGCCGTGGCCATGCGCACCCTGGACCGCACCCGGCCCGGCGTGGCCGCCCAGGCCCTGGGCATCGCCCAGGCCGCCTTCGAGCTCGCCGCCGACTACTCTCGCGAGCGCGTCCAGTTCGGCAAGACCATCTCCAGCTTCCAGGCCATCCAGTTCATGCTGGCCGACATGGCCACCGAGATCGAGGCCGCCCGCGCCCTGGTCTACCAGACCGCCCGCAATATCGACTCCGGCCACAAGAATATCTCCAAGATCAGCGCCATGTGCAAGCTCTACGCCTCCGACGTGGCCATGCGCGTCACCACCGACGCCGTCCAGGTGATGGGCGGCTACGGCTACATGAAGGACTACCCGGCCGAGAAGCTGATGCGCGACGCCAAGATCACCCAGATCTACGAGGGTACCAACCAGATCCAGCGCCTGGTCATCGCTACCAACCTGATCAAGGAACGGGCCATGGCCGCCGACTAGCCCGTCGGGAGCGGTTGAACAAACGGCGGTGCGCTCACCGCCGTTTTGTTTGCCGGGTTGAGGTATCCTCCGAGTCGGACGTTTAGCGGAAAAGGTAGCAGAGTCAAGGGGATAGGGATCGTTACAGTAACCTTGACGAACCAGGCCGGCTGGGAGCGGCTTGTTGGGGTTTTTTCCTACCACCGTATATGATCCGTCTTCAATCAACCATTAATACTCTTTGCCCTTATTACTTATTATTAAGACATGGGATCACTAACCTACAACGGACAATAGTATTACTGGTTAAGATAAGATAAAAAGCAGTTAGCTTACAAACTGGAGCGCACATCGAGCGAGATGCTTGCGGCAGACACGTGGTGCAACTCATGCCAAGGATGCCTGTAGCGCGGGTCCATACTAGAAAATCTGCTGAAACTGTTGGCTTCGATAATGAAGCTTCGAACCTAAGCAACCTATAATCATGCATATATAATGAGTGGGCGCCGAAGGTATATTGTAGTAGGCTCACCTCTATTCGATATGGCCTCGTCTCAGCCACGTTATCTAAGGGGATCTGGGTTTCGAGTTGGAATCGGCTGGTCCGGGGTAGTGCGTGATGCCAACGACATATCAGCATTAACGGCAACCCGCTGTCAGGGCGTGGGCAGGTGTGCGGATATCTAGGCTAACTAAGCATGAAGCTCTTCTCAGCCGCCACTTTTTAACCGCCTGTTCTGTGACGGGTATCTGATGATCATCACCTATTATCAATACGATACAATCATGATCAAAAACGGTTGGGCATACGATCCCATCTTTCATTACGGGATCATCACCTGATACTGAACCGACATCGAAAACTCATCAGAGCGGGATTTCGAACAGTAGTGCCGACTAACACGCTCTCATGTGAGGCTGTAGTTCGACGAGCTGAAGAGCTATCATAGCTGCTAAGGCGGCTATATGAAAAACAGTTAGCCTCCGTATGGCTGATAAGCTCAGGGCACAAAAAGGGAGTCGCTACTTCCCGAGTCTCAGCGTCCTCTTCGAAACGCCCTCCTCGAGCAAGTCTGGTTTATGCCACCAGGCCACCCGTGGATCGTGACGGCTTAAGCAGCTATAAAGCGTAAAAGAACAAGCTATTGACGATATCTACCCGCTCAGGCACTCGTGATAATCCCTTCATTAACATGCGTGATCGTTGGTACAATACGCGTGTTAGCATATGTTGCAGCGTAGCTTCAGTATCATAATAGTCGTTACTACTGATTGCCGGGATACGCAGCAAGAGTTTTTCACAAGAGAAAAGAGAGCGACGCACCAGTACCTAGTAGTAGTCCCTGTGGATTGGTTGACAATGGCGAGACGAGATTGGCAAACTCTTAGCGAAACACAGTTTGAGAGAACGCGACCTCTTGATAAGTCTGTTGATTAACTCGGCACACCGCCACAAGACTTTATGACGTGTGACGGTGAGATGGTCAAAGAAAACAAGGGGATAGAGAATTCGGGTTATATGTTGAAAAAGTGTTGAAAAAGTGGAAAATAAATCCCGACTGACTGGGTCGAATGATGATAAACAAAGAAGGATGGCCGATTAACATCAATCAACAACATTTTCAACACCCGGAGAGAAATGAAATGGCCTTTGTTAACTAAGACGATATCAGGGACCTCTGAAGGGAATACGCCCGTCGGGAAGGGTGAACGGACGTAAACGCATGAAAACGGCGGTCTGGAAAGGTTGATAAGATCGCAAGTGTAGCTGTTTGAGATGTTTGACTAGGCCGATCGGGTAGAGATGAAATGAAAGCTGGGTGGAGTATGCAGGAGACGGTGACGAGTATGCGCGCGGATGACGCGATACTGCGCGAGATGGCACGTACGGCGTCGGACGCGGCCAAACGGGCCAAAGAGGAGTACAATGCCTTCATCAGCCTGGTTGAGGGGCGAGCGCTCGAAGAGCGCTTGAGTGAACTAGCCGGATTGGTGAAGGAGGAGCGGGAGGCCCGGCCGCTCTTCGGGGTTCCCTTGGCGGTCAAGGACAACATCTGCTGGACCGGTCTGCCGACGACCTGCGCCAGCCGACTGCTCGAGGGCTTTCAACCCAGCTACACGGCGACGGTGGTGGAGCGGTTGGAGAACGCCGGCGCCGTGGTTATCGGCAAGACCAACCTGGATGAGTTCGCCTTCGGTTCTTCGAGCGAAACAAGCGCCTGGGGCGCTGTGAGGAATCCCCTCGATCCCGAGCGGGTGCCCGGCGGCTCCTCCGGGGGCAGCGCCGTGGCCGCGGCCCTCGGGGTGCCGTTGGCTTTGGGTTCGGACACCGGGGGCAGCGTGCGCCAGCCGGCGGCCTTCTGCGGCGTCTACGGCCTCAAACCCACCTACGGCCGCCTCTCCCGCTACGGTCTGGTGGCCTTCGCCAGCTCGATGGACCAGATCGGCCTCTTCGCCCGGGACCCCTGGCTGTTGAGATCGGCCCTCGAGGCGGCCTCCGGCGTCGACGAGCGCGACGCTACCACCCGGGAGCGCGAAGGGGAGCCGGGCGGTTACGAGCCCGGAATGCGCGTCGGCTGGCTGGAGGAGTTCAGCGAAGAGAAGGGTGTTCAACCCGCGGTTGCCGCCGGAATGGAAGAGTTGCTGTCCGTGTTAAAGGATGCGGGCTGCCGAATCAAGAGAGTAAGCATCCCCGAGATACGACACTCCACCGCCGTCTACATGCTGACGGCCATCGCCGAGGCCTCGAGCAACCTCTCGCGCTTCGACGGCATCAACTACGGCGTGCGGAGGATGGAGATGCGGGATGATGCGGTCATCGGCGCCGAGTCCGACCGGCTGCAGCGCAGCTACGCCGCCACTCGTGGGCTGGGCTTCGGCGACGAGGTCAAACGACGGATCATGCTGGGTACCTTCGCCCTGGCCGAGGGCTACTACGATGCCTACTACCTGCGTGCCCAGAAAGTTCGCACGCTGATCCGCCGTGAGTTCGAACGGGCCTTCGACGAGGTCGACCTGATCGTCTGCCCGACCACACCGACGACGGCCTTCCGGCTGGGCGAGAAGCTGGCCGACCCCATCGCGATGTACCTGGCCGACATGTTCACCAACCCGGCGAATCTGGCCGGTCTGCCCGCCCTTTCCATACCCTGGGGGACCGACGAAGCCGGGCTGCCCATCGGGATGCAGCTCATCGGCCCGCGCTTCGCCGAAGAACGTCTGCTGGAAACCGCGGCGGCGGTCGAACGCTCCGATTGACACAACAGCATGGCGGTGGATGGATAGGAAGGGGGGTCCAAGAGCCCCCCTTCAAGCAAACATTCGAGGCTGCCGGGTAGGTTGCAATGAAAAGAAAGGGATTCTCACCAGAAACTGAACCAAACCTGCGCGCCTTAAGAAGGACGCATCGAGACTATGGCTTGGTATCCACCCGCAGCAAGAGATCAATCAGAGAAAGCGGATAACGGTCGAAACGTCTCAAGTAAGCCATGGAGCGCCGTCAGCAGGCCCTCACTCACAGCCTGGTTGAATCCTGAGCGGAACCGACAGCCTCCGGCTTCCAGCGGAACTAAATGGAAGCCCAGGTATATCGCCATCAAGCAACGGTCTGACAATGGTGGCGACTATGAGCTACACAGCATTGAGTGATAATCTATTAGCTGGATGAGAAAGTGAAAGTGCGAGTGATAATCCCTTGAAAAATGACGGCTAATCCGGGCCTGATCCTTAGCGAACCTCAGCGATCCTAGATACCAGCGGACTTGCATGTGCTCTGACAGCAGATAGCCACTGGCTCCTAAGTGTCGTATTATCATTTGGCATCGTATACCGTGTTCGGACCGCTCCCTGTATGTAACGCACTGTTAACATACGGGTTGGGCTGTGAAATACTGCCACAAAAAGGGGGGGTCAAAAAGTGGCGGAAAACCGAGCAACCGACCGGCACATCAGTTGCCCAAAATGTAACCATATGGCGCACTATAAGTTGGCCGATGGTAAGAATAAATGCAAGAGATACGGCAATAAATATACACACCGAATCCAAAAGGGAGCACGGCGCCGCCTAGCTGGAAAAGCTCAAGGTGGAATAGATCATCAACACCGACGGCTGGATGGTCGATAACAGGCTATTAATCAACGGTATACATCACAAACTCATCAAATGTGACAAGGCCTTGGCCAATGGCGAGGCGCGTATCAACGGCCTCGATAGCTGCCGGGGCTACGGCAAGTGAAGGCTATAAGCCTGCAACGGCGGCTTCATACGCAACTTCCGGCTCTTTATCAGAGAAGGGCCGCTCAGATTCAGCCATCGCGACGACGAAACCTGCCTCGACTACCTGCAGGACACACTGCTCAACTGGTCCGATCAGGTTAGATGATCCCTAGAGTATTACGGCTCGGCAAGCCGCTACCAATCAGGCTGATTTGATCCGAACACGTTCCATGATGTCTAAGCTAAATCGGCAGCCGCTGACCGGTCGATCGATTCCCGACAACAGAGCATCGCAGCCCACAGTGTCGCGGACCGCCGGGAAGCGGTCTATCTGGCCCTTCGTCCAGCAGGCGATTCAGGAGAACATACTTGAGAGGCGGATGGTGGCGGGCATTGCTCTGTTTCGGCCGGGAGCCTGAACGGGTGAAGCCCACAGCAAAGCTGAGATTAAGCATCACTCCATCTCCTTTGTTCGCAGCCGCTGTGGTTCATGATCCAGTTGCAGGTGGTCATCACAAAGTGGGTGGCGCTTCGTGATGAAACGAGCATGAGCGAATGGATCGATCCCTGAGGCGGCGATACCGCCTGGGCTTCCACTCGATGAGTAAAACATGGGGAACCGATCAGAAAACCTTGCGTAATTTCATAAACTAGTATATGATTACCGAGTCATATGAGTGAGCGCTCACATAGATCACTTATTCACTTTTCCAGCATCCACGGAGGCAACGATGACCGACCATGATCAACGCTGCGAAGAAGCCTTGAACGGCCGCGGGCTGGATACACGCATAGACGAGGAAGCCCTCGAACGGATCCTGGTCATACTCAAGGCCGTCAGCGTTGAGACCCGCCTGCGTCTACTGCTGCGACTAATGGACGGAGAGCGCTGCGTCTGCGAGCTGTATCCCGGCCTGGGCGAGCAATCCAACGTCAGCCGCCATCTGATCAAACTAAGGGAGTATGGGATCGTCGACCGGCGTGACGACGCCCAGCGCCACTACTACAGCATCGCCGACGAGCGCATCGATCACATGCTACGCAACTTCGGCCTGCGACCGGAGAAAACACGGGGAGATGTGAGATAGAATGAAGAACTGGACCAAAGCCCTGTTGATCGTCGGCGTCTTCCTGTTGTTCTATTTGTTTCCTTTAGAAGATGAACGGATGACGCTGGCGGCGGGTGAAGCAGTCACCATGATTCAGGATTACGCCCAGAATCATTTCCTCACAGGGATGCTGCCGGCCTTTGTCATCGCCGGCGCGCTGGCGGCCTTCGTATCACGCGAGACGATACTCAAGTATCTGGGCGCCGGAGCGCGTAAAGTAGTCGCCTATGGAGTGGCCAGTGTATCCGGGGCCTTGTTGGCCGTCTGCAGTTGCACCATCCTGCCGCTGTTCGCCGGAATATACAAACGCGGCGCCGGCTTGGGACCCGCGATGACCTTTTTATACTCGGGACCGGCCATCAACGTCGCAGCCATCCTGATTACCGCTACCATTTTGGGACCGGAATTGGGGATAGCACGAGCTGTCGGAGCGATCATTTTCAGCATTATCATCGGCATCGTCATGTCGCGACTTTTCAGTCGCGAGGAAGTCAACCGACAACAGGAGTTGCAAGAAAAGAACGGTTTCACTCTTGAAGAGGCGACAGGCGAGTTGACATCAGCGAAACTAATCAGCTTGTTTGCCGCCATGGTGATATTCATGGTTCTGTTGAACTGGAAGGGCGGCTGGCTGGGGGATCACCGGTTCCTTATCTCCGGCGCAACGGCCCTGGTCGTCCTGCTACTGGCCTTCATCTGGCTGAGAAAAGACCAGTGGCTGCTTTGGGGTCAAGAGACATGGGACTTCATCGCCCGGATCGTTCCACTGTTGTTCTTAGGCGTGATCATCGCCGGCTACCTCGTCGGTCGACCGGGCCACGAAGGACTGATACCCGCGCAATGGATAGAGTCGGCCGTCGGTGGCAACTCGATCCTGGCCAACCTGCTGGCGTCGATCTCCGGAGCATTTATCTACTTCTGCACGCTGACCGAGGTTCCCGTACTCCAGTCACTGATCGGTGCGGGGATGGGCGGCGGACCCGCCCTGGCGATGCTTTTGGCCGGTCCTGCGGTTTCTCTCCCTAACCTCATCGTTATTCGCTCGGTGTTGGGAACCAAGAAAACCGCCGCCTATTTGGCTCTGGTGGTCGTCTTTTCCACACTGGTGGGCTACCTCTTCGGTTTGATTTTTCCAAGTATCTCCGTAACCTGAAAAAGCAAGGGAAAGAAAGGGGTATCATGTTGACAGTCAAGATATACGGTATGGGCTGCAGTCGTTGCGCCAAACTCCACAGTAATGTGATGGAGGCGCTGGATCACCTGAGCCTGCAGGCAAACATAGTTAAGGTCGAAGACCTGGCCGAGATCACCGCCGCCGGGCTGACCGCCTCCCCGGGGTTGGAGATCGACGGTAAGATTATCAGCCAGGGCCGCCTGCTGACCGTGGCCCAGATTAAGGAAAAACTGCAATGCACCTGCGGGGGCGAGTGCTAGACCACCCCGAAGCCTGCTGACCGTGGCCCAGCTTAAGGAAAAACTGCGCGGTAGTGCCGCGGAGAACGCCTGAGCCGGATGCTGCGCAGTGAACACCCGACACGACGAGCTCAAACGATGCGGCAACGAGTCAAGTCGAAGACCGTCAACAACGCAGCCGGCCCGTCCCTCAGCGGGGGTTCTTGCTGTCCCTGGTATGATGGAAACAACCGGGTGTATGACGGTGGGAGCTGGGGAGGCTGACTGAGCACTTGACAGAGCAGCAGGTCGAGAACGGTATCGGGACGGCGATGAACCGATCCGATCGACGGTATTGGCCGGCGAACGATCGACCCCGGCCGCCGTAACGAAGAAGCACGGACATACCTGTCCCACGCGTTGCTGACGATGCTCTCGGGCACCGGCGACGGGATGAAGCCCTCCGTCGAAGAGCGGAGTCCGGCCTCAGCCGACGGGGTTGAAGCGTCGGGGGGAAGGCGGGACAGGTATCTTTTCCTTCAGCAGGGATTATCACCGGGCCACGGCCTACACGACGCAGATACCGGAACTAGCGATCGAGCACAGAACCCGACACCGGCGAGTGCTTCCTTTTCCACGCCTGCACCCGAGCACAGCCTGACGCAGACAAGCCGTAACCATACGGAGGGATCAACAATGGACAACCGACTGCGAGTCGTCTTCCTCTGCGACCACAACCACGCCCGCAGCCAACTGGCCGAAGGCATCTTCCGCCAATTGACCGCCGGGCGGCTGGAGGTCCACAGCGCCGGCTTCGAAATCGCCGACAGCGTCCACCCCGCGGCCCGGGCCGAGCTCGAACGGCGGGGGATCGCAACCGCAGGGATGGAACCAAAGCGGATCGAAGACCTGCCGGTGGATTCCTTCACCTGGGTGATCACCCTTTGCCGGGCGGCCAAGGAGAAGTGCCCCTGGATCCCCGGGTCGCGGACGCTGCACTGGGACCTCGAAGATCCCGCCGCGGCCGACGAGCAAGAGTGGCCCGCCGCCTTCCGACGCTCCGCCGACGAGCTGGAGGCCGAGATCAGGGCCTTGCTGGAGCGACGCTATCCGCGCTTTCTGGTGTAGCGGCAAGCCCGGCCGACGAAAACCGCTCACAGCGAGCGAAGCGGCTGGGCGGCGCGATAGCCAACCGTACCGTCGCACAAGGCCGCCCTTGATAGACCCGTTCGGCGGAGCATGGACCGTTGCTCCGCCGCCTTTTTGGGATCGCAGGGCGAGTAACATTGGCTGAAGCGTGGAGACATCGTCGTTGACGTTACCCGGACAGCCGGCAACCGAGCGTCACGGTGTTCTTTGTCACCCTGAGCCGAGAATAAGGCGGCAATGGGCAGCTAAACCTTTACCGTACGCCCGACTTCTGCTAATCTTGGCTTTCGCGCTTGGCGCAATCCCGCGTCGGCTCGTCCACTCCCACAATCGGCCGATGGAACCTAGTGAGCGCAGGAGGGGCATGGTGAAGCAGAAGGTCAACCCGCTGTTTGTAAAATCCGAGCAGTTCACCCGGGTACGCGAGGCCCGCAAGGCCGGCACCTATCCCTACTTCCGCCCCATCTCCTCGGGCGTCTGCGACGAGGTGACCATGGACGGTCAGCAGGTGCTGATGCTGGGCTCCAACTCCTATCTGGGGCTCAACCATCACCCGCGGGTGATCGAGGCTGCCAAGCGCGCCCTGGACACCTACGGCACCTCCTGCGCCGGTTCCCGCTTCCTCAACGGCACCCTGGACGTGCACCTCGAGCTCGAGGAGGAGCTGGCCAAGCTGGTCAACAAACCCAAGGCTTTGGTCTTCACCACCGGCTTTCTGACCAACCTCGGCGTGATCAGCTCCCTGGTCGGCCGCGGCGAGTACATCATCCTCGACAAACTCAACCATGCCTCGATCTACGAGGGTTCTCGTCTGTCCTACGGCAAGCTGATACGTTACCGGCACATGGACATGAAGCACCTCGAGGAGCGCCTGTTCTGGCTGCCGCCCAACAAGGGCAAACTGATCGTCGTTGACGGCATCTTCAGCATGGAGGGTCATATCGCCCCTCTGCCCCAGATAATCGAGCTGGCCGAGAAGTACAACGCCGCGGTAATGGTCGACGAGGCCCACGCCATCGGGGTGATGGGCCCCCGGGGCGAGGGCACCGCCGTGCACTTCGGTCTGGAGGACAAGGTGGACCTGATCATGGGCACCTTCTCCAAAAGCCTGGGCTCGGTGGGCGGTTTCATTGCCGGCGAGGAAATAGTGCTGGACTATATCCAGCACATCAGCCGCTCGATGATCTTCTCGGCCAGCCTGCCGGCGCCCAACGCCGCCGCGGCCCTGGAGGCCGTCCGGGTGATGATCGAAGAACCCGAGCACCTCGACCGGCTGTGGCACAACACCCGCAGGATGAAGGGCGGCCTGGACGACCTGGGTTTCGACACCTACGGCAGCGAGACCCCGGTGATCCCGATCCTGGTCGGCGAGGACGCCAACGCTTTCATGATGACCATCAAGCTTCAGGAGCGCGGCGTGTTCATCAACCCGGTGATCAGCCCCGCGGTGCCGCCGGGCGGAGCACTGATCCGCATCAGCCTGACAGCCGCCCACTCCAACGAGCAGATCGATCGCGCCCTGGAGGCCCTGGAGCTGACCGGTCGCGAGCTGGGGATCATCAGCTAGCTGATCCGATCACTGGGGGCTGGCTGCGTTGATAGGCAACGAACCGAGCTGTCGGCCCCGGTCGTTGCCGGCGGGCGGGTTCCGAATACTGAATGCAAATCAAAGCCGGACGGCGTCGGCTTTTCTGTCTTGAGCGCTCTTCGCCTTAACGCGATCAACACCTTGGTCTACCTGGTCCGGCTGATTTTATCAAGCTGACAGGCAGGCGCATAGCAATCGATATAGACATTGGGATCGAATACCCTATCCGGACCGAATCGTGATTGTAACCTGCTGATAATAGTGGTGATACTCTTGTGATGCCTGCCACTGAACGGGCAGTTAAAAAGTGGAAACGAATGCGGACCTGATCCTTAGCGAACCCTGATATCATCGCACTTGGATTTGCTCTGACAGTAGAACGCATCAGACTAGAAAAAGTCGTAATAACTAACAATAAGTAAATGCTAAATGTATATGTAAAAAACGCGAGCATATCCGAATAATTTACGGTCAGGCAAGCCGCTCCCCATAAGCAGGACTTGGTCCGAACATGTTTCTTGATGCCTAATAATAAATCAGACGGGGATAGAGGAACCCCCAAAACCACAGACGTACCTATTGATGAAGATGGGATCACATAGCGGCAACGGAGCATAGTATTGCTGGATAGCATTTGGTGAAAAGCAGTTAGTTTTTCAACAGGAGCGCACATCGAGCGGGATGCTCGCGGCAGGTAAGTGGATGACCGCTTTGTTAAAGTGCCCGTAGCGACGTAACTACTATAAACACGCTTGACGCCATTGGCCTAGATGATTGACCTCGACGATCATGCGTCGTTCATAAAAGCCATATTATCATGCATATTATGTGTGGCTATCGAGGGGATAAGATCGCAGGCTGAACTTGATCCGGCATGGCCTCATCCCAGCCGTTTTTTCAAGGAGGGGGCGGTGTTTCAAGTTTCAGTGAGCTGAACCGCGGGCGTGTTTGATACCTTAGGATGATGGGATCGTAGACACGCACAGCACAGGAGCGGAATGTGATTGTATACTGATGATAATAGAGGTGATTATCATCAGTTGCCTGTCACGGGACGAGCAGTCGAATAGTGGTGAATACGGGCCTAGTCGCTAGCGAAACCAGCTATCAGCACACGTGTATCTTCCCTGACGTGGATGATCAATAGCTCTTAACTGCTGTAATCGCAAGTAATAAGGGCATGCTAGATGAACGTTTGTTTCTAAACGGCGCATCTCAGGGAGTCAATAACGGTCCGGCGGGCCGATCCCAAACAGCCGGACTTGGTCCGAACATGTTCCTTGATGCCAAGAAGATAAGCAGGATAAACAGGATATGCGGAACGGTGAGTCGTACCTGGAAACTCACCGCAAAATACCCTATAATTCCGCCCGGGAATGCTGTTTCACGTGAAACAACTCCTCACTCGCAATCCTATTCTCTGTTCTTTATCTGCGTCCCGTGCGCCCGCGGGGGTCTCAACAGTGTGGCGAGAACGGGGTTGAATGCGCGGCCCGGCCGGGCTAAACTGATTCCCCGATGCCACTGGGCTCCCCGCCGAGTAGCGTCGGATTCGCCAATAACCCTCCGCCTCCACCCACCGTCTAGTAGCGGATAACGAGAGACTATGAGCGAAGAAACCGACAAGCAAGAGCGCAAGAAGAAGCTTATCGGAGGCCAGGCCGTCATCAACGGCGTGATGATGCGCGGGCGACGTTCCTGCTTCATGGCCCTGCGCAGCCCCCACGATGACCACATCGAGCTCTCCGAACTGCCTCTGCCACGCTTCCTGCACTGGAAGATCTTCCGCTGGCCATTCCTGCGCGGCACCTCGATGATCCTCGATTCCTCGGTGCTGGGCGTCAAGGCGCTTACCGCCTCGGCCAACTACGCCGAGAAGGAGGAGAAGAAGAAAGAGGCCGTCGCCAAGGGCGAGTCCCTCGAGGGCATCGACGAGCAGCCCGAGCTGCTCTCCGGCAAGCGTGCCGCCCTGATGTTGATCCCCAGTCTGCTGCTGGGCATCGCCTTCTTCATCCTGGGGCCGTACTGGGCCGCCCGGGGTCTGGAGGCCCTCTGGCCGCGCACCCTCCTCGAGGGCGGTGTCCTGTTCAACCTGGCCGAGGGTCTGGTCCGGGTGCTGATTTTCATCCTCTACCTGGTCCTGATCCGGCGGATGAAGGATGTGCGAACACTCTTCGCCTACCACGGCGCCGAGCACAAGACCATCGCCACCTTCGAGGCCGACCGCGAGCTCACCCCGGAGAACGCCCGGCCGATGAGCCGCCTGCACCCGCGCTGCGGCACCGGTTTCCTGGTCTTCATGCTCATCGCCCTGGTGTTGGTCCATTCCCTGGTCTTCGCCATCCCGGGCATCCAGGAGCTCACCCGCTACGACTGGCTCAACACCGCCCTGGTGATCCTGATGCGCATCGCCCTGATCCCCATCGTCGCCGGGGTGGCCTACGAGTGGATACGTTTGGCCGGGCGCTATCCCAACTCGAAGCTGGCGCGAATCTTCGTCGCCCCGGGACTGGCCACCCAGTTGCTGACCACCGTCGAGCCCGATGACAAGCAGGTCGAGTGCGCCATGAGGGCCTTCAAGGCCGTTATCGATGTCGAGGGGGCCTACGAGGACCCCAAGGACGAGAAGGCGCCCATCGCCGCCTAGACACCGCCGACTGGATAGACGGCTCTGCCGATTGACATCAAATACAACAGGACGGGTTCACCCGTCCTGTTGTCACAGTTGGATTTAGCATACAGCCTGGGGCACGCGATGTCGTGGTTTGAGGCAACCTGTAGGGTTTTAGGCCTGCCCGGGAAGATCGTTATTGTACCCTGTTGGTGCAAAGTGTGTAGATTCAGCAGGACAGGTCACGGAACGCATGGTCCAGAAGTGGTCTTAGTCCCAGCGGTCATCCGGGTATTCAGCGCCTTCATCGTCGAGGAAGCAGCCTTCGGTTTCCAGCCGTCCCCGTCGGTCAGGATCCTTGCTCCTCAGTCGTAGCAGGACGATAATGCTGCAGGTGAGGGTTGTGAAGGTCAGCAACAGCGAGGCCCAGCTCGGCCAGTGACCGGGGAAGACCAGCCAGGTGGTGATCGTCAAGCCGGGTAGGACCAGGCCCAGGGTCCACAGGGTCAAAGCCTTGAAGGTGCGCAGTCGGCGGAAGCCCCGGCGGACCTCGCGGTAGCCGTCGATCGCCAGGCCGGTGAAGACGGCGGCGCCGACCAGACAGGCTCCGGCGACTGCCAGGCTGGTCTGGCCGAACTTGCCGTCCCGGTGGCTGAAGATGACCGCGTTGATCGCGCCGATGACACCGGCGGCCCCGGCGGCGAGGAACAGGCGCACCATCAGGAGCTTGCCCTGGTTCTTGTCCAGGCTGACAACGCCACCGGTAATGGGTTGACGCAGGTTCCGCATGGTTTCGACAGCCTGGTTTAGTTCGTGGTTTGGGTCGTTCTCACTCCTCGACTATCTCCGTGCCGCATTCCGGACAGCGGTTGCGGCGGCCGCGTCGGCGGACCTGGGCGCCGCAGTTGAAGCAGATGACGTAACCGGGCGGAGCTTCCGGTTCTACCAAGTCGCCCTTTTGTTCCCGCCGTCTTCGCCGGATAGTCTCGGCCAGCTCGTCGAGTTCGCGCTGACGTTCGCGGCGGCGTTGCTCTTCCTCCGGGGACAGCTCGATGATGGGGGTGGGTTCGGCTTCGGGAGAGGGATCCTTCCGTTCTTTCGTGGTGGGCGCCTTCTGCGGCTCAGGGGGTGCTTGGGGTTTCGGAGCTTCAGCGGTCTCGGGGCGGTGGGTTCGCCGCTGAGTTCGTCGGGTGGGCGCGGGAGCGGAACGGGGTTGGTACCGATACCTGCTCTTCCGCCCGGATCGACCCGCCGGGCCGCTGTAGAGGGGAACGGAGGGGTTGGCTTCACCGTCAGTTGATCCAGCATCGCGTTCCCGTCCGTCGTCCGGGTTACGCGCCATCAGCTTGGCCAGCAGCCAGATGAGCAGGACTACGCTGATAATGATCAAGACGAGCCCCATGGTCCTATCCTTTCAGCAAAAGTGTGGCCAAATCCGGCAACTGGTCTTTCCGTCACTGCTCGATGATCTCCGTGCCGCAGTTGGGGCAGGTCGTCTTCCGGCCGCGCTGCTTGATGACCGAGCCGCAGTTGAAGCAGAGGATGTGACCCGGCGGAACGCCCTCGCCGTCATCGACAACGGGGCGCTGGCGGGAGCGGATGCGCTCGACCAGCTCGGTGTGCTCGTGTTTGCGTCGCCGACGGCGCTCTAGCTGCTCCTCGTCCAACATATCCAACTCGGCGTAGTCGTCTTCGACTATGGAGGCGTCGCGATAGCGGGCATCCTCCCCGTCGGGCTCTTCGATCACCGCTTCCATTTCCAGATCTTCTTCCACGGGTTCGGATTCGGTCCGCGGGGTGCGGTAGGGCCGGTAAGCGCTGTGCGGTCGCCGGGCATCCGGGGTGGATTCGAAGATGGAGCGGGAGACCACCCGGGGTCGCGGAGCGGTTTTCGATGTCCCCCCGGAGCCCGAGTTCTTTTCGGCCTGTTTGTGGGCGTTCTTGATGGCCTTGCCGATGAAGCCCGAGGTGAAGATGATGATCAGCAGCGGGACGAGGAAGCCCACATGGAACTCGCCCTCGGTGATGATGCTAAGGAAGATTCCAATGAACATCACGATGCCGACGACGATCATCCCGGCGGCCGGGTTCTTGCCGCGATTATCGAACAGGCCCATGGGTGCTCCTCGGTTGTGAGTTGGTTGTCTAGTTGGATTATAGGCGTGCGAAGGCTCTGCTTCAAGAGCGGATTGCATTCCAGCGTCAAGGAGATGGCAAATGCATGGCTGAATAGGTCCGTCCCGGTTTGCTGTGCCGCACCAGATCAGTTGCGCCGGGGTTGCCGTTGAGATCCGTTTAGCGTGGACACCCCTTCGATCAGGCGCCTGACTGAGATAAGGGCGGCATCATGTAACCTGATCGGGCTAAATCCGGCTGATAGGATGCAGCCTGCTGGGCTGTTCTTTCCCACCCGGACATACTCCGTCTTTAAGCAGGCGTTCATCTTGTAAGCCCTTACTGCTTGTTATTGTAAGACTTAAAAGCTCGTAGCACTTTGCTGCAAGGGCATATACAAGTGTGCTGATTTCTGGGTTAGCTAAAGAATAGGCCTGTATTTGCCGCCACCTTTCAACTGCCAGTTTTATGACTAGTATCAAATAAGCAACACATCTATTATCAACAGTATACAATCATAACTCAGTGCGGACGGGGTATATGATTCCTTATGATATCACTCGTATCCGAACCGACTTATCCAGCTAATAGCACGTTATTCAACGCTTTATAGCTCAATATCGCCGCCATTGTCATCCTGTTGCTTAGTGGCGATGCACCTGGGCCTACGTCGTGTGCCGCCGGACGCCGGAGGCTGAGAGAGGGATCTGCTGACGGCGAACTGCTGTTTACTGTATAGGGTTTCGTCGTTTATCCGCCTTCGCCGGTTGACGCTTCGTCCCGGTCAGTTACCTTGCCCCGGTCTCGATGCGGCTTCACCTAACCTCGAGCCTAACCGTTGCCGAGTGTCTTTCCGTTCGGCTGTATATGCCGCCGATGGGGTAGCGGTGGTAACGAAGACGATTGCTGAACCAAGACCCGGTAGCGGCGGTCCGGCTTGGCGTTGGATGCCGGGTTAGGGGCGATAATCCCAATAGAGAAGGGCGGGGTCTGGGGACCCCGCCCGGTCAATCCGCTGATGCTCCCGGCTACTCCGCGAATGTCAAGCCCTCCAGCAGGGCGCCGTCGTGATCGATCAGTCCGCTGATCATCAGGTCGCGGCCCGAGGGCTCGTAGGTGACTTCCTTGAGGTAGTGGGCTTCATCGAGGCGCAGCACCCCGCTGCCGCCGACGGGGCTGGGAGCCGTCTCACCGCCGATGATCATCGGCGAGACGAAGCAGACCACGCGGTCGACGAGACCGGCCTCGAACAGGCTGGCCGCCACTCCACCGCCGCCCTCGACCAGCAGGTTCATGATCTCCAGCTCGGCCAGGCGGTACATCAGCCGGGTGACGTCGACCTTGACCAAGCTGCCCTCGACCACCTCGACGTGGGCGCCGACCTCTTGCAGGGCGCTGATGCGTGACGGGCTGGCCTTGGGCGCCACGGCGACGATGGTCCGCGGTTCGCTGGTGATCGTCCGGCAGCGGTTCGGTACACGGGCTTTGGAGTCGACGATGATCTTCTGCGGGTGGCGGATGTCGGGGACCTCAATGCGCACGTTTAGCTGAGGATCGTCGGCCAGTACGGTGCCGATGCCCACCAGGATGGCGTCGGTCTGGTTGCGCAGTTCGTGGACGCGGTGGCGAGACTCGTCGCAGGTGATCCACTTGCTCTCGCCGGTGGTGGTGGCGATCTTGCCGTCCAGGCTCATCGCCATCTTGACCGTTACGTAGGGCAGACTCTGGGTGGCGTACTTAAGGTAGGCGGCGTTGAGTCGGCGGGCCTCGGTCTCCAGAACGCCCTCGACCACTTCGATCCCGGCGTCGCGCAGCCGTTTGATGCCGCCGCAGTCCACCCGGGGATCGGGATCGGCGTGGGCGATGACCACCCGCTTGATCCCGGCGGGGATGATGCTGTCTACGCAGGCCGGGGTGCGGCCCTGGTGGCAGCAGGGTTCGAGGTTGGTGTAGAGGGTGGCTCCAGCGGTCTTGTCGCCGGCGTCGCGCAGCGCGGCGATCTCGGCGTGATCCTCGCCGGCGCGCCTGTGGTAGCCCTGACCGATTATGCGGTCATCAGCGACGACCAGCGCGCCGACCAGGGGGTTGGGCGAGGTGCGGCCGCGGGCCTTGAGGGCCAGGTCCAGCACCTGGCGCATGAAGTGTTGATCCCGTTCCATCTGCTTATCAGCGCTCATTTCGCCGCCGTTGTTCTGCTGGGTTGTTCTCTCTAAATGGGGCCGGATAATAGCAGGAAGAGTCGGTCTGGTCAAGTCAGTTGGTTTGACTGGGGGGTGAGTGGCCTGTTTGGGGTGCGATTACAAACAGGGCTTCACTCCAGCCCTTCTCCTCCCGCTTTTCGTTGCGAAGGCTGTTCGAGGCCGAAAGCGTATGATTGGACTTCTAGGGGTCATTGCTTAGGGGTCATTGCTTAGGGGTCATTGCTGAAACGGGTTGACAGTGTGTTCCATCGGGTTGTTACAGTTGGGGATCGCATAGCCCGTCCGGAGCGAATCATGATTGTATCCTGATGATAAGAGAAGTGATGATCATCAGGTACTTGTCACAAAACAGAAAGTCTAAAGTGGCGGCGAGCACGGGTCTGATCCTTGGCGATCCTTGGCTATCTCTGATACCTGCGGACCTGTATCCGCCTGGCGGCAGATTGCCACAGAAGCCTAAGTGTCATAAATTCAATCAATAAGGGCATACCGAATGAACGCTTGCTGCTAGAAGGCGTATTTCAGGGAGTCAAAAACGGCCCGGTAGGTTGAACCTCATCAGCCCGCTTTGGTCCGAACACGCTCCAAGATGCCTTTGCTTTATAGCTGCGTAAGCTGTCACTATGCGGGGGTGGCCTGGTGGCAAAAAACTGACCTGCTTCTATGAGGGCGCTTCTAAGCGAACCAAGAGGACCAAGCGGACTAAGAGGACGCTGAGAGTCAAGAAGGCGCGACTCCCAGTTATGAACCGTGGGCTTCCCTGCGATAAGCAGGCTAACTGTTTTGGGATCGTAAACCGTGTTTGGACCTCCACCTGTATGTAACATGCTGTTAACACACGGGATGGGCTGTGGTTATCTGCTACTGAAAAGGGGGGGGCAAAAAGTGGCAAATAAGAAGAGCGTCATACTAAGCAAGCCTGGATATTCGCACACTTATCCATGCCTAGACAGCAGATTGTCACTGACGCCTAAGTGTCATAAATTCAATCAATAGGGGCATACCGAATGAACGCTTGCTGCTAGAAGGCGTATTTCAGGGAGTCAAAAACGGCCCGGTAGGTTGAACCTCATCAGCCCGCTTTGGTGCGAACACGCTCCATGATGCCTTGTATTATAAGTGAACAAGCGTCTGTATTGTTCCGCAGGGAGAGGTGTGCTAAGGAAACGATGCCGGCTGTAGATTTGCATCAGCCATTTCTTGGCTGGTGCTCTTGGCTGTTTCTCTTAGCTGGTTTTCTTAGCTGGTTTGATAACGTGTGGGATCCCATTATTATACGCTGCTCTGACAGGGGCGCCTGTCTGGATGTTGTCCGCCCATCCCGCTTATCAGTAGTCGTTCGCTTTCGAAGCGATGCGCTTGATGCTTGGTTGGTCCAGGAGCGTGTGTGAAGCCTGCATTGTCACTGCGGTTCGGACAAGGGTATACGATCCTTGGCTTTGATGCGGGTTCAGGAACAAGTGACAACCCGTCGTGGCTAACAGGCGGAACCGGAGCTCCGCCTGTGTTGATAGCGTCTTTGTAGAGTGGCCGGTTCAGCCGTCTACTGGAACCACTTGTCCGCGCCGTTGAAGGTGAACATCAACCGCAGGAAGGTCTCTTCGAGGCCCATTTCCTCCAACGAGCCGCGCTGGGCGTACTGGAAGGCCACGTCCACGGTCGATTGATCGTCGGTGCCGAAGAACATCCCCAGACCGGTGGTGACGCCCCACTCGGCGAAGGAGCCCGAGCCCTGCGGCGTGTCGTAAAGGGTCTTGTAGTATCCGCCTAGGCGCAGCGGCATCCGCCAGAGAAAGAAGGCGTTGTAGCGCCGCGTGGGGATGTACTCGAGGCCCAGTCCCAGATGCAGGGCGTCGTCGTAGCCCAGTTCTTCCTCTCCGATGCTGAAGCCGCTCCACATCTCGTAACGCACGTCGCCGACGAGCTGGAGGTTCTCCTGGGGCTTGAAGCCCAGCCCGGCGCCGAAGTTGATCGGGTAGGAGAACTCCGTTGTTTCACGTGAAACCTCGCCGAAGCCGCTCTCGGTGATCCTGGTGACGTCGCTGAGGACGGGAACCTCGAAGTAGGCACCGGCGGTGAGGGAGTCGAATCGCAGGTTGGTTCCGGCGCCCACGGCCAGGCCGCGAACCTCGCAGCCCAGCTCGTCGGTTGTGGTGACGTAGTCGTCTTCGTCGTAGTCGGCGGTCCAGCGCTCGTGGGGGTCGCCGATGATCCCGCTCACGCGCAGGCCCAGGCCGAGGTTGTCGTTGGGCGCCCAGGCCAGGGCCAGGTTGGCGGAGTTGACGGCGCCGCGACCCTCGACGTCGACGCTGCCCACGGAGCCGCCGTCAACCGGATCGTCCAGGCTGGTGGTGTAGCGGAAGCGCCAGCTCTGACGCTCGCGCCAGCCCAGGGCTACGCTCCAGCCGCCGGAAAAACCGACGGCCAACTGGATGTTGGGAAGCCCCGAGGAGACGTAGACGCTCTCGCCAGCCCCGACGTTGTAGGTGTTGTGCTCGCGCTGGGTGGTCAGGGTCAGCACCGAGTACTCCAGGCCGGCGATGTTGGCCGGGTTCAACAGGGTGTAGTTGTAGTAGTCCCAGAGGCCCAGGCTGGTGTCGCCCATGGCGGCGCCCCGGGCGTCGGACGGGGGGACGGGCTCACCCGGTCGACCCAGGGAGAACAGGGAGTAGGCGGAGGCGCTGGCGGCCAGCAGGGCCAACAGAAGGGGAATCACTCGGCGCATGGAGATCCTCGGGGTTTGGGGCGGCTGGTGCTGATCGGGTTATCTTCGTGACAGTGATGATCGAAAAATCAAACTGCAAGCGATCTGCTAGTCATTTAGTATCATTTAGTGCTGAAAACTGCGAAAGAGGCGGGTGGCCTTGCTTTCACCGGTTTTGCATGATTCATGACCGACTCGACTCGCCGAAGCTGGTGCGGTGGGGTAGGTACGCGCCCCGGCGACTATTGGCGACGTCGTGGGGATGTTCGGACCGAATCAGGCTGATTGAGAGCAACTTGCTGGGCCGTTCTTCACTTACTTGAAATGCACGTTGTTGACCAAGCATTCATAAGGTTTGACCTTATTACTTGTTATTATGACACTTAAGCGTCAGTGGCAATCTGCTGTCAGGGCATGGACAAGTGTCTGATATCTAGGCTTACTAAGGATGATGCTCTTCTTAGCCGCCACATTTTGACTGCTTATAAGTGGCAGGTTCATCTGCTACAAAACGCGTATCATCAGGCGATTAGAATCACTACCCCGTTCGAACAGGGTATATCATGCCCTTATTGGTTGTTGGGGATACAACCCTTGGCTCGGCAACCGGATAGATCGTAGCGTGGTTGTTTACTCTCCAGCTCCGAGCATCGTCGGTGACTGGTTGTCCCAGTGCTCCGGCGGCTGGGTGTATTTGATGACCAGGCGGGGTGCGCGGTCGGGATCGCCGCAGTCGGCGGTGTGGATTCTGATGGGCTCGGTGTAGGTCGAGTCGGAGTCGATTTTGAGCAGCACGCCGTGCTGATCGTAGTCTCCGGCCAGCCAGTCCTGGACGATGGGCGATATCTGGAAGTCGTAGACGCCTTGGGCGTCACCGAAGAGAATCCGGGTTACGTACTCGTCGTCTTCTTCGTAGTCGAGGTCACGGAGTTCGCTCTGTGTTGAGTTCTCATCGAAACCGGACACGGGGTGATGCAAAGCCAGGGTCTCCTCGTAGACACGCCCGGGGAATTCGGTGTAGATCTCGAGCTGGGCCAGGTTGATCGTGGCGTCGGCGGGCAGGGCCGAGATGTCGAAGTCGAAGAGCAGGCGTCGGCTGGAGCCGAAGGCGACGCCCAGGTCTAGGGTGCCCGCGTCGCCGTAGACGGCGCCGTCGCCGCCGTCGGAGAGGTTGTGGGCGATGGTGCAGTCCTGGACTGCCTCGATGCGCGCCTCGCGCTTCTCGCCGTCGGAGCCCTCATAGGTGATCACCAGGTGTGGTCGGTTCTCGGCGGTCTGGAGGTCGTCGGAGTAGAACTCCTTGACGCAGGCGGCTGTAGCCTCATCCTCGGCTTTGAGCAACAGTCCGTGATAGGCGTCCTCATCGGCGAGCCACTCGGTTACGAGGCTCGTCACGTCGCAGGAGCGGGTCTCGGCGGTGCCGGACTCGATCTCCTCGAGCAGCAGAGTGGCCATCGCCGGGCCGAAGTCACCGCCGGCCTGGTTCCAGTCCCGGGTCTCTTTGCGGGCCGTCCAGGTGGCCTGGTCGGATTCCCAACTGCTCTCCAGGGGGTGGATGCTGACGCGCAGCTCGCCCCGTGAGATCGGCCGCCAGTTGGCGACGTTGAAGCCGCGGGAGTAGAAGTACTCGAACTGGGCGCGGTAGAGGCTGTCGGAGTCGACCTCGTCGGGGAGCTGGCTCAGGTCGAAGCCGATCAGGTTGCGTACCACGGTGTCGCCGGTTCGGCCCACGGCCAGGGTGATGCGGCCCTCGGTGTTGCCGTAGCCGTAGTAGCCGGTGTCGACCCAGGCGGCGTCGGGTTCGATGATCAGGGTCTGGACGTCCATCCCGTCGCGGTCGTCGAGGTCCGAGCCCAGGGGGTTGTCCGTGGCGACCTCGCAGGCGCTGAACAGCAGGAGAGCCGATGGAAGCAGAAGCGCCAGGGACTTGATCAGCGGGAGGCGTAGGTCGGCTTTGGTCATGGATTTGGTCATAGGGTGCTCGCAGTGTCGGTCAGGCTGATGGATTCGGTGGTATGCCGTGCGGCCAGTTCACTGAAGCGTTCGCTTTCGTCGGGGTCTTCGGCCGATTCGGCCCGCCGTTGGTACAGCCGGGAGAGGGAGAAGTGGAGCCGGGCGCTGGTGGTGGCGGCCAGGCCCAGATTGAGGGCGCGCTGGTAGTAGTCGACGGCGGCGATGGTGTCGCCGCGGGCCTCGGCCAGGCGGCCGCGCAGGACCTCCAGCTCGGGATCGCTGGGCAGCCGCAGCACCAGATTGTCGAGGACGGTGGCCGCGCGGTTGAACCGGCGGCTGTCGATGTAGTACGAGACCAGGTCCTTCTGGGCCGAGAGATCGACCGGGTTCTTGATGACCGCGGTTTCGGCCCGGGTGACGGCTTGCTCGATCTCGCCGCGTTCAGCGTGGATCCGGGCCAACCCGAGATAGCCGCGGGGATCGTCGGGCGCGAATTCGATCAGAGCCTCGTAGTGCTCGACGGCCGCGGGGTGGGCGCCTTCCAGATCGTAGGTTCGGGCGAGTTGGTAGCGGGCGTCGGTGTCGTCGAGGCGCGAGGAGATCATTTTGTGCAGGGCCAGGCGCGCTGCGTCGTAATCACCTGAGATCAGCAGGCTGTCGGCGCGCCAGCGGTGGAACTCGGCCTCGGCGCCCTCGTACCAGCTAGTCGATGGAGCCTGCAGGGCGCTGCGGGATAGCTGTTCGCGGGCCTCTTCGATCGCCCCCACCTGGTAGAGGATGTCGGCGATGTGATAATGAGAGCGCGCCTCCAGGGGATCGTTTTCCAGAGAGTCCCCGATGATTAGTACGGCCAGGCGCTCGGCCGGTTCCAATTCGGTTAAAGAGACTACACCCTGGAGCTCGTTGGTTTCATCCTCGAAGCTGATGGTCGAGTCGAGGGGTAGTTCCAGATTCAGGGCGATCAGCGCGGCGGAGTAGTAGCAGCTCGTGGACTGATCGGCGTGGGTCAGGATGCTTTTGAGTTCCTGAAGGGCCAGCTTGGTGTTGCCCTCGGAGATCGACAGCCAGGCCAGACGGGGGTGCAGGCGGTAGGCGTTGCTCTCGCTGTTGGTGATGCCGGCCATCAGGGTGCGACGCGCCTCCATCAACTCGCCGCGGTTGATGTGGGCGTCGGCCAGGCGAACGTAGGCCGGGCCGAGGTCGGGGTCGATAGCTATGGCCTTGCTGAACTCCTCGACGGCGTTCCTCAACTGTCCCGAGGCGGCGTAGACCACGCCCTGACCGTAGGCGTGCCAGGCGCGATCCAGACCGTTTTCGTCGGCGTCGGCCAACTGCTCCTGGGCGCTATGGAAGTCCAGATGCAGAGCGTAGAACAGGGCGAGTTGAAAGGCGTAGAAGGCGTCTCGGGGGTTGGCGTCGTGGGCGGCGATGAAGCGTTCCTCGGCGGCCTGGAGTCGATAGGTGCCGGCCATGGCGTAGAGACGGCCTACGGCTGCCTCGTAGTTGGTTGGATCTATCTCCAGTGCCTGCTCGTACTCCCAGAGGGCCTCGTCGAGGAAGCCCTCGTCGAGCAGCACGTTGGCTACGCGCAGATGTGTCGCGGCGTCCTCGCCGAACTCGAAGCTCAGCAGGGCCACGATCAGGCCGATGACGGCCAGACCGATCAGGTAGGGCAGGTAGCGACGTTTGCTGCTCATGGGCGGTTCGTTTTCCGAGGTTAGTCAAGTTCGAGGTTAGCGAGCAGGGTGCGTTTCCATTGTTATTCTTCCTTCACAGCGCCATACACTACCGTGGGGGAAGCCTAGATGATATTATAGTTGGGATAATCATACTATGCGTCATGGAGCTTGCTCGTGCCAAATCAGGCTGATGGGGATCAACCTGCCGGGCCGTTATTGACTTCCCGGAAAAACGCCGTGTCTGAGAAGCGTTCATTTAGCATGGCTGTATTGCATGATATTACGACACTTAAAGGTTGGTGGCAATCCGCTGTCAGGGCAGATTATAGTCCGCTGATATCCAGGATAGCTATGGATCGCTGAGGATCAGGCCCGTATTCGCCAGCACTTTTCAGCTGCTCATCCGTGACAGGTATCCGATAATCATCACTTGTATTATCAACAGGATACGATCAGAACCAATTCCTACGTGGGTATACGATCCCTCGTCAGATAACGGGTCGTCGACTGGTGACATCTCTCAAGCGCTTCCAGTGGTTAATCAAGATGCCAGCACTTGAATATATACTCTGATAGTGGATTGCCGGTGACCTACAAGTATCGCATTGACAGCGAGGTGGACAGATGAAGCGGATACTTGCGCAGATGGGGCGTTTCCGGATGTGGAATGAAGCCGAAGCGAGGGGCTGCTAATCACCCTGGTACGTTTCGGATATGTTCAACTATGCCTTTATGCCTTCTTTGCGTCAGCGTCACAATCGATCCCGGTAGATTGACCCGAGTCGGGTTAGCCCGCCGTTGCCTGGGTCTGGCGGACGTCTTCGGTTATCCGGCCGTCGATGAGCCGGATGGTTCGCTCGCCCAGCGTGGCCACCGCCGGATCGTGGGTGACGACGATGATGGTCTGGCCGTCGGCGTGCAACTGCTGGAAGAGGGCCATGATCTCGTTGCCGGTCTTGGTGTCCAGGTTGCCCGTGGGCTCGTCGGCCAGCAGGATCGAGGGCTCGGTGACCAGGGCGCGGGCGATGGCCACGCGCTGGCGTTGGCCGCCGGAGAGCTCGTTGGGCCGGTGATCGAGGCGGTTGGCCAGGTCGACCTTGGTGAGGGACCGGGCGGCGCGCTCCTTGCGGTCGGCTGGGGCAACCCGGGCGTAAATCAGCGGCAGCTCGACGTTCTCCAAGGCGGTGGCCCGGGGCAGCAGGTTGAAGGTTTGGAAGATGAAGCCGATTCGACGGTTGCGGATCGCCGCCAGCTCGTCGTCATCGAGGTTGGAGACCAGTTCGCCCTCGAGACGGTAGTCGCCGGCGGTCGGGGTGTCCAGGCAGCCGATGAGGTTCATCAGCGTGCTCTTGCCCGAGCCCGAGGGACCCATGATGGTCACGTACTCGCCGCGCTCGATGTCGAGGTCGATGCCGTCGAGGGCCCGCACCTCCTCGCTGCCCATTACGTAGACCTTGGCCAGGCCGCGCAGCTCGATCAGGCTGTGTTCGGGCACGCTCTACTCCCCGTTCTCGATCTCGGCGATCTCGTCGCCGTGGTCCAGCTCGCGCAGCACCTTGTAGGGGCCGCCGACGACGCGTTCGGCCTCCTCCAGGCCCGAGATGACCTGCACGTGGGACTGGTCGGCGATGCCGCTCTCAATGGGACGGAAGACGACGGTATCATCGCCGCTGATGACGAAGACGCCCTCGACCTCGGCGGTTTCATCCTCGGGCGGCTCCCGGCCCAGCCAGTCGGCCACGGTGACGGCGTCGCGGATGACCACGGCGCTGATGGGGATCGAAAGCGTGTTCTCCACGCTGTCGGTGGTTATCTCTACGGTGGCGCTCATTCCCGGATAGAGGTTGGCCGGGAGGTCGTCGGTGATGACGACCTTGATCTCGAAGTTGACGACCTCGTCGGTGGTGCCGGTCAGGCTGGAGCTGGCCGAGTGGGCGATGTCGGTGACTACGCCGGAGAAGGTCAGCTCATTGAAGGCTTCGACCTCGATCTCGGCGTGCTGGCCCAGCTCGAGGTTGACGATGTCGGTCTCGTCGATGTCGGCCTCGACCTTCATCCCCTCCAGGCTGGCGATGGTGGCCAGCGGTGTGCCCCCGATGTTGACCGTGCCGGGAACGGCCATCTCGCCCTCCTCGACGTTGAGTGCGACGACGATACCGTCGATGGTCGAGACGTAGCGGGTTTTCTCGACGCCGTCACGGGCGGAGCGGATCTGGGCCGAGGCCGAATAGACCTGGCTCTCGGCGGCGTCCAGGACGGCCCGCTGAGTCCTTAACTGGGTCTGAACTAGTTCCCAATCCTGATCGCTGATCAGGCCCTCGGCGTAGAGCTCTTCCTGACGGGCGACCTCGTCCTCGATCTGTTCGAGGGCGGCCGCGGCTTGGTCTTGTTGGGCCTGGGCGGACCCATAGGAGGCGTAGGCCTGGGAGAGCAGGCTCTCCGATTGGTCGGGATCGATCTCGATGATCAGATCGCCGACGGAGACGCGATCGCCCTCCTTGACCGGAATACTGGTGATCTGGCCCGAGGTCAGAGCGGTCAGCTCGACCTCGACGGCGGGGCGGATGTAGCCCGGCCCGCTGACAGTGCTCTCCAAGCTGCGCAGCTCGACGGTCTCGATGCTGACCTGGGGAGCTTCCTCGCCGCCCGCGAAGATGTTGATCAACACGATGGCGGCCAGGGCGGCCACGACGATCAAAACGATGCGTCGGCCGCGCTTGCGACGTTTCTCCCTGTCACTGGGCAAGTTACACAACCTCCGTGCTGAGGCCAGCTATGCCGCGGGCGGCCTCGACGGCGTTGGCCAGCATCAGTTCCGTGGTAAGCGGTCCCACACCACCGGGCACCGGGGTGAGGAAACCGGCGGTCCCGGCTACGTCGGGATGGACGTCGCCCACCTCGTGACCGGCGTCGTCGTCCCAGTTGTATCCGGCGTCGAGAACCACGGCGCCGGGCTTGATGAACTCCGGAGTCACCAAATGGGCTCGGCCGACGGCCACGGCGAGCACATCGGCCTCGCGGGCCACGGCGGCCAGGTCCTTTGTGCGGCTGTGGCAGACCGTCACCGTCAGGTGGCGGGAGAGCAGCAGTTGAAACAGCGGCTTGCCCACCGTGGGGCTGCGGCCGATGATCACGGCGCGGCGGCCCTTGAGCTCGACGCCGGTGGACTCCAGCAGTCTGAGCATCGACAGCGCCGTGGCCGGGATGAATCGAGGCCGTCCCAGGGCCAGCAGGCCCACATTGTGCGGGTGGACGCCGTCGACGTCGCGGCGCGGGTCGATGAGCTCGTCAACCACCGCCGGATCGAGCTGCGCAGGCAGAGGACGCATCACCAGCAGACCGTCGACACCCTGCTGAACCTCGGAGAGGGTCTCGGAGAAGCGACCCGGGGTGATGTCATCGGAGTAAGTTTTCGCGTCAACGCACAGGCCGATCTTCTTGCCCCGTTTGGACAGGAACTTGGCGTAGGCCCGCGACGGCTTGTCTCCGGCGGCGACGAGGATTCCCAGCGCGGGTTCATCGTTCAGCTCGGCGGCGCGGTCCGTGGTTAGCTTACGCTGGGAACGGGCCGCTTGTTTCCCGTCTATCAATTCTGCGGTCATTTTGTTCCTTTTTCAATACGGGGTTCAAGTCTGGGGTCCGAGTCGACGGACTCGGATGCACAAGGCTGTCCAAGGTTTTGCCAGTGGACATTAGGTTCACATTGCTGGAGTTTAGCGACTGGGCGGGTAAACGTCAAGGCGCCTGGTCCACGTCCGCGAGGGGCGGGCGATTGCCGGGGGCGGCGTTGGCACGTTTCTTGCAGCAGTGCGGGGCGCGGTTCTTGACCGACCCACCCGCGATTCCGCAAGAAACGTGCCAACGCCGCCCCCGCGGTACGTCCCTGGTTGGCGTCGGGGTTGTGTGGTTTATCGGTGGTGGAGGTATGAAACGAGGGGTCCGGCGGGACCCCTCGTCATTCTGCGTTTGAGTCTTGCCCGGCGGGTCAGTTACGGATGAGCACGCGGCGGGTCAGGCTCTCGCCGTTGGTCTCCAGGCGCAACAGGTAGACGCCGGGGGCGACGCCGGTGGAGTCCCAGCTCAGGCTGTGGCGACCGGCGGCGTGAGAGCCGGCGGCCAGGGTGTCCACCCGGCGGCCGGCGGTGTCGTAAACGGCCAGGCTGACGGCGCCGGCTACGGGGAGTCTGAACACGACGGCGGCGGATGCGCCTGGGGTGAGGGGATTGGGGAAGGGCTGGAGGAGCTCGGCCTGGAGCGCACCGGCGGGGGGAGTGAGCAGCTCGACGGGGCCGAAGACGGCTTCCTCGCCGGAGTCGGAAACGGTTCTCACGCGGTAGGTGTAAGCGGTCTCGGGTTGGACGTTAAGGTCCAGGTAGGCGTTGACGGTGTCGATATCCAGGGCTTGGGTGTGGAGGTCGCGCCAGGCGTCGCCCTCGCGGCGCTGGACCCAGTAGACGCCGCTCTCGCAACCGCAGTCGTTGAAGGTGATCCGCACGCCTTCGTCGACGGCCCGGGCCTGGAGGTCGGCGATCTGGGCGGCCGAGGTGTCGACGCCGTTTTCAAACATCCAGAGGAAGACGGCGTAGTGCAGCTCGCAGGTGGGTTCGATGTAGCTGGCGTCGGGTCCGAAGCCGCCCTCGCTTTGGGTGTTGACCTCGAAGGTGTAGCCGAAGACACCGCCGGAAAAGCTGCCGCCGGAGAAGCTGTCGCCGCCGTAGGACCAGTCGGTGAAGTCGCCGTTGACGGGGTAGAGCAACTGACCGCAGCGGCCGACGTCGTATAGGCGCGGCGGGTCGTCGTAGTGGTTGTTGTAGACCACCTGGTTCATGGCGTTGGCCTGCTGGAGGAAGTGGGTGTTGTCCGGGGTGGGCGCGTTGATGTAGCCTCAGGGGACCAGCAGGTACTCGCCGTAGGAGTGGTAGCTCATGGCGAATTCGATGTCCGGATGGTCGATGAAGAAATCATGGACGGCGGTGGTCTCGAGCTCGCTGAAGGGCTCGGTTCCCCGGTAAGTGATGTCCCAGGGCCAGCCGCTGGAGCCGGAGTCGTCGTAGCCCCACTGGTAGCCGTAGTTGCGGTTGAGGTCGACGCCGGTGGCGCCGTATTGTTGGGGCGAGCGGTTCTTGCGCCACCAGTGGCCGGGATCGCCCGAGGTGTGGCCCTCGACGTAGACGTGGCCGTCGGGGTTGAGCGTGGGCAGGATAAAGACTTCGCGGTGATTGATCAGGTAGGTGATGTCGGGGTCCGCGCCGTAGGCGTCGGCCAGCTCGTTGAGGATGTACATCGGGATCTCGAGGGTCATGATCTCCCGGGCGTGGGTGTTGCCGTGGATGAATATCTCGCCCTCGTTTTCCTCGTCGGTTGCCGGGTTGTCGCTGACCTTGACCACCCAGATGTCGCGGCCCTCGTGGGTGTCGCCGATGTCCCAGAGGACGAAGATGTCGGGGTGGTCGGCGACGAGCTGCTGCATCTCGACCACGGCCTCGGCGTAGGTGCGGTAGCCGTCGTAGAAGTCTCTGCCGTCGCGGTGGCCCTACTGGTCGAACCCGGCCAGCAGTTCCTCGTCGAGCTTGTCGTAGGTGTAGCCCAGGCTGGTGACGGCGCGCAGTTGGGCCTCGCTGGCCAGAACATGCAGACCGTCGGACAGGCCCGAGGAGGTGACGTCGAGCTGGAGGTGGGCCAGACCGGCGGCGGCTTGGGGGGTGTAGGCGTGAATGCGCACCCAGGCGAGGTCTTGCTCTTCGGTCGGGTTCACGACGGCGTCGGCCTTCGAGTCGCTCAGAGGCGAGACGGCTCTTTCGGCGCAGACGGCCAGGGTCAGGATTGTCAGGATCAACACCGCGACGCGTTTCATGGTCGGCTCCTTGGATTCTGCGGGCTGAGTCGGCGGAGGATTTGACTATGATAAGAGCGGAGAAGAGCAGAGAAGAGGGCCTTAAGGCGGCTCGGGTATCGCTTGCCCGATCCGGAAACCTCACCCTCTGAACAATTGTTTGGCGTGGAGGTCTTCGGGGCTCGGGGTCGTTCGCCCGGGCTCCACTCCATATATATCACTTCATTAAGGCGTACAACGTCTAGCACAGAAGATACCCGCGGGCAAGCGGGCTCGGATTTGCCCCGGCGTGATTTCTGTAGTATGTTGACCTCACTGGAAGCGACATATCTTGTAGTTGGAAGGTTGGCGGCGGGATCGAGAACGTCCCGCTCCTCCGCTCCACCGGTCCCGACCAACCGGAATCTCTTGGGGAGAGGCCATGATCAGCCACCGATCCTTCGCCATCGTGTTCCTGTTACTCATCTGTTTCAGCAGTGTTGGAGCCGCCGAGCTGGTGCTTTTCGAAGAGCCCGCCGCGCCGCCCGCCGGGGCCGTCGTCCTGCTGGAGGGCGCCGATTACGCCGTCTGCCTGGGTTCGTCCGATTCGCCCGGAGCGGTTGCGCTGGACAGCGACGCCGAGGAGCGGCGCTATCTGCGGGTGCTGCTGAACGATCCCGCCGCCGCGGAGAAGCTCGCCGGGCTGGGCGAGGTCGTCCTGAGCCGGGGGAATCTGCGCCTGGTGCGCTGGAACGGCGAGCTGCCGCCGGGCTTCACCCTGGAGGGCATCCACGCGATGCTGCCCCTGGAGATGACCAGGGCGGTTACCGCTCGCGCCGATTCCGGCTTGCCGCCCGTCCCCGGCGACGACCCCCGGTTGACCGCCATCGTCGCCGCCGTCGACGAGACCCGGATCAAGGACACCATTCAGGACCTGGAGGACTTCGTCACCCGCAGCGCCCGCCACAGCCAGTACTATCAGGCCTGCCTCTACGCCGAGGAGATCCTCGACGGCCTGGGTCTGGACGGCTGGATCCAGACCTTCACAGCCTACCCCTGGTACGGCTCAACGTTCAATTGCTACAACGTCATCGCCGAGCAGCCCGGCCAGGTCTCGCCCGACGAGATCTACATCATCTGCGGCCACCTGGACTCGACGGCGGGCTCGCCCTGGAATGATGAAGATACAGCGCCCGGGGCCGACGACAACGCCAGCGGTTCGGTGGCCGTTCTCGAGGCCGCCCGCGTGCTCTCCCAGTACGACTTCGACGCCACTCTGCGCTACATCTGCTTCGGCGCCGAGGAGCAGGGGCTTTGTGGCAGCACCTACTATGCCGACCAGGCCTACGCCGCCGGTGACGACATCCGCGGGGTGATCAACGTCGATATGGTCATCTGGGACGGTCACGGTTATGACACCGTCTGGGTGCCCTACGACAGTCAGTCCAGCTCCCTGGCGACCTTCCTCGACGACTTCGCCGCCGAGTATGTGCCCGACCTGACCGTCTCCACCAGCTACGATCCCGGTTTCGAGTGGAGCGATCACTCCCCGTTCTGGAACAAGGGCTATCCAGCGCTGCTGCTCATCGAGGACTCCTACGACGACAACCCGCACTACCATTCGATCACGGACCTGCTGGCTAACTACGAAGCCTGCTGGCCCTTCGGCACCAACGTGCTGCGCGCCGCCGTGGGCTGCGTGGCGGCGCTGGCCGACCCAATAGACGACACCGACGTCGGAACCCTCGCCTTGACCGCCGAGGCCGTCGCCGACGGTGTGCGCCTGGAGTGGTCCGCCGGTGGTCCCGGCCCCCTGGTCGAGCCGCAGCTCCTCGAAGCCTCCGGTTGGACGACGCTGGTCGAGCGGCCCCTCGACGGCGCGGCGGGGTCTTGGCTGGATCGCGAGGCGACCCCCGGCGATCGGCGATACCGCTTGCGGGTCAGCGAGCCCGACGGCGGCGTCTGGCACACCTCGGCCGTCGAGGTGCGTCTCGAGCCGTCGCGCGAACTCCTGAGCCTCGATCTCTGGCCCGTGCCCAGCACCGGCGAGGTGCAGCTCGCCCTGCGGCTGCCCGAGGCCGGCGCGGTTACCCTGGAGCTCTACGACCTGTCCGGGCGACGCCTGTTGAGCGATGAACTGGGCCGTCTGGAAGCCGGAGAGACCCGGACGAGTCTCGGACTGGGAGCTCTCGATCCCGGCGTCTACCTGTTGCGCGCTTCCGCCGGCGGCCGGTCGGTCAGCCGCCGTCTGGTCATCGGGCGCTGAGCCCGGCTCGAAACACGGGTGTTGTGTGCCGTCAGGGTTGATCGGCTGCTAGTCGATCGACCCTGATTTGGCGTCTACGTGTCAAATATGCACCGGTAGCCCCGTGTGCGTTGGGGTCATCACAACTAACATGATTGGACAATCGCCGCCGTCCATACTTGCGCTTCAGGGCTCGCGCTTGAGGGTTGGTCCCACCGTCGGTGTCCAGCGGGGGACTTGCGGCAGCCAGCTCGAATAACAGTCGGGGCCGCCGATGATTGGAAGGTCGGTGGTCCGGTCGGGCGGCCTGTTTCGAGGAAAAGGATGGAGAGTAAGTAAAGCAGTCTATTGGCCGATTAAGCACTTGATAACCGCGCTTTGCGATACCGATCTTTGCCATACCGATCTTTGCCATATCGATTGGATACCTTCATCGTACACATCTCAAGGCCGCCTTTCCCGATGCCGCCTTTTAGATAGCTGAGCTAGTTGATTAAGGTGTGATAATCCACTTGGGATCATCGCAAGAAACAGGACCAACATTGGTAACCAGAGCGAGCGGCATCGAGTTGCGGGCCTCGATGAATGCTCGGTGGAAGCCGTCAACTCGTGAGGCCGACAAGCTGTTACAGGTTTCAAACCAGGCGATAGCCTGCTGTAAGCAGGTCACTCACTAGCAGTGCTAACGCCTTGGGGTGGGACCAACAGCCTGCGGCCCGAGGTAACACGAAACCAAGAACAAATATGGGATTATCACTCGCAAAAGAACCGACTCGTCCGGCTAATAGCTTATCATTCAATGCTTTATAGCTCATAGTCGCCCCATTGTCAGGCCGTTGCATTGTCATACCAATGCATGACGGCGATATACCTGGACTTCCATTTAGTTCCGCTGGAAGCCGGAAGCTGTTGGTTTCATTCAGGTTTCGACAATGCTGTGGGTGAGGGATCTGCTGACGGCGCTCCATTGCTCGCTTTAGCAGCTTCGAACGTTATCCGCCCTTGCTGGTTGACGCCCCGCTGAGGCTAATCTCCAAGCCCCATTCTCGAGGTGGCTTTCCAGTTGCGAATGTGTTGTTCATCTTCCGTGATGATCCCATAAAAATAACAAGAAGAACAAGGTGAAGTTGATCGCTACAAATCGGCAGTATGATAATGTCAGCTTTCTAAGCATTAAAACATCGAATGACATCTATTAGCACGAAGTACCGGTCCAAAAACGAGTGATTACTCCATCCAATAGAAGAGGCGTTCAACTGTTTGCGGTTCCTATCAGCCCCTTGTCCATGCTTGGTTGCCTGGATGACGATGAGCGTCCGTGGTCGCCCGATCCCCCTCACTCAATCCGGAGGGTCGCGCCATGGAGCGGGATCAGGGGCCTTGCCTCAGGTAAACGTGGGCGTACCGCACTTGGTGAGGTACTTGGGTGGCGGCTTGATGAAGTTCGCCGTGACCAGGGTATTTCAGCGTCGATTAGCGCGAAGAAGGAGGGACGGTGCAAGCCGTCCCTCTCGCTATATCTACGAAACGCGAAACGGTCTCAGAGGTCGACGCGGAGCTTGAGGTAGACGACGTCCTCACTCTCGAGCAGGGCGAAGGTAGACGCTCCCTCGCCCTCGATCCACCTTCCGCCCAGGGTGAAGGTCAGTTGGTCGATGGGCCGGTAATCGATCTCGGGCATCACCAGGGCGCCCCAGTGCTCGTCGGTCTCGGCGAAGTCGGGGACCTCGTAGCCGGCGGCCACGCGCAGGGTCAGAGCGTCGTAGAACAGCCCCTTCTCGATGCCCAGCACGAAGACATCGCTGAGTTCATGGGCGCCGCGCTCGTCGAAGAGCCCGTGCAAGTACTGGAGCTGGACGTAAAAGCCGGCGAAGCTGTAGTCCACGCCGCCGAGCCACTTGAAGTACTCGCCGGCCGGGTAGAGGGTCGTGGTCTCGTCGCCGAGGATGGTCTCGACGGTCTGGGTGACCTCCTCGGGGTAGATCACGGCGCCGAGTTCGCCCCAGAAGCCGATGTCGGCGATGTCGGCGGCGAAGGAGCCGCCGACGAGATGCCGCCGGGGGAAGGTGCCCGCGGCGTCGACGATGACGGGGATGACGCCGAAGGGCGCCTCGGGATCGAGGGTCGGGATCAGGGTGACCCGGGTGGGCACGGGGAGGTAGTCCCGGCCGTAATGATAGGCCAGCTCGAGGTCCATCGGTCCCAGGCCGCCCTTGAGCCGCAGACCGTACTGGGCGGACTCGGCCAGTGAGGCCTGCGGGGTTTCGACGGCGACGTTGAGCTCGCTGAGCCAGAGCCCCTCGGGGAGGGTGAACTCGGGCATCACCAGGCTGGTGTCGACGGGCAGGCGGGCCGGGGTGAAGGTCGGCACGATCAGGCCCTCCAGCCGCCAGGTGGGGCCGAACCAGGCGGTCAACCGCAGCATGTTCTGGCCCAGCTTCTCGCCGAAGGCGAAGGGGTCGCGGTAGTCGCCCGGGTTGACCTCGTTGATGACGCGGATCTCGTCGCCCACCCCCCAGCCGACCTCCTGGAGGCCCAGGGAGATGTCGATGGGCGCCAGGGGCAGGCCGTAGAGGTTGGCGTAGGCGCTGCGCAGCTCGAGCTCCCAGGGCTGCAGAGCCTCGCCGGTGGTGAGGTCGTCGAGGTCGTCCGCGGTGGTGAAGCCGGTGCCGCGCAGGCGCAGCTCGGCCTGGGCGTCGGCGCTGTCCCAGACGGTGCGGACGGAGAGCCCCAGATCGTTGGTGTTGTAGGTGAAGCTCTCCGGCGGCTCGGTGCGGTGGCGCAGGTCGGCCTCGAGGTAGGCGCCGAGTTCGAGCTCGGGGATCAGCGACGAGTCGTCGTCGGCACCGTCGTCACCTTCGGAGAGGATCTCGGGAAGCTCGGGGTACTCGATCTCTTCATCAGCGGTCTCCGCGCCGTCATCGGCCGCAACCGTAAATGCCGCGAGAACGAGGACGAGGAGCGCTGTCAGGGTTCGTTTGGCAGGCATAGGTCACCTCAGCGTTGCAGCTCGCGCTGGCTGAAGAAGGAGGAGTCCAGGCCGGTGTCGTACTCGATGTCGACTATGCCGATGGTTGTCTTGTGACCGGTCTCCAGGTCCTTCATCAGCAGCGCGCCCACGGTGGTGTAGCCGTCGCGGACCTCGACGCCGCCGGTGGTCAGGCGCTTGATCAGGCCCGCAGAGGTGTAGAAGTCCACCCGGTCGAAGACCCAGTCGTCACGGTCGACCCACATCTTGAGCATGGTGTAGTCGGTGTCCGAGCCGGCGGACGGCGTCAGCTCGAGGACGTACTGCTCGTCGGTGGTCTCGACCAGCTCGGCGGTGTAGTCCTCGGTGTAGTTGTAGTTGGCCAGATCCTGGTAGCTGAAGTCGGTGTTGTGGAAGTTCTCGTAACGGGCGTGACCGGCGATACGTCGCACATCGGCCCGGCTGGGCGAGTAGAAGTACATCTCGTTGTCGGAGAGGACCAAAAAACCGATGCCCTTGACCGTCGAGGGGGCGGTGTACTTGATCATCCGCTGGTTGTCCCCGCGGGTCCAGATCTTCAGTGTCGAACTCTGCGAGGTGCCGCCGGAGTCGGTGACGACGATCTGATAGACGGCGGTCATATCGTTGGCGCCGGTTAGGGTGTTCTCGACCTTCTCGATGATCTCGCCGCCGCTGATCGCCAGCGCGGGAACGACGGTCAGCAGTAGCAGAAGACTCAGCCTGCGGTTCATGGTTACCTCCTTGGGGCGCGGCCCCGGTTGTATCCGAAGGGTTTGATGTAGGCTTTATGGGGTAGCTGTAGGTGCTTGTTTCGGGATCATAGTATCAGGATCAATATCTCTAACGGCTAGCAGTGGATTATTATTGTCGCCGGCTAGTTGGTGGCTACATCTCGACCAGGTGTCCGGTTGGCGCAAGGATGAAACCAAGCCTAGGTATGCTGTTGGATTGGCTTGAGCGCTTGCAGCTTCAGGACCGAGCGGTAAAAACTGACAGCTTTCCGGCTTTCCGCAGCACCAGGGGCGGCGATGGCCTGTTACCAACAATCAACTGCCGGGATGTGACGGCGATGTGGGCGATATTGCGTTCAATGACAAGCGAGCAGCATTCTTTATGGGATTATCACCAGAAATTAAACCAAGCATTCGCAACTCGGGAAAGCCGCATCGAGAAGGAAGCCTTGATAATTGCCGGAATTGGGGTGTCAACCAGCGAAGGCGGATAACGATCACAACTTCGAAAGCAGGCCATGGAGCGTCGTCAGCAGTCCTCACCCATAGCCTGGACGTAAGCTGAGCGGAACCAACAGCCTCCGGCTTGCTGCGGCACTCAACGCAGGTCCAGGTATATCGCCACCAAGCGGCGGTATGACAATGACGGCGATTATGGGCTATTAAGCATTGAATGATAATCTATTAGTTGATATCCCGGTTCAGATACGAGTGATAATCCCTTCTTTATCGGTTCATGAGTGGGTATTAATACCTCGGCAAATCATCTTTGATGTGCTTAACGGTTGACGGATTCAGTGGGCAATGGGTTTTGGGCTGTTGGAGCCCGGGACAGTCGTACTGGGTAAGCGGTGGTTCATGTGCCGGATTCGAGGGGGTTAACAGCTTTAAAGGCGCCGACTCGTTTCGCCGCCGAGTCATCATCCGTGGGGTGTCCGGCTCGACGTCGACCAACCACGAATCAGTGGGTTCCAGACATTCTCACGCCCTCACCCCCTGTTGGCACGTTTCTTGCAAGTCGTCCGCGCAGTCGCCGCGCCCCGGAGCGTCCGCCCTCGTCCGCGCCCTCTCCTGCCGTTTCATGGTTGGGCAAGAAACGCGCCAACGCGTCCGTCCGCGGCGTTTCTAGGTTGTTTCGCCCTTGGCGGCGGCGGTCTTGCCCGTCCGCTTCGACGGGTCGAAGATGAACCGCGGGCGGAAGGTCAGGTAGATGGCCGGCAGGACGACCAGGGCGGCCAGGGTGCTCACCAGCATGGTGATGGCGATCAGCACCCCGAGCTGGCGCAAAGGGATGATCTGGCTGAACTCGAGGACGAGGAAGCCCAGGGCCACTCCGGTGGCGTTGATGACCACGGCGCGGCCCGTGGTGGCCAGGGTCCGCTTGAGGGCGGCCAGGGTGTTTCCGCCGAGTTCCCGCAGGTTGCGGCGGAATCCGGTGGTGAAGTGGATGGTGTAATCGACGCCGATGCCGATGACCAGGCTGGCGATGATGATGGTGACGATGTCCAGGGGGATGCCGGTCAGGGCCATCACGGCGAAGTTGACCAGCACGGTGAGCACGATGGGGATGGAGGTCATCAATCCGCCGCCCGGGGAGCGCATCACCAGCATCAGCAGGACCAGGACCAGACCGTAGGCGATGCCCAGGGTCTTGAGCTGGTTGGTCATCAGTTGGCCCTCCATCCGTTCGAAGATGCGTGGGAAGCCGGTTTGGGCGGCTCGCAGCTCGACGCCGGCGACGTCTTCGTTGGTGATCCGGTGGACCAGCTCGATGGGTAGGCGTGCGGTGTTCTCGGTGAGGGGAAGCAGCACGGCGCGCAGGTCGGCGACGGCGTCGGGGTCGTCGAGGAGTCCGACGGGCAGCTCGTCGGTCAGGGCGCCGATCCAGCCGTCGACGCGGTGGCGGGGCAGCTTCTGTTCGAAGCGCAGGGCCGTCTTGCCGGCCAGCCAGGCCGGGTCGTCGGGGTAGGCGGCCAGATAGTCGGCGGGCAGTCCGGCGGTGAAGGCGGCGCTCAGCTCGTCGGGCGGGGGCAGGTGCGGGCCGCCGTCGCGCCAGCTTCCGGCCAGGGCGACGATGAGGCGCTCCCGATCTTCGGGGTTCTCCAGGGGTATCAGGCCGCTGTTTTCGACGAAGTTGCGGAGGAAGGGCTCCACCAGCTCTGCGCGGTAGGCGGCGTCGACGATGGGCGCTTCTCCCGCGCCGATCGCGCGCAGGGCGGCGGTCCAGCGGGCGAGTTCGTCGTTGGTGAAGCGCAGGGGCCGGGGCTCGCCTTCGGCGTCTCGCAGGCCGCGTTCGCGGTAGCCCCGGTAGGTCAGGTCGCAGAGCAGATCGAAGGCGGCGGTCTCGAGGTGGTGATCGCGGACGTCGGCGGCGTCGGCGGCGTCGAGGGTGGTGGTGTCCACCTCGGCGGTGACGGCGGGCAGCGTGTCGCGCAGGTACTCCTCGATGGATGCGGTGTGGGTGACCATCAGGTCGGAGTCCGAGCCGCCGACGTTGGAGAAGACCAGGAGCTCGCTGCGCGGCAGGCTGCCCTCGACGGTTTCGGCGGTGGGGCCGTCCTTCCAGAAGGCGCCGTCGGCGACGAAGCTGTCGATGAGTTCGTCGCCCTCGAGCCAGAAGTAGAGCTCGTTGATCTGGTCGAGGCCGCCGGGGATGCGCCGCTCGCCGTAGAGGTTGTAGTTGACCTCGGCCAGCAGGGCGGTGAGACCCTGGGTCTGGCGGCCGATCTCGGCGCGCATGAAGCGTTCCAGGCGGCGGACCCGGCGCAGCACTCCAGGATCGCGGGCGTCGCCCTGGAGATAGACCTGGGCGGGCAGGCTGCCGCCGAAGTGTTCCTCGACGATGCGCTCGCTTTGGCGCAGGGTGATGTCGGGATCGAAGAACTCGAGCAGGTTGACCTCGCGGCGGACGAAGGGCACGGCGACGGCGGCGGCCAGGGCGATGACGAGGGCGATCAGCGAGATCAGCCGGGGGCGGTTGACGGTGAACAGAGCCGCGCCGTCGGCTATTCTGGAGGGTCTGGGGGTCGAGTGTTGTTCATCCTCGCGCAGGCGCGGCTTCAGCGAGCGTCCGATGATCGCCAGCAGTGCCGGGATCAGGGTGCAGGCGATCAGCATCGCCGCGAAGACACCCAGGGCGGAGAAGAAACCGAATTCGGTGATGATGTCTATGTTGGCGGTCAGCAGGGAGGCGAAGCCGATGATGGTGGTCAGGGCGGCCAGCAGCACGGGCAGGCCGACGTGGTCCAGGGTGCGCTGGACCGCCTCGGGGGCGTCGTCGCGACGCCGGTGCTCATGGTAGAAGCGGCTGACCACGTGGATGGCGTAAGCCGCCCCCACGGCGAAGAGCACCACGGGCAGGGCGCTGGTCATCAGATTGATCGGAATCCCGACCAGGGCCATGATCCCCAGGGTCCAGACCAGGGCGAAGCCCACGCCGCCCAGGGGCAACAGCACACCGGCCAGTCTACGGTAGAACAGTCCCAGAACCAGGGCCACCACGGCGATAACCAGGGAGGTCATCAGGTAGAGCTCTTCGAGGACGATCTGGTCCATGTAGTAGATGTGGAAGGGCAGGCCGCTGAAGGTGAGCCGGACGTCGTCGTCGAAGGTCTCCCGGGCCAGGGCCTCGATGCGCCTGCCGACCTCCACCCGGTCGATCTCGGGCAGCAGGCGCACCAGCACCGCCGTGACCTTGGCCTCCGGTGAGACCAGCAGGCCGGTGTACATCTCCTTGGAGAGGACGTACTCGCGCAGCTCGTCCAGTTCGGCTTGGGAGGGTGGCTCCCCCGGCGGGATGAGATCGCCCACCTCGACGCCGCCCTCGATAGAGCGGATATCGATGATGTCGGTCAGCGAGTTGACGCTGCGCACATCTGGAATGGTGGCGACGCCCTCGGTGAACTGGCGCAGTTGCCGAATCAGCTTGCGCTGAAAGACGTTGTCGGTCTCGACGAGGACAACGGCCACGTCGGAGCCGCCGAATCGTTCGCCGATGTAGTTGTAGAGCCCGACCTCCTCTAGGTTCTCGTTCATCGAGGAGATGAAGTCGGTGCGGATCTCGATATCGCCGAGGGCCACGGCGAAGACGACCGTCGCGGCGACCAGGACGGCCAGCACGATCCAGCGGCGGCGGGTCACCCAGGCGGCGAAGCGTTCCAGCATTCCTGCTCCTTTGGGCTAATGCATTCGGCGGCGGTTGTTCCGGGATTGTCGCCCGGGGTGGTATCGGTGCGCCGGCTAGGCGAGAAGACCATTGTAGAAGACATCGAGCAGGGTATGCATGCGCTCCTCGACGCCCACCAACTGGCGCTGCCAGATCCAGGGGATCTCCAGGCCGCGCATCACGGCGATGATGGTGAAGGCCAACAGCTCGGTATCGACGGGGCGGAACTCACCGGTGGCGACGCCCTCGCTCAGTAGACGGGCGATGAGTTTCTGCTCGCGACCGAGAAATATCTCGCGGATCTCCTCGACCTCGGGGTAGAACTCTTCGAGGATGCGCTCGTCGAGGTTGAGCACGTCCAGCTCCCGCTGGATGTAGTTGAAGCGTGTCAGAGCGTAGGCGGTGAGTTTGTCGCGGTAGCTGCGGGCATTATCGACGGCGCCCTCGATGGCCCTGATGAGCTTGTCGGCCTCGGACTGCAGCAGTTCGCCCCAGATGTCGTCCTTCGAGGGGAAGTAGGTGTAGATGGTCCCCTTGCCGATCCCGGCGGTGCGCGCGATCTGGTCGACGGAGGTCTTGCGCTTGCCGAAGCGCAGGAAAAGGGCTCGGGCGCTTTCGAGGATGGTTCTTCGCTTGTCGTCGCCGCTCATCGTACTCCTCTCGCCAGCCCAGCCGCATGTTGGGTTGGGAGGCTTGTATCGACCGACTGACCGCTTTAACCAGTCGACCACTTCTGTCTAATTGGTCAGTCAGTTAAAGTATAGCCGACTGTCGACTGTTTGGCAACCCGGTGGACGCATTTCTACGGCGGTTGACTGGGTGTTTGTTCGGGCAAGCTGTTGGTTGGGTGCTCTTGGGAGCTTCATGCTTCCGGAGGTGTTGACCTGTGCGCCAGGGGGCCTGTTTGGGTCACATCCGGCCTGTTGAGGGGAGGTTCGCCAGGTGGGCATCGCTCGGCTGGATGTCTCATTGCCTGGCTTTGATTTCGGTTGCTGATACCCTCCGGCTTAGCACGGCTGGTTGTAGCGGATTCTTTACAGCCTCACACAAGATCCCGGACCAGCCAGCTCCAACTCGAAACTCCGACCCCCTTTGAAAAAGCGGCTGAGTCGAAACCGTGCTGAATCAAGTAAAACCGCACCTTAACCCCACGGTGCTAACTCATCAATGCAGGTTGATAGGCTACTTAGGATCAAAGCATCGATACCGAAGCCAATGGCGCCTAGCAGTTGTTGGTGTATAGTACCGTCGCTCCGGACACCTAAAGAAAGTGGTAATCCATGTGCCCGCCGCAAGCATCTCGCTCCATGTCCGCTCCTGTTTATAGTCTAACTGCTTTTATCTAAATGCTATCCAGTATTACTATGGTCCGCTATCGCTTAGTGATCCCAAGCTTTATCCTAGGGATAACCACTGGAAAAGAACCGACTTGTCCAACTAATAGATTGTCATTCATTGCTTTCTAGCTCATAGTCGCCGTCATTGTCATACTGTTGCATTGTCATACCAATGCATGACGGCGCTATACCCGGCCTTGCCTTGAACTCCGCTGGAAGCCGGAGGCGGTTGGTTCGGCTCTGGATTCAACCAGGCTGTGATTGAGGACCTGCTGACGACGCTCTATTGTTCGCTTTAGCAGCTTCGACTGTTATCCGCCTTCACTGGTTGACGCCCCGCTGCGACTAATCTCCGAGCACCATTCTCGAGGGGCTTTCCTGAGTTGTGAATGTGTTGTTCGTCTTCTGTGATGATCCCAAATATAATGCTATATGTTTGTAAGCAATGTAATGGCAATCAGTAAAGTCATGGCAACGCACTGGATGTACGGCAATACGGCCTTTTCAATGAGTCGGGGAGTGACCAGTAAATCTTCATCAAGCAGCCTGAGTCGGTCCGAGGATGTTTCATGATGCCTTGCTAATATGAGCGGTCCCAAGGACATGGAATACACTTCGCAAGATGCTGAAATAACCGGGCCTCGTAGCAGGCGTTGGAGTTGCGGTTCCGTTGTTTTGGTGATTACGCTCCGCCGTAGAACCAGCCTCGTCCGCAGACGGTTTCGTGGGCCGCGATTCCTGGTTCCACCGGCACTGCTGGTCGGCCGTGGGGAACCCGCTGTCAGAGTACGAGTCCGGTTGACACTGGACGCTCCTGGCTGGTATACTTCGAAACCTGTATGGCGAGGTTGTCGACGAGATTTGCAATGGACCATCGCGCCGTTTGAACACTGCTGGACCGGCCCGGGGCTTCATCGGGCCGGATAACAACCCAACACCGACGACGCCCGTTCCCCGGGCGTAGAGGCTACAACCCATCCGTCATCAAGCCCTCGGAGGTTATTGATGTCCAACGCAGAACTTGCCAAGCGGGTTAAAGATATCATCGTTGAAGAGCTCAGCGTCGACGGCGATCAGGTAACCGAAGACGCCGCCTTCGTGGATGATCTCGGCGCCGACAGCCTGGACACCGTCGAGCTCGTGATGAAGCTCGAGGAAGAGTTCGATATCGAGATCCCCGACGAGGACGCTGCCGGCATCCGCACCGTCGGCGACGCCGTCAAGTATCTCGAAAAGCACTACGAAAAGTAAGCGCACCCTTGCGGCATCCCACCGCAAACGCCGAAGGGAGCGTTCGGCAGGGGCGTCCCGCGGGACGCCCCTGTTCATCCCTGTGTTCCATCCCCGCGGTTTCGCCGCCGGTTCACCCCCGAACCGGTGCAACCATCTAGGAGTGATTCTATGACCCGACGAGTCGTCATTACCGGGCTCGGCGCCCTGACCCCCCTGGGGCTCGATGTCGAGGAGACCTGGCGCGGACTGCTCGAGGGCCGTTCCGGCGTGGACACGGTTACCGCCGTCGACGCCGAGATCTACTCAAGCAAGGTGGCCGCCGAGGTCAAGAACTTCGATCCCCTGGAGTACCTGGACGCCAAGGAGGCCAAGCGGACCGCCCGCTTCGTCCAGTTCGCCATCGTGGCCGCCAAGCAGGCCGTCGAGGACGCCGAGCTGGACATCGAGGGAGTCGACGCCGAGCGCAGCGGCACCATAATCGGCGTGGGCATCGGCGATATCGTCACCATCGAGACGGCCTCGATGCGTTTCGCCAAGCGCGGTCCCCGGGGTATCAGCCCCTTCTTCATCCCCATGGTCATCGCCGACATGGCCGCCGGCCAGGTCTCGATCAACTTCAACCTCAAGGGTCCCAACTTCTGCACCACCAGCGCCTGCGCCTCGGGCACCCACGCCATCGGCGAGGCCTTCAACAACATCCGCGCTGGGCGCGCCGACGTGATGGTCTCCGGCGGCACCGAGGCCGCCATCGGCAACCTGGGCTTCGGCGGATTCTGCTCGATGCGCGCGCTTTCCACCCGCGACTGCCCCCCCGAAGAGGCCAGTTGCCCCTTCGACGCCCACCGCGACGGCTTCGTGATGGGCGAGGGCGCCGGGATGCTCATTCTCGAAGAGCTCGGGCACGCCAAGCGCCGCGGCGCCGAGATCTACTGCGAGCTCATCGGCTACGGCACCACCGCCGACGCCTTCCACATCACCGCCCCGGCACCCGGCGGCGAGGGCGCCGCCCGGGCGATGAAGATGGCGCTCAGGGACGCTGGCGTGAGCCACGAGGACGTCGGCTACATCAACGCCCACGGCACCTCGACCGAACTCAACGACAAAAACGAGACCGCCGCCGTCAAGACCGTCTTCGGCGAGCGGGCCTACCAGATACCCATCTCCAGCTCGAAGTCGATGATCGGCCACGGCCTGGGCGCCGCCGGCGGCATGGAAGCCGTCATCACCGCCAAGAGCCTTCACCACCAGCTTATCCACCCCACCATCAACCTCGAGCACCCCGATCCCGAGTGCGATCTGGACTACGTACCCGAGGGTCCCCGGGAGCTCGATTTCCGCGTAGCGCTCTCCAACAGTCTGGGCTTCGGTGGACACAACGCCGTTCTGGCCTTCGGCCGCTTCGACGGCTGAGCACGTATCGCCTGAATTGCGTCAAGGCGGGGTCCTGCGACCCCGCCTTTCTCCATCTCGCCGCGGCCCGGCCGGGGAAAACCGGCCGCCGGGCCTTCCCTCCCCCTCTCGCACAGGCCCACGGCGTGTTGGCACGTTTCTTGCAAAACCGTTCCACGCCCTCGAGCCACCGACGAGCTCCAGCCGCCCGGCCGTGCCCTTCCCCGCTCGAACGTGATAGCAAGAAACGTGCCAACACCTTTCGGTCGAGTGGCGCAATCGGCGGCCGGTTTTCCCGGTTCCCGTCATCGAGCGTGGTGGTCAATTCGACCATTGACGCACAACATCTAGTAAGGTATCCTACCCTATGCCCCTAGATATGGTGGGGTGTGCCATTTTTATGGATGCTTGATGATTGGGTGTCGCGCGGCAGTTCGGCGAGGATAAGTTGTTGTCGAGTGGTTGCTTTTCCATGTGTTTCGCAGGCGTTTTTAGGGTGCCGAGCGGCTTTGATGGACCCGGCCGGACAGTATGGGCCTGCTCGCTGTATAGCGGGGTCTACGGAACTGGGTTCCATTGGACGACGGGACGCCGTTGCCGCAACTTTCATTCATACGGGCGGGTGCGGGTTGATGACCCGCTGTTAACGTTGACGATTCGAGTTGAGAGTACAGGTGAGCGCCGACCTCGAGCGGCCCGATTGCTCCCGATTTGTTTCGACCTTCCGGTCGAAACTGCTCATGACTAGCGACAGGCGGAACGCGCGATGAGCCGACACTCGGCGCCGATCAGCGAAGTGTTCTCCTCCCTGGCCGGCGAAGGCCCCCAGGTGGGTCGCCGACAGATCTTCCTGCGCACCGCCGGCTGCCACCTCCATTGCTCCTACTGCGACACCCTCACCGATCCCGCCGAACCCTGCCGTTTCGAGCGTCTGCCCGGCAGCGGACGGCTTATCGAGGTCGTCAACCCCCTCGAACTCGAGGCCGTCTTCGCCATGCTGACCGAGCTCGAGGGAGTCTATCCCGGGCATGTCCATTTGGCGGTCACCGGCGGCGAGCCCCTGCTGCACGCCGAATTCCTGCTCGAGCTGCTGCCCCGGGTGAAAGACGAACTGGGTCTGGCCGTCCACCTCGAATACTCGGGCACTCTGCCCGAGGAGCTGCGCCGTCTGATCGGTCTCTGTGATGTGGTCTCCTGCGACATCAAGCCGGCCAGCCTCTGCGGCCGCGACGTCACCGGGGTCACCCGGCGCTCGCTGGAGCTTTGCGTCGCTGTGGGAGTCGAGCTGGTGCCCAAGGTCATCTTCGGCCGCGAGAGCGACTTCACCGAGGTCGAGGCCGGGGTGCGAATGGTCGCCGAGGTCGCCCCGAACGTTCCCGTGATCCTCCAGCCCGTCCACGGCCCCGGCGGTTTGCCCGACCTCTCCGGCCCGGAGCTCCTCGAGACGCTGATCCGGGCCTCACGGTTCCACCCCGACGTGCGGCTGATCCCCCAGGTGCACAAGCTACTGGCGGTGCGCTGATGGGCGAGTTCTGGCCCAAGCTGCTGATTCAGCTCCGGCGCACCCTGCCCTACCTGGTGCGCTTGGTGCCCCTGCTGGAGCGCCGTCCCAGCGACGAGGACGACGGCCGCGAGGCCGCCCTGGCCCTGATAGTCGAGGAGCTGGCCGAGAGCCGTCGCCGCCTGCGCCTGCTGTTGGTGCTGAACACGGTGGCGCTGGCCCTGGCCGCCCTGCCTTGGGGTCTCCCGGCGGCGTCGACGCCGGACTGGCTCCCGCTGTCGGTCGCCGCCCTGGGCGCCGCCGCCCTATTGAGCTCCCTGGCTTTCGTCCTGGCGGGATTGTTGACCGAGGCGCAGTCGTCGCCGGAGGGCTCCGAGCCCCTGGGCGGCGTGCTGGACCAGGTGGACCGCCAGCGCCGGCGCTTCAGGGCCGCCCTGCCGCTGTGGACCGTCGGCTTCCTGCTTACCCTGGCCGCGATGATCATCACCTGAGACCTCCTTTTGGCAACTCTCCCCACTGTTCCCGGCCCGTTGACCGGCCGCTGCAGACTGACCGCCCGGCTTCGAGTGCGCTTGTCCCCACCTGTAACGTGGGGAGTCCAACCAATTGCAGCCAAGCGGGGTAGTTTGGAATCAGCACTCCGCGCAACCTGGAACATTTAAGGAGGATGACAGCCAAGTATTATATTTTCAAAGAGTTGGGGCTCAGCTTTCAACGTCGAATGAATGTAAAAGGAGCTTGACAGATTCCAGATTAGTGCGATAATACGGTCGGATGCTCCGGTTATTCCGTGACGCCCAGCGCCGCGACCGAAGCATCGAACCGCCGGCTGTCCGGCTTTCCCGCCTTTGGCGCGTGTCGAAAGGAGGTGGGAGCATGCCGGGCAAGAAGAAGAAGGGCACTTCGAAGAAACCGAGTACCGGGGGTACCGGTACCAAGAAGGGCTCGAAGTGAAGCCGGGGGCGGCCGTCCAGCGATTGCGGGACCGCCGCCCTTTTGCGCGCCCGGAGTGCTTGTATTGGATAGCTGAATCCTATCGGGTCATTGCGAACAAATCATCGCGAACAAATCATTGCGAACGCCGAAGTATCCAGATTCCGGCGCCGAGAAGCTTACGGCGGACTTCGCTGCCGAGGATGATTCGATTCGTGGCTGGATGGTCGGACACTTATAGTTGGGATTATCACCTGAAACTGAACCGATGTTGAAAGGACAATGAGCGGCATTTAGAGCGAAGGGGCCGAGAACCAGCCCACGAAACGCCCCAGCTCGACAAGCCAGAATAGTATTCATATCTTATAACGTCACCAATAGAAAGCAGATAGCCTCCTTAAGCTTTGAAGCCCGGGATATAAGCCGGGGGTCTCGATTAGCCGACTCGCAGATTTCTGTTTGAAGCTTCCGCTTAAAGAACATCTGTAATATGCCACCAGGCAACACACGGACAGTGGCAACTTGTGCAGCTATAAGATACATAATTACATGCTATTAGGGATATATTCCTGTTCATGAACGTGTGATAATCACTTATAGTTTATGACGATTGCATCCGCGCCGCAGGCTAGCTGGTTATAGCTTAGGGTCAATTAAAGAAGCCGCCTGGAAAAGCCCGTCTTTGTTGGCCGGTGTCCACTGGGTGAACAGAGCCGCCAAGCCGCCATGAGCCTGCCTGTTTTGGTTTGATCCGGTCAGATCGCTGGGACCATGCTTTCTTGGCCGACGGCACGACCTGGTACTTCCATGCCGGACAATTCACACTGCACTATTCCATTAGTCGAAACCCCAGTCGCCGATCCCGGGAGTGAGAACATGCCGCTTAAGCTATCGGACAACGCGATCACCGTCCTCGAACGCCGCTACCTCAAGCGCGACTCCGAGGGGAAGCCCCTGGAGGCCCCGGAGGAGATGTTCCGTCGCGTGGCCCAGACTGTGGCCTCCGCCGACGCCAACTACGCCGACCTGACCCATTCCGTCGATGTCGACGCCTCGGCGGCCCGTTTCTACGAGATGATGACCTCGCTGGACTTCCTGCCCAACTCGCCGACGCTGATGAACGCCGGGCGCGAGCTGGGCCAGCTCTCAGCCTGCTTCGTGCTGCCCGTGGGCGACTCGATGGAGGATATCTTCGACGCCATCAAGAACACGGCGCTGATCCACAAGTCCGGCGGCGGCACGGGCTTCAGCTTCTCACGGCTGCGCCCCAAGAACTCCCTGGTGGCCAGCACCATGGGGGTGGCCTCGGGTCCGGTGAGCTTCATGAAGGTCTTCAACTCGGCGACCGAGGCGGTAAAACAGGGTGGCACCAGGCGCGGCGCCAACATGGGCATCCTGCGCGTCGACCATCCCGATATCGTCGAGTTCATCGACTGCAAGCAGGACCTGAGTCAGTTGACCAACTTCAACATCTCCGTGGCGGTCACCGACGAGTTCATGGAGGCCGTCGAGCGCGACGGCACCTATCCCCTCACCGATCCTAGCAGCGGCAAGGTGGCCCGGCACCTCAAGGCCCGCGAGATCTTCGAGAAGGTCGTCCATAATGCCTGGAACACCGGCGAGCCCGGCATCGTCTTCATCGACCGGGTCAACGCCGAAAACGTGATGATCGGCATGGAGCCCATCGAGGCCACCAACCCCTGCGGCGAGCAGCCGCTGCTGCCCTACGAATCCTGCAACCTGGGCAGCATCAACCTGGGCCGGATGGTCCAGCGCGAGGGCGATCGCTGGGAGTTGGACTGGAAGCGCCTGGCCCGCACCGTCCACGACGCCGTGCACTTCCTCGATAACGTCATCGATGTCAACAAATTCCCTCTCGAAGAGATCGCCGGGAAGACCCGGGCCAACCGCAAGATCGGCCTGGGGGTGATGGGCTTCGCCGACCTGCTGGTGCGCCTTTGGGTGCCCTACGACAGCCGCGAGGCGGTCAAGTTGGCCACCGACGTGATGAGCTTCGTCCAGAGCGAGGCCGCCGCGGCCTCCCGCGAGCTGGCCGAAGTCCGGGGCCATTTCCCCAACTTCCCTCGCTCGACCTACGCTCAGAAGGGCGGGGCCAAGATGCGCAACGCCGCTCTGACCACGGTGGCGCCCACGGGAACGATCTCGATCATCGGCGGCTGCAGCTCGGGCATCGAGCCGTATTTCGCCCTGGCCTTCTTCCGCCGGGTCCTCGATGGCGACAAGCTGCCCGAGATCAACCCCCTGTTCCGCGAAGTCGCCGAGCGGCGTGGCTTCGCCACCGACGAGCTCTTCGCCGAACTGGCCGAGAGGGGCACCCTCCAGGAGATCGACGGCGTCCCCGACGACGTGCGCCGGGTCTTCGTCACCGCTCAGGAGATCCGCCCCGCCGATCATATCCGCATCCAGGCCGCCTTCCAGCAGTCCGTCGACTCCGCGGTCTCAAAGACCATCAACTTCGCCAACAGCGCCACCGAGGAACAGGTCGCCGAGAGTTACCGCCTGGCCTTCCAACTGGGTTGCAAGGGCGTTACCGTCTACCGCGACGGCTCCCGCGACGCCCAGGTGCTCAACATCGGCAAGGAGGAGAAGCAGAAGCGCGAGGAGAAGCACCGCGGCCCGCGCCCCCGGCCGATGATCACCCGGGGCCAGACCATCAAGATGCCCACGGGCTGCGGCACCCTCTACGTGACCATCAACGAGGACGAGGAGGGCATCTGCGAGGTCTTCACCACCATGGGCAAGGCCGGGGGGTGCGAAGCGAGCCAGAGCGAAGCCGTCAGTCGGTTGATCTCGACCAGCATTCGCTCCGGCGTCGACGCCGTACCGATCATCGAGCAGCTCCGCGGCATCCGCTGCCCCAACCCGATCTGGCACGGCGGCGAGCAGATCCTCTCCTGCCCCGACGCCATCGCCCGGGCCATCGAGTACTACCTGGACCCCGAGGGCAAGGCCTTCGGACGACGCAAGGCGGGTAACGGCAAGGCCTCCGAAGACAACGGCAAACACCTGGTGCCGGTCAAGGGCGGCTGTCCGGACTGCGGCGGACAGCTCTACTTCGCCGAAGGGTGCGTGATCTGCCTGGGCTGCGGGTATTCCAAGTGCGGTTAGGGTCATCCCTGTGGGGCGGGGACTCCGTCCCCGCCGTCGCGGGACGACCTAGGTCAGGTGGATTGCGAGACAGCGTCGGGTCCGTCCCCGTGTCTTGTAAGGGAGGACCTTCAGGTCCACCCGTTTTCGCATCACCGCTGTTGCACGCAACCGTGATAGCGGTCCTGTGTTGTAGGGCGGGGACTCCGTCCCCGCCGTCGCGGGGCTGCCTTGAGCGGGTGGATTGCGATACGGGGTCGGGTCCGCCCCCGTGTCTTGTAGGGGAGGACCTTCAGGTCCTCCCGTTGGGTGTTTTCACTAATGCAAACACCGTGCCAAT
>CAZOOP010000005.1:86926-116651 GCA_964581465.1 uncultured bacterium
AGGACCTTCAGGTCCTCCCGTTGGGTGTTTTCACTAATGCAAACACCGTGCCAATGGGCCGACCTGAGGGTCGGCCCCTGCGTTTATCAGGGGTCGTCGCCGGGTTGTCGGCGTCGTCCCGGTCCTGTGTTGTAGGGCGGGGACTCCGTCCCCGCCGTCGCGGGACGACCTAGGTCAGGTGGATTGCGAGACAGCGTCGGGTCCGTCCCCGTGTCTTGTAAGGAAGGACCTTCAGGTCCTCCCGTTGGGTGTTTTCACTAATGCAAACACCGTGCCAATGGGCCGACCTGAGGGTCGGCCCCTGCGTTTATCAGGGGTCGTCGCCGGGTTGTCGGCGTCGTCCCGGTCCTGTGTTGTAGGGCGGGGACTCCGTCCCCGCCGTTGCGGGACGACCTCGGTCAGGTGTGTGGCATGAATTAACTGATTGCTGCTATTGCCTTAGGCGCAGAGGTTCGAGTCAATTCATCTTTCAGTCCCCAGCGAATGATCGCGACGCTCTGTTTTCGTCATCAAAACTTATCTCTACCAGATACTCGACCATTGACACCGACCCTCCGCCGTCCTATCATCGGCCCCTGTCACACAATCAACAACCCCAGCAAAGGAGGCGCCTTGATCAAGGCCCTGTTGAAGGTCGCGGTGGACCACGCCGTCCGCTTCGGCGCGTCCTACGCCGAGGCCCGCTACCAGAACCTGGAGACCGAGGACGTCCAGGTTAAGAACGGTGCGGTGCAGACGGCCAACCGCGGACGCGACCGCGGCGTGGGCGTGCGGGTGGTCTGGAAGGGAGCCTACGGCTTCGCCTCGACCAGCCTGCTCGACCCCCGCGAGATGCGCCGCACGGCGGCCCGCGCCCTGGGCATCGCCAAAGCGGCGTCCACGGTGCAGCGCGGCGGTCTGATCCTCGACGAGATCGACGCCCACGTCGGCTACTGGCCGGCCCCCTACGAGATCCACCCCTTCAGCGTGCCCCTGGAGGACAAGGTCGAGCTGCTGCTCGAAGCCACCGAGGCCCTGCGCGTCGCCGACGAGATCAAGGTCGCCGACGGCTTCTACCACGGCCGGGAGACCCACAAGATCTTCGTCAGCTCGATCGGCAGCGAGATCGAGCAGCGCAAGGTCGAGTGCGGCGCGGGAATTAGTTGCACGGCGGTCAAGAACGGCGAGATGCAGCGCCGCAGCTATCCGGACTCGGCCCGGGGCTTCCACCAGGCCCGGGGCTGGGAGCACGTGCTGGGGATGAACCTGATCGAGAACGCCCCGCGCTGCGCCAAAGAGGTTTTGGAGCTGCTGGACGCCGAGGAGCCCGACGAGGGTGAGGCCGACCTGGTCATCGACGGCTCGCAGATGATGCTGCAGATCCACGAGAGCTGCGGCCACGCCGTCGAGCTCGACCGGGTGCTGGGCCAGGAGGCCAGCTTCGCCGGGACGAGCTTTCTGACCACGGACAAGCGGGGCAGCTTCATCTACGGCTCGCCCCTGGTCAACCTCTACGCCGACGCCACCATCCCCCACTCGCTGGGTTACTTCGCCTTCGACGACGAGGGCGTGCCGGCGCGGAAGTTCTACCTGGTCAGGGACGGCGTCTTCTGCGACTACCTCTCTACCCGGGATACGGCCCACGTCCACGGCGGGCGCTCCCACGGCGCCGCCCGGGCGCAAAGCTGGAGCGACTTCCCGATCACCCGGATGACCAACATCTGTCTGGAGCCCGGCGACGCCACTCTCGAGGACCTCATCGGCGGCGTCAAGAAGGGCTACTACCTGGTGACCAACAAGAGCTGGTCCATCGACGACAAGCGGATCAACTTCCAGTTCGGCGTGGAGTACGCCCGGCGGATCGAGAACGGTCAGTTGGGCGCCGTCGTCAAGAACATCTTCTACGCCGACAAGACCCCGCGCTTCTGGGGCTCCTGCGACGGGATCGGCAACGCCGAGACCTGGAAGCTCTGGGGTACCCCCAACTGCGGCAAGGGTGAGCCGATGCAGGTGATGCGCATCAGCCACGGCACGTCTCCGGCCCGCTTCCGCGGTGTGAAGGTAGGTGTTGCCAAATGATGCTCGGTAAAGACAGAGCCCTGGAACTGGTCCAGCGGGCCGTCGAGGTCGGCGGAGCCGACGAGCTCGAGGCCACCCTCTTCTGCTCATCGCAAAACCTGACCCGCTTCGCCAACTCCTACATCCACCAGAACATCAACAAGGAAGAGGTCGCGGTCACTATCCGCGCCGTCATCGACGGCGGACGGATCGGCCTGGCCACCACCAACGACCTCAGCGCCGAGGGGATGTCCCGGGCCGTGGCCGACGCTATTCAGGCCTCGCGCCACATCCCCCCCAACCCCCGCTATCCCGGGATGCCCGGACCCCAGGAGTACCCGGAGGTGGAGGGCTTTGTCGAGGCCACCCACCGCGCCGAGCCCAGGCTGCGCGCCGCCGAGGTCGCCAAGATCATCGCCCGCGCCGACGAGCACGGCTTCGACGCCTCGGGGGCCTACTCCACCTCGACCACGGAGATTGTGCTGGCCAACAGCCACGGCCTGGCCGCCTACCATATCGGCACTCAGGCCGCCGTCAACACCACCATCCTCTCCGAGACCTCGGCCGGTTTCGCCGCCGCCGACGACAAAGATGTTCGCGAGATCGACGCCGACGAGGTCGGCCGTCGCGCCGCCCTCAAGGCCTTCGAGGGGCGGAACCCGGGCGATCTCGAACCCGGCGCCTATGACATCGTCGTCGAGCCCCACGGCGTGGCCGACCTGCTGCGGACCATCTCCTACATGGCCTTCAACGGCCTGGCCGCCGCCGAGGGTCGCTCTATCGCCAGCAACCGCATGGGCGAGAAGATCTTCGGCTCCAACGTCGACATAGTCGACGACGCCCACAACCCCGCCGGACGCCCCGTGCCCTTCGATTTCCAGGGGATGCCCAAACGGCGGGTGGTGCTGATCGACAACGGCGTGCTCAAGAATGTGGTCCACGACCTGGAGAGCGCCAAGCTGGCCGGTGTCGAGCCCACGGGTCACGGACTGCCCGCCGGAAGCTCCTTCGGCTCCGTGCCGCTGAACCTCTTCATGGCCCCCGGCGAGAGCTCCCTCGAAGAGATGATCGCCTCGACCAAGCGTGGGCTGTTCATCACCCACTTCCACTACATCAACCCCTTCCTCAACCCCCTCGAGCTGGTCTTCACCGGGATGACCCGGGACGGCACCTTCCTGATCGAGGACGGCAAAATCAGCCGCCCGGTCAAGAACCTGCGCTTCACCGAGTCGATGGTCCGGGCCTTCTCGAACATCGCGGCACTGAGCCGGGAGACCACACTGATCAGCGACGAGTTCTCCAGCATCCGTATCCCGGCGGCCAGGTTCAACGACTTCCACTTCACCAGCGCCACGGAGTTCTAGTCGGAGCGAGGGTCTGATCAACCGGCTCATCAACGGGAGGTTCCTCGGGGCCTCCCGTTTTCACATCCCGACGTGCGCACAACACAAGGGGCCGACCTGAAGGTCGGCCCATGCAATTGCTCCCGACGATTGGGGATAGTCGCCCCTACGGCCGGCGAATGAAGATTGGCGTCGTCCCTTGCCTAGGGCAGCTTGAAGACCACCGACAGCGCGCTGGTCTGCGAGAGCTGAACCTCGTCGATCTCGTCTTCGTCGTAGCGCAGCGTCAACCCGGCCTGCAGCTCCAGCCAGCCGGTCAGGGACACGCTCAGTGCGCTCTCCCAGTCGACGTCGATCACCGTGAGCTCGGTGAAGTGGGCGAAGAGCCTGAGCTGGGAGGTGAAACCGAAGACATCGCCCCAGGCCAGGTCCCAGTCGCTGTTGAAGAAGAGGCCGCCCTCGACCTTGCTGGACTCGACCTCGGTGGTCTCCGGATCGTCGGACCAGTGGGTGTACTCCGTGGTGTAGGTCTCCTTGGCGCCGACGGAGAGGCGGGTGCTCCACCACTCGAACCACTGGCTCTCCACACCGGCCGACTGGGTCAGGTAGAGGGGGTCGGCGAAGGCGGAGAGGGTCAGCGGCGGGTCGGCGTCGTAGTCGTAACCCGGGGCGAACTGAGTGTTGGCGGTGAACTCGCCGAAGAGGCGGGCCAGGGGGGAGAGGGCGTAACCGGCCCGGGTGGCGAAGTCGATGGAATCGGATGACTTGCGGATATCCGCGTCGCCGGTTTTGGTCTGCCCGAAGGCCAGCTTGAGCTCGCTGTTCCAGAAGAACTCGCCGGGTTCGTAGTCCAACAGGCCGCTGAGACCCGTCGAATAGGCCAGGGCGTTTTCACCGCCGGAGGCCCAGTTGCTGAACGAGGCTTGGGAGAGCCCGGCGTTGACGCCGAGTTCGTAGGACCAGGGACCCGTCGGGACCTCGTCGTCTTGGGCCAGCAGCAGGGCGGGGAGCAGTAACAGCAAGCAGATGATACGTCGCATGAATGAACCTCCGGAATCACGTGGATAAGGCGACCTCGGCAAGGGGATCGGGCTTCTACGTACCGTATCCGCCCGGCGTTGGCACATTTCTTGCGGAGTCCGGCGTCCGTGCCGCCGGGCCGCGGGTCGCTCTGCTGCAAGAAATGTGCCAACGCCTCCGTCGTCGCGAGTTGGGGTTCGTCGCGCGAGGCCCCCTTGCCGAGGTCGCCGGACGGGTCAGGGGGACAGGCGCAGCTCGTAGGCGTAGATCCAGTTGAAGCCTGTCTCGCGACGGCAGCCTTCGGCGAGGAAGGCCGGCAGGTACTGGATGGGCAGATGGCTCCAGATGTCGACGCCGGGATACACGCGGCGGGCCAGGCGGCCCAGGGCGCGGATGAAGGCGCCGTCGACGGCCTCGGTGCTTCCGACCAGCGGGGCGATATAGAGCTCGCTGGGCTCGTCGTCGTCGGCGTAGATGGGTGCGGCGGCGCGGAAGCCCTCCGGGCCGCGACGCACCAGGATCGATCGATCGGCGAGGTAGTCGCGCAGGCGCTCCGGCGTGGCGGCTGGGAAGACCCACTCCCGGGGTAAGAGTCCGGCGTAGTTCTCCAGGCAGCCGCGCAACAGGTAGTCGAGCAGGCCGGGTTCGTCGAGGTCGGTCACCCCGAGGTCATCGTCAACCGGGGCGATGACCGGCCGTTCGCCGAGGGGCGCTAAACGGTTCAGCGGCCAGTGGACGAAGGGCATACTGAGGATCTTGCGGAAACCGCTGCCGGCGGCGAAGGAGACCGAGCGGTTGGTGTCGGCGGTGGCCCAGCGGGCGACGCCCCTTCCGCGGCGGCGCAGCTCGTGCATGGTGAACTCGTGCAGCTCGCGGCCCAGGCCGCGGCCCCACTGGTCGGGGTCGATGCGCAGGGCCTCGAGCCACCATTCGTCGTCGGCCAGGCGGCGCAGCCGGGTGACGCCGACGATGCGTCCGTCCAGTTCGGCGACGAAGACGCCACCGTCGGCGATGCGGCGCTCGATGCTCTCCAGCAGATAGTCGTGGCCCTCCCAGATGCGGGCGACCATTTGGCGGATGGTTTCGGCGTCGTCGGGCAGGGCGGAGCGGAAACGCACGGCGGACCTCGTGTTGTTTGGGTGCTCGGCGGTGGCGCCGGGATTATCGACCGTCCAACTATAGCACAGCGGGAAGTCGGAGCGTGTTTCAGCTTGGCTAAAGCGGCCCGAGGGGCTATACTTAACCAATCCACGCTGGAGGTGGTCGATGAGCGCGAAGAGCCAGGGATTGGAGACGAACTTCGACGGCCTGGAGCCGATCCGTTGTCCCTACTGCAACAAGATGTCCTACCCGACCCGGCCCCAACCCCGGGTGCGCTGCGCCTGGTGCGGCCGTGGCTTCAACGTCCAACTCACCGGCGAGGACCCCTGGTACGAGCAGGCGCTCAAGGACCTCAATCGCGCCCTGGCCATCAAAACCGATCTTTTCCTGGCCTATCACAATCTGGGCCTGGCCTATTCGGAGATCGGCCAGTACGAGCAGGCCATCGCGGTCTTCGAGAAGGAGCTCAAGCTGAGCCCCGGCGACGCCGACACCTACTACCTGTTGGGGATGTCCTACGCCGCGGCGACGACCAGCTACCGCCGGGCCATCGATTGCCTCGAGCGCTATCTGGAGCTGCGCCCCGAGGCCGTGGAGCGGGGGAAGGTCCGCAACCTGATCGAGCGCTTGGCCCGTCTGGAGCGGGAGAACGGCGGCAACTGAGCGCCGGCGGGTTGTCCGCGACGGTTGCTTCTGCGATTGTGCCGTTACGACAATGGACCCGTCTAGCCGGTCGGTGCCGTCTCTCTCCGTTATTCCACCATTTATGAAGGGATCATCACAGAATATGAACAACACATTGGCAACTCAGGAAAGCCACAGCGATAATGGTGCTCGGAGATTAGCCTCAACGGGGCGTCATCCAGCGAAGGCGGATAACGTTCGAAGCTGCTAAAGCGAGCAATGGAGCGCCGTCAACAGATCCGTCACCCACAGCCTGGACGTAAGCTGATGCGGAACCAACAGCCTCCGTCTTCCAGCGGAGTTCAATGCAAGACCGGGTATATCGCCGTCATGCATTGGTATGACAATGCAGCGGTATGACAAGGGCGGTGACCATGAGCTATAAAGCATTGAATGATAATCTATTAGCTGGATGAGTCGGTTTAGACACGAGTGATAATCCCATTATGAATGGTGGACGGATACTCTCCCTCAGTTAACCAGCGATCACGGCCCTGGTTGCTACTCCCGATGACGAAGACCCCGCCGTAGGGCGGGGTCTTCGATGTATGATGGATGGCTACTCGGCGGCCTGCCAGGCGAGGCGCTGTGAGGGGTCAATCCTGGGTGATCTCTAGCGTCTTCTCCGTATCGCCCAGGATGATCTTGATCTCGACGCTGTCTGACGAGGGCGAGACCTTCACATCGATGCCGTCGGAGTCGCCATTGACTGAGGCTTGCCAGCGTACGGTCTCGGGTCCGTTCTCCAGGATGCGATCATCGTCACCGGCGGCGTAGTCGCCGCCCTTCTCCAGGCCGTGCATGTAGGAGACCTGCAGGGTGCCCGAGCCGGAGACGATCTCGGCCGAGCCGTCGAATTCACCGTAGGGGGCGTTGTCGAAGCCGTCCAGGTTGCCCCAGCGCAGCTTGATCGTTCGGCCGTCGTCGGCCAGCCAGGTGCTGGCGCGGTTATAGTCGCCGCCGCCCTCGACGGTGAACAGGTTCTGGAAGCCGCCCACGCTGACCCGCACGGTGATGTCGCCGCGCTCGGGAACGACCTTGACGTTTACGCCGTCGCCATCGCCGACGGTGGAGGCCTCCCAACGGATGCGCTGGTCGCCTTCCTCGACGATACGGTCGGCCTCGCCCTTCTCGCGGATGCCCTCGCTCTCCCAGCCGTGCAGGTAGGTCAGCTCGAGACGTCCCTGACCGTTGGTGATCTCGGCGTAGCCGTCGAAGGTTTCGTAGGGGACCCGGGGGAGATCGTCGAGGTTGCCCCAGCGGATCTTGATCAGCCCATCTTCATTTTTGTCCAGCCAGGCGTTGGCGCGGTTGGCACCCATCTCGACCTCGGAGACGGGGCCTTCGGGAGTCCAGGCCACGGTGGAGCGGCGCAGGGAACGTTCGACCAGGCCGCCTTCGTCGATGGTGAAGACGCCGTGCCAGTCGCCCAGCTTGAGGTGGGCCGTCACTCCGGCGGGGCCGCGCAGGGTCAGGCACAGACCGTCGGATTCGTTGGCGCCGGCGGACTTCCAGGCCACGTGGTCCGGTCCATTCTTGGAGACAGCGTCCTGTCCGTCTTCGAAGCCCTCGACGGCCTCCAGCTCGCAACCGCCCTGCTCGGGCACGATGAAGCCGTCGAACTCGTAGAGGCCGATACCCGGCCGGTTGGTCAGGTTGCCCCACTCCAGGGAGAGCTCGACGACGACCTCGCCGCCTTCGATTCGCGGCGCCCCGCTCTGCTCGAGGCGCAGGGCGTTGCCGGCGGCGTCGAGCTGGACGCTGACGGCTCCGGCGGTGAGGGCCAGAGACGGGATCAGGAAGACAAGGCTGCGCGCTGTCCAATTCATGGGTCTCTTCCGAGGGATCGGGCGCGTGTGCCGGGCGCCCGGTGACGACGCTGTAGATACTACCCCAGTCGTCGCCCGGGCGCAAGTTGTCGACCGCCGGTCCGGGCTAGCGGCCCGAGGCGGCCGGTGAGCGCGCGACTACCCGGCCCGTCAAAAGAGCTGGTCGGGGTCGTCGACGAGGACCTTGTGGTCGGCGCCCCGGCGGTACCTGTCGCCATTATCGAAGAGTTTGAGGTTGTCGACCTCGCAGGCGCCGAGATCGCCTTCGATGATCCGGGTTTCGCTCTGGCTGGTCTCGATGCGGTTGCCGTTCTCCTGCAGGCTCTCCGCCGCCGCGACGGCTACGCTGAGCACGAGCAGGGATGCCAGAGTGCAACGGAGAATCCTCACGACCTACCCTCCGGTTGCTCGCTACGCCGGACTGCGGTCAATGTCTGGAAAGGGCGTTATCAAGTTTGGCGTCAGACACGATCCCGGGCAAGCCAACTTCAAGTCGATAAACCGATCCACCTCGAAAAAGCTGCCTATACGAGGCGATGCCGAATGATGCTTGGTCTGCAATTTTGACCCCTCGGCGCCTGCCAGTTATATGTGCATGTTAATAGTAGGCTTATGGCCATTGCGTCGTCATCGAGGTCAATGGTGCCAAGCAGCAGATAAAGAGTGGCGTGATGTCGCTACAAGCATCCGAAGAATGTGGAAGGCCAGGTGCGTGCCACAAGCAGCTCGCTCGACGTGTAAAGCTGATTGCCAGCTAACTGTGGATAATTGAACGTTATCCAGTAACAACATAGTTCGTGACAGTTAAGTGGTTCCTCAAAAAGGACAGATCAGTATAGCCCGGAGGTGGAAGGATGACAGGGGCGCGGCGCGGATCGCCGCCGCCAAAACCAGCTATCCCCGGTTACCCGGGGTGAACGTCGAGGAGCCGATCGCCGCCTGAATGGACCGCTTCACCGAGCTGTACTACGACAGCGAACCGACGGTCACCGACGACGGCGCCCTTTACTGGGACAACGCTTACGGCCGCTTCACCCTGCGCCTGGACGAGGATGAAACCGGCCGGACGATCCGTATCCAGATAGATTGGCCGGAGCCCTGACAGGAGCCCTAGCGGGACACCGAGGACGTCGATGGAACAACCCCGGGGCGACCATCAGGCCGGCCTGTTTGCGCTCCTCTCGCGGCAGAGCAGCGCCGCGCCCAGAGCGCCGACGTACTGCGGATCGTCCAGAACGGCGATGCGGCGACCCAGGGCCTTGACCACGGCGGGATTGAGAGCGACGCCGCCGGAGAGGGCCACGGTCTCGAGCAGCCCGACCTTGCGGGCCATTCCCGTTACCCGCTCGGCGACGGCCTCGACGAGACCGCGGGCGATTCCACCCCGGGAGGCCCCCCGGGCCAGCAATCCGATGACCTCGCTCTCGGCGAATACGGCGCACATACTGTTGATGCGACAGGCTTTGTCCGCTCCGAGCGCCAGAGAGGAGAAGCGCTCCAGGTCCGTTTCCAGGGCGCGGGCCATCACCTCGAGGAAGCGGCCGGTGCCGGCGGCGCAGCGGTCGTTCATCACGAAGCGCCGCACGGCGCCGCCGGGACCTACGGCGACGGCCTTGGTGTCCTGGCCGCCGATGTCGATCAGGGTCAACTCGGCCACCCTCTGCGCGAAGGCCCCGCGGGCGTGGCAGGTGATCTCGGTGATCCGCCGGTCGGCGAAGCCGACGAGTTCGCGACCGTATCCCGTGGCGGCGACGGGGACGGCGTCGAGGTCGGTCAGACCGGCGGCCTTCAGCGCCCGCCGGGCCGCCTTCTCGCCGGAGATGCCCGTCGGCGCCAGACCCCGGCCGAGAACGGCTCCGTCCTCGTCGACGACGACGGCCTTGGTAGCCGTCGAGCCCACGTCGACGCCGGCGTAGCGGCCCGGAGGCCCCCCCGTTTACCGCGCTCACAAGGACTCCATGAAAGCGTCGATGCGCGTCTTGAGCTGCTCGACGTCCCCCATGCTGTAATCGCTCTCCAGGGAGAGCAGCGGGATGCCCTCCCGCTCCAGACGGTCGCGGACCAGCTTGTCCTCGACCAGATAGGGGGTGCAGAAGGAGAGGCTGTAGTTGATCACCCCCCGGGCTCCCGAGGCCCCGGCCAGTTCGACAATGTCGTCCAGGCGCTCGGTGTTGGGGGTGAAGCAGGCGCAGTGGATGTTGAAGTAGCGCCGAGCGATCGCCTCGAGCAGACCCTCGAGCTCGGCGGGGCTCTCATCGACCAGCTCGCTGTAGTAGCGGCTGCCCACACAGCTCTCCTCGCCGACGATCACCCGATCGGGTCCCTCGACGACGTGGTGCAGCTTCCAGTTGGGGATGGCGTAGGGCGTCCCCGTGGTCAGCAGCAAGACGGCCTCGGCGTCGAAGGGGCTCTCGCCGCGCTCGGCGCGGGCCTCGACCTCGTCGGCCAGCTTGGTCACCGAGGCGGTGAAACGCCCAGGGTCATCGTAGAAGGCGATCTGGTTGATCAGCAGGGCGTCCTTGCCGCTGATCGGCACGGGTCGCTTCCAGCGCAGCTCGTTGAGACGCTGCAGGGCGCGGCGCTTGTTGTTGTGCAGCTCGACGGCGGCCTGGAGCTTCTCCGCCGTCAACTCGTTGCCGGTCAGCTCTTCGAGGTAGGCGATGAAGCCGTCCAGTTCGGCGCGCCAGAGCCGGAAGGTCTCCTCGTTCTTGCGGTGGGGGATCTCCAGGACCTTGACCGGGTGCTTTTCGCCCAGGACCTCGTAGGCCTTGGTCTTGCCGTCGCAGGTGGTCTCGCCGATGATGACACGTCGGTGACCTCGAAGTAGGGGCAGATCATCCCGGCCTTGAAGCCGTAGAAGCTCTTGATCAGCGGGCAGAGGTTGCGCGGCAGGTCGACCTCGGCGTCGGGGATGGAGAAGTCCGTTCCGGCGCAGAGGCCCACACCGACGGCGCCCAGGGCGGTCAGCAGCTCATCGGGGACGTAGAGGCAGAAGGTGCCGACGACCTTGCCGCCGGCGGCCTTGTGCTCGAGCAGTTCCTTGATCCGCAGGCGTGGATTTCGCTGATGACGAAATCGAAGTACTCCATGGCCGCGGGACGCTTGTCCTGCTGGAGATAGACGGCGGGGTAGAACTCGTTGAGGATCTCGAGCAGCTTGTCGTGCTTCTCGAGGTCCAGACCGAGCTTCCGCCACATGGGACGCTAGTCTTCGGGCATCGGTGGATACCTCCTCGGTGGGGTGGGACGGGTTACGGCGGCCGAGGAGGCGGCGGCGGGCGGTCCGGGGATTACCCGGGAGCCCGGACGACGCGCCCCGTCGTCCCGGCGAAACTTGCGCGGGCAGCCCGATCCGAGCCGCCGACGGCACACACTCAGGTGCGCCGCATCGCGACTGAGGCTCAGGTACGGTGATGCATCGTCACTCCCGGGTGGTGGGAAGTCGAGGGATGGCTAGTTTATCATCAGTGCGCAATACTGCCAAGGCGGCGCGAGAGTTGTCGTTATGAGCGCGGATAGCCGGCTTTCCCGCGGATCTGTATTGGGGACGGGATTATCACTCGCGCCTGAACCGACTCATCCATCTGATAGATTATCATTATTTGCTTTAGGCATCATGGAACGTCTTCGGACCAAATCAGGCTGATTGGGATCGGTTTGCTGGACCATTGGTGACTCTTTGGAATGCGCTGTTAAGAAGCAAGTGTTCGTTTAGCAGGACCTTATTGCTTTTTATTATGACACTTGGGGTTCGGTGTCAATCTGGCCAGGGCAGTTACAGGTCCGCTGTTATCTGGGATTATTAAGGATTAGGGATCATCACAGAAGATGAACAACTAATTCGCAACTCAGCAAAGCCGCTTTGAGAAGCAGCTTTGGTAACTTTCCTCAGCGAGGCTTCACCCAGCGAAGTCGGATAGCGGTCGAAGCTGCTAGAGCGAGCAATGGAGCGTCGTCAGCAGAGCCCTCACCCACAGCATTATCGAAATCTGAATGAAACCAACGGCTTCCGGCTTCCGGCGGGACTCAAGGCAAAACCGGATTCAGTGCCACCAAGTAACGGTATGACAATGACAGCGACTATGAGCTATAAAACATTCAATGACAATCTATTAGCTGAACGAGTCGGTTCAGATACGAGTGATAATCCCAAGGATTATTAAGGATCGTTAAGGATCGCCAAGGATCAGGCCCGAAAAACAGTGCCACTTTTTAACTGCCCGCTTTCTTACAGGTATCCGATAATCATCACATCTATTATCAACAAGATACAATCCTAGTCAGGTCCTGAGAGGGTATACGATGCCTTGCTTTATCGTTCACACTCGCCGCCATTGTCATCCCTCTGCTTGGTGGCACGAAACCCGGCCTTGCGTTGAGTTCCGCCGGAAGCCCGAGGCTGCTGGATCCACTCAGGCTTCGACCAGGCTGTGAGTGAGGGATCTGCTGACGACGCTCTATTGTTCCCTTGAGCAGCTTAGACCGTTGCCAGACTTCGCTGGTCGACGCCTCGCTGCGGGTGGTTACCAGGCCCGAGTCTCAATACGTTTTTCACAAGATGCGAATACTGTCTCTTGTTTCTGGTGATGATCCCTAAGGGAATAACTCATTGATGGACCGATATTTCTTGTTAGCGGATTGTCATTCATGTTTGATCGCTTAGAAGGATGCCATTATCGTGCTGTTGATTTGTGGCGGTTAAGCTCGACTTGTTTGTTAGCGCTGTTGGAACCGGGAAGCTGTTGGTCCAGCCCAAAGGCTTTGGAGGCTGATAGTGGGTGACAGGCCAATAGCACCCTATCACTTGAATAAGAACCGATAATAGCTGTTTGTCCTCACGAGTTGACGGCTTCCGCCGAGCGTTCATCAAGGCCCCCTGCCCGATTCGGTTCGCCATTTGTACATGGCAACTCACACGATACCAGACCAGCCCACTCCAACTCGAAACTCCGACCACCTTCGACAAAGCGCCTGAGACGAGGCCATGCTGAATCAAGTTTACACTGCAACTTTCAATCCTCGGCTATCACTTGTTATATATATGCATAATAAAAGTGTTCTTATAGACGATGCATAGTCATCGAGGCCAACGGCGTCAAGTAGTCATATAGTGTGTGCTGTCGCTACGGGCATCCCGTGCATATGGTAATCCACGTAACCGCCACGAGCATCTCGCTAGATGTGCGCACTTGATTATAAGCTAACTGCTGTTATCTAAATGTATCCAGTAATACTATGGTCCATTGCCGCTTAGTAATCCCTTGTGTAAACGTTGGTCCAGTTTCTTCTGATGAACCCCTTGTATAAAACTGTGCGGATCCAGTGCCCGCTCGACAGGGCGACAATCAACACTCAGCGTCGTTCGCCCCTGTATGGACTGACCCTCAGGTCGGCCCGCTTGTCAGGGTGCAATGCTTCGCGGAGATGATCAAACGGGAGGACCTGAAGGTCCTCCCCTATAAGCGGAAACGGGGCGCAATGCTCATAACAACAATCATCTGCTCGAGGTCATCCAGAAACGGCGGGGTCGGGGAACCAGTTCCACATCCCGTCCTAAAGGAAGCTGTCGGCGTCCCTCCAGCGGGTTACCCCGTCGCCCGGCGGCCCGTACCCGGCGCGTAGTAATCCTCGAGCTCGCCGATGGGCACCAGCTCCTGCTCGGGCAGCACCAGCACCCGCTCCACGCCGATGTGGCGCAAAAAGTAGCGGTCGTGGGAGACGACCAGCACGGAGCCCGCGAAGTCTATCAACGCCCGCTCCATCGACTCCCTGGCCCAGAAGTCCAGGTGGTTGGTGGGTTCGTCGAGGAGCAGCAGGTTGCGGTCCAGGCAGACCAGTTGGGCCAGGCGCAGGCGGGTCTTCTCGCCCTGGCTGAGCACGCCGACGGTCTTGCCGATGTCGTCGGCGGAGAAACCGAAGCGGGCCAGCAGGGAGCGGGCCGGGGTCTGGCGCAGCTCGGTGACCGCCTGGAGCTCCTCCAGCACCGTGCGTTCGGGGTTCAGGTTCTCGTGTTCCTGGGAGAGGTAGGCCGGGTGGACATTGACGCCCAGTTCGATGCCGCCGCGGTTGGGACGGAGCGTCCCGTTGACCAGGCGCAGCAGGGTGGTCTTCCCCGAGCCGTTGGGACCCACGACGGCCATCCGCTCACCCCGGCGCAGTTCCAGCTCCAGGCCGCGCAGAATCATGAGCGGACCGTAGCCGGCGGTCAGGCCCCGGCAGCGCAGGGTCCACTCCCCCGTGCGCTCGGCGGGTCGGAAGTCGATCCGCGGTCCGGAGCGTTCGGCCAGCACCTCGACGCTCTCCAGGCGGGCCAGCTTGCGCTCGCGGTCGTGGGCCTGGGTGGAGCGGTTGCCCGCCTTGTACTTGCGGACGTAGGCCTCGAGGCGGGCGCGCTCCTCGGCCTGAGCCGCAGCACGCTTGAGCTGGAGCTCCCGTTTCTCCCGGCGCTTGTCGGCGTAGGCCGTGTAGTTGCCCCGGAAGAGATGGGAGGAAGCGCTTTCGGGCTCGATCTCCAGGATGCGCCCCGCCAGGTGGTCCAGGAAGGCCCGGTCGTGGCTGACGATGACCATCGACGCCTTGTTCCGCCAGAGGTGGCGCTCCAGCCAGGTGACCGCCGGCAGATCGAGGTGGTTGGTCGGCTCGTCGAGGATCAGCAGCGTGGGGTCGCTCAGCAGCAGGCGGGCCAGGGCCAGCTTGGTCTTCTGTCCACCGGAGAGACTGTCCAGAGGGCGTCCCGGCTTGACCCCGCCCAGTCCCAGGCCGGAGAGCACCCGGCGCACCCGGTGCTCGAGCTCGTAGCCGCCGCGACGCTCGAAACGGTCGGTCAGGCGCTCCAGGCGACGCATCAGCTTGGCGGTGTAGGAGGGATCGTCGGCGTAGCGGGCCAACTCGCGGTGGATCCGGTCCATCTTGCGCCCCAGCTCTTTGAGCCGCTCGAAGTCTCGGGAGACGTAGGCGCCCACGGTGATATGGGGCGGCTCGGCCAGGGTCTGGGGCAGGTAGCCCGGCACCTTGCCCCGGGAGAGCTCGATTCGGCCCTCGTCGGGCTCCCGACGGCCGACCAGCATTTCCAGCAGCGTCGTCTTGCCGCAGCCGTTGGGACCGACGACGCCCAGCCGTTCACCGGCGGGCAGGTCGAAGCCCAGTCCGGTGAACAGTGGGGTGTTGCCGACGTAAGCGGCCAGGTCGCGGGCGATGAGCATGACGGATTCCTTGGCGGGTTGACGGGGCGTGATGATACCCCAGGGCGCCGCCGTCGGGCAAGGGGCGTTGATTGATGACTGGAGGGCGGAGAAGCTTTATCGCCGGAGAGCGCCGCTTAACCTGCGGTATCCAAGTGGTTGGACCGTCGGTTCAAGTCAGCTTGTCGCCCGCGGACCCGTGTATCGAACCGGGCTGCCCCACCACCGGCTTGGTTTCATGACGGGGAAGAGAACCATAAGCCGATTGATAACATTCCGCTAGCGGTTCACCTCGTTCGATTCACGCCGATCATTCCACCTGCGGGGTTCTTGAGAAACGGTTGGACGGGTGTTGGCAACCGGTGTGATTGTCGCAGCAACGCATCTCGCGAAGCGCTGTTCCAAACGCCGTCCTGAACGCTATTCCCGCCATCTACCAAATACTGTATATTCTAATCGCTAAACCCCTGCAAAGCCTGTCGAGCTTGAATTATCAAGCGTAATCGACTATATTATTCTAAGTGTGTTTCATTCTGCGGTGCAGATATGCCAATCGCGTCGAACACGCACCGCGAAGCACGCAGCCCGTCGGGACGATCACCCTCGAGCCCGACGGCACCACCAAAGGAGGTTCGATAATGCGCCGAAGCTCTCAGTTAATCCTCTTGCTCACCTTCATCGTTCCGCTCGGCATGGGCTGCTTCATGGGCCACATGACCACCGCCCGCACCGTGGGCGACGGCAACGTCGGCCTGACCGCCGCCGCGAGCTACATCCCCGGCGACACCCTCGTCGACACCATCAAAGGCGTGGACCTGGACGACGACGGCGACGGCGCATTCGGCGCCCTCCAGCTCCAGGGTCGCCTGGACATCGGCCTCACCGACAGCCTGGACCTGGGCCTGACCACCGGCGCCGGGGTCTTCGTCATCCCCTACTGGACCGGCGCCGAGGTCGAACTCAAGTACGCCTTCCTCCAAAACCCCGATTCGATCTCCCTGGCCGCCGGATTCGACGCCGGCTTGAGTATGCCCGGCCTGACCGTCGGCGGCGCCCTCTACTTCGACAGCAACGCCCCTTACTTTCCCCTCCATATCTCGGCCCGGCCCATGGTGGTCTTCGGTGACAGCGGCTCCAATGACGACGACGATGACGGCGAGATCGACGACGAGGAAAGCGACGACGCGCCCTTCTTCGCCATCAACCTGGCCGCCGGTTTCCACTTCGACCTGAGTGAAACCACCCGACTGATCATCGAGGCCACCACTTACAATCCCACCGGCGGCGACGTCGACATGTTCAGCCTCTGGAACATCGGCGCCGGTGTGCAGTTCGTCTTCTGAGACCACGCCGCCCGGACCTCGGCAACCCAAACTCGCCCGCCGCGCTGTACAGGACCGGCTTTGGCACGTTTCTTGCGGAAGGGGCCGTGGGTCCTGGACTCCGGCGTCCCCGCCCTGCTGCAAGAAACGTGCCAAAGCCTCGCCGTCGATTATCCGAACCGTCGCATCGGCTGGAGGTTGGTTGCCGAGGTCCGGCACATCCAGCCGGTTCGACTTGCTTACGCGCGCCGTGGGCGTTACAATGGTAGGCACCCGTCGCGACGGCGGGTGTTTTACCGAGAGTGCCGAGGGTGTCGATGAGCTTACCCTTCGGCGGGCTTTTCGGAGAATCAGTCGATACAACCGTTAGCTTATCAGTGAACGGTTTGCACGAGCTAGTCACGACAGCCCCACAGAAAAGGTGAGTAATGCGTAACCTGCTTCCCCTGATGTTGGTCCTGGTCCTGGCGCTGAGCCTCGTCGGTTGCGACGAGGAAGAAACGGCCGCCGGGTCGGGCAGGGCCGAGACCATTCTCGAAACGGCCCGGGCCGCCTTCGACGAGGGCGATCTGGACGGCGCCGAGGCCGGTTTCCGTCTGGCAGCCGCTTTGACCTCGGATGAGGATACCGCCGCCGCCGCCCGCGAGGGTGTCGATGAAGTGATCGCCGAGCGTTGGTATCTCGAGGCTTACAATATGCTCAACCAGTTGCAGCTCATCGAGCCTCCACCGCCGGCCTACGGCAGTCCCCAGACGATGGAGGAGCTCTTCCAGCAGTTGCAGCTCAACTTCGCCCAGGTCAACTATCAGGTCAGCGTCTACCCGCTGCTGCGTTCGGCGGTGCGAGCGGTCAACAGCGGCCTGGACGCCGAGCCCGAGCATCCTGGCCTGAACTACATCCTGGCCCTGCTCTACACCCAGACCGGCGATCCCAACCTGGCGCTGCGCCAGTTGAAGCATCTCCACGAGGTCGCGCCGGAGCATTGGGGTTATCAGCGCGGGCTGGCCTATCTGTACCAGGCCGCCGGTGAGCGCGAAAAGGCCCTCGAGGCCGCAGAGCAGGCTCTCGAGCTGGCCGTGGAGCCGGACGACCGGATGCTGGCCTTCGACCTGCTGGTCGAGCTGAGCCTGGACGATCCCGATCCCAAGCTGGTCGACGGCTACGCCGCCCAGGCCGCCGAGGAGTTCGGCGAGTACGGCGACGGCGAGGCCCTGGCGGTCAAGATCGAAGTGGCCCGCACAGCCCACGAGGGTCGCCAGCCCGACTACGGCAAGTTGCTCGAGCGCTCCACCGCGGCGCTGGAGAAGCCCTTCGTCTCCGAGTTCAGCCGCGAGAGCTTCGTCTACAGCACGGCCAGCATGTACGCCCAGAGTCAGCGCTTCGCCGAGGCCGTCGAGCTGCTGGAGAACCACGTCGCCGAGGGTGGGGACTTCACCATCACCATGCAGCAGTTGATCCAGCAGATCAATATGCAGCGCGATCCCTCCGAGCTCGAGCCCGACTTCTCGATCATCGAGAGCGTTGAGCAACCCGAACCACAGTCCGAAGATCAGGCCGCTGATGAGGCCGAAGGCGCCGAGGAAGGGGCCGACGCCGCCGAGCCCGCCGTGGAAGAGACGGCGCAGTAACCGCCGCGACAACCGGTAGACTCGATTCGTGACGTGAGGGGGACGGTGAACCGTCCCCCCTTTTTACATGGTGGATTACAAGTCGGGATTGCCACTCGTATCTAAAACGACTCACCCGGCTACTAGATTGCCCTGCATGGCTTGGCAGTTCACAAGCGCCGCCATTGTCACACCACTGCATTGTCATACCAATGCATGCAGGCGCTGAACCCGGCCTTGCGTTGAGTGCCGCCGGATAACCGGGGCTGTTGGTTCCGCATCAGCAACCGACCAGATTTCAGGCGAAAGGCCTGCCGATGGCCCTCCCCGGCTTTCGACGTTTCGACTGATATCGGATTTTCGCTGTTTGACGCCTCGCCGCGGGTGGTTACCAGGCCCTCGTCTCGAGGCGTCTTTCACAAGGTGCGCAGGTTTGGTTCAGTTTCTGGTGATAAATCCTAATACGCTAGTGTTGATCCAGCGTATGGTTCACTCTCCAATCCTATTCTGCGAGCTGGTATCGAAGTGGGGATCGATTAAGCCGTTCGGACGTGATCATGACTGAGGCCTGCTGATAGAACGCGTGAAGACCAGCATATCCATTATCAAGGCGGTTGGTTGAATGTGGCGGATACCACGTGAACTGGACAGCAAATGCTGTCAGCTTCTAAGTGTTTTTGGCATCAAGGAACACGTTCGGACCAACTCAGGCTGAATGGGAGCGGCTTGCCAGGCCGTAATTCACTATTCGGATATGCTTCGCGATTTTTGCAAGCACATTTAACATTCCCTTAATACTTGTTATTACGACAATTAGGAGTCAGAGGCGATCTGCCGTCAGAGCTAATGTAAGTGCCTTATCTAAGCATCAGGCCCGTGTTAGTTGCATCTCTTCGACCGCCTGTTTCGTGACAGGTATCATAAAATTATCACATCTATTATCAACAACATATAATCGCATTCAGGTCCGGATAGGGTAGACGATCCCTTGTTATTTTTTAGGGATTATCACTTCTATCTGAACCGACTCGTTCAGCTAATAGATTGTCATTCAATGTTTTATAGCTCATAGTCGCTGTCATTGTCATACCGTTACTTGGTGGCACTGAATCCGGTTTTGCCTTGAGTCCCGCCGGAAGCCGGAAGCCGTTGGTTTCATTCAGATTTCGATAATGCTGTGGGTGAGGGCTCTGCTGACGACGCTCCATTGCTCGCTCTAGCAGCTTCGACCGCTATCCGACTTCGCTGGGTGAAGCCTCGCTGAGGAAAGTTACCAAAGCTGCTTCTCAAAGCGGCTTTGCTGAGTTGCGAATTAGTTGTTCATCTTCTGTGATGATCCCTTTATTTATTCAGAGTCAATAAGGGTCTGCCGGATGAGAGTTTGATCTATCAGGTGCCTTTTGGGCGGTGAGGTCTGAGCAAGCGGATCCTAGTCAGCTTGATTTGAGCTTGACAAGTATCCTGATGCGTAAAGAAACCGGAAACCCGGCTCGACAGGTTTCCGAAGAATCATCAAATGCTTACGAAGTGTCCCGCTGCCGGCGTTCTGAATCAATGGGCCTACACCGAGCCTGTCCCGACCGTTGGGCCAGAGCTCCGGCGGGACACGCTCGTCGTGCTGACGCCGGCGGTAGCGCTCGCAGCGCTCGAAGCCGCTCAGACAGTACAGGTTCTTGAAGACCCTCCCGGTGGCCGGCAGATGAAAGTCATTGAAGAAGGGGCACTTGGCGGTGTAGAGTAGCGGTTGTCTTTCTCAAGGCTAATCGCCACTTGCTCGCTGGTGATGGGCGCTATTGTTGCAAGCGATGACTATACCAAGACAACGCCTCGGGCAAGGCGCAAACTGACGATTCTGCTATCATCTAGGACACGGCCCGGGAGGTGCGTCGCCGTCGGCTCCGGCTTCTTCAGACCGATTTGCCGTTGGGCCACAGATCGGCGGGGACGGAGTCGCCGCTTTGGGCGATCTTGTAGCGAGCGCAGTTTTCGTAGCGGGAGAGGCAGAAGAGGTTCTCGAGGACCTTCTCGGAGCTGCGCAGGGCGAGACGATTAAAAAAGGGACAGCCATTCAGGTTGGGGCACTCGAGCTGTTTCACCGACGATCTCTTGGTTGGTGTTGAGCTATGCGGACTCTGGTGTCAGCACTCCGTAGTATCAGGATGAAATGACGATGCTGGATTATATCAGCGTGCCTATCAGTGTGCAATAGCCCCGCCGGGATAGTTGAGCGCGACCAGCTCGGTGGAACGAAGCCTGTATGCTCAAGCCGACGGCCCCGCAGGGCCGTCGGCTTTGTCAAGACGAGCGGGCGGCTGCTATTCTACGCCCAGCATCTCCCGGGCGGCGTTGACCAGATCACCCAAACGGCCCTCGTCGTGGGCCTCGGCGTAGAAGCGGATCAGCGGTTCGGTACCCGAGGGGCGCAGCATCGCCCAACTGCCGTCGGCCAAGAGCAGCTTCATGCCGTCGGTGCGGTCGACCTCGCGGACGGCCACCCCGGCGAAGGTGCTCGGCGCCTCGGCCGCCAGGCGCTCCTTGACCACCGGGGCCAGCTCCGGGGTCAGCCGCAGGTTGAGCCGGCCGTTGAAGAAACGCCGGCCCACGGCGACGAAGAGGTCTTCGATGAGCTGGCGGATGCCCTTGCCGTGAACGGCCAGCATCTCGGCGATCAGCGAGCAGGCCAGGATGCCGTCCTTGTCGGGCACGTGGCCGCGCAGGCAGACGCCCGCCGACTCCTCGCCACCGATCAGTGCCTCGCCGGAAAGGACCCGGGCCGCCAGGTGCTTGATGCCCACCGGGGTCTGGATGACCCGACGGCCCAGGCGGTGGGCCAGGGCGTCGATCAGGTGGGTGGTGGCGGCGGAGCGGGCCACGTCGCCCTCCATGCCCCGGTGCTCGGCCAGGTGCCGGAAGAGCAGGGCGAAGATCAGGTTGGCGTCGACGTAGTGTCCGTCGGCGTCGACCACGCCGAAGCGGTCGCCGTCGCCGTCGCAGGCCAGGCCGAGGCGGGCGTCGGACTCGCGCACGGCCTCGCTGAGCTGCTCCAGGCTGCGGCCGCTGGGCTCCGGGGTGTGGCCGCCGAAGTAGGCGTCGCGGTAGGCGTGGAGCACCTTGACCGAGCAGCCGCAGTCCATCAGGAACTCGGGCAGGTAACCCCGGCAGGTGCCGTAGAGGCAGTCGACGACCAGGCGCGGCGGGTCGGTTTCCAGGGCGGAGCGGTCGATGAGCTCCTCGAGGGCGGCCAGGTAGGGGGCCTGGGGCGAGAAGCGCTCGCAGTTTTCGTTCTTCAGCAGGTCTTCCAGCTCGACGGAGCCCTCGCCGCGCACCTCGACATCGCCGTTGGCCAGCTCCTCGATGCGCCGGGTTTCTTCGGACATCGCCGGAGCTCCCGTGGCCGGCGAGTACTTCAGCCCGCAGTACCGGGGCGGATTGTGGCTGGCGGTGAGGTTGATCGCGCCGCCGCGGCCGCCGCGGATCACGGCGTGGGCCACCACCGGCGTCGGGGTGTCGCGGTCGGTCAGCTTGACCGCGATGCCCTGGCGCAGCAGCTCGTCGGCGGCGGTCCAGGCGAAGCGGTCGGCGAAGAAGCGGGTGTCGTAACTGACGACGACGCCCTTGGCGGCGTCGCCTTTCTCGCGCAGCAGCTTGGCGATGGCGGCGGTGACCTTGCGCACGCCGGCGAAGGTGAACTCGTCGGCGATTATCGCCCGCCAGCCCGAGGTTCCGAACTTGATGCCCTTGTTGTCGCTCATGACCCTTCCCGTGACTGTGGCGAGGTTGAGTTTGCTGGTGTCCAGGGGAAGGTTAACCGAGGGCGGGGGGGCTGTCAAGGCGCCGCTGAAGTCAAGGTGAGAGGAGCCCCGGATCGCCGTTGATCCGCACTCCGGGCGGCTTGGTGAGGTGGGTGTAGTGGTGGATTCCCGCTGAAGGCGCGGGGGAATCGACGGCGGGCGGGTTTACAGGTGCCGGGAACGCCGCTGTCTTTCGGCGGGCGAGCAGTTATCCTCGAGGGAGCAAAACCGTCGGCAGCGGTGTCCGGTTGCTCCAAGCGCCGGTGAAAGCGCTCCAGCCCCCGACACCAGCGGTCTGGTGTCGTGTGTAGTCGCCTGTCTCAGCGGCTCTCCCCCAGCTTGCGCCCGTTTTTGATCTCGCCCCAACTGGCCGGTTCGATGGTCTGCGGTTCGTAGTCCAGGATCAGCTTGGGGTGGTAGTAGGCGTCGTCGGCGTAGTCGCTGGAGATGAAGGCGTGGCTGCGCTCGGGATCGACGCGGTTGTAGAGACAGAAACCGAAGTTGTCGCGGCCGTTCTCCAGCCAGTCGGCCACGATAGCGGTCACGTCGATGCTGATCCAGACCTTCTCCACATAGACCTGATAATCGACCGCCCAGGCGCTGTCCCTGTCCGGATTGTCCAGCCAGGTCACCTCGAACTCGCTCCAGGGATCCCGGGCGGCGGCGCAGTAGCCGTTCTGGGGAGCATCGCCGCTGACGGTGCTGACGTAGAGACTCAGCACTGCCGAATCCACCTGGACGTCGACATAGGCGTCCAGGGCACTGAAACGGATCAGGCTGTCGATGTGGAAGGAGTCGTTGCAGCCTACACCCAGGTAATCCAGCGTGCCGTAATTGGTGTTGGGGTAGAGATTGGTGACGAAGGTGTCCCGCCCGGCCGCGGCGTCGGGCTGGATGGTCGCCTGATCACCGAAGGCGGCCGACGACGGCAGGAAGGCGAGGATTAGGACGAGCCGTCTCATTGAATCTCCCTTGCCTGTTGATTCCGTTGGGCGCGGATGACGGATTAGGAGAGTTCGGCACGGGGTTCGCTCCAGTTGGACATCACGACTAACCGGGCCATTCCTAGGGGGCCGAGAGCTACCACGAGAGGGTGGTTTTTTGATTCTCGCTTGGGATTATCACTTGCAAAAGAACCGACTCATCCAACTAATAGATTATCATCCATGCTATATAGCTCATAGTCGCCGCCATTGCCTTACCGTTGCTGGTGACGCTAAACCGGTCTTGCATTGAGTTCCGCTGGAAACCTGAGCCTGTTGGTTCCGCTCAGGATTCAACCAGGCTGTGGCTGAAGGACCTGTTGGCGGCGCACCATTGTCTGCTTTAGCAGCTTCGAACGTTATCCACCTTAGCTGGTTGACGCCCCGCTGAGGCTAATCTCCGAGCACCATTCACGTTGGGCTTTCCTGAGTTGCGAATCTATTGTTAATCTTCCGTGATGACCCCTTTCGCCTTGCTGACGGAGCCTGTTCGATATGGCGTCCAGCCTACACCAGGCCTATACCAAACATGTGTCCGCTTACAGCTTGCCAACCGGTACAAGGTAAGCTGTCGCGCAAACCAACGCGACCGACAGTGCCGCTCTTTACACGGCGCGAATCACAGCGCGAAGCGCGGTATCGGTTCCATGCGGCAAATCGACTACCAGAACATGACGGCTAGTGGAGCCATAAAGCAATACAGGACAAGCTATCAGCCATGTATGCCGGATCAGGAACAGGTGATAATAGCGATCGCTAACTTCTCGCCCATTGTTGACGGGGTGCCGACGGCCGCCTGGAGCCGAAGACCGCGCCGTGTTTGTGTCAGAACGAGGTTGTTTAATGAGGCGTTGGGGATCGAGAGGAACCGGATTGTTGTGGTGTACCGGAACAGTTGAGGATGCTGGAGGTAGAAACACACTTCACGCTGGAGTATACACCTCGGCAAAGGGTGCCCGCTGACTTGTTTGCCGGAGTGAAGGGCAAACTGCTCATCTATCGTTGTACAAGGGATCATCACCAGAAACTGAACCAAGTATTCGCAACTCGGGAAAGCCGCCTCGTGAAAAGGTCCTGGTAACCACCCGCAGCGTGTGGTCAACCAGCGAAGGCGGATAGCGGTCTAAGCTGCTAAAGCGATCAATAGAGCGTCGTCAGCAGGTCACATACTCACAGCCTGGTTGTAACCTGAATGGAACCAACAGCCTCGGGCTTCCGGTGCTATTCAATGCAAGGCCGGGTTTCGTGCCATCATGCATTGGTACGACAATGCAGCGGGATGACAACGGCGGTGAGTGTGAAGTATAAAGCAACCAATGACAGTCTATTCGCTGGATGAGTCGGTTCAGGTGCGAGTGATAATCCATTCTACAACTATGCCAAGGCGGTTTTCAATCATCAACCGTCTTCCATCGCTTTCTCGTGCTCTTTCGAACGCTTCAGGCAGGCTCGCTCTGTACATCCGGATAAAACAACCGCCGGCGGCGGGGTACCTGTCAACCGGCGGATCGATCAACCATGCCTTGGCGGGCCTTACTCGTCCAGGGCCTTGATGGCGCCCCAACTGGCCTCCTCGACGTTCGAACCCGAGTAGTCCAGGATCAGCTTGGGCTTGTTGCTGCTCGACTCCCGGGAGTTGATGTAGTAGCCGCCGTAATCCATGGACCAACTTACAATCATGAAGCCGTAGTTGTTGCGAGTGCCCGCCAACCAGTAGTCGACATAGTCGGTCACGTCGAGAACCAGCCAGGAGCCCACCATCGGCGCGCTATATAGGGTCTCTGGTTCATTATAGCTACCCGGCATGGTGTTTTGGGTCACCGTCATCTCGTCCCAGCCGGCGGAGACCATGTAGAGCCCGTTTTGATCGGGCATGGCGCCCCAGGAGCTGTCGATGTAGAGCTCGAGTTGGACGGAATTGACGGTAGCGCCCATGTACGAGTACAGGTCGAAATAGAAAACCGAATCGCAAGAAGTATCGTCGTATCCGTTCCAGAACAGGTAATGATCACCGAAGTTCTGGTCGGGAGCCGGTCCTCAGCCGCCGGCGTCGGCGCTGGGATTGAGGGTCACCTCGGCGGCGCCGGAGGCCAGCACGAGGGTAAGAACGGCAATGGTCAGCAGCGGGGCGGCCTTCTTCATCTTGAGCCTCTTTTGTCGGAAGTTATGTTCTGAGTCATGATTATCGATAGTCCATCTCCAGCGGGCTTTCCGCAGTTGGTAGTTATCCTGGATATCGCGGGACCTTGAAGCTGCGAGCCCCTCTCCGAGGATGACCGATTCCCGATCAGTTATCCAACGCCTTGACGGCGCCCCAACTGGCGCTTTCGACGGCGCCGCCCGTGTACTGGATGACCAGCTTGGGGCGTTGGTCGGCGTCGTCGTGCTCGCGCGACCAGAAACTGAAACCGCCGGAGACTGTGGTGGTCTGGGTCATGTAGAAGCCGAAGTTGGGGTGGGTACCGGCTATCCAGTCCTCGATGAACTCGGTGACGTCCAGGTTCAGCCAGGTTTCTTCGGCGGGAGCGGCGAAAACCAGCTCGTTGGCGGTGTTGTAACCGGGTTTGTTGTTCCAGATGACGGTGGCCTCGTCCCAGGCGTCGGCGGTCAGGTAGAGGTAGTTGTCGACGGGCGGTGTGTCCCAGTTTTGGAAACAGTAGACCTGGAGCTCGGCGGAACTGACCTCGATACCCGAGTAGGGGCTCAGATCGAACCGCACCAGGGCGTCGACGTATCCACGCTCATAGCCCATGGAAACATTGGTCCGGGAGCCGCGGGGAGAAGTGGGTGAGTAGGCCATGCCGCAGGAGTCGGCGTCGGGGTTGAGGGTCACTTCGGCGGCCTGGGCCGCGAAGAAGCACAGGCAGAGCAGGAGCGACAAGGCGCGGAAGCGTATCTTCTTCGGGTTTCCTCCGGGATTGGTCGGCGGGGTTTCGCCATTCGAATCGGGTGGATGCTCATTGACTGCTCGCTGTGGGGTCCGATCCCGGCCCGACCGGGACCGAAGATCCTTGGAGTGTACTTCAACGCCGGGCTGAAGGGGTATCCATCTCGAAGCTGCGTCTGTTCGGGAAAGGCCGTCGAGAAGAGGTCGATCGACCCAGACCGTTTTGATCTAGGAGGGCTTCTTTTTATAGCCTATCTCGATCAGTTTGCATAAGTTCACCTAACAAACGGGTTGCTAAACTATAACTGGGTTACCTTGACGGTACTGTGCTCTAAGCTGCAAAAAGCTGGTTCAGTTTGGATTGCCAACCAAGCTATCTATGGCTCCCTTGTTACCATTGCACTATTATCTTCCTCCTTATTCCCCGCCCTTTACGCCGTATTCTTGCCAGAGAGGCAGCCCGGCGGCTTGTCGCCTACCGGGCGCTGTGCTAGTATTTGCACCTACTGTCAACCACCCAGCGAGGCTCCGATGCTCTACCGCGACGGCGTCCCGACAGCCGAGGACCTGGCCCGGATCACCCCGGACCGCGAACGCATGGAGAGCGGCCCCGTGGCCGTCTTCGAGTGCTTTCAGCACATCCCCTGCGACCCCTGCCACACCTCCTGCTCCTCGTGTGCGGTGCTGCCCTTCGAGGATCTCAACGACCTGCCCCGGGTCGACCTGGACAAGTGCTCGGGCTGCGGCGTCTGCGTGGCAGCCTGCCCGGGCCTGGCCGTCTTCATCGTCGACCTGACCGCCGGAGGCGACGGGCGCGCCGTGGTGCAGATCCCCTGGGAGTTCCTGCCCGTCCCCGAGCGGGGCGAAGCCGTCAAGCTGACCGACCGCGCCGGAGAGATCATCGGCGACGGCGTCTGCGTCAAGCGCCTGCGCTTCAAGGACCGCACCTGGGTGCTGCATCTCGAGGTCCCCGCCGAACTGGCCATGGAGGCTCGGGGGATCAGCCTGCCCGCCCTCCACGCCGCCCGGCGGAACGCTGGGTGAGACCCGCTTCCTCCAGCATCATCGTCGGTCCAGCACTATCGTCGGTCGAGGATTCGAGCCCAACGAGGTCGGCAGGGTGGCCAAGGTCTTCCTCGATGCCTTACTGCGGAAAGTGGGCGGTTTCCTTGGGGACCGTAAGACGGCTCACGTCCTGACGTGCGAGTGCCTTGATCCCGATTGGGTCCTGACGGCCCGCAGCGACGACGGCAGCCGGAGACAAGGAACCGGCGTGCGCTTAACAAAGGCCGTGGAGACTTTCGCCCGGGAGCATAGTTATCAGATGGTCCCTGGATGTGGTCGACACCAACCCCCGAGCGCACAGGCTCTACAAGCGCCATGGTTTCTCTCTCAAAAAGACAACCCGTGTACCCTTTCTGCGCCGCTTCATGAGCTTTACTTGCTTCAACACCATGATCAAGCCTGTTGCCGCTCCGATTAACTGATTATTCGACCTGCCGCCACCGACGCTTCACTCGGTGCGACGCCGGACACCTTGTTAGAGGGAACTCCATGAATGACAGGAACGACGACGAGCTGATCGTCTGCCGCTGCGAGGACATCTCCCTGGCGCAGATCAACGAGGCGCTGGACCGCGGCTACACCACCGTCGAGGAAATCAAGCACTATCTGCGCGCCGGGATGGGGCCTTGCCAGGGACGCACCTGCGGCCACCTGATCGCCGGGATCATCCGCCGCCGGACCGGGAGGCCGATGGAGGAGATCTGGCCGATGCGCGCCCGCCCGCCCTACCACCCCGTCGACTTGGGCCTGCTGACCCGGGAGGGCGAGTAGAGCCCCCCGCGCCGGTGGACGCTAGCGGGGGCCTGCTAGCGGGCGGGTGAACGCGAAGACCCCGGTGTATCCGGGTCGTCGATGACCGAGAACATGTATCGCTATCGGCTTGCCCGATTCGAACTGAGGTACAGGACCGGCAACTGGGTGCCTGAAGCGGCTGATCGTCAGTTGTCGCGTATCCTCGGCGTCCCTGAGCCACCTCCGTCCCTTCGCCGCGCTCCTGTTCCCCCGACGAGGGACAAACACCGCCGGACCACCGGAGGTGAGCCCGAGATCCCAACGGGTGATCTGCAGGCTCAACCACCTCGCCGAACAGGTCGAGCAGGTGACGGGCGAGTTCATGAAGAACCGCCTGGACAAGCCGACCGCGACGTCGAGGAGCATCAAGCCGGGTATCCGGCTGAGTATCCGGCTGATTATCTGAAGGAAGCGTATGGACGGCAAGGCTTACGACGTGGTGATCATCGGCGCCGGGGTCATCGGCTGCGCGATCGGATACGAGCTGACCCGACGGGGCGTCGACGACGTGCTTATCCTCGACCGGGGCTATGTGTCCGGCGGGGCCACGGGCCGCTGCGGAGCCGGGGTGCGCCAGCAGTGGGGCCTCGAGATGAACTGCCGTCTGGCCAAGCGCTCCGTGGACCGCTTCGTCAATCTGGCCGAGGAGCTGGGCGAGGACATCGAGTTCGAGCAGGGCGGCTACCTGGTCTTGGCCTTCGACGACGAAGAGGTCGAGCTCTTCCGCCGCAATATCGCCCTGCAGAACTCCCTCGAGATCCCCTCGCGCCTGGTCACTCCCCAAGAGGCCGGCGAGATCGTCCCCGTGCTGCGCATCGACGAGCTGGCCGCCGCCGCCTGGTGCCCCACCGACGGCCACGGCAACCCCTTCAAGACCAACTACGCCTACGCCCACGCCGCCCAGCGCAACGGCTGCGCCCTGCGCACCTTCGAGGAGGTCGTCGGCATCGAGACCGACGCCGCCGGCGTCACCGCCGTCGTCACCGATAAACACCGCTATCCGACCCGCCGTGTGGTCAACGCCGCCGGGGGCTGGGCCGCCGAGGTCGCCAAGCTGGCCGGTATCGAGATCGACCTCTACCCCGAGCGGCACCAGATCCTGGTCACCGAGCCCTACGAGCGCCTCTTCGATCCCATGGTCATCAGCTTCAAGCACCACCTCTACTGCCAGCAGGTGGTCCACGGCGCCTTCCTGATGGGTCTGGGAATGCCCGAGGAGCCGGGGACGGACCAGTCCTCGGGCTGGGAGTTCGTCGAGGCCATGTCGCGGATGGCGCAGGGCATCCTGCCCGTGCTGGGCGGGGTGAAGGTCGTGCGCCAGTGGGCCGGGCTCTACGCCATGACCCCGGACGCCCAGCCCATCCTGGGCGGGCATCACCAGCTCGCCGGGTTCTACAACGCCGTCGGCTTCTCGGGTCACGGTTACATGATCGCCCCGGCCACCGCCGAGCTGCTCGCCGAGGAGATCGTCAGCGGCGAACGGCCGGAGCTGATCGCGCCCCTGGACGCCCGGCGCTTCGCCCGCGGCGAGCTGGTCCTGGAGCCCAACGTGGTCTAGCTCGATGGGATCGAATACCCTATCCGGACCGAATCGTGATTGTAACCTGTTGATAATTATAATGTTGATTCTCTGAGACTAATCACAAAACGGGCAGTTGAAAAGTGGCGCCATTCAAAGGACCGTATCAGTAGTATATCCCGTTGTCTGCGCGCTTGTCTTTTCTCTGACAGCAAAGGGCTATTGGTTCTTAAGTGTTCGAATAACAGGCAATAAGGGCAAGCTAAATGAATGCTTGATCATAAACTGCCCATTTCCGTAAAGTGAACAACGGCCCAGCGGGTCGCTCCCAATCTGTCTGATTTGGTCTGATCACGTTCCATGATGCCAACTCGAGATACCGTAGGGGCCGACCCTCAGGTCGGCCCTTTTCCAACGGGAGGACCGAAAGGTCCTCCCCTACATTTCGCAAGGGATTATCACCGGAAACTGAACCCACGTTATAATGTCAATGAGCGGTAATAAAAGCGAAGGGATCACACACGATCATGGACCAATCAGGATGCTTTTTAGGTTGTCTATCATG
>CAZOOP010000006.1:0-92829 GCA_964581465.1 uncultured bacterium
GGCCGCGGCGTCACCACGCTGGACCTCGACCCCACCCCCGGCCGCCACAGCCTCACCCTGCCCACCGACAGCTACCCCCCCGGCGTCTACCTGGCCACCAACACCGCCAGCGACACCAGACGTTTCGTGATCAGCCGTTAAACGGCGCTTCCCGGGGCGATACACAGGACTGCAAAATGCAGGGCCGGGACAATCGTCCCGGCCGTTTTCCAGCTAAACGGTTGAGATGTGGTAACGACCCGGCAAATCCCCGCTACAACTGGGTGATCAATGAGGTCACCCGTCAATCGAAATCAAGGCCGATCAAAGCGTCCGATGTAGTCCAATGTAGTCGATGTATGCATTCGACTCTACTCCCCGGTTTGCATCAGGTGGCGCAGCTCTTCGGGGCGATCGGCGTAGTAGAAGAGATGGCTGCGGTTCATGTCGTCGACGGCCAGGCAGTTGGGGTAACCGCCGGCGCGCTCGGGCTCGACGGGACCGAGCTCCCAGCCGGTTTCGTTCCTCTCGCCGTAGAACAACCGTCGTCCCTCGTCGGTATCCCGGGCGCAGCAGAGACGGGGTCGCCCGGTGGAGTCGAGCTCCAGATCGATATCATAACCGGCGCCGGACTCGAAGAGGGTTTCGATGGCCCACTCGCCGTCGATCTTCCGCGCGTAGTGAAGGTCGTGGGCGCTGTTGTCGCTCCAGAGCAGGTGGGGGGTGCCGTCGGCGGCCAGCGCCAGATCGATCTCGGCGTCGTCGGAATCGATGACGGTCACGGCGTCGCTCTCCCAGCGGCCCTCTTCGCGGTAGGTGTAGGATACAATCGATCCGTCGAGGTGGGCGAAGTGGGGCATGCCGTCGTCGGAGAGGACCAACTGATTGATGCGCCAAGTGTTGACGAGCAGGCCGGTGACGCTGAATGTCCAGGCGCCCTCACGGGAGCGGCCGATCATCACCCCTTCGTACTCCTCACCCTCGCTGACGATGGGGAAGAGTAGGTAGGGCTCGACGGAGGCGTCGAGGTGGATATCGGCTCCGATCCGCGAGGGGGCGGAGTAGAGGCCATTCATCGCCCAGCCCTCGTCGATGAGGCGCAGGTGCATCAGGTCGTAGCCGACGCGGCCGGTGGCGTCCTCTCGACGCAATGTGAAGATGGACTGGGGCCGGTCCTCGGGGGTTAGTTCGAGATCGATGGCATTCGCCTGACCGCCCCCGGTCTGGATCATCGCCGAGTCCCAGGCTCCGCCGTCCCAGGTGATGTAGAGCAGCTCGCCCATCTCCCAGCCCGAGACCAGCAGGTGGGGGAAGCCGCGGGAGTCCATGGCGCCGTCGAGGTCGAAAACGGTCATCCCCTCGACCAGGGTCCGGGAGCGCCAGCCCTTGGCGGTCGAGGTCCAGTAGCGCTCGGGAAGTCCGGCGGCCTCCCCTGTTTCGTCTGCCTGGGTGTCGGTGTCACCGTCGTCACAGGCGGGAAGGAGGAGCGAAACGGTCAGCAGCATGAAGATCGGCATGGCTTTACGTTGCACTTCGTGGTTCCCCTTGGTGTTACTCGCGACCCTGGGCCGCGAAGATGCCAGGCCTGTTCGAAGGGCGATCCAAGAGATCGCCTCCCAGTCGCTTCTACTTTGACTAACCCCTGCTTGGCTGTCAAGGGACTGAAGTTGGAATGCGGTTGGATTGAAACGGTCCCCCGGTGTCCAGCGTGAGGGTAAAAAGGTAACCCGATGGGAGGTATCGTCCCAGGGCGAATCGTAACACAGATGAGGCACGGCTAATCGTCAATCGGCGCTCAAGCTGTAACGCACTGATATTATAGAGCATACACAGAGCCTTGATCGATGCGCCGCGCAGAGTTCCGAACAGGTGCCTTTCCGGCATCCTTCTTGCAATACTAGTTTGCAATAGCGACCATGAGCGGCAATCAATGGGCGCGTGACTCGGCCCAGCGGCGCGCCCGGTCGATTGACACCCCTCCAATCACACTGCTATACTGCCCCTAAGGTCGAACAACCAAACAGCGAAACCACCAGGCAGGTGATGACTTGCGCAAACCCTCGGCAGTCCTGTCGGCCGTGCTGATTCTTCTGGCCGTCTGCGGTTCGGCGGAAGCCGTCAAGATACGTCCCCTGACCGGCCTGGTCACGGGCGCCCGCGCCGGTTACTGGAACCACGCCGGCGGCTCCCTTTATTTCGGCAACGGCGTCGACGGCGGGGCCAAGGTCGGTTTCCGCTTCGAACCCGGCGACCTCGAGGTCTTCGGTTTCTTCGACTTCTGCTACATCCTGCCCAAGGAGGGCGGCCTGCTGGGCGAGGATGAAACGGCCACGCTGATGACCTTCGGGCTGATGAGCCGAGTCATCTTCATCCCCGACAACTGGATCACCCCCTTCGTCTCGGCCGGACCCTCCTTCGAAATCCGCAAGACCTCGCTGGGATTCACCGACGACGGCGAGGGCTTCAGCTACCGCAACGACTCCGCCGACTTCAGCCTCTCCGTCGAGCTCGGTGTCGAGTTCCCCCTACCGCCCCATTCCAACGTCGAGGTCGGCGCCCGGTTGCACCACGTCGTCGCTCCCAACGACGAAGAGGGTTTCGCCGGCCTGAGCTTCTACGCCGGCTACAACTACTACTTCTAACGCTGCGGTTTATCTCCGACTTCAACGTGACCCCGGTCCGCAGAACCGGGGTTGCTTCTATTGCGCCATCGAGCTTGATGAAAACTCACCATACAGATCTGTCTCTACAATGGGATTTGTTCGTTATGCTTGGATTATCACAAGAAACTTGACCACAATTATACATATGGAAAGATTCCTCGACTAAGCTGCTTAAATCAAAGCTCAAAGTAGGTCGTCAATTTGTGAAGGCGGATTGCTGTCGCAGATACTAAAGCGAGCAATAGACTGCTTTAAGTAAATAATTCTTCCACAGTTTGCTCGACCCCTGGGCGGAACCTACGGCCTTCGACATCCAGCAGCATCCAGGGCAAGTCGCGGCCTAGTGCCACAAAGCGGCGACATGACAATGGCGGCGAGTGTGAACTATAGAGCAGCCAATGACAATCTATTAGCTGAACGAGTCGGTTCAGATAGAAGTGATAATCCCATTTATTCTTAATTTTTAGAATGTAATACAGCAGTTCTACGATCCTATGTTATCCAGCTTTAAAGTTCATAAATAGTATAATCAAGACAGGTTTGTCTGTTTTCCATGTCTGCGATAGGGTCTGGCGGTTCGATTCGCAGCCAGTGTCCTTGTATCATCGATGACGCCTTTTCGTGACCGCACCTGGCGAGCGGGCTTCGCGCTTGTTAGAATCCAGCTTTGGAATGATCTGCCTGGAGGCCGGGAGGAAAAGATGCGACCGCTCTGCACGACCGAACAGATCCGCGAACTTGAACGCCGCACGATCGAAGATGACGGCCTGCCCGGGGCGGCGCTGATGGAGAACGCCGGTCGGGCCGTGGCCACCGAGATTCTCCGGCGTTTTGACGATCTTGGTGGTGAAGAGGTCGTCATCCTCATCGGCAAGGGCAACAACGGCGGCGATGGTCTGGTCTGTGCCCGCCACCTGCTCGGCGCCGGTGTCGAGCCGCTGCTGTTTAAACTTGGAGACCCCGCGGAGCTCACAGGAGACGCCGCCCTAAACTGGCGGGTTTGGAGCGCCGGCGGGCGGGGAGCCTTCGTCATCGAGGACGAGGCGGACCTGCTCGAACTAGAAAGTGCCCTGGAGCGGGCCGTCGTCGTTGTCGACGCCCTGCTCGGCGTCGGAGTCGGCGGCCCGCCCCGGGGGCTCTTCGGTCCGGTCATCGAGCGGATCAACGGCGCCGGTCGCTCGGGCGCCCGCGTCGTCGCCGTCGATCTGCCCTCGGGATTGGACGCCGACGGCGGCGCCGTACTCGCCGTCGAAGCCGACCTGACGGTCACCTTCGCCGCTCCAAAGGTGGGCCTCTTCCTGCCGCCGGGTTACCGCCAATGTGGCGAGGTGGTCACGGCACCCATCGGTATGCTCCCCGAGAGCTTCGCCGGACTGGACCTGTTCCTGAGTGAAGCCGCCGACGCGGCGGCCTGTTTCACCCCGCCCCCTGTGGACACCCACAAGGGCGGCCGCGGTCGGGTGGCCGTGCTGGCCGGCAGCCGCGACTACTCCGGGGCGGCGGGCCTGACCGGCCTGGGTGCCGCCCGCGGCGGCGCCGGACTGGTCGAGCTCTGCACAACCACCGCGGCGCTGCTGTTGGTCAAACCCGGGCGTCTCGGGCTGATCTCCCGGGAGCTCCCCGACGAGGGCGGCCGCATCTCACCTTTCGGCTCGGAGACGGCTCTGGCGGCCCTCAACGCCGCCGACGCCGCCGTCATCGGACCGGGCCTGGGTGACGACGTAAACGTCGGCAAGGCGCTGCGCGCCGTTCTGCCCCACCTTGAGGTCCCGGCGGTCATCGACGCCGACGGGCTCAACAACGTCGACCTCGAGCTGCTTGCGGGGCTGGAGTTGCCCCGGATCATCACCCCCCACCCAGGCGAGGCGGCGCGGTTGCTCGGGGTGGCGGCATCCTCGATCAACGAGGATCGACTTGGTTATGCCAGAAAACTGGCCCAGCTCTCCGGCGCCGTCTGCCTGCTCAAGGGGTACCGCAGCATCATCGCCGCTCCCGGCGGCCCGGCCTGCTTCAACACCACCGGGGGCTGGTCGTTGGCCGTGGGCGGCTCCGGCGATGTGCTGGCAGGTCTGATCGGCGCGCTGTCGGCCCGGGGCGTGGAGCCGTTCTCCGCCGCCGTGGCCGCCGCCTGGCTCCACGGTCGCGCCGGTGAAATCGCCGCCACCGCCTGCGGCGCCTGGTCCGCCGGTCCCGAGGACACCCTGGAGCACCTGGCCGCCGCCATCGCCGTGGCCCGCCAAGGAGAGAGGACATGACTGAAAGCAAACCGGCCCGCTTCCTCGAGGGCGAGCGGGTCTACCTGGCTCCCGTGGAAGAAGACGACGCCCGGCGCTACGTCAAGTGGCTCAACGCTCCCGGTGTGCGCGAGAACCTGATGATCCAGCGACCGCTGACCATCATGGCCGAACGGGACTGGATCGGCAAGCTGGAATCCACCGGCGACGTAGTCTTCGGCGTGCGCCTGCGCGATGGTGACGAGCTCGTCGGCAACACCGGCCTACACCGGGTCAACGCTATCGACCGCCACGCCGAGTTCGGCATCTTTATCGGCCCGCCCGCGGTCCGGCGTCGGGGTCACGGCACCGAGGCCACGGCGTTGACCCTGGCCTACGCCTTCGACGTGCTCAACCTGCACCGGGTCTGGCTGCGCTACTTCGCCCACAACGCCGGCGCCGCCGAGGTATACCGCCGCTGCGGCTTCGTCGACGAGGGGGTCGCCCGCCAGGCCCACTGGTACGCCGGGGCCTGGCACGATGAGCACCTGATGGGCATCCTCGCCGAGGAGTTCTACGCCCGGCGGGACTGAACGAGGATGCAGCCACCCTCCAGAGCATTATTACTCGTCCGGTACTCGGCGAAACCAGCCGCCCGGCAAGGGCCTCAGCGAGGCTGCTCATTAACGGCATCTGTGTCGTCCTGGTGAGACTTACCAGCCACGCCGAAACAACCCCCGCCCATGCGTGATCTCATGTCGAACTCAACATCATATTAAGAACGGCATGCTTATCATTCATTTCTTTAGAATCCATAGTCGCCGTCAATATCAACTAGCTGATTTGGGCCAATACACCCGTGTCTGCCTTTCGTGCTTTCGTGCCGCTGGAAACCGGAGATGGTCGGCCCCACCGGCGATCTCTCAAGCCGCCGCTGAGCGATGGAAACCTGTCGGTAGGCTGTAGACTGATTTGGGCTTTCTCTCAGCGGAGCGCTCGCTCGAGTTGACAACCTGGGCGAAGCGGACCTCCATAACAAGCCCCTCAACCAGCCAACAGCGTGAACTAAACAGGCTCCAGTTAGTGGTGAGGGTAACCTCCCGATAAAACGAACGACGGCCGCGGCCGTCGTTCGTTGCGCACCTTCGCTTTCCCGCATGGATGGGATCATCCAGCCGGATCGCCATCCACGACATTGTCTGCGACACACGAGGATGGTTCAGGCGAAGGGCGGATGCTCCAGCAGGTCCGGCTCGTCGTCGAAGGCGCTGTTGAAACGGTGGAGCAGCTCGCCGACCTCGCCCAGCTTGTAGCGTGACCAGCCCGCGTGCTCGCGGCGCTCCTTGCAGATATCGAAGGAGACCACGGCCACCAGCTCATCCCGGTGGCGGAAGGGGGCGGCGACGATGGAGACCACCCGCTGCAGCACCTCCATGATCGTCAGCACCGAACCGGAGATCAAGCGCAGACCCCGGGGCAGCAGCTCGTTGGCCGTCTCCTTGTTGAGCTCCTGGATGTCGTCCTTGACCAGGTTCTCGATGATCCGCGCCGAGACCTTCTCCCCGAGGGAGCTCTTGACCCCGGGGGCCACCCACTCGACCTCGGTGGTGTAGACGCGGCCGCGGTTGACGTTGAAACAGGCCCGGCTGACGTCGAGCTCGGGACCCAGGAGATTCAGGTAGGCCTGGATGCGCTTGAGCGAAACCAGGCCGGGATCGGCCAGGATGTCGTCCAGGCGGCGACGGGCGCTGTGACGGACAACGGAGAAAGGCATTGAGACTCCTTTTCGAATGAGTTGATTAGCGTCCCGATTATAGGTCAAAATGTATCGGGATTGAAGGTCTTCGCAAGCTATCGAAGCGGCTCCCGGATTCGGGAGCCGCCTTCAGATTTACAACTCAACGTCGCGCAATCAGAGGTCCCCGATACGATCCTTGGCAGGAAGCCTTATACTACAACGCCTCCTCCAGGGTGGGTACGACCTGGGGACCGAGATCATCATAACCGTCCTGGTTGGGGTGCAGGCCGTCGCCGTCGTGGTACTCATCGGGCAGTTGGCCGTCGTCGTCGGCGATCCAGGCGTAGTAGTCCATGCAGGTCCAACCGTTGGCTGCGCACCAGCTTTCCACCCAGTCGTTGAACTCGATGGTATCGTCGAGTTTGGCCTGGGTGTGGCCGTCGACCCCGGCGTCGATGGGCAGGGTGGTGGCGGGAACCGGGATCGCGCCGATGTCGTCGCAGAGATCGGCGATGTCCTCCATGAAGCCCCGCATGGCCGGCATATCGGTGTCTCCGCCCTCGTCGAAATAGACGGCGCATTCATTGAAAACCACGATGTCCGGTTCCAGATCGGTCACATCTTGGAAAACACCGGATTTATCCGGGCCGAACTCAATGACCTTGTGGAAAGCGTAGTCCGGGAAGAACCGCCCTTCCTCGGGATAAGAGAAAGCCTCGGTGATCGAGGCGTCGAGAAGATCGGAACCGTCGCCGTCACCGCTGGATGTCCCTGTGTCGCAGGCCGTACCAGGCAGAGCAGCACGAGCGCAAAGGGCAAGTAGCGCATATTGGTCCTCCTTCGGATTGATTCGCGTTGACACCCTCAGGTTACGATGGATAATAGCAAAAACGCCCACCGGTCCTGTGGAATCCGTTTTTTAATCTTTCAAGACAACCCCGATCCGCAGAGGTCGTTATCGCCGACGACTCCCCGGGAATCGCATCCTCCCACCATGAACCGGGCGGCAAGCAGGTAACGCCGGAGACCGTTCGCCGCCGAAGGCCCGGCCCGGCTTTGGCACGTTTCTTGCGGAAATCAACCGCGGTGGCGAGAAAGGGTTTCCCCGCTCTGCTGCAAGAAACGTGCCAAAGCCGGGCCGGGCCGATCGCGCGCATCCGATGTTTGTATCGATTGGCTCGACGATTGGCTTTATGAGGGCTTCCAGTGTTAAAACGAGGGTCCCGGAGGACCCTCGTCGTTTGGCGTCGGACGGACGGGATTAGACCCAGCCGCGCAGTTTCACGTTTTCGGCGACGCGTTTGACCGAGACCAGGTAGGCCGCGGTGCGCATATGCACGTTCTTCTCCTCGTGCATGTCGTAGACGGCGTGGTAGGCCTTGGTCATCTTGTCGTCGAGCTGGCGGTGGATCTCCTCCAGGGGCCACCAGTAATTGTAGGTGCCCTGGACCTGCTCGAAGTAGCTCACGGTGACTCCGCCGGCGTTGGCCAGGAAGTCGGGGATGACGTGGACGCCGTTCTTGTGCAGGATCTCGTCGGCCTCGGGGGTAGTGGGACCGTTGGCCAGCTCGCAGGAGATCTTGCACTTGATGTTGGCGGCGTTCTTGCTGGTGATCACGTTCTCGAGGGCCGAGGGGTAGAGGATGTCGACTTCGAGCTCGAGGAGCTCTTCGTTGGTGATCTTCTTGTCGGCCTTGGGGAAGGTGGTCACGGTGCCGTTCTCCAGCTTCCACTTGACTATCTCTTTAGGGTCCATGCCGGCCTCGACGTAGATACCGCCGCGGGAATCGCTGACAGCGACGAGCTTGCCTCCGCCCAGCACTTCTTCGTGGAGGGTGGCGGCGAACTGCCCGGCGTTACCGAAGCCCTGGATAGAGTAGGTGGCCTTGGAGGGATCGATGCCCTTCTTCTTGCAGGCCTCGCGCACGGTGTAGATGCCGCCGCGGGCGGTGGCGTCGCCCCGGCCCTGGGAGCCGCCGACGGGGATCGGCTTGCCGGTGATCACGGCGGGGTGTGAGCGGCCGACGATGGTCTCGTACTCGTCCATCATCCAGGCCATGATCTGGGGGGTGGTGTAGACGTCGGGGGCGGGAGAGTCGCGGTGCTCGCCGAGTTCGCGGGCCATCACGCGCATCCAGCCGCGGGCCAGCCGTTCCTTCTCACCCTCGCTCATTTCCTTGGGGTTGCAGGTCACGCCGCCCTTGCCGCCGCCCAGGGGGATGTCGACGACGGAGGTTTTCCAGGTCATCCAGGCCGCCAGGGCGCGCACGGTATCGATGGTCTCCTCGGGATGCCAGCGCAGGCCGCCCTTGTTGGGTCCGCGGGCGTCGTTGTACTGGACGCGATAGCCGTGGAAGACCTTGGTCGAGCCGTCGTCCATCTTGACGGGAATCGTGAACTTGTACTCGCGACGGGGCCAGCGCAGGAAATCGCGCATCGGCTGTTCGAGTTCGAGTAGGTCGGCGGCCTCGTCGAACTGAGCCTGGGCTATCTTGAAGGGATTGAGTTCTTCGGACATCAATGGGCTCCTTGGGTGTGGATGTGTTGATGATGCAACGCCTTTGAGGGGGCGTCGCTTTCCCTGTCAAGCAGAAGGGTGTTCCCGAGTTTATCTCGGCGTTATTCTTCGCTGTTTTTGCAACGGCGGACCTTGATGATCTCGCAGTTGCTGCGCCAGAAGATGATCACGCCGAGGAGGAATCCCAGGTCGTAGCCCCAGCCGACGTTGACCGCTTCGTAGATCCGAACAGTATTGGAGAACAGCGAGAAGATGAAGCTGAACAACAGGATGAAGCCGTGCCAGAGTCCGGCCCAGAAGTTGGCGGGATCGCGGGTGTTGAAACGCTCGTTGTCTCCGGCGGCGCAGCCGGAGAGCGCCAGTACGGCCGTGACCAGCACCAGCAGCAGGATGATCCGGCGCAGTTGCGGTCGAGAGAGGCCGAAGGGTCCGCGCTTTTCGATCATGAGTAATCGATTTGCTTTCCGTTGTGGGTGGCGCAGGTGGGTGTAGTTGCCGGTTTTCCCGGCTGTTACAACAAGAGTGAGTCGAGGACCGTTCAAGGGCGGTCCTTCAACGCTCACGGATGACTAGCTGATGAGTGGATCAGTTAACTCAGGGCGTCATGGAACGTGTTCGGACCAAATCAGGCTGATTGGAATAAACCTACTGGGCCATTATTGACTCCCCGGAAATGCGCTGTTTAGAAGCAAGCGTTCATTTGGCATGCCCTTATTGCTTGTTATTGCGACACTTAAAAGTTAGTGGCAATCCGCTGTCAGGGCATATGCAAGTCCGCTGATATCTAGGACCGCTAAGGATCAGGCCAGTATTAGCCGCCACTTTTCAACTGTTCGTTCTGTGACAGGTACCCGATAATTATCATTGCTACTATCAACAGGATACAATCATAATCAGGTCCGGTCTGGGTATACGATCCCTAACTCAGTTGTGTAGTGTATTGGAGTCTCGACTACATTCACCGACTCAATCATTCTTCGGGCCGCCTGGGTCTGTGCAACCGCCGGCCGTGGCTACCGATCCTTGAGTGGATGGGATTATCACTCGCGCTTGGGCCGGTACCGCCGGCTAACCGATTGCCATTAGATGCGTAATAACTCTTGGCACCAAACACAATCCCGTACCAGTCGACTCCAACTCGAAACTCCGATCCCCTTCGAAAAAGCGGCTGAGACGAGGCCGCGCTGAATCATGTTTAGACCGCAACCTTATCCACTCGACGCTCACTCATTGTATATGCCTGATTATAGGGTGTTTGCGAACGGCGCATGGTCACCGAAGCCAACGGCGTCAAGCAGTTGATTAGTGTCTTGTTACGTCGTTGCGGGCACCTAAAGAATGTGGTGATCCACGTACCTGCCACGTGCATCTCGCTCAAGGTGAGCACCTGTTTATAGTTTAACTGATTACTTATAAATGATATCCAGCAATACTGTGTTCCGTTGCCGTTTAGTGAGCCCTAACTTTGGGATCATCACGGAAGATGAACAACACATTCGTAACTCAGGAAAGCCACATCGAGAATGGTGCATGGAGGTTAGCCGCAGCGGGGCGTCAACCAGCGAAGACGGATAACGTTCGAAGCTGCTAAAGCTAGCAATGGAGCGTCGTCAGCAGGTTCTCACTCACAGCCTGGTCGGTTGCTGATGCGGAACCAACAGCCTCCGGCTTCCGGCGGAACTAAAGGGAAGTCCAGATATATCGCCACCGAGCAGCGGTATGACAATGGCGGCGACTATGGCTATAAAGCGTTGAATGAAATCTATTAGCTGGATGAGTCGGTTCTTTTGCGAGTGATAATCCCCTAACTCATCACGCCGTCATTGTCATGCTATCGATTTGTGGCAATCAACTTCCCCTTATCCTTCTTATTATTAGTATAGTGTTGTGCGAAGCCGGAGCTGTCGGTCCCCCCCGGAAGGCGTGGAAGCTAGTATTGAATGATATGCTGACCGTAGGCTATTACTCAATTTAAGCACTTGTACAGCCGGTCGGCCTGATGTATGGTGTTTCGATTCGGGTCTGGATGTGTCGAAGGCGCAAGAAAGGGCGCTAGTTATCCTGCAGGATCAACTCGGCGGGAGCCTCGCCCAGCTCGCTGAGAAGCTCGAATTCGAGGGAGTCCGGACGGCGCAGCCAGAGGCGGCCGGCGGCGTCGGCGGCGTAGTAAGTCGCTGAACCGGGATCCAACACACCAGCGACCAGCTCGTTTTCACCGACGGTCCCGGCGGGCGGCGCGCAGACCACGGGCTCGTCTTCGAGGTTGGGCACACCCAGCACGCGCAGTTCCCCGGGCAGCAGGCAGTAGAGCCAGACACCGTTATTGCCGAATGATAGCTCGACGGCGGTTTCGGGCAGTTCGATTTCCGCGGCAATGGTGGGGGCGGCGGCCAGAGTGAACAGGACCAGATCCCCTTCGAGGGTGGCCGCGACGCCGTACTCGCCGGTGGGAGAGACGGCGACGCACAGGGCCTCGCCGGGCAGCTCCAGGTAGGTGCCGCTTTCGTTATCGAGATCGCAGACGGCGACCCGCCGGTAGGTCGGCGGCTCGGCGAGCTCGCGGCCCGGTCGGGTCAGATAGCGCTGGATGTAAGCGAACCAGCGCCCGTCCGGGGTCAGGGCGTAGTCGTAGCTGAACTGGGTGTCGGGCAGATAGGCCAACTGCTTGGAGTTGTAACCGTCGACCTCGTTACGATAAACGCCCCCCAGACCGGGGGCGTAGTAATGGACGGAATCGGTGCCGGCGAAGACCGGAACGATATAGGGCAAGCGCTTGTAGAGCCCACCGCCTGCGGGATCGATGACGTGGGTCTGGCCGTCATCGTGACAGGCCACGTAGAGGTAGCGACCATCGGGGGTCAGGGCCAGGCGGGTGGGAGCGGCGTCGAAGGAGTGTTCGGCAAGCACCTCGCCGCTGGCGGTATCGACGGCGAGAACCCGGTGGGAATCGGGTAGGGCGACCCACACCGCCGGGGCGGCGGTGCTGGAGCAGACCAAGAGAACTAATACGCCGAGAAAACCCTGGCGTGGGCGCATTGATACCCCGGTGTCGAAAATGTGGTTTTTTTCACGTACCTTTGCGTCCGGACCATACAGCCGGAACCGTCAGGGACCGCAGGGTGCCGTAAAAAGACGGAACGCAGTATAGACGGGCCGCCCCTCTATGTCAAGACTCCCGGCGGCGGTTGGGGGCGCCGGACGGCTGTGACGTAAGTTGCAGCTTTTGGACGCTTTACGCCCGCGCCGCAGTCCTTGACACTCGCGGCGGTGAAGGTTACAATAGCCACCGTTTTGCTACCCCGCCACTCCCGCCCCCGGTAGGCTGAAAGCCCCGTTCAAGGAGCGCCGATGCACAAGAAGCTCTTCATCCCCGGTCCCGTAGAGGTCACCCCCGAGGCGCTGCACGATATGAGCGTACCCATGGTCGGCCATCGCTCCAAGGATTATGAAAAGATCCACGCCCACTGCGTGAACAACGTCAAGAAGGTCCTCTACACCGACCAGTTCATCCTGGTGGGTACCTGCTCCTCCACCGGTCTGATGGAAGCCGCCGTGCGCAACCTCTCGCGCAAGAATATCCTCTCGGTGGTCCTGGGCGCTTTCTCCGACCGCTGGAACAAGATCGCCACGGCCAACGGCAAGGACGCCGACCGCCTCGAGTACGAATGGGGCCTGGCCGCCAAGCCCGCCGACATCGACGCCAAGCTCTCCGAGGGCGGCTACGACCTGGTCACCGTGGTCTTCAACGAGACCTCTACCGGCGTGATGAGCCCGCTCAAGGAGATCGCCGAAGTCGTCGCCAAGCATGACGACGTCATCCTGGCCGTTGATGCCGTCAGCGGCATGGCCGCCGCCAAGGTCGAGACCGACGCCTGGGGCATCGACTACATGCTCGCCGGCACCCAGAAGGCCTGGAGCCTGCCCCCGGGCCTGGCTGTGGCCGTCGTCTCCGAGCGCTGCTTCCAGCGCGCCGAGGAGGTAGAGAACCGCGGTTTCTACTTCGATTTGCTCAGTTACAAGAAGTACGCCGCCGGAAAGCGGACCAACCAGACCCCCTCGACCCCGGGCATCAGCCTGGTCCACGCCCTGGGCAGGCAGGCCGAGCGCTTCGCCGCGGACCTCGACGCTCATTGGAGCAAGCACTTCGCGATGCGCGAGATGGTCCACGACTGGGTCGCCAAGCGCGGCTTCGAGCTCTTCGCCGAGGAGGGCTACGAGTCCCTCTCGCTGACCTGCATCAAAAACACCAAGGGCATCGACGTGGCCGGGCTCAACAAGGAACTGGGCGCCCGCGGCTACAACCTCTCCAACGGCTACGGCGCCTTGAAGGAGAAGACCTTCCGTATCGCCCACATGGGCACGATGACACCGCCCGAACTGCGAGACCTGCTGCTCAACGTCGACGACATCATGGGCTGGTAGTCCTCGGCTGTTGCGATTATCAACGCAGAGCTGCGCCGGCCAACCCCGTTCGATCACTTTCATCGGGTAGGCTCCCAGCGCCGCCCCGTTAGTGCGGTTTCTTCCAAGCGATACCCGCCGCCTCGGCGGTTTACCCCGGCCCGAAGGAGGCTCGTATGAAGGTTCTGGTTTGCGATCCCATCGCCGAAGGGGCGATCAAGAAAATGGAGGAAAACGGTCACGAGGTGACCGTCAAGACCGGCATGAGTGTCGAGGAGCTCAACTCCGAGATCCCGGCTTTCGAGGCCATGATCGTGCGCAGCGCCACCAAGGTGCGTCAGCCGACCATCGACCTGGCCGAGAACCTGAAGCTGATCATGCGCGGCGGCGTGGGTATCGATAACATCGACCACGAGTACGCCCGCGAGAAGAACATCCTGGTCTGGAACACTCCGGCCGCCTCCAGCTCCGCGGTCGCCGAACTGGCCATCGCGCACATGTTCGCCGTCAACCGCCATCTCCACCGCGCCGACACCTCGACAAAGGCCGGCAAGTGGGAGAAGAAGAAGTTCAAGGGCGTCGAGCTCGGCGGAAAGATCCTGGGCGTCATCGGCCTGGGCCGCATCGGCACCGAGGTCGCCAAACGCGCCAAGGGCCTGGGAATGCACACTTTCGGGTACGATCCCTTCGTCGAGGAGTGCGACTACTGCCGGATGGTCTCGCTGGACAAGCTCCTGGCCGACTCCGACTACATCACCCTCCACCTGCCCCACACCAAGGAGACGCACCACCTGATCTCCACGCCGGAATTCGCCAAGATGAAAGAGGGCATGACACTGATCAACTGCGCTCGCGGCGGCGTCGTCAACGAAGACGCCCTGGCCGAGGCCCTGGAGAAGGGCATCGTCGCCCGGGCCGCAGTGGACGTCTACGAAGAGGAACCGCTGAAGAAGGACCATCCGCTGACCAAGTTCGACAACGTCCTGCTCACGCCGCACATCGGCGCCTCGACCGTCGAAGCCCAGGACCGCATCGGTTACGAGCTGGTCGACAAGTTGGAGAAGTTCTCCAAGGGCCAGTACTAGGTTACCTGTCCGACCCCGGCCCGTCACGGTTCTTGCTCGGCAAAGCCCCCCTTTTCGGGGGGCTTTGCGCAACAACCGCGCCGGGCCTCGGCTTTCTGCGTTTTGAGCCGTCACCCCGGCCAACGGCGTGGCGGAGAGGTTCTCCAGTCTGTCCGTGGGGTTTGTCATTACGGGCGGCATACGTAGCCGTCGTCCGAGGGGTTTAAGCCCAAGATTCGGTTGTCCCGGTGTAACTTGAACAATTGTTGCCCAGGTCGGGGGAGGTGGCGGGGTTCGAACACCGAATCCCAACCGGTATCTGTTTGGTGTCAGTTAGCTGCAAGGGACCAGGGCGTTTTGGGATACCATAAAGATTGGGATTATCACTAGCACCTGAAGCGACTCATTTAGCTGATAGACTGTCATTGATTGCTTAATAGCTCATAATCGCCGCCATTGTCATACCGCTGCACCGTCTTGCCAGTGCAGGTGGTGATGCAGCTGGACCTGCGTTAAGTGTCGCCAGAAGCCGGAGGCTGTTGGTTCCATTCAGGTTTCAACCAGGCTGTGAGTAAGTGGCCTGCTAACGACGCTCTATTACTTGCTTTATTCGCTTCAACCGCTATCCGACTTCGCTGGTTGACGCCTCGCTGCGGGTGTTCACCAGACCCTCATCTCAATGCATCTTTTATAAGTTGCGAAGAGTTGGGTCAGTTTTTTGTGATGATTCGAAAAGGCATCGTATACCCTATCCGGACCTGATCGCGATTATATATAGTCAATAATAGTGATGATTCCATTATGGCATATATCACTATACGGGTAGTCAAGAAGAGGCAGAATATACGGGCCTGATCCTTGGCGAACCCTGATACCAGCGGAACTGTATCCGCCCTGGCAGCAGATTGCCACAGAAGCCTAAGTGTCATAAAATCAGGCAATAAGGGCATACCAAATGAACGCTTGCTGCTAGAAGGCATATTTCAAGGAGTCAATAACGGCCCGCAGGTTGATCCCCATCAGCCTGATTTGCTCCGAACACGTTTCATGATGCCGATCACTCTTCAGCACAGCTTCTAATCAGCCGCATTTTCGAGGTGAGACGGTGTTTCGAGTTGTAGTCAACTAGTCCGGGATCGTGTGTGATGCCATCTGTGAAAAGGGCCGATCTGAAGATCGGCCCTGCATGAGCAGTTATGACGACTATCTGGTCGTTGTGCTCACCCACCGGCCGGTGGGTGTTACGCTTAATCGCTCCGGCTCTTCGCCTCAGGCCGCCAGGCCCAGTCTGCGCCTCAGGGCCAACGCCAGGCCGACGTTGGCGGTGTGACCGCCCTTGAGGCTGACCACCTGAGCCCTGAGCGGCGCGCCGATCAGGGTCAGGTCGCCGATGAGGTCCAGCAGCTTGTGGCGGACGAACTCGTCGGCGTAGCGCAGGTTGTCGTTGAGAACCTCTTCGTCGCCGATGACCACGGCGCAATCCAGGGAGCCGCCCTTGATCAGCCCGGCCTTGCGCAGAAGGGAGACCTCGTGGAGGAAGCAGAAGGTCCGCGCCGGGGCGATCTCCTCGGTGTAGCGCTGCTCGTCGAGGACGAACTCCCGGTACTGGCTGCGCAGCACGGGGTGGTCGAAGTGCAGGGCGAAGCTCAGCCTCAGGGGTCCCGGGGCGGGGATGAGCATCATCTGAGCGGTGCCCGAGGAATAGACCAGGGGCTCCTCGGGGACGAGGTAGCGCCGGGGGGTGTCCTGGGTCACCCGGCCGGCCTCGCGCAGGACGCCGACGAAGGGTCGCGAGCTGCCGTCGACCACCGGGGGCTCGTGGTTGTCGAGCTCGATGACGGCGTTGTCTATCCCCAGCCCGGAAAGGGCCGAGAGGATGTGCTCGACGGTGTGAACCTCGGCGCCGTCGGCGGCGATGGTGGTGCCCCGGCTGGTGTCGGTGACGTTCTCGGCCAAGGGTCGGATCTCGGGCTTGCCGGGCAGGTCGACGCGGCGGAAGATGTAACCGGCGTCGGCCTCGGCGGGCAGGAAGGTCAACCGGCAGTCGTCGCCGGTGTGCAGACCGATGCCCCGGATGCCGACGGGCCGGGCGATGGTGTTCTGCTGTTCGACGGGATTGGTCACGACGGACTCGCTTGCTGTGTTGGGGGCGGTTACCGGTGCAATTGATCCAGCATAGCAGGTTTGTTCTCTTTTTACCAAACCGTCAGAAATCCGCTGTTTCAGCCCTCGAGTTCGGCCAGGCGGCGCTCCAGTTCCTCGACGCGTTTGCTCAGCTTGCGCAGCTCGCGCAGCTTCTCGGGCAGGGCGCGCTCGCTTGCCTCGATGCGCTTGGTGGTCATCGTCGGGCGAGCCGGTAAGCCCAGCCAGGTCTCGCCCGCGGGGATGCTCTTGGAGATGCCGCTCTTGGCGCCGGCGATGACGTTGTCGCCCAGGGTAAGGTGGCCGGCCACGCCGACCTGGCCCATCAGGATCACGTGATCACCCAGCTTGCAGGAGCCGGAGATGCCCACCTGGCCGGCCATGATGCAGTTCTCGCCCAAGCTAACGTTGTGGGCGATCTGAACCAGGTTGTCGATCTTGGTGCCCCGGCCGATGCGGGTGGCGCCCAGGGCGCCGCGATCGATGGTGCTGTTGGCGCCGATCTCGACGTCATCCTCGAGGATGACGTTGCCGATCTGGGGTATCTTGCGCCAGCGTGGGCCGTCGGGGGCGTAGCCGAAGCCGTCGGAGCCGATCACCGCTCCGGGGTAGAGGATCACCCGCTCTCCGATGACGCAGCGCTCGCGAACGACGACGTTGGGGTAGAGTACGCAGCCGGCGCCGATGGTGGTCTCGTCGCCGATGAAGCAGCCGGAGGCGACGCGGACACCGTCGCCCAGGCGGACACCGCGGCCCAGGTGGACGAAGGGTCCGATGCCGACGCCCTCGCCCAGCTCGACACCCTCTTCGACGACGGCCGTCGGGTGGACGCCGGGGTCGGGCAGGGGGATCGCCGGGGCGAAGCTCTCGATCAAGCGGCTGAATGACAGGTAGGCGTTGTCGCAGCGGATCAGCGGCACCGGGCTGTCAACCTCGGCGTCGCGGTCGACGACGACGGCGGCGGCGCGGCAGTCGGGCAGCCGACGGGCGTACTTCATGTTGGTCAGGAAACTGATCTCGGCGGGTCCGGCGGCGTCGATGGTCCCCACGCCGTTGACCCGGGTTTCGGCGGAGCCGCCCTCGAGCTCGCCGTTCAAGAAAGCCGCCACCTCGCCCAGCGTGATTTCCATCGCTTCCCCCTCATGGTTGGTGCTACTAGTAACTGATCAGCCGGCGGCTCGGTTGGACCGGAGAAAGACCTCCGACGCTCGTTCGGTAGTCGAGACGGCTCCAGTCGCTCCAGGGATTCCGCGGCAGCTTCACACCGAGGCCGGGCCGTCAAGCGCCGTGGTCGAGAGGACCATCGCCGCCGGTACGGCGACGGCCCGCGGGTCTGAATCCGGGGCCGTCGAAGCATCGGGTCGGTCATCGACCCGTCGTGGGGTGCTGGGTCGGCCTAGGTGCCCGCGGTCTCGTTGAGCAGCTCGATGACCCGGTCGGTGATGTCGTAGGCCTCGCGGATGTAGAGCACGGCGCTGACGTCGAGGATCAGGTCGAACTCGGCGTCCTTGCCGACCTGGTCGATCGCCTCGTAGATGCGGTCGTAGAGCTTGCCCAGCCCCTGGGCCTCCTGGGCCTCCAGAGAGCTCACGGCGTTGTCGCGCTCCTGCATGGCTTTCTCGTAGATGGCCTGCTGCTCGGCCTCGATCTCGGCGCGGCGCTCGTCGGAGATGGGCTGATTGAGCTGCTCCTGCAGCTCCATCAACTGGCGTTCGTACTCGTCGAGCTTGGGCTGGACCTCGGATTCCTTCTCCTGGACCATGGTCTGCATGGTGCGCATGAACTCCTGGACCTCGATCCACTCCTCCTGAACCCGCTGCAGATCGACGAAGGCCACGGTCAGCGGCATGTTCTCGTCATCGTCGTCCTGGGCCAGGGCGGGAAGGGCAATCAGCAGGATCATCAACAGGGCTGTCCACTGTTTCTTCATTGTCAACCTCCAGGTTCGCAGGTTTGGCGATTCCGGCTCTCCCGGTTGATCGCGGTCGACCGGGAGACGGCTCTCGTAGTGAGGGGGAATTGGTTGTTTACGTCGCGGCGGGTCGGTTTGTTCCCGCCAAAAGCTTAAAAGGTGTTGGCGATCGAGAAGTGGAGCCGTCCCTGGGGCAGGTCCGGGCTCCAGCCATAGTCGAAGCCCATCAGGCCCACCATGGGCACGTCGATGCGCACGCCCAGGCCGAAGCCGTACCTCATGTCGTTGAAGTCGAAGTCGCCGATGTCCTCCCAAGCGTAGCCCATGTCGAAGAAGAGCATCCCGAAGAGCAGGCGTTCGGAGATCTCGATGCGGTACTCCAGGTTGTAATAGAACTCGAAGGTTCCGCCGACGAGGCGGTCGTCCTCGTCGCGGGGCGACAGGTCGAAGTCCTGGAAGCCGCGCACGTCGTTGCCGCCGACGAAGTAGCGTTCGTAGATGGGCACTTCGTCTGTGTCATCGTAGACCCCCACGTACCCGGCGTGGAGCTTGAGGGCTAGGGCGAAGCGCCAGAAGCTGGGATAGTAGCTGGTCAGGGTGGTGTTGACCTTGTAGAAGTCCAGGTCGCCGCCCAGGTAGCCGCCGCCCAGCTCCATGCCCAGGTACTGGGTCGAGCCCTCGGTGGGGAAGAAGTAGTTGTTGCGGGTGTCGCGGCGCAGGGAAGCGAGCACCGAACTGCTGACCGTGGTCCCGGCGGCCTCCCGAACGGACTCGGAGGCGTCGTCCTCGGGATCGATGGTCGTCTCGGCATAGTCGTAGCGCAGCCGCCAGCGGGAGTCGTCGCCGATGGGATGGCCAACCAGGCCGTAGAAACCGAAACGGGTCTTGTCGTAATCGAAGGCAGAGAGGCTGTTCTCCAGGTAGACCCCGGCGCCGATGGTGGTCGGCGTGTCGAGGAACCAGGGCTCCATGAAACTGAAGCGGTAGTTGTTGGTGTTGCCGCCGATCTCGCTTTCGATGGTCAGCGACTGGCCGCCGCCCTTGGCGCGCCAGAAGGCGGGCAGGGCCGCGAAGTCGAAGTTGATCCAGGAGACGCTGAAGGTGCCCACCAGGCCCGTCGAGGTCGAATAGCCGGCGCCGGCGGAGATCTTGGTGGTGCCCTGGCGCTCGACCACCCGCACCGTCAGGTCGATGACCCGGGTCTCGGGGTCGATCTCCCAGTCCGGGATGACGTTCTCGAAGTACTGCAGGTTGAACACGCGCTCCAGGGAGCGGCGGAAGGCCTTGCCGTCGAAGACCTCGCCCGGGTAGATGGTGAACTCGCGGCGGATGACCTTGTCCTTGGTGTCGGTGTTGCCGACGATGCGCAGTTCGCCCACGGTGGCCGGCTCGTTCTCCTTGAAGACCCAGTCATAGCTGACGGTGTTGCTTTCATCGTCGATGATCACCGTCTCTTCGATCTCCAGGAAGACGTAGCCGAACTCCCAGTAGTCGTCCTTGATGGCGGCGACACTGGCGTTGTATTCGCCCTGGTTGTGGACATCGCCTGTGCCCAGACGCAGGCGGCGGCGGATCTGACGGTCGGAGAGGATGGTGTTGCCGCTGAAGTCGACGCCGCCGAAGTAGTAGCGGTCGCCCTCGTGGATGGTGATCAGGATGTCGACCTCGTCGCCGGCGTCGTTGAAGCTGAGCTCGTAGTCTTCGATGCGGGCGTTGATGTAGCCGCCGTTGTTGTAGCCGTCGACGATACTGGCCAGGTCGTCTTCCAATAAATCCAAGTCCAGGGTGGACGAGTTCCAGAACTCGTCCTCATCGAGCTGCATGAAGAGGTTGCGGATCTCCCAGGCGCTGTAGGCCGCGTTGCCGACGAACTCGATGGAGTTGACCCAGATCTCGGTGCCCTCCTCGACGACGAACTTGACGTCCACGCGCCCGTCCTCGTCGGTGGTGTACTCCGGGATCACCTCGCAGCGGATCAGCCCGGACTCTTTGCCCAGCTCCTTGATTTCCAGCACGATCTCGTTGACCGCCGCCGGGTCAAGGGGCTCGCCGGAGACCAGATGGGCGGCGATGGCGTCGGAGACGTCTTCGCCGTCGAGTTCATCGACCCCCACGTAGGACACCGTGCCCACGGTGGGCCGCTCCTCCACGCTGATGATCAACCGCACGCCCTCGGCGTAGGGTTCGGCGCTGAAGACGATGTCGTCGAAGGCCCCCTGCTCGAACAAGCGCTTGATATCGGCAGCCACGGTGGCCGGCGAAAGGGGCTGACCGACCCGGCTGGAGATGCGCTCGAAGAAGAAGGCGTCATCGTAGATCTCGTTGCCGCGGATCTCGATGGCTTCGATGACCGGGGCCTGCTGGGCCGCGACCGCCGCGGCGGCGAGGAGTATCACACAGAGTAGCCGTCGACTCACCTTATCCCGCTCCGTTGAATGGCCTGCTGATCAGTTTGCGGACTGGACACATTGCTTAGAGTAGACCGTACCCGACCCGGAGAGCATCGGGGGTGGGTGCCGGATAGACTGCGTAAAGCGACTCGGCCGTCGGGGAGCCCCTTGTTCGGCCATGTCCACCTCCCCATACGCCGGTCAAAGACGAAAGGTGCCAGCCCGGCACACTTTGCTTGGCATTGTAACATCTTGTCAGAGAGCTGGAAAGCCGCTTGAGTCATCCCGGTGTGGAAGGCGGTGTCAATAGGTCCTCGGACCGCCGTCCCCGGCCACTCGGGGCGCAAGGTATTGCCAGGAACCCCTTTTTCGGCTACCATTAACATACCGGCTCTTTCCAACCATGGGTGGCTCCGCCGTAGTTAAACACCCAGGCGATTTCTTTCATTACCCTACGACTCAGCCGGAATGTCATCCAGGCCCGACATGGCGGCGATGACGCCGCATCGCCCTTCCAATACGGACCGTGGAAGGTATAACGTAGAGAGCAACGGCAGCGCTTCGAACTGAATACTGCGATAATTCCGCTCAATCGACCGGGAGTCCGCAATGACCACATCGAGTAGAGAAAGACGCTCCGCCAAGCGGCATCGTCCCACGGACCTGGACGCCGTGGTGCTCTCGGGCCTGCCCGAGCAGTTCCGCGAGGTCAAGGTCCGCTCGATCTCCAAGACCGGCCTCGCCATCGAAATCAACATCGAGGATGTCTCACCCCTCCAGGCCCAACTGGGTCGCCGGATCACCCTCTCCTTCCTGCTACCCCAGGTTGCCCGTATCGCCACGGTCCAGGCCGAGGTGGTACGCACCTATCGGCAGGTCTCCGACGGCGGCTTCATCCACGTCTCCGCCGACGGCGAGGAGAAACGGGATTCGCCCTACGGCGGCCATGAGAACCGAGTCTACGGCCTGGGGCTGCGCTTCGTCGACCTGCGACCCGAGATGGCGCGTCAACTCGAGCGCTACCTGTTGACAATCTTCCGCGGCGACGACGGTTCATCCGACGGGAACGACGAAGACGATGAATAGCTTAAACGACGGTGATTAAGCGATGGACTTCAATCAGCCCAAGCTCTCGCTGGATCAGTCCCTCAAACTGCAGCTCAAGCTTTCTCCCCGGCTGCAGCAAGCGATACAGCTCTTGGCGCTGCCGGTGTTGCAGCTCAAGGACCGGGTCGATGAGGAGCTGGTCTCCAATCCGGTTCTCGAGGCCGTTCCCACGGGCGAACCCCTGACGCGCAGCGACTCGGACATGGAGCAACGCGATCGCGGCGACGAGGCCTGGGAGTCCCAACGCGACTACCTCTCCGCCGAAGAGCGCAAGGATTCCGACAACCACTCCTCGGAGCGCGACTGGGAGGATTACCTCAGCTACGACCCCCGTCCCTACCGGCCGCCGCGACCGATGGAGGTCTCCGGAGACGATTCCTACATCGACCGCGTGGTGGCCGACGGCGCCACCCTGACCGAGCATCTGCTCTGGCAGCTTCAACTCAACTGCGATTCGGAGCGCGAGGAGGCCGTCGCCGCCGCCCTGGTGGGCAATCTGGACGAGGAGGGCTACCTGCGCGACTTCGACACCGCCGAGCTGGCCGCCTCCCTGGAGCTGGAGCCACCCACCGACGAAGACGAGATAGAGAGGATCCTGACAAACTGCGTCCAGGGGCTGGACCCCCTGGGTGTCGGGGCGCGCAGCCTGAGCGAGTGCCTGAGCATCCAACTGCGCCCCCTGTCCGACGACGGCGTCGAGCCCGAGCTGATCGAGATCGCCCGCCAGGTCATCGAGGGCTACCTCTACGAACTGGCCCGCCGCAAGTACAAGATCATCACCGACGCCCTGGGAGTGGACAAGGAGCGCGTCCGCGAGGCCGTGCAGTTGATCACCGCCCTGGACCCCAAGCCGGCGCGCAACTTCAGCGGCCGCCGGGCCACCTACGTCCGACCCGACGTCTACCTGGAGAAGATCGGTGACGAGTACCGGATCTACTTAAACGAGTGGGGCATCCCCCGGTTGCGGGTCAGCAACTACTACCGCAGCCTGATCGCCGCCGGCAAGGCCGACAAGCAAACCCGCTCCTTCATCCGCGACAAGATCAACTCCGCCGTCTGGTTCATCAAGAACATCGACGAGCGCCGCCGGACCATCCTCAAGGTCACCGAGTTCATCTTCGAGCGCCAGCGGGAGTTCCTCGAGAAGGGACTCGAAGGTCTCAAACCCTTGACCCTGGAGGAGGTCGCCGAGGTCGTCGGCGTCAACTCCAGCACGGTCAGCCGGGCCACCTCGGGCAAGTACGTTCAGACTCCGCGCGGGCTGTTCGAGCTCAAGTTCTTCTTCACCCGGGGCATGCCCAGCTCCGAGAACGGCGGCCAGCTCTCCACCACCTACATCAAAGAGCGCATCCGCCGGCTGATCGCCGAAGAGACCGGCAAGCCGCTCTCCGACAGCAAGATCGTCAGTATCCTCAAAGATGAAGAGGGCTTGGACATCGCTCGGCGGACCATCGCCAAGTACCGCAAGCAGATGAGGATCCCCCCGGCCTCCAAACGCAAACCCCTCTAGAGACGACTACGCCTTGCCCGCCACCGACCGCCCCCGTCATCCCCGCTGGTTGCGCCGCCCGCCGCCGGATGTTCCCCGGCTGGGCGAGGTGCGCCGCACCCTGCGCCGCCTGCGCCTGCACACGGTCTGCGAAGGCGCCCGCTGCCCCAACCGCGCCGAGTGCTACGGCGCCGGCAACGCCACCTTCATGATCCTGGGCGAGCGTTGCACGCGCGACTGCGCCTTCTGCTCGGTGCCCCACGGACCCCGGAGCGCCCCCGAAGCCGACGAGCCCGCCCGCCTGGCCGAGGCCGTCGCCGACTGGGGCCTCGACTACGTCGTGATCACCTCGGTCACCCGGGACGACCTGCCCGACGGCGGCGCCGGGGCCTTCGCCGAGACCGTCGAAGCCCTCGGCGGTCTGACCCAGCCGCCCCTGGTCGAGCTGCTGATCCCCGACTTCGGCGGAGACCCGGCCGCCCTGAAGCGCGTCATCGCGGCCCGACCCGGCGTGCTCGGCCACAACGTGGAAACCGTCCCCCGCCTCTACCCCAGCCTGCGCAACGGCGCCGACTACTCGCGCTCGCTTGATGTGCTGGGGCGGACCGCCGTCGCCGGCCTGATCGCCAAGAGCGGCCTGATGTGCGGCCTGGGCGAGACCCGGGACGAACTGCGCGCCGTCTTCGACGACCTGGCCGCCGCCGGGGTGCGCATCCTGACCCTGGGGCAGTATTTGCAACCCACTCCGCGCCAGCGCCCCGTCGAGCGCCACCTGCCCCCCGACGAGTTCGACAATCTCGCCGAGGATGCCCGCCGGCACGGCATCCCCGTGGTGGCCTCCGGACCCCTGGTGCGCAGCTCCTACCGCGCCCGGCACTACTACGAGCTGGCGCGATCTCAAGAGTAGCGGGTTTAGCGGGCTCTCCGGACCGTCACTTGTCGGCTGAGAGCCGCTAGGTCGCCCTCGACCGGGAAAGCTTGTCCCAAGACTGTTCGCAGCCGACCCGGGCGCCGGCCCGGTGTTCCCCCAAGGATTATCTTGCGCATGTGATGCTACCAACACACTTTTCATGGCCCCTGCTTGCGACACGGATTGCCGACCTCAGCTAGACTGATTACAAAAACGACGTATCCAACAGCTCAGCAGTCGCCGATCAGGCCCGCTCATGGGCGAACGGCCGACCAAAACCCTTTCCGACCCCCGAACACCTGCGCACGTCGCCAACCCCGGGAGGTAAGATGAAGATAAACATCGTCGGGCGTCACTTCGAGATCACCGACGCGGTGAAGAAATACGTCCAGGACCGTCTGGAGAAGATCCGCAAGCATTTCGACCGTGTCATGGATGTCAACGTCACCCTCAACGTCGAGAAGTACCGCAACATCGCCGACATCGACATCAACGTCAACGGCGTCAACATGCACTGTGAAGAGCAGACCGGCGACATGTACACCTCCATCGACCTGGCCGTGGACAAGATCGACCGCCAGGTCCGGCGTTACAAGGAGAAGCTCCAGCGGCGCAAGCGCCACGCCAAGAAGGTCATCGCCGAGATGCCCCAGGTGACCTACGAGCTGCTCGAACCCGACGCCGGTGAGCTGGACGAGGAGGAGCGCAAGATCATCAAGAGCGAGCGGCACATGGTCAAGCCGATGACCCTGGACGAGGCCGTGATGCAAATGGACTTGAACAACGTCGACTTCTACGTCTTCACCAACGCGGGCACCCAACGCCTCAACGTAGTCTACCGCCGCGCCGACGGCAACGTGGGCTGGATCGCCCAGGACTGAGACGGGATCGCCGACCACGACCGTTCGTCGCGAGTGGTTAAGCGAAAGGGGCGCCGAAGCGCCCCTTTGCCGTTGCCCGCTACTGGCCTAATAGAACTCCAGAATCGCCTCGACCACGTGGATATAGGACTTGTCGCTGCAATACTTGGGGGCGTAGACCTTGAAGTCGTTGGAGCGGTCGCCGTAGCTGACCTCGATTTCGTAGGTCGACTTGTTGCGGATCTCGACGCTGGAATCGGAGTAGAGCTCCCAGATGTTGTTGGCCTCGAGCACGTCCCAGAGGGGGTAGCCCCGCCAGGCCGGCAGGTTGACCTCTTCGTGGTCGATGTGACCCAGCTCGTTCTCGGAGAGGTACTCGTAGAGGATATCGCCGTCACCCTTGTACTCGATGGTCCACTCCTTGTAGCGGATCTCGTTCATCTGGAAGCCGCCGGTGACCCGCATGAAGATGGAGAAAGGCATCAGCGGCTCGCGATCGGCGTACTCGGAGGGATCGGGCTGCTTGCGCGGCATGCAGCCGACCAGGGTCAACAGGATCAGGGCCGCGACGAGGGTCAGCAGGATCGTATTGCGCATGGATCGCTCCTCGGATTGTGGTTAAGCAGGTCGTCGGCCGTCATCGACCGGTGTTTTTCGAAGGGATCATCACGGAAGATGAACAACACATTCGCAACTCAGGAAAGCCACAGCGAGAATGATGCTTGGAGATTAGCCTAGGCGGTGCGATAACCAGCGAAGGCGGATAACGGACGAAGCTGCTAAAGCGAGCAATGGAGCGTCGTCAGCAGGTCCTCACCCACAGCCTGGTCGGTTGCTGAGCGGAACCAACAGCCTCCGGCTTCCAGCGGAACCAAAGGGAAGCCCAGGAATATCGCCACCTGGCAGTGGGATAAGAGTAGCGGCGAGTATGAACTATAAAGCAATGAATGATAATCTATTAGCTGGATGAGTCGGTTCTTTTGCGAGTGATAATCCAAATTCGAGAGGTGTCGGTCAGCTTGTAGAGATCAAATCAGACGGACCGGAGTCGGCGACAATGCGCCGCCGCGTCGTAGCAAACGAGTTTTTTCATCCACCCATAATCGAGCCGTAACAGAGCCGTCGGATAATCAGGTCGCCTTTAGGTCGATATGCCGGGATCCATCGACGTAAAGCCCTGACTGAGAACACGTCGGGGTACTACACTCTCGTAGGTAGAATCAACTACCAGTGGCGTCAATAGCGAGGGTCGCGCGAGCTTACTCGGCCGTTCCTTCTGCGGTTTCGTCGGACGTGGTCGCCTCGTCATCGGCCTCGGAGCTTTCGGTGCAAAACTCCTGGATGGCGTCGACGATCACACCGTAGCGCTCGTCGGCCTGAAAGCGGGGCGCGTAGACCTTGAAGCCGTAGTTGTACAGGCCGTCGTTGAGGGTGACCGTGTAGGTAAACTGGTCGGTGATGCCAAGGTAGCCGGCGTTCTCCAGCTCCTCGATGCCGTTTTGCACCAGGAGATTGTAGAGGGCCTGGAGCTCCTCCCGACCGCGAACGCCCTCGGTGACGCGCAGCGGTCCGGAGAGGGGTTCCTCCTCGATGCTCCAGGAGGCGTCTTCGCCCTCGAGGCTGATGATATAATCACGGGCGGCGATCTCGGACAGACCGCCGGTCATGTACATGGTGATCTCCAGCTCCTCGGGCAGCTCGCGGCAGCCCGTGAGGGTCAGGAGAGTCAGAACGGCGGTGGTGATGATTACAAACCACCGGGTAAGGTTGGGAGTCATGGGTATCCTTGGGGTTCTTCGTTTGGGGGAGCGGATGACCGGCTTTGGAAACCAGAAAGCTCTACGGCTGGGGATTGTCGTTCGTATTTGAACAGGTGCAATTAACCGGCGCTTGCCACAGGGGTTTTCCCGAAGGCATCATGGAGCTTGTTCGGACCAGTTCGGGCTGCCGGGGAGCGGCTTGCTGGACCGCTATGCCCTTCTGGAAATGCGCCGTCCACGGCCGATAGAACGCTGTGAATACGCTGATCAACTGCTGATATGCTGATAAGTCACTTACCAGCCGATGACAATCCGCCGTCAGGTGGGGGATCGAAGAATGCCGGCGGCGGAAGATCCCCCAGCTCGCGCTTCGATTACCCGCCCCTTTTCTACTTGCAGTTTCCTGACAGATACTTGTAACGCATTATAGAATTAGCGATCACTAAGCGGCAACGGACCGCAGTATTACTGGGTGCCATTTAGACAAAAACAGTTAGAATATTAACAGGTGTGCGCATCGAGCTAGGTGCTCGTGGCAGGTACGTGGATTACCAGATGCCTTGGCTGCCCGTAGCAACGGCACATACTATAAGGGATCATCACAGAAGATGAACAACACATTCGCAACTCAGGAAAGCCACAGCGAGAATGATGCTTGGAGATTAGCCTCAGCGGGGCGTCAACCAGCGAGGGCGGATAACGGACGAAGCTGCTAAAGCGAGCAATGGAGCGCCGTCAACAGATCCTTAACCCACAGCCTGGTTTAATCCTGAGCGGTACCAACAGCCTCCGGCTTCCGGTTTCCAGCGGAACTCAATGGAAGACGAACTCAATGGAAGACCGGGTTTAGCGCCGTCATGCATTGGTATGACAATGCAACGGTATGATAGTGGCGGCGACTATGAGCTATAAAGCGTTGAATGACAGTCTATTAGCTGGATGAGTCGGTTCCGGTGCGAGTGATAATCCCTACTATAATTATGCTTGAAGCCGTTGGCCTTGTCGCAACCGCTTTTTCGAAGGAGGTCGGAGTTTCGTGTTGGACTGAGCTGGTCCGCAATCGTGTGTGATGCCTAAAACTATCACAGGATACGCCACAGGATACAATCATGATCGGGTCCGAAGAGGGTATCCGATCCCTTGGCAGCTGCATAATCGTTGAGCCCTACAGCAAAATGGGATGGACAAGGCGGCAGTGACGGCCCAGCCCCAATAACCGATCGAATAGCTACTCGAAACAGCGGTCCTGGAACATCGCATCAGCGTCGTGTTGCCCCCTTGTCTATACGGGTCGCCAGTCAACCAGCCGGACCCCGCCGCTTAGCGGATCGTTTCAATGGATCGATCCCGAATGCCTCCGGCATGGCCGGGAAGCGACGGATGACCGCGCCTAAACACCTGATCATTCAGTCTGGAAGTGGGAGAAACCGGTTCTGTTTCAGGTGAAGTCCCCGCGCTCTCAGTCCTTCGAGTAACACGCTCTTGGAACGCCGTGCCGACGAAGAGGACATATCGGTGAAAGGTTCGGACGAACAATGAGCAAAAGGCCCTGGTACGCCCCCCGGGGGCTGCGCTTCGCTTGCCGTCCCGGCTGCGCCCACTGCTGCCGCGGCGAGCCCGGCGTGGTCTACGTCACACGGTCCGAGCGCCGACGGATGGCCGAGCATCTGGGGCTGGAGGAGGACGAGTTCCGCCGTCGACACTGCCGCCGGGTCGGGCTCAACCGCTGGTCGCTGCGCGAGCGAGTCGACGGCGATTGTGTTTTCCTGGATCCTCACAGCGGCCGCTGCGGTGTTTACCAGGTCCGGCCGAGTCAGTGTCGCAGCTATCCCTTTTGGCCCAGCATCCTGGCCGACCAGGCCTCCTGGGAGGGGGAGAAGCTCAACTGTCCGGGGATCGGCCGAGGCCGGCTGTTCACTCCCGGAGAGATCCGTCGGCTGAGCCGCTCCGCCGACGGCGCGACGGATCATGAGGGCTGGTGAAAGGGCCTCGCCGTCGGAATCCTCAAGCGAGAAGCCGGAAGCGAGAAGCTGGAAGCGAGAAGCCGGAAGTCGTCTCCACCATTATAAACCTTTACTTGTCGAATGCCCAACGTGGAGCAAATCGCCCTCTCGGTGAAGATAACGAACCACCCGTCGACGGACTGTTTATGCGGATCAGCGGCCCTCCAGCGGTTTGGCGGGGGGCCGTTTGAGGTAGAGGGGCCGGGCAGCGAGGGGATCGAGCCGCGCATCGTCTTCGATTCGCATCAGCGTCGCCTCGGCCAGGGGGCGGGGTCGCAGGGTAGCGAAGCCCTTTAGGAGCCGCTCCGGGGCCAGTCGCTCCGAGAGGGATTCGGGGATCAGTCCCAGGTAAACCTCGGCCGGGCGTTGTTCCAGCAGCAGGTCGAGGTTCATCAGCGCCGGTTCCTCCAGGGGCTCGCCACCGCGAAAGCGCCGCACGTAAACGAGCCCGCGCCCGGCGCCGAGGAGCGCGCCCACGGTCTCCTCCGGGCACAAGCGTTCCCGGGCGGCGTGGTGCAGTACGCTCAGGCTGTCCAGGCCGAGCAGGGCCGCGCCCGAGGCCTCGACAAGAGCCAGGGCGGCGGCCAGGCCGACACGGATGCCGGTGAAGGAGCCCGGACCGAGACAGACGGCCACGTAAGCAAGGTCCCGCGCCGACAGGCCGCCCCGCTCCAGACAGTGACGCGCCGCCGGCAGCAGGCCGCGTCCGCCGGTAACCTCGGGTGGGTACTCCTCTACATGAACGGCGTCGTCGCTGATAAGACATGCTCCGCCGCCGCGGGTCGCGCAGGCCAGGGCCAACAGCTTCATCGGAAGTCCTCGGGAAAGGGCGCGGCCAACAGGTGGGAGGGGCCGTCGGGCGAACAGCGCAGGCTGATCTCCCGGCCCGTCGCCGGTGGGACGGCGAAATCCAGCTCGATCGACAGCGATACAACGGAGAAGACCGCGCGTTCGGGCCACTCCACGGCCAGGACGCCCTCAGGTCCGGGCAGTTCATCGAGTCCCAACTGGGCCGCCTCCTCTTCCTCGCCGCCCAGACGGTAGAGGTCGGCGTGGTGCAGGGTAAGGCGGCCGCGCAGGCGGCGGATGAGCTGGAAGGTCGGGCTGCGCACACCGCGATGAATCCCCAAACCCGCTCCCAGACCGCGCACCAGCGTGGTCTTGCCCGCTCCCAGGGGGCCGCTGAGCAGCAGCGTCTCGCCACCGCGGCAGCGCGCGCCGAGCAGACGCCCCAGGGTGAGGGCGGCGGCGACATCGGGCAGACGGCGGCGCAGTTCGATCATTTGAAGTACCACAATGAGCCCAGAGCCAGGCTGGAATCGCTTTCCAGACCCTTGAAGGTGATGATGACCAGGGGTTGGCCCGGAATTATCCGCACCATCAGCTCGTTCCACCTCTGCGGCTCGACCTCGTGGAACTCCGAGCCGCCCTGTGTCTCGCTGCGGACCTCCAGCTCCGGCGTGTTCCGGTAACAGAAGCGCAGGCAGACCAGGGTCGTTTCCTGGGGTAGGGCGAGCTCGAGGCGCAGAGCGTCGGCGTTCTCGAAAACCAGGCAGGTGTCGGCCACCTCCGCGCGTCGCCCGGCGATGACCTGATCATGGACGATCAGTTCCCAGCGCGGTCGAACCCCGGCCAGGGTGTCGAAAGCCACCTGTTGAAGAGCGTCGGAATCGCCGCCGAGTTCGATGAACTCGAGCAGGCGCCGCCCCTGCAGGGCTTCGATTACCGACGGCGTCCAGAGACCGAAGCGCCGCTCCAGGGGCACCCAGTCCAGCCGCCAGAGGCCGCGTTCGCCATCGCCGTCCTCCAGTACCAGGGCGGCCAGGGGGTTGGCGGCTATCTCCTCGTGGATTCCGGGTTCGCTGACCAGGTAGCCGGGTCGGCGAAAGCGGGGGTCCATGGCGCGATCTTCAAGGACCGTGGCGATGACGCGCGGGTACTCGCTGATCCTCGGCGGTAGGGCGCCGGAGAGATCGGCGACACGCAGGCCGCCATGCTGCAAATACAGCCCCGGGTGGAGGGTGGCCACACAACTGCGCTCCGGCAGCAGGTCCGCTGCGCGTCGCTGAAAATCGACGGCGCCCTCGGGGACGGCGTCGGATTCGAAGGCGAGCAGCCCCGGAACCACCATCAGCGACGCCGCGGCCCCGGCGATCAGGCGCCGCCGTCGTCCCCCCGTCCGTTGAGCGCTCCAGATAACCACCGCCGTGACCACCAGGGGGCTCAACCAAAGCAGGATCAGACCATCGCCGCGCATCACCAACCCGCCCAGAGCCAGGGCGATTACCAGCATCGCAGCCGAGAGGCGCCAGCGCATCCGGGGAACGGCGAAGCCCACCGTCAAGGCTACGGTAATCATGCCGATCACCGAGCCACCCAGATTGCGCACCAGGGAATGGGGCAAGGCCAGCACCAAACCCAGGCGCTCCACCGCCCGGCCGCCCGGGGCGTCGGCGAGCGGCGTCAGGACGTCCTCCAGCGGCGGCGCGCCCCAGGCCGTGCGGGCCAGCAGGGCCCTTACCACAGCCAGGGCGCAGGGAATCAGCAGCCAGAACAGCCGGGGGCTCAACTGTTCGCCCTTGAGCGAGTCCACGGCGGGCACGGCGGCGCAGATGGCCAGAGCGGCGAACATCCCGGCGTAGGTCGTCAGCGTCAGCAGGATCACGGGCGGCACGACCACGGCGATGCGCCGCTCCAGGATACCGCAGACGGCCCAGGCCAACAACAATGCCGGCAGGGCCTGGGGATCGCCGCCGAGGACGGAGCCCACAAGGGGCGCGCAGACCAGCGCCGCGGCGACGGCGATGGCCGAGACGCGTTCCTCGGCGCCCAGCAGGCGGGCCAGGCGTCGCAGGACCAACAGCCAGCCCAGCAGCAGCAGGGCGTTGAGCAGGTGCAGGCTCCAGCGCGCCCCGGCTTTACCGCCCAACAGGCGGCCCAGGGCCAGCGGAAAGACTTGCAGCGGATCGGCGGCGGCGTCGCTGGAGGGGTCCTCGGGGTTGATCCGCAAGGACTCCCCGGCCGCCAACTGACCGGCGTAGTGCAGTTGCAGGCGGGCGGTGTCGTGCAGACCCCCGCCGGCGAGATGCCAGACGAGAACCACCAGGGCCCAGAGCAGGATCAGCCCCGCCGTCAACCAGCGCTTACGTTTCTCGGTTTCCATCGTCTCGTTTGGCTCGCCGCCAGGCCTCGTCCAGCTCCGCGAAACCGCAGTCGTTGAAGCGCCGCCCGCGGGCGACCAGTTCACTTTCCATCCGGCGGATCCGCCGGCGGAACTTCTCCAGGGTGCGCCGCAGGGCCAGGCCCGGGTCGATCTCCAGGAAGCGACCCAGGTTGGCCACGGTGAACAGCAGATCGCCCAGCTCGTCTTCGATCTCGGCTCGCCCGCCCCGCTTCACACTCTCACGCAGCTCGGCGAACTCCTCCTCGATCTTGCCCAGCACCCCGGCGATATCGGGCCAGTCGAAGCGGTAGTGGGCGGCCTTCTCGGCCAGGCGGACCGCGAGTAGCAAGGGCGGCGTCTTGGGCGGGACGCGCTCCAGGGCCCGGGTCAGCGGCAGGGGCGGTTCCGCGCCCTCGGCCGCCTCCTCGCCATGCTTGATCTTCTCCCAGTTGCGGATGACCGCCTCGGCGTCCTCGAGCTCGGGGCCGTCCTTGGCGAAGACATGGGGGTGACGGCAACGCATCTTGGCTCTGGCGGCCACCAGGGCGTCTTCCAGGCTGAAGCGACCCTCACGACGGGCCAGCAGACCGATGAAACAGGCCACGTAGATGACGTCGCCCAGCTCCTCGGTCATCTCGTCAGCTTCGCCCGTAGCAACGGCGTCGTAGAACTCGTAGGCCTCTTCGATCAGGTAGCGCGCCGTGGTCTCCACACTCTGAGCGCGGTCCCAGGCGCAGCCGTCGGGCGACAGCAGCGTCTCCAGGGTCCGTAGCAGCTCCTCGTAGGCCTTGGCCGTCACAGATATCTTCCTTGTCAGTGCCATACGGCGCCTGGATGCGAGACGACGCCGTTGGATCGCGGCCCCTGGGCCCCGAGCATTTTTGCGGTTGAGCGCCCTTTGTCGCTTCGCGCCGGTGGGCGCGGCGGTTCCGTCTGGGTCCTCCCGCGCAGTTCCGGGAACCACCCGCGGCGTGTCGGATGGGTCCGCTTCGGACGACGCGGCGAGTATACGGGGGCGCCCGGCGGGGTGTCAATCCACCGCGTTGACCCCGCGCCCGGCCTGTGCTACGCTAGCTCAATCATTCCAGCGAACGATTGCCGCTCTGCGGCGGCGCTCAGGCGGGCTCCCTCTCTCAGCGCCTCCGCCGGGCGTCGGAGCCGAACGTTCTCGAAGCTGACTCGGCAACGGAGGTCGAGCTGAAGATCGTCGTCTTGACATCGGGCGGCGACGCGCCGGGGATGAACGCCGCGGTGCGCGCCGTGGTCCGCTCCGGGCTCCACCGGGGCTGGGAGGTCCAGGGGGCACTCAACGGCTACCGGGGCCTGCTTGACGGCGAGCTGCGCCACCTGGTCAGCCGCGACGTCGGCGGAATCATCGACCGCGGCGGCACCTTCCTGGGCACCTCGCGCTGCCCGGAGTTCCAAGAAAACGAAGCGCGAAGAACGCTTTACGATCGCCTGGTCCGGCAGGGTGTCGAAGGACTGGTGGTTATCGGCGGCAATGGCTCGCTGGCCGGAGCCCACGATGTGGCCGTGGAGAGCCCCCTGAGCGTGGTCGGCGTGCCGGCCTCGATCGACAACGACCTCTACGGCTCCGACAACTCCATCGGCTTCGACACGGCGGTCAACACGGCCCTGGACTCCGTGGACCGCCTGCGCCAGACCGCCGACAGCCACCACCGCATCTTCGTCGTCGAGGTGATGGGGCGCGAATGCGGCTCCCTGGCCCTCGAGGTGGCCCTGGCCGGAGGAGCGGAAGCGGCCGTCGTCCCCGAGGTTCCCGAAAGCGGGAACCTGGAGGAACTGGCCGCCCGTCTGGTCCGTAACCTGAAGGTGGGGCGCAAGAAGTCCGCCGTGGTCCTGCTGGCCGAAGGCGCCGGCGAGGCGCCCGATCTTACCGCCCGGCTGGCCGAACTGACCGGGCTGGAGTGCCGGGCCACCATCCTGGGGCACATCCAGCGCGGTGGCGCTCCGACCTCCTATGACCGCAACCTGGCCTCGCGCTTGGGCGCGGCGGCGACTACAGTCCTCGTCGAGGGCCGAAGCGACGTGATGGTGGGTCTGGTGGCCAACCGGCTGGTCGAAACACCCCTGGTCGAGGTGTTGGCTCACGAACATCGTTTCAACCACGAGGAATACAAACTGCTCAGCGTCCTGAGCATTTAACCGGGATAACCATGGGTCTTTTCTCACGTAAAAAGGACCGCGCCAAGAAAAAGCAGAAGCAAACGGCCCCCGAGCCCGCCAAGCCCGTCGTCGTCCGCAACGATCCACCGGTCAGCTTCTTTGTCGCCCCCGGAGACACCCTGACGGGGCATCTGCGAGGCAACGCCAACGTGCTGATCCGGGGCGCCTTCGAAGGGGAGATCGAGGTCTCGGGGCTTGTCTGGGTCGCCGAGGACGCCGAACTATTCGGCTTCGTCCAGTGCAGCGACGCCCATCTGGCGGGAAAGGTCGGCGGCACGGTCCGCGCCGAAGGCGTCATCGACCTGAACCCGAACGTCGAGTGCCGGGCCGAGCTCGAGTACGGCCGTATCTGGCGCGACGGCGCCTTCGAGAAGCCCCCCGCCCCCGAGCCGCCGGCCGAGGATGCCACGGCGCAAACCAGCGGAACGACGCCGGAAGGCTAGCCCGGCGACAGGCTCGGTACGCCGGCCGTAACACGTATCTACGTCGCCTGATCGACCCGCACCGTGCAAGCGTCCCACGAGACGAAACAGCCCACCCGGTGAGAACTCCGCTCCCGCCGAAGCGCCGTCGCCCCGGTTTGCGTCGCGCGATCCTCCGGAGGTGAGCGGCGGGGAGCGAACAGCGAGGGACGCTAAATCCAGCGGTCGGCCCGGTTCGACCGGACGAACCCTCAGCGCCGAAACCCGGCGTTACGTGAAGGAGTAAAGATGCGCACGCTCAGCATTGTACTCTGTATTCTGTTGGCCGGCATTCCGGCCCTGGCAGCCGATCCCGACGGTGATTCCGGCGACGCGGGCACGGAAAACGAAGACAACTACACGATGACTATCGTGGTCGCCGGGGCCATCGCCCTGGGTCTGCTGGCCCTGGCTCTGTTCTCCGATGATGACGGCGACGACGGTGACGAAGAGGTGATCGTCTCCTCCGACGACGGCGATACATCGGCGGCGGATTCGAGCGATGACGGCGACGACGATACAGCCGACGATAGTACCGACGATGAAGACGGCGAGGCCGACGACGAAGACGTCCGCGACGCCGACCTCTTCCGCGAGATCGAGGGCGATTAACTCCCAACCCGAGGAAGACGATGCGGCTGATGCGAAATCCACGGTTGTTACTGCCGTTTCTCCCGGTACTCTTCGCCCTGGCGCTGACGGGCTGTGAAGAGGAAGAGACCGCGATTGTCGAACCCGGCACCTGCTGGGTCTACTCCAGTAACTCTGATCGCTTGACCCTGGTCGACGACAACGGTGACCTCGATATCGTCGTCAACGATCCCGGGGCGGCCGCCGCGCTGGCCGCCGACACCAACGACGGCACAGTCTGGCTGGTCGATACGGCCAACCGGCGGCTGCTCAAGTACAGCCCCGAGGGTGTCCTGCTGCGACTGATCAGCGGATTCGCCGGACCCCTCGACGTGGCCGTCAACCCCGATACCCGCGATGTCTATCTACTTGACGCCGGCGCGGGGAGTCTGACCGCTTTCGATAAAGACGGCGAGGAGCTCTGGAGCCTGGACGCATCCTACCAGCCCGTCGAGGTCGTCATCAGCGGCGCCGCCGGCGCCCGGCGGCTGATCATCATCGGACCCGACGAGCTGCGTTGCGTTGACGCCGAGCTGGGTCAGCAGCTCTGGAGCCTCGACATAGAACGCGACCTGGAGTACCGAATCGATGCCGCTGTCGAGGCCGAATCGTTCTGGCTCTGCGACGGCGACACCCTCGATCGACGCTCCTTGAACGACGGTTCGGTCGAGTACAACCACGACGACGCCGCACAGCCCCGGCGCGTGGGCGTCAACAACCTGGGTTGCTGGTTCTACGACGCCGCCGACGGTGATCTGTATCTCATCGACGACACCGGCGCCGAACTGGCCGAGATCGAAGACCTGCCCGGCGTGCCCGAACTGGGCGGCACCGGCGACAAGCTCTGGCTGATCGTCGAGAGCGACGATCTGGTGGCCCTCTACGACGATAACGGCGACGAGGTCGTGCGCACCACCGCCGTGGTCGGCCCGGCGGTGCTGGGTCCCGTGCGCTGACGACGACTGTTCACAATTGCTCGACAAAGGACCCCGAAGGGTCCTTTGTTACTTTCAAGGCTCGGCTGATTATCCCGACGGTGCCCGAGAACCTTGCCAGAACAGCCGCCAGGCGTTAAAATCGCTAATGCAACTTGGATCGTCGATCACCCTCCACCCGCCGGGAGCCCCATGCAGGGTCGAGTAGAGCTGATGCGCGCCCGCCGCAAGCGGCGCAGGCAGCGGATCATCATCACCAGCGTGGTCGTCGCCGTGGTGCTCACCGGCGCCCTGCTGCTCTGGCGCCCCTGGGAGGATGACGAAGCCGCCGAGCTTGTCGACGACGGCGGAGAAACCGCCGAGGTCATTACGCCCGACAACGGTGGACCGACCACAGGCAACGGCGGTGACGGTGGAGAAGAGCCCGCCGAAGTCGGGGAAACCGTGGGTGCAGGCCCCACGGACCCCGCCGAGCTGCGCTTCCTGCTCTGGAGCGCCGGCGGCGGCGAAAGGGCCGTGCGCAACGCCGAGTTCGAGCTTTCCCAACTCACCGGTCAGGCCGCTGAGGAGCTCAACCACGAAGTCAAGCGCCCGGCCTTCGACACCCGCCTGCCCTCCGCCGTCTACTACCACGGCCAGGCCCCCCTGCTCGCCAGCTTCTCCGCCTCCCTGGCCGACCGCCTCGACGGCGGAACCGCCCGGAAAGTGGAACTGACCATCGTTCTGGGCGCCGACATCCGCAGCCTGCTGGGCAACACCCCGGCCGAGCTGGACTCGACGGCCCTCGACGGCCTCACCGCAGAAGTGCTCAACGGCTGCGGCATAAACGGCGTGGCCGGTGAGACCTCGAACCTGCTGAAGCGCTTGGGCGTCAGCGTATTGAATCCGCGCAACTACGAGCACTTCGACCTGGCCGAGACCCGACTCTACTACTCGCCGGGTAGTTTCGAAGCCGCCTACGAGCTCAAGGAGCTCCTCGGACTACCGGGCAAGGTCAGCCCGATCCCCTACGACATCCAGGTCATCCTGGGCGATTGAGCTTGACAGCGCCTCCTTCGCAACGCTTATCCCGCCAACGGCGCGCAATGAACGGCAAGCGACTGCGATACCAACGGCTTAAAAACCAGGCGACGGATGAAGACCTCCGTCGCTTTTATTATCTTAGGGATTGCACAACTTGATTTGGTCCGAACCGTTCCATGACGCCATCACTTATACCCTGCCAACCAATACACTATCTCCGATATCCACCCTTTTCGAAACTCTCTCCGCTGAATATCAACTTGCCTTGACACTAAAAATGGTCTATCATGTAATTGTTAAAGAAAACCGATAGATCGAATACTTTAGAAAGAATGCTTGCTGTTCCCCGAAACAACCAAGCGAACCAAAAAACATGACTCTTCCGGCGAGACCCCTGCAAAACCGCTCTCGGGCCGACGACGCCACCTGGTTAAATCAACGGGAGGTTTTGGCACGTTTCTTGCGCCGACGCCGCGGCCTTATCTGGCATCCACGCCGGACTCCGCAAGAAACGTGCCAAAACCGGCCCGAGCGCGACGGTATTGATTCGACTTGTTTTGCAAGGGTCTCGCCCCGCAGGTGTCGATGAAAGCGAACTCAACAGCCCGACTGTCGTTGATCGTGTCGCTGATCCTCGGGATGAGCGGTGGTCTTGTTGCCGACGAGTTCGTCGTCCGTGACGGGGTGATCACCAACCTGCCGGCCCATCCCCGGCTCTACGAGCCCCCGGCCGAGGTGCTGGCCCAGCGCGAGGCCAACGAGGCCCGCTACACCCCGCTGATCGCCGAGACCGCCGCCCGCTACGGCCTGGAGACCGCCTTGGTCAAGGCCGTGGTTCGCGTAGAGAGCGCTTTTTACCCTCGGGCGGTCTCCCGGGTCGGCGCCCGGGGACTGATGCAGCTCATGCCGGCCACGGCCCGGGAGCTGGGCGTATCCGACAGCTTCGATCCGGCCTCGAATCTGGACGGCGGCTGTCGCTACCTGGCGGCCATGCTTGAACGCTTCGGCGGCGAGCTGCGTCTGGCACTGGCCGCCTACAACGCCGGACCACGCAGCGTCGAGCATTACGGCGGCGTGCCGCCCTACGAGGAAACGCAACGCTACGTCGAGCTGGTCTTCAAGCACTACGCCGGATACGGCGGCGCGGGGACCGACGGCGTCGCGACGGGTTTTGAGAGCCTTGCGCCCTCTCACCCGGTCTATGTCTCGCCCGACGGCACACTGACCAACATCCCGCCGTTGGATTGAGGCCGGAATGCTGGGGGGGGTGGTTCCTGCTGCAGATAGCGGAAGGCAGGGGACTCGGCCTGCCTTTCCTGTAAGGCTTGCTGTTGATGCGCCGTTAGGAACGACGAGGGCCGACCTGAAGGTCGGCCCCATTATCAATGACTAGGGATTATGCACCCAGTTCTGACCTGATTGTTCTTGTAACCTGCTGATAATAGACGTGTAGATTCAGTAATACCAGCACATATCATGCAGTCAAAAAGGGGCGGCGACAAGGGACTTGCGCACGATAAACAACAAGGCATCATGGAACGTGATCGGACAAAACCAGGCTGATGGGGAGCGGCTTGCCGGGCCGTTATTCAGTTAGCAGTAATGCACGTTGTTGACCAATCATTCATATAGCATTCCCTTAATACTTGTTATTACGACATTTAGAAGTCAGCGACGCTCTGATCTCAGGGCTCCTTCAAGTGCCTTTTTTTGTGCCTTTTTTGTGCCTTGATATCAGGGTTCGCCAAGTATCAGGCCCGTGATAGTCGCCTCTTTTTGACTGACCATTTTGTGACAGGTGTTATAAGATTAGGGATCATCACAGACGATGAACAACACATTCGCAACTCAGGCAAGCCACCTCGAGAATGGTGCTCGGAGATTATCCTCAGCGGGGCGTCAACCAATGAAGGCGGATAACGTTCGAAGCTGCTAAAGCAGCCAATAGAGCGTCGTCAGCAGTCCTCACCCACAGCCTGGACGTAAGCTGAGCGGAACCAACAGCCTCCGGCTTCCGGCGGAACGAAATGGAAGCCCAGGTAAATCGCGTCATGCATTGGTATCACAATGTAACGGTATGACAATGGCGGCGACTATGAGCTATAAAACATTGAATGATAATCTACTAGCTGGATGATTCGGTTCTTTTGCGAGTGATAATCCCTAAGATTATCACCTTTATTATCAACAGGATAGAAATATGAGCAGGTCCGGTCTGTGTTTACGATCCCAATTGCATTTCAGCAGTGTGTCTTCGATCAATCTTTGAATTGTAGAAGACGCGCAAGTGATGCATTAACAAGTAATAACGTTTCAACTGCGGATCGGCGGCCAAGCGCGGCAAATCAGAGATGCTAAAAAGCACTCAGTTACTCACACTTATCAGCCCTGTTTGGTCCGAACACGTTCAATGATGCCAATGACAGACAACGGTAGTTATCGGGCGTCCAACTGCGCCTCCTCGCTCCGCTCAGCCCGGCCGCCCCGATTACCCATCAAGCATTGCGGATAGTTTCAACCACCATTTGCTAAGCTTAATCAGATTCAATCGGGTTCTTCGATACGCTGGATCTGAAAGGTGCCCGTGTCCGTAGTCGCGCCGTCGTCGTAGTCGATGCTCCCCCGCAGCTCCCCGCCGTCGCGGTAGCCGTCCAGGGTCACCGGTGGGGCCGAGAGGTAAAAGCCGCCGTAGAAACTGGCCCGGCCCTGGAAGCTGCGGCCGTGGGCGCTCTCGTAGCCCGTGGTGTAGCCGTCCGCGCCGATGGTCAAGCGCAGGGTCCCGGTGCCGGCGGCGTCGTAGAAGCAGAAGCCCTCCCACTCTCCGGCGAGTTCGGCGATGCGGTCCTCGGCGTCATCGCAGCCGGCCGAGGCGAGGGCGAGCGCCAGGAGAATCAAGAACAGCTTAAGTCTAGCTATCATAGTCATTTGCCGCTTTCTTGTCCCGCCGCGCGCCTTGACATCCCGGCTCCCGACGTGCTAGCTTCTAGCGTTACTATAGCCCACCGCGACGGGGCCGTCCAGCCCCGGCCCGACCAAAGCAACCCGCTGTGCGAGAGGGAGCCGATGGAGAAAGCCAAGCTGGACTTCGAGCAACCGCTCTACGACCTGCAGAACCGCATCCGGGAGCTGAAAGAGCTCGACGCCGAGGGCGAGATGGACTTCGGCGGTGAGATCAGCACCCTGACAGAGAAGCTGGAAACGATGAAGGAGCAGGTCTACTCGAACCTGACCATCTGGCAGCGCGTCCAGGTGGCCCGCCACCCTGAACGGCCCTACACCCTGGATTACGTCAAGCTGCTCTTCACCGACTGGACGGAGCTTCACGGTGACCGCGTCTTCGCCGAGGACCCCTCGATCGTTACCGGGCTGGCCCGCCTGGAGGGTCGTCCCGTGGCCGTCATCGGCCACCAGAAGGGCCGGACCACCAAACAGAAGGTCAAGCACAACTTCGGCAGTCCCAAGCCCGAGGCCTTCCGCAAGGCCCTGCGGGTAATGGAACTGGCGGGCCGCTTCGGTCTGCCGATTATCAGCTTCCTGGACACCTCGGGGGCCTACCCGGGTATCGGCTCCGAGGAGCGCGGCGTGGCCGAGGCCATCGCCCGCAATATCCGCGAGTTGTTCACCTTCCCCGTGCCGATCATCATCCTGGTCATCGGTGAGGGCGGCTCCGGCGGCGCCCTGGGCATCGGTGTCGGCGACCGAGTCTACATGCTCGAAAACAGCTACTACTCGGTGATCAGTCCCGAGGGCTGCGCGGCCATCCTCTGGCGCGACGGGGCCAAGGCCCAGCTCGCCGCCGAGGCGCTCAAGGTCTCCGGAGCGCACCTGGTCGAGCTCGGCGTGGTCGACCGTATCCTGCCCGAACCCCTGGGCGGCGCCCACCACGGCATCGAGGAGACGGCCCAGATCATCAAGGAAACCCTGGTGACCGCCGTTGGTGAGCTTAGTAAACTGCCGATCGAGGAGCTCCTCGACCGGCGATACAAAAAATTCCGGGCGATGGGGGAGTTCACGACGACGGGCTGAGTCCGCCGGGCGCACTCGATCCGCGACAGCGAGGAGACGACGTGCCCCGCCGCTATCGGGAGCTCTATCTCTCGCCGCTCCAGGCCGCCCGGGGGGCGGCCGTCGAGCTGGAGACCCCGGCGGGTCGCGTGCTGGTCAACATCCCCAAGGGCGCCCGCAGCGGCCTGGTGATCCGCCTGCGTCGCGCCGGTCGGAAGCGGCTCTTCGGCGGTCGGCGACACCTCTATCTGCGGCTCTGGGTGCTCAACAGCCTGCTCGAGCCGGAACCTTTACGCAATGTCGACCCGCGAACCCGCGACGACGTCGACTTCGTTCTGAGCTTCGTCCGCCGGGGACTGCCCGATTCGGTCTTCACCCACCCTCTGGACGTGCGGCGACTCTACGACGCCTTTCTGGACACCGGCGACCCCAACATCATCCAACGGGCCTTGGCGGCGACCGTCGGCGAGGAGCCCGTGCCCGTCGAGTTCTCGGAGTGGCTCGAGCTGCCCGGCCTTCTGCGGACGACCCACACCACCCCGCGGCTGGGCGTCCCCGAGCATCCCGTGCCCCGGCGCATCTTCATCGCCGCGCCCCTGGCCGATGATCCCCTGGCCGTTGGAGCGGTCGTCGCCCACGAGAGCGCCCACGCCTTCCTCTTCCGCCGCGGCTACTACGACGCCCTCAACCCGCGGCCGCCCGAGCCCGAGGGGCCGCGACGCCTCGATCGTCGCGACGAGGAGCTGACGGACCTGAGCGTCTTCGCCCTGGGCTGGGGCGACCTGACGCTCAACGCCCTGCGCTACACCGATCAGGGTTGGTGGGCCCTGGGCTACCTGAACGCCGCGACGATCCGCCTGGCCGCACGACGCGCCCGGGATTTGATCGACTGACAACCAGAACCCGTCGGACGTTGACAGAGTGGGTCTGATCGGCTTTCCTCTGCCAGACAGCCATAGCGTACCGGCGCGCGTCTGTTTTCAAGACCATCAGTAACCGACGGACGGGAACGTGGCCAACGGTTCCATAAGAGCGTTGAGTAGATGCTGATTGCCATCTCCCCCCAGCAGCTACTGACGATGCTGTTCAGCTCGCCCCTAGACTGCCATCAAGCGAATGTGACGCCCTCCGCCTTTCGCCCGGATACCCGGCCGCCGAACGGTTAACGCGAGGAGCTTGATCGGTACGGCGGCGGATAGCTCCAGCACCGCGCGACACCCTTCGAACCAGTCAGCCCCAGTCGGCTGCTTCGGTGACCACCAAGATCACAGAACAATCCGCCAAAGGTCTCGACCAGTGAAACGATCCACCAGTATCCTCGCCCTGCTCGCCGCGCTTTGCCTAACGTCGACCGCCGCGCCGACCTACGGGATGAACGAGGCCCTCGACGCCCGGGAGTACGTCTTCGGATGCGCCGTCGGCGCCGTCCCCGGGCTGCCCGGCTTCCTCCCCGGCGCCGGGGCCTTGACCGCCGTCTACGACGATAGCAGCCGTCTCGGCGCGGCGCTGTGGCTGCCCGAACTCGCCGCCGGAACCGTTGAGATGAACCACGAGCAACTGAGCTACGTCGCCCCGGTTTCCGACAGCCTGCGCCTGGGCACCCTGGCCGTCGAGCTGCGCCGCACCGACACGGGCTCCCCGGACTTCTTCCGCGAGGTCGGCTTCTCCCTGGGGCTGGGCTGGTCGGTGGGTCTGGGGACCCGGGTGATACTACCCGAGGGACAGGCCGCCAGTGCCGAGGACCTCATCCAGCGAGCCCTGGATGATGATGAAGCGGGGGACGACGACGGCGAGATCGAGGAGTACATCGACGACGACGCACCGGGCGGGGATGACCCTGATGATATCGAGGAGTACGAGGAGAACCCGGAGGAGTGGATCTCCCAACCCCCCGAGTACCGCCCGAGCTACTACCTGGGCCTGGACCTGCGTTACTTCAGCGTCGAACGCTTGTACGAAGCCGCAGACATCACCGATACGGGCGACCAGGGCTTCGGCATCGACCTCTCCGTGGCCGTGCCCCTGATCTGGCGGCGCCTCTACCTGAGCTTCGGCCTGACCGACTTCATCCAGCCCAACATCGAGCTCGACGGCGTGCGCGAGCTGGCCCCCCGGGAGCTGACCGGCGCCCTGGGATTCACCTACGACGACTTGATCCTGGCCGCCGGAGCGCGGACGGATTTCGACGGTAACGTCGTCTTCTGCGGGGCCGCCGAAGCGCTGCTCTTCGACACCCTGACCCTGCGGGCCTCCTACCAGGGCAGCGCTCCCTATCAAGGCGCCTACTCCCATGAGCTGCGCGCCGGGCTGGGCCTACGGCTGGGGAGCTTCGAGTTCGATACGGCCGTCGGTCTGCCGCTGGACGACGAAGGCGGCCTGGATTCGCTCAGTATCTCCCTCGGTTTGGTGCTGTAGCCGATACGCGGCGGGCTCGGAGTAATCGTCCCGCACACCCGCCTCACAGTTGAGTTAGCATTCTGGAAAAAAGGCCGGGTCGAAGGACCCGGCCCTTTGTCAGGCGAGTTGGGCGGCGAGAGCTACAGCAGCTCTTCGATCAGCGCCCGGAACTCTTCCTTCTCCCGGCTGCCGACGATGATCTGCTGGACGTTGCCGTCGGGATCGACCACCCAAGTGGTCGGCACGGCGTCGGCCTGGTAGTAGACCATCGCGTCTTCGGCGAGCTGGGTGTAGAGCACCACCGGGTAATCGATCTCCTGTTCTTCGATGAACGGCGCCAGGTCCTCCAGCGAGGCGAAGTCGTCCACGCTGACGCCGATGACGAGGAAGTCGTCCTCCAGCTCGTCCATCAGCTCCAGGAAGGCCGGGATCTCGGCACGGCAGGGCGGGCACCAGGTGGCGAAGACGTTGATGAAGACGACCTTGTCCTCTCCGAGCAGCTCTTCGAGCTCGAGCTCGCCGCCGCTGAAGGCCTCGGCGGTGAACAGGGCGGGCGGAACACCGTAGAAGTCGGCCATCCGGGTGTCCATGAAGGCGTTGTAGCGCTCCTCGACATCGAGGAAGATCGCCTCGACGCGCTCATCGCTCAGATTGTCCAGGTACTCGCTGAGCTCGGCGTCGCTGGTGCCATAGGACTCATAGATCTCTTCCTCGGTCAGGCCGGTGTAGGCGACGGTGTAGAACTCAGTGATGATCTCGGCCACCAGCTCGTCGGTCAGGGCCAACGAGGCGGCGGCGGAGAGGAGAAGCAGGGTGATGGTCAGCGTTTTACGCATGGTTGCTCCCGGGTGGGGTAAGGTTGAACGGTTGTAGACCGTTTATATATTAGCATAAAGTGATGCTCTCTTGCTACGTGGCAGCTCGCGACTGTGTTCCCAGGTCGCCGGGGTGATCGACCGAGTGATCACGTCGATGTGTTAGCCTAGTGTAGCAGCTCCTCGCCGGCATTCCCAATCTCGTTGAGCGGTTTGTCGGCGAGGTATCACCGAACGGCTTCGTTTGAGCCCGGTTACTCTCTTGATATAGAGCGGTTTTCCGCTTACGACACAGGATAAGCTGTAGAAACAAGACCAAGCAATCACAACTCGGGAAAGCCGCCTCGAGAAGGAGGCTTGGTAACTACCCGCAGCGAGGCGTCATCCAGGGAAGGCGGATAGCGGTCGAAACTGCTAAAGCGAGCAATAGAACGTCGTCAGCAGGTCCTTCTCTCACGGCGTGGTCGACTTCCGAAGGGAACCAACAGCCTCCGGCTTCCGGCGGCGCAAAGCAGTTCCAAGTGGATCGCCACCCGCACCGGCAAGACAATGCAGCGGTATGAAAATGGCGGCGATTAGGAGCCATAAAGCAACCAATGACAGTCATTCAGCTGGATATGCCGGTTCCGGAGCGAGTGGTAATTCCTTTCTTTAAGGCATCGTGGAACGTGTTCGGACCAAATCAGGCTGATTGGGATCAACCCGCCGGGCCGTTATTGACTCCCTGAAACACGCCTTCTAGCAGCAAGCGTTCATATGGCATGCCCTTATTGCTTGATTTTATGACACTTAGGCTTCTGTGGCAATCTGTCGCCAGGGCAGATACAGAACCGCTGATATCTGGGATCGCCAGGGATCGCCAAAAATCAGGCCCGTATTCGCCTACACTATTCAACGGCCCGTTCCGTGACGGGTAGCCCAGCATCTCTATTATCAAAAGGATACAATCACAGTCAGGTCCGGATAGGGTATACGATCCCTTCTTTATATACCGGTGCATTTCTAATAGTTGATGACGGTCCAGCGAACCGCCCGCCAATCAGCCTGAGTTGATCCCGATACGTTTAAAACGCCAATACTTAACCAGGCGGGCTTTAGCTACCCAGTAACGCATTATTAGCCGGACTTCTGGTTTCCAACCGGTTACGGCGCCCCTGCCGCATAACAGGCGGAACGACTCATTGATTGCTTCGAACAGCAAGCCTGGAGCGATAGCAACGGTCGGGTCCCGGGCGATCCCGGACCCGACCGTTCCACATAGTCCGCGCGGCCAGGGGACCGCTCATCCGTCGATGCCGGGTTAACCGGCCTCGGCGGCCAGCTCGACGGCGCGCTGGGCGACTTTCTCGATGGGCGTCTCGATGCCGAAGAAATCGATCTTCTCGAAGAGCTCCGGGTGGGCGGCCTTCTCCTCTTCGAAGATACGCACGCCCTCGCGCCACATGTTGCCGGTGAAGCGCAGGGCCATCGGCTTGCTCAGGCCGTGCTCCTTCAAGAAGATAACAACGCCCTTGGCGAAGTCGTCGCAGCGCGAGACACCGCCGAAGCGGGCGCCGAAGATGGCCTTGACCTTGGGGTTCTCATCGAGCAGGCCTAGCATCTTGGCCAAGCGCTCCGGGGTCGGCCCGCCGCCGGAGTCCATGAAGTTGGCCGGCCGCCCGCCGAAGTGATGGATGAAGTCGTTGCCCATGATGCCGAAGCCGGCGCCGCCTGGGAACATGCCGATGTCGCCCTCGAGGTCCAGGTAGGGGATGCCCTCGGCGCGAGCCTGCCTCTCCCGCTCGGTCAGCTCGCCCTCCTCGTGACGCCCGGCCGGGGCCAAAGCCTGGAGCTTCTTCTGGCGGTAGAGGGCGTCGTCGTCGACGTTGATCCGGGCGTCGGCGGCGACCATCTCGCCATCGCCGGTGACGACCAGCGGGTTGATTTCGGCCATCTTGAGGTCCCGCTCGCGGAATACCCGCACCAGGGCCGCCGCCACGGCGGCGAAGCGCTGCAGGGCCTTGCCCTCCAGGCCGATCTTTTTGGCCAGCGCCACCCCGCGGTGAGGGAACAGCTCCTCATCGATACCCAGATGCTCGCGGACGACGGCGGCGGGGTCCTCCTCGGCGGTCTGCTCGATGTTGACGCCGCCCTTGGACGAAGCGATCAGCACCAGCTTGTAGGCCGACCGATCGATGGTCACCCCCAGGTAGAGCTCGCGGTCGATCTCAAGGGCGCTTTCGACCAGCAGCTTGCGCACCGGGTAGCCCTTGATGGTCAGGCCGAGGATGCGCTCGCCCTCGGCGACGAGGCTGTCGGCGTCCTTGACGACGCTGACGCCGCCGGCCTTGCCGCGACCGCCGGTGAGCACCTGGGCCTTGACCGCCACCGGGTACTCGACCTCGCCGGCGGTCCGCCGCAGCTCCTCGACGCCGTCGGCGACCACGCCGTGGGGAACCTCGATACCGGCTTCGCGGTAGATATCCTTGGACTCGTACTCGTAGAGGCGCATCGCCACCTCGCTGGGGCTGGCCCGCCCGGGGGCGGGTGGAGTGATCCGCGACCTTCGCCGTTCGTATCCGCGGGCAACCACGCCGCGGCCCGGCGTTGGCACGTTTCTTGCGGAGATCCGCCGGCGGCCTCGCCGAAGAGCCTCCCCGCTCCGCTGCAAGAAACGTGCCAACGCCTCCCCGCCGACTGGCGGATAAGACGCCGTGGGAGGGAGCCTCGGCGAAGGTCGCACCGTGAAATCGAAGCTAATATTAACACAGGGCGCTCATGGGGCAAAACCCCGCCGCCGGATAGTCGTCCACGTCCCGGCCTGCTATACTTGGGTAATCGATTATAAGACGGCTGGAGCCGATTCCGGAACTACTATGAACGATTGCGCGTTGGATTTTTTCGCGATTTCGCCACGCGAATTCGTCATCGGCATGGTTGCAGGCGGACGATCCGCTGGGGTTGAAGCGGATGGATAGTCCAGGCAGCACCGCGTCGTTGAAACCAGCAACCGGGAGGCTGTGGTGCGCCAAGTGCTGAGAACCAGTGTCCTGATCATCCTCGCGACGGCCCTGGCCGTCGGCGCCCTGGAGCTCTCCGTGGTCGACGCCGGATCCCGTCGGGCCGGCCTGGTCGAGGCCGTCGACAACCGGGGCGACGCCGCCGCTGCCGAGCGGGCGACCACGGCCCTCTTCGAGGCCTTCACCGATGGCAATCCGAGCCGCCTGGTCTGGAGTGGCGGTGTGGAGCCGGTTTGGGGGCCAACGGTCCCCGATGTTCCGCCGGCTTGGTTTGGCCCCTTCCTCGAGCGGGCATCCGAGTACGGCGCCGCGGCGACGATCTTCCTCTTCCTGCAACCCGAGGACCGTTGGCGGCTCTACCTGGTGGGCGCTGACGGCGAGGTTTTCGAGGAGCGAACCCTGGTGGGCTCCTACGACGATGTGATGCCCCGCCTGACGGCCATCGCCGTCTCCGCCTTCCATGGGCGCTTTCCCATAGCCATTGAGGTCGGCGTCCGCCACGGCCGTCTGCGGGTAACCTGCGATCAGCCTGGCTACAGCATCAGTGTCGACGGCAGCTCCGGCGGACTTGTTCCCAGCGAGGGGATCGAGTTCGTCCTGGCCCCGGGGCGCTATAGCCTGGTGCTTTACGACAGCGCCGCGGAACCGGTGCTGACGCGCAGCGTGGAGATTCTGCCCGACGAGACCACCTGGGCATCCTTCAACGTCGGGCCGAGTTACGAGGAGGACGACGATTACGACGGTCCCAACCTGATGGGCTGCCTTTTTGACGCGTTCTTCTCCGCCCTCTGCGGCTCCAATGATAACGGCGGTGACGACGACGATGATGACGATGACGACGAGGTCTGGGGACCCGATCGCGACGACGATGATGACGACGATGATGACGACGACAAGGCCGATTCGCCGGGATCGTCCATCTGGGGACCCGGATAGACTCCACTAGACCGACCGGATTGGGGTCGAAGACCACATCAACAACGGGGGATCGGGGTGAAAACCCCGCCCCCGTTTTATTCAACGAACAGGCAATGCCTATCTTGTTGAAAAACCGAGCTTGAATGCTCACCCACCCGGATCGTCACCTGGCACACTTTTTGCATGTAAATAGGGCGGACACCTGACGGAGTTTGACAAAACGGCAAAGAATCAACCGAGTGAACTTGTCGGTATTGAAGTTTGGGACTATCATTGTGGTTGACTAGTCCGAGACAGCGATGCGATATTCCTTACCGATTGACGGTTGACCGCCGATTGATTGTATGGTCCAACGGAAGCGAGGTTGAGATGCCCGGCAAGCCCATGACCTTGAAACGCGTCCTTGCGCTGACACTGCTGCTGGTATCGGCGGCGGCGGGCACCTGGAGTTCACCCGCGCTGGTCAACGACACGGCCCACGACGACCTGCTCGAGGGTTATGGAACCACTCCAATTCTCCAGGGTCCCGACGGCGACCTGCACGTCGTCTACCACGCGGACCTGGTTCCCGGAGAGAGCACCAACCGCGAGGTCTACTACGTGCGCCACGATGAGTCCTGGAGCGAACCGGAGCGGCTTTCTTTCGGTGAAGGCGTTTCCCATTGCCCGGCGATGAGCATCGACGACGACGGCAATATCTACGTCTTCTGGTACGATACCCGCAACAGCGTCTACTACGACCTGTACTGGAACCGCTTCGACGCCGCCGCAGGTGAGTGGGTCGGTGAAGATGCGCTGTTGACAAGCACAACCCTGCACTACGTTCATCCAACTACCTTGGTCGACAATCAAAACACAGTGCATCTTCTCTGGAGTGAGGTCCAACCCGGTTTACATTATGAGATCTTTCACAACACCTACAAGAATGGATCCTGGGGTATAGCCGAGCAGATAACAGATGCTGGAACTGGTTGGAGGACTCACATTCGTGCCCTACTAGATGACGACGGTGGTATCCATATAGCTTGGAGTGACATTGTAAACCCCCAATCCGATCCCTGGATGGTCTATTACCGTCACCTTTCGCCCACCGGCCAATGGGGCCAACCCGTGGAACTGGGCATCGGCCAGGCCGCTGATATCGAGATTGGCGAGGGGTACCTTTACCTGGCCTCCAACGCACCCTACAGCCTGCCCAACGGCTTTTACCAGGTGTACTATTCGGTCAAAGACCTCGACGCCGCTGACGATGACTGGATACTAAAGATCAGGCCCGTTTATCCGGATGCCGACTACAAGAACACCAAACCGATTCTCGAGGCCGGTTACGACGGCGTGCGGCTGCTCTGGCGGCGTCATCTCAACGGCGATTACACCATCATGGAGGCCAAAATCGGCCCCCACGGATTCTCCAATCCCCGTGAACTCAGCCAGGACCCCGGTTACTACGGCGCCCCCAGAATGACGGTCGGCGATGACGACACCTATCATCTCGTCTACAGCTATTCACCCGACGGGGCGGGCAATTACGACCTCTACTATATGAAGGACGAGAACCCAGTCGGTACCCGGCCACCTGAGCAGGGCGCCGCCACCCGGGCTCTGGAGGGTCTGTACCCCTCGCCCGTCAACGGCGTCGCCACTGTGGGACTCAATCTTCCCGCGAACGGCTCCGTCGAGTTGGCCGTTTACGATTTGGCCGGCCGCCGGGTGAGTACCGTTCATTCCGGCAGCCTCAGCGCCGGTCGCCATGAGCTGTCCCTGGACGCCGCCGGACTGACCAGCGGGGTCTACCTGCTCAACCTGCGCACCGACACAGGTAACGAGACGACGCGCTTCGTCGTCGAGCGCTGAGCCTCCCGCCGAAATCAGGAGCTAGAGAAGGAAAGGCGCCGTAATGCGGCGTCTTTCCTTATTCGGATCATCAGATGAAACTGAACCGGTTTCAAAAACACAAGGCATCACACACGGTCCCGGACCAGCAAACTGCAACTCGAAACACCGACCCACCTCGAAAATGCTGCTGGTACGAGACTGTGCCGAATAGAGTTTGTCCCGCAACCCAAATCTCTTGGAGCTTTCTTGTTATAAGCGCATGTTAACAGGCTTCTTATGATCGAAACACCGTCGTCGAAGCCAATGGTGTCAACCAGTTGCTTTAATGCGCCGAGACGTTTTCGAGAAATCCTAAGAAGATGGAAACCCACTTGCCTGCTAAGTGTTTTAATTCAAGTGTAATCCAGTAATGCTGCGGTCCGTTGCATGAATATGATAACAAAACAAAGGGCGGCAATTAGAACAGAAGTGCTGACAACTAAAACACGAAAGGTTCTAGATCGATATGTCAAATGTTTTCGGGATCGTATACCGTGTTCTGACCGATGCATGTGTGTAACGCGCTGTTAACATAGGTGATGGGCTGTGATGCTCTGTCACCAGAAAGGGTCGCAAAAGTGGCGGAAAACAAGCAACCGACCGGCACATCAGTTGCCAAAATGTAACCATGATAATCACTATAAGTTGGCCGATGGTAAGTATAAATGCAAGAGAAGTGGCATAAAATATACACACCGAATCCAAAAGAAAGCACGGCGCCGCCTAGCTTTAAAAGCTCAAGGTGGAATAGATCGTCAACACCGACGGCTTGAAGGCCTATAACAGGCTGTCACTCAACGGTTTTCACTACAAGCGCATCAACAGCGACAAGGCCCTGGCCAATGGCGAGGTGCGTATCAACGGCCTCGATAACTGCCGGGGATGCGGCAAGCGACGGCAATAAGCCTACCACGGCGGCTTCAAACGCAACGACAGGCTCTGTATCAGAGAAAGGCCGCCCAGATTCAGCCACAGAAACGACGACAAATGTCTCGACTACCTGCGGGATACAGCGCTCAATTGGTCCGATCAGGTTACATGATCCCAAGTTTCATATCTGCTAAAGCAGCTATTTAAAAGCGTTCCGCCTCATTCCGCCTGGAAAGCCCAGCATGAAAACTGGAGTCGCGACTTGTCGACTCTCCGCGTCCTGTTGGAACACATCTGGTTTTGTGCCATCATTCAACGCACGGAAAGTGACAGCCTGCGCACCCATAAGACACCTAACAACAGGCTATTAGCGGTATATGCCTATTCAGGCAGGTGTGATAATCTTCTGGTTCAATTAGTACATTTTGTACATTTCCGAGAGGGGGTGTCGGGGAGCAGGCAAACCACTCTTTACTTGCCTGATTTGGTCCGAACAGGTTCCATGATGCCTAATCCAAAAGGGTCTTCCACAGGTCTGATCGGGTTGTGCCGCCAAGCTCGGGAGTCGAATCAAAGCTAACGTGAAGGTTGCGTACATAGGAGTGTGCAACACTGGAGCGACGGCGTGGTAAAACACGGCTGCGCCTTGACTCGGACGGCGCCCATATGCTAATCTACCGTCCCGCCGATAACGTTAAAATCAGGCGGTTTGATCCACGTCAAAATCTCGTTGTGAAAGAGGCGCGATGAACATCCTGGTGCTCAATTGCGGTAGCTCCTCGGTCAAGTTCCAACTCCTGGAGATGACCGAGGAACGGTTATTGGCCAAAGGTCTGGTGGAGCGCATCGGCGCCGGACAGGCCCGGGTCAAGTACAAGACGCCGGGGGGCAAGCTAACCCGCGAGCCCGACGAAATCACTGATCACACCACGGCGGTGGCCTACGTCCTGGACCTGTTGACCAAGGGCGAGCAGGCCGTCGTCGACTCCCTTGACGACATCGCCGCCGTCGGCCACCGCGTGGTCCACGGCGGTGAGCGTTTCGCCGACAGCACCCTGATCACCGAAGAGGTCTACGGCAAGATCGAAGACTGCATACCCTTGGCACCGCTGCACAATCCGGCCAACCTCAAGGGCGTGGACGCCGTCACGGCCATCCTGCCCCGAGCGCCCCAGGTGGCCGTTTTCGACACCGCCTTCCACCAGACGATGCCCGAGACCAGCTACCTTTACGCCCTGCCGAGCTGGACCTATGAGCGCTACAGCATTCGACGCTACGGCTTTCACGGCACCAGTCACCGCTATGTCGCGGCTCGCTGCGCCGAGAAGATGAACCGTCCCATCGAGAAGCTCAAGCTGGTCACCTGTCATCTGGGCAACGGCGCCTCGGTCGCCGCCGTCGACAAAGGCACTAGCGTCGACACCTCGATGGGCTTCACCCCCCTCGAGGGCCTGGTGATGGGCAGCCGCTGCGGCGACATCGACCCGGCCATCCCCCTGTTTTTGCAAAACAAAGAGAACCTGGACGCCAAAGAGGTCGACGCCCTGCTCAACCGCCAATCCGGCGTGCGCGGCCTCTCCGATGGCAAGTACATCGACATGCGCGACATCGAGGATCGCTACTTCGAGAACGATCCCGAATGCGTCAAGATCCTCCAGATCTACTGCTACCGCATCACCAAGTATATCGGCGCCTACGCCGCCGCCATGGGTGGTCTCGACGCCGTTATCTTCACCGCCGGCGTCGGCGAGAACTCGCCCATCGCACGGACCCTGACCTGCAAGCCCCTGGCCTTTCTCGGACTGGAGCTCGACGAGAGCCTCAACACAGAAAAGGCCCAACCCGGCTCGGGCTACGAAGGCCCCGTGACCACTCCGGACAGCGGCGTCGCCGTCTGGGTGGTGCCGACCAACGAGGAGCTGGTCATCGCCCGGGACACCCGCGCCATCTGCACCGGCTGAGACCCGTCCCGACGATGTACCGCGTTATCCGAAGCTGACGGCCTTGCCAACTTGAGTAAATATTGGTAAGGTTCTGCTTCGTCGACAGGTGGATCGATCGCACGGATCGGACGCCGCCCGCCGGCAGCTCACCCGCATGGCATTCCGGCCTCGACCGCCGGTTAGACCGGTTACCCGTTGCGTTCTGTTCGATGTCAATCGGCGCCCCTCGCGCCGTCGAAGCCTTGACTCTTTACCGATACCACCAAGGAGTAAGCATGGCCGTTCCCAAACGGCGGAAGTCCCGCTCCAAACGCGACATGCGTAAAGCCCACTGGGTGCGCAAGATCGCCGTCCCCAGCCTGACCACCTGCCCCAACTGCGGCGCGGCCAAGCTGCCCCACCGCATCTGCGCCGCCTGCGGACACTACAAGGGCCGCCAGATCATCATCCCGGTCAAGCAGGAAGAGTAGGACCGCCCCAGCGTTTTCGTCGGGACTCGACCTTGTCGCGGTCCCGCCCTCCCCATACCGCCCGGGAGATCCGGTTATCCCCGATCCCCCGGGCGCGCCCCAACGGTATCTCCATGCCCCGACCCACCCCCGCCGCCGACGGCCGCTCCCCCATCGCCCTGGACGTGATGGGCGGCGACAACGCCCCCGGGGCGATCATCGCCGGGGCCGCGCTGGCGCGCAGGGCCGGGGTTGGCGAGCTTATCCTGGTCGGCCACCGCGACGAAGTGACGACGGAACTGCGCCGTCAGGGCTTGGATCCCGCTGATTGGCGCATCGAGCACGCCGCCCAGGTTGTGGCGATGGACGAGTCGCCGACCTACGCCCTCAAGCGCAAGCGCGACGCCTCGATCTCCGTGGCCACGCGCCTGGTAAAGAACGGCGAGGCGGCGGCCCTGGTTTCCGCCGGCTCCACCGGGGCTCAGGTCGTCAGCTCGATCCTCCACCTGGGCCGCCTGCCCGGTGTCGAACGCCCGGCCATCGCCGTGGCCGTCCCGGCCACCCACGGCTGGAGCGTGCTTATCGACGCCGGGGCCAATGAGCAGAACCGGGCCAGCCACCTGGTCGGCTTCGCCGTGATGGGCTCGCTCTATCTGGAGACGGCCTTCGACATTGAGAACCCCCGCGTCGGTCTGGTCTCCATCGGCGAGGAGCCCACCAAGGGCAACGACGTGGTCCGCGAGGCCTACAATCTGCTGGCCGCCAAGTCGGGCATAAACTTCACCGGCATGGTCGAGGGCCGGGGGCTCTACACCGGCGGCGCCGACGTGGTGGTCTGCGACGGCTTCGTCGGCAATGTGCTGCTCAAGTTCAGCGAGTCCGCGGCGCGCTGGGTGGCCCACCACCTGCGCGAGGGTATGCGCCGCCGCCCCCTGGTGACCTTGGGCGGCCTGCTGATGAAGCCGGCCTTCCGTCACTTCAAGCAGGTGGCCGGGGCCTCCTCCATCGGCGGCGCGCCGCTGCTCGGCGTCCGGGGGATCAGCATCATCGCCCACGGCTCCTCGAACGCCGAGGCGATCATGAACGCCTGCAAGGCCGCCCGACACTTGGTCGACAGCGAGATCAACCGCCAGATCAGCGAGAAGATGGCCCTGGGCGACGGGGACTGATCAGGCGCAGCCCGCGGCCGGTCGCTCCGGGGCCGTCTGTACAACTCGCGAGGCTGTCCCCGCGGCACTTGACCTTACTTTACAGCTATCGGCATTCGACGCCAAGACGACACGCCATCGGAAAACGAGCCCGTGCCCCAGAGAGGTGAGATCATGGCCAACGCCGGCATCATCGGAATCGGCTCCTACCTGCCCGAGAAGGTCTTGACCAACAGTGACCTGGAGAAGGTGGTCGACACCTCGGACGAATGGATCCGCACCCGCACCGGGATGCGCGAGCGGCACATCGCCGCCGAGGATCAGTCCGCCAGCGACCTGGCCTTCATCGCGGCCCAGAGCGCTCTGGAGACCGCAGGTATCGCCGCCGACCAGCTCGACGCCGTCATCCTGGCCACGGTCTGTCCCGACTACCTCTTCCCCTCGACGGCCTGCGTGCTGCAGGACAAGCTGGGGGCCAAGAAGGCCGGGGCCTTCGACCTCTCGGCGGGCTGCGCCGGTTTCGCCAGCGCCATGTCCGTGGCCGACGCCTACATCAAGAGTGGGATGATGGAGAACATCCTGGTGGTCGGCGTCGAGGTGCTCTCGCGCTTCACCAACTGGGAAGACCGCAACACCTGCGTGCTCTTCGGCGACGGCGCCGGGGCGGCCGTGGTCAGCGCCGTGGACGAGGAGGGCCTGCTGGCCGACTTCATCAAGGCCGACGGTTCCGGCGGACCCTTCCTGATCCAGCCCGCCGGCGGCTCGGTCAACCCGGCCACCCACGAGACCGTGGACAAGAAGATGCACTACGTCCACATGTCGGGCCAGGACGTCTTCAAGAGCGCGGTGCGGGCGATGGTCGAGGGCGCCCGGGCGGTGCTCGAGCAGGCCGGTTACCAGAGCGAGGACATCGACCTGCTGGTTCCGCATCAGGCCAACATTCGCATCATCGAGGCCGTGCGCAAGCGCCTTGAGGTCCCTCCGGAGCGGGCCTTCGTCAACATCGAACGCCAGGCCAACACCTCGGCCGCCACCATCCCCATCTGCCTCGACGAGGCCTATCGCTCGGGGCGTCTCAACCGGGGCGATCTGGTCTGCACCACCACCTTCGGCGCCGGTTTCGCCTGGGCGGCGAACCTGCTGCGCTGGATCATCTGACACCGCAACCCCGGGGGATGTATCATATATTGTAGATAGGGGGATCTCCACGGCAGTTCACCCCAGCAAAAGGACCCCCATGCGAATCATGCTTCCGGCCCTGCTGGCCCTGGCTTTCGTCGTCGGTTCGGCTCAGGCCGAGCCCGTCGAGGCCCGCGACGTCGACCCGCCGACCACCCGGGTCGGCATCCACATCGGCCTGGGGCTGGGTTACCGCAACGTCTTCAGCGACACCCTGCCCGACGGCGCCGACCAGTCCTGCTGGCTGGGGCGCTTCGAGATCGGTCTCTCCTACGCCAAGCTCATCGGCGTCAAGTTCCAGCTCGGCATCGGAACCTTCGACTGGACCATCGAGGAGAACCGCGAGGTGCCCATGGGCCATTACCTGCAGAGCGTGGATCTCTACACCCTGATCCCCCTGGGCGAGCGCTGGCGCCTGCGCCCCGCCGCCGGTTACACCTTCTCCTCCAACCTCGTCGACTCCCAGGGCACCGGCTTCGGCGGCGCCCAGGGCTTTCATCTCCAGTTGGCCGGGGAGTTCCAGCTCAAAGAGGTGCTCTGGCTCAGCGCCGGCGTCGGCTACCACCTCACCGGCGAATACGCTGATATCGACATCGACGAATCCGAGGTGATCATCCCAGACAGCGTCGACGCCCAACACCTGGACATGTTCTTCCAGATCGTGTTCAGTCTCGAGTAGCACCGGTCAATCCCCAACCTCAACCCCACCCACCACCATCATGAAAATCGCCGCGCTCTTTCCCGGTCAGGGCTCCCAGGAGGTCGGCATGGGCCGCAGCCTTTACGAAGCGCTGCCCACGGCCCGCCGCCTCTTCGACACCGCCGACGAGGTCCTGGGTTACCCCCTGACCCGACTTATGTTCGAGGGTCCCGCCGAGGAACTCACCGCCACCGAGAACACCCAGCCCGCCATCTACCTCGCCAGCTACGCCGCCTGGGCCTGTCTGCGCGAAAGGCTGCCCGATCTCGACTGGGACAGCGCCGCCGGACACTCTCTGGGCGAGTACTCGGCCTACGCCGCCGCCGGAACCCTCAGCTTCGAGGAAGGCCTGCGCTTGGTCCGCCGCCGCGGAGAGTTGATCCGTGACGCCGCCCGCGATAACCCGGGCACCATGGCCGCCCTGATCGGACTGGACGAGGGAAGGGTCGAAGAGCTGCTGGCCGAACTGCCCGATCCCCGACCCATAGAGCCGGCCACGATCAACTCTCCGGTGCAGATCGTCGTCGCCGGCAGGCGCGCGGCCCTGGAGGAGTTCGTCGAACGCGCCAAAGAGGCCGGCGCCAAGCGCGCCGTGGTCCTGGACGTCAGCGGACCCTTCCACACCAGCTTCATCGCCGAGGCCGGACGACGCCTGGCCGATGAGCTGGCCGCCCTGGAGCTCGGCGAGCCGGCTTTCCCCGTGGCGACCAACGTCACCGGCGCGCCCGCCGCCGACGTCGCGGAGATCAAAAACACCCTGGCCCGCCAGGTGGCCGAACCGGTGCGCTGGCTGGACTGCGCCCGCTGGCTCACCAATCGCGGCGTCGAGACCGCCGTCGAGTTCGGTCACGGCCGGGTGATCGCCGGACTGATGAAGCGCTCGGCCAAGGGGCTCAAGGTTCTGAGCCTGGGCGATCCCGAGGGCTTGGAGAAGGCGATCGAATCCCTGACTTCCTAGTGTCCGTTCCACCCTGTGTAAAGCTGCATCGGCGCAACTGATCACGGCGGCACCGGAACCGATGAAAACCTACACGGGAATAATCCTTGTTTTGCAGGTGTGGAGTAATATCTCGGAGGACCCATGGAAAACCCGGCGGAGAGTAGCATGCGGGTGCGACCGGCGGTGGCCGATTCTCGCACTCCTCGCTACCTGCTGTTGGCCCTGGTGCTGCTCTGGGGAGTCTGGGCGACGCTGAACTACAACCTCAACGAGGACGCCTTCATATCCCTGCGCTACGTCGAGAACCTCGTCGAGGGCGAGGGGCTGGTCTACAACCCCGGCGTGCGCGACGAGGCCTATTCGAATCTCTTCTGGATCCTGCTGCTGGCCCTACCGACGCTGCTGGGTGTTCCCGCGGTGGTCTCCGCGCCTGCCCTGGGTATCCTCTGCGGGGCGGCGACGATCTACCTGGTCTGGCTTATCGCCAAACGCTTGACGCCTCGTCGACGATGGGCGCCCCTGGCGGCGGCGCTGGTGACGGCGGCGTTCTATCCGCTGCTCGTCTGGTCGGGCTCGGGCCTGGAAACCCCGCTGTTCACCCTGCTGTTGACCGCGGCCGCCCTGGTGCACCTGCGTCCGAAGAGCGGTCGCTTCCCCTGGACGGGACTGCTGCTGGGCTTGGCGGCCTGGACCCGGCCCGAGGGTCTGGCCTTCATCGTTGTCTTCGCGTTCCACCATTGGTTCTACCGGCGTCGCGGCGCGGAAACGGGATCGCGTTTAAGCGATCTATTGGTCGTTTTGGGCCTGGTCGCCGCCCAGTTCCTCTTCCGCCGCTTCTACTACGGCCTCTGGTTACCCCTGCCTGCCTATGTCAAGGCCGGCGGCTCTCTGGTCCAGCTCAAATACGGTCTGGGCTACATCCTCTTCTGGCTGCTGGTCCGGGCGCCGCTGCTATTGGCTCTACCGGCTCTCTGGGGACTCATCAAGCGTTGGCGTCGCCCCGCCGCGGGTCTCTTCACCCTGATGCTCGCCGCCCAGTTCGCCTTCATCATCTACGCCGGCGGAGACTACATGGCCCATTACCGCTTTTTGGTCCCGGTGATGCCGGCCCTGGTCCTGCTGGCCTTGATCGGCGGCGATGAGCTGCTGGACCGGATGAAAGGCGAGCGTCCGCGGGCCTGGGCGATGTGGACGCTGACGGCGGCCTTCGTCCTCTGGAGTCAGCTCGGTCACCTCGGAGACTACGCACACCGCTTGGCTGCCGAGGAAACACAACTGCACAACTACCCCAAGCAGGTGGTGGGGGCCTACCTGCGGGAGGTCCTGCCCGACGAGGCCGCGCTGGCCTGCGGATCGGCCGGCGGACTGGCCTATTTCTCGGGCCTGACCCTCTACGACTTCGCCGGTCTGTGCAACGCCGAGGCCGCCCTCAACGGCGAGGTGCGCCACGAGGGCATGGCGGGGCACCACCTGGCCTATCCGGAGTTGATCGATAAACACGAGCCCTGGCTGGTCTTCATCAATCCCAACGCCGTTGACGCTGAGAAACTGGGAGACTGGCTGGCCGGCGAGACGGCGACTCCGGGCTACGCCTTCGACGATCTAAGCTTCCCCAACCGGGAGATGCTCGATCACCCGGTGCTGACCCGGGATTATCGACCGATGTTCGCCCGGGTGGACGCGGGCGATGCAGTCGCTGAGGGTGGAGAACTGTACGTCAGCCTCTACGCCCGACGGGGCGAGGTCGAGGAGTTCATGAAGAGCGCGGGCGCCGTGCCCGTGGTCCCGCAAACGCCCGTCGAGAGCGCTCAGTAAACCGCTGGTTTAGCGTCAGTTGCCCGTTGACACTCCCCAGCGCCTTTGCTACACTGTCAGACATATTCTTGCCTCAAGACGGCGCATCATCATCGTTGTCATGGTTCTATCCATTATCATCCATGTGGGAAGGGAGTCCGAAATGACCGGTAGAGAGAAAACTCTCGCCACGGCAGCGCTACTCATCGGCCTGCTGTCACCGGTCTCGGTCCTCGCCCAATCCGGCGAGGAGTACCTCTACCCCTTGGTCGACCTGCCGCCGGCGCAGCCGATGGGTGTCATCGCCGAGGATCATCCCAACGATTCCGGCGAGCAGATCAACCTGAGCTGGACCCTTTCCATCGATGATCCGCGACGGGGCCGCGGTCGGGGCAATGTGGTCGCCTACCACATCCTGCGCAAACCCGCCGAGGTCGAGGGGGCGGAGTTCACCCTCATCGATCAGGTCTCCGCCGGCGTGGGTTTCTACAGCGACACGACCTGTGAGCCTGACGAATCCTACATCTACCGCATCGGCGCCAGCAACGGCAAGTCCATCGGCTACTCCGATCCCACGGTTCCCATCATCTCGGCCTCGCACTTCTTCCACTCCCAGCGCTGGAACGCCCTGATCGGAGTGCTGCTGCTCTCGGGCCTGTTGATCTACTTCATCTACAGCGCCCGCCAGGGCAAGGAGCTCTTCATCCGGCGCATCGCCGGACTGGATGCCGTGGAAGAGGCCCTGGGCCGCGCCACGGAGATGGGCAAACCCATCCTCTACGTTTCCGGTCTGTCGCCCATCAACGATGTGGCCACCATCGCTTCGGTCAACATCCTGGGCCAGGTGGCTCGCAAGGCGGCGGTCTATGAGATTCGTTTGATCGTCCCCTGCTACGATCCCATCGTGATGGCCGTGGAGCGCGAGGTCGTCAAGGAGGCCTATCTCGATGTGGGCCGCCCCGACGCCTACAATTCCAACGATGTCTTCTTCGTCACCCAGTCCCAATTCGCCTACGCCGCCGCAGTCAACGGCATCATGATGCGCGAGAAACCGGCGACGAACTTCTATATGGGCAAGTTCTTCGCCGAGTCGCTGATTCTGGCCGAGACCGGCGCCTCCACCGGCGCGATCCAGATCGCCGGCACCGACGCCGTCGTCCAGATCCCCTTCTTCATCACCGCCTGCGACTACTGCATCATGGGCGAGGAGCTTTACGCGGCCAGCGCCTATATGAGCCGCGAACCTCTTCTTTTGGGTGGCCTGAAGGGCCAGGACTGGGCCAAGTACATCGTCGGCGCCCTGATTCTCATCGGGGTGGTGACCAGCTTCTTCACCACCTGGTTCGCCGAGTTGTTCAACGTCACCTAGGCTACCTCCGCATCCGGGTTTCAAGTCCGACTACAGGAGAAAGCCGGCGTCGTCACTTGGTTCGCCTTACTAAGCTTGCTGCAGTGCTACATCTTTCCGGGATATTCGGCAAAACAACTCGAAAAGGAGCGAGATGACCGGTGGAGTGAGAACTCTCGCGGTGGCGCTGGTGGTCGCCGGCCTGCTGTTACCGGTCGCGGCCTTCGCCCAGACGGGAGAGGAATACCTCTATCCCTTGGTCGACCTGCCGCCGGCGCAGCCGATGAACGTCATCGCCGAGGATCAGCCCAACGATTCCGGCGAGCAGATCAACCTGAGCTGGACCCTTTCCATCGATGATCCGCGACGGGGCCGCGGTCGGGGCAATGTGGTCGCCTACCACATCCTGCGCAAACCCGCCGAGGTCGAGGGAGCGGAGTTCGTGCTCATCGATCAGGTTTTCGCCGGTATGGGGTGGTATTCCGACACCAACTGCGAGCCCGACACGGCCTACACCTACCGCATCGGCGCCAGCAACGGGACTTCGATCCACTACTCCGATCCCACCGAGCCCGTCGTTTCGGCCTCGCACTTCTTCCACTCCCAGCGCTGGAACGCCCTGATCGGGGTTCTGCTGATCTCGGGCCTGTTGGTCTACTTCATCTACAGCGCGCGCAAGGGCAAGGAGCTCTTCATCCGGCGCATCGCCGGACTGGACGCCGTGGAAGAGGCTCTGGGCCGCGCCACGGAGATGGGCAAGCCGATCCTCTACGTCTCCGGACTGTCATCGATGGCCGACGTGGCCACCATCGCTTCGGTCAACATCCTGGGACAGGTGGCCCGCAAGGCGGCGATCTACGAGATCCGTCTGATCGTCCCCTGCTACGATCCCATCGTGATGGCCGTGGAGCGCGAGGTTGTCAAGGAAGCCTACCTCGATGTGGGCCGTCCCGACGCCTACAACTCCAACGACATCTTCTTCGTCACCCAGTCCCAGTTCGCCTACGCCGCCGCCGTCAACGGCATCATGCTGCGCGAGCGTCCCGCCACCAACTTCTACATGGGGATGTTCTTCGCCGAGTCGCTGATCCTGGCCGAAACCGGCGCCTCCACCGGCGCGATCCAGATCGCCGGCACCGACGCCGTCGTCCAGATCCCCTTCTTCATCACCGCCTGCGACTACTGCATCATGGGCGAGGAGCTTTACGCGGCCAGCGCCTATATGAGCCGCGAACCTCTTCTTTTGGGTGGCCTGAAGGGCCAGGACTGGGCCAAGTACATCGTCGGCGCCCTGATTCTCATCGGGGTGGTGACCAGCTTCTTCACCACCTGGTTCGCCGAGTTGTTCACCGTCGGCTAGTGGTGCTGCAACCGTACTCCGCGTTCACACCGAACGCCTCGCCACCGGCTCCGATCCGATCTGCTGGGAGCCGTGCAGGAGAGAAGGAGAGTTAGATGCGCAGGCAGATACCGCTTGTTATCGTCTTCGTTGTCGGTCTGTTCGGGGCACTGAGCTACTTCATCATGGAGCCGGTGATCCAGGACCTGCGCGAGCAGATGCTCACCTGGCTGAGAATCATCGCGGCCTTCGCGCTGGGGCTGGGTATCGCCAGCTTCCTGCGCAACCACGGTCGCCGGATGACTCGCCAGGTGCCGGGATGGGGCTTCAACGTCGTCGCCATCCTGAGTTTTCTCTCGATGACCTTCATCGGTCTGGTCTGGGGAATCGAAGAGGGCACGCTTTTCCGCGAGCTCTTCGATAACGCCCAGGTGCCGATGGAGGCCACCATGTTCAGCCTATTGGCCTTCTTTATCGCCTCGGCTTCGTTCCGCGCATTCCGCGCCCGCTCCAAGGAGGCCACGCTGCTTTTGGCGGCGGCGGTCATCGTGATGCTGGGGCGCGTTTTGGATTTCGATTGGCTCTCGGGCATCACCGAGTGGATTCTCGAGGTACCCAACGGCGCCGCTCAGCGCGGCATCATCATCGGCGTCGGTCTGGGTATGATCGCCACCGCCCTACGCATCATTCTGGGTATCGAGCGTTCCTACCTGGGTGGTGAATGATCCCTAGAAGGAGATGCTGATGAAGAAGTTGTTACAAAAGCTCCTGGTGCTCGACCGACGCTGGATATTCCTCGTCATCGGCTTGGTGGTGATCATCGCCCTGGTCGCGCCCTGCACCACCCCTATCGGGATCACCACGCCGGTCCAGTCGTTCTATGACATCATCGACAACGCCGAGAAGGACAAGCCGGTGCTGGTCTCCTTCGACCTGGGGCCCAGCACACTGCCCGAGCTCGAACCGATGCTGCGGGCCGTGGTCCGCCACGCCTTCCTTAACGATGTCAGTATCATTGCCACCGCCATGCTGATCCAAGCGCCGGGAATCGCCGAGCGCATCCTCGTCGAGGTCACCGAAGAACTCAACGCGGAGTTCGAGGATCAGGGCATCGATCGGCGCATCGAGATGGGCAAGGACTGGGTCTTCCTCGGTTTCCGCGCCGGCGTGGCCGCTGTCATGCTGGGCATCGACGAGGAGATCCGCAACGTCTACCCCACCGATTACTACGGCACCTACCTGGACGATGTCCCTATGATGCAAAACGTCCACAACTACTACGACATGAGCGCCGTGGTAACAGTCTCGGGAACCCAGATCCCTGAAAGCTGGGTCATGTACGCCGGCGGTCCCAGCGGTGTCCCCGTGCTGGTAGGCGTCACCGCCGTCATGGCGCCCAACTTTTACGCCTATCTGCAGACCGGCCAGATGGCCGGCATGCTGGGCGGGCTAAAGGGCGCCAGCGAGTACGAGCGCTTGATGGACTACGACGGCATGGCCACCAAGGGCATGATCGCCCAGCTCTGGGTCCACGTCACGATCGTCATCTTCATTCTCTTGGGTAACGTCGCTTACTTCGTCACCCGCAGCGGCAAAAAGAAGCGCCTGAGCGTGCAACGATAAGGAGAGGGGGGAAACCTTGGAATTAGCCACCGACATCTGGGTCTGGGTAGCCGCGATCCTGACGCTCTTCGTCTACTCATTCCTCATCAAAGACAACCCTCTCTATAAGTTCGCCGAGCATGCCATGGGCGGCTTGGGTGTGGGTTATTGGACGGCGGTGCTGTTCTACAACGTCATTATCCCCGACTTCTGGGAGCCGTTGACCATCGCCATTCGTAAACTGTCCATGACGCCCCATAACTTCGACGCCTTCATGGCCCGAGAGGGGTTCTCACAGATGCCGCAGATCATGCAGGATTTCTCTCCCGGCGTTTCGATCCTGCTGCTGTTACTGCCGGCGATCATCGGCCTGCTACTCTTCACCCGTTACATTCCCAAAATCGCCTGGATCAGCCGCTTCTCCCTGGCCTTCTACCTGGGTGCGGCCTCCGGTATCGCCATCCCCAACACCTTCCAGACCCGCATCCTCGAACAGTTGCGCGGCACCATCGTTCAGGACGCGCCCGACGGATCGGTGGCTCCTCTGTTCTCCTTCGACGCCTGGCGCGATTTCTTCGCCGCGCCGGGAATCGAGACCTTCTTCGACGCCATCTCCGGACCGCTGTTGATTCTGGGCGTGGTCTGCACCCTGTCTTACTTCTTCTTCTCTAAGGAGCACAAAGGCATTCTGGGCGGCATGGCGCGCATCGGTATCTGGTTCCTGATGATCGGCTTCGGCGCCAGCTTCGGCTATACGGTCATGGGCCGTGTCTCGCTGTTGATCGGCCGGGTCCAGTTCCTGCTGACCGACTGGCTGGGCGTAGCCGGTTAGGCGAACCAAACGCCGCGCCGTGTCAGGTTTCACCTACCGCATTGTAACGGCGAAACGAGGGGTCGGCCGCGCGCCGACCCCTTAAACAAAGCATGCAAGAATGTCGGATGGGGCGATCCGGTGGGTTTTTCATGCCCCGATGAGTTACCAGTATACCCGCAAACCGAGCGTCTTCGCCGATGAACAACCAACTACATTGATACGCCGCTGGACCTAGGCAATAGTGGCTCACACCTGAATGCCGTACCGGCCGTCGAGGTGCCCATGGCGCAGAAAAACATCTTCGCCCGTTTTCTGGAGATGGACCGACGCTGGTTATTCTTGGCGTTGGCCGTGGTTGTCATCGTGGCGCTGCTACTTCCGCCGGCCATCGGCGTTCGGGTGACCTCGCCGGTGACCCGCTTCTTCGACGTCATCGACACCAGCGATCCAGACAAGCCTCTGCTGCTGGCCGTCGACACGCCACCCTCGGGGCTGCCCGAACTGGAGCCGATGATCGTCGGCATCCTCAAGCACTGCTTCGACCGCGGCCAGCCGGTGATACTTATCTCTTTGCAGATGGAGGGCGTCTCCATCGCCGAGCGCTTGGTCGCCCAGGTACAGGACGAGTTCAACCGCCGCGCCGTCGAGGCCGGCGTGGAACGTCGCATCCGCATGGGCGAGGATTGGGCCCTGCTGGGCTACCGGGCCGGCTTCAGCGCCGTGATCCTGGGCCTGGGCGACGAGGTGCGCAAGGTCTACACCACCGACCTCTACGGCACCCAACTCGACGAGATACCCCTCTTCGCCGATTATCACAACTACGACGACACGGCCGCCGTCGTTGACATCTCCTGGTCCTCGACACCGGAGCTCTGGGTCCAGTTCGCCGGTGGGCCTTACGGCGTGCCTGTCCTGGTGGGCTGTACCGCCGTCAGCGCGCCCCAGTACTACGCCTATCTGCAGACCGGCCAGATGTCAGGCCTGCTGGGCGGCCTCAAGGGAGCCGCCGAGTACGAGAAGCTGATCAGCCATCCCGGACTGGCCACCCGGGGCATGGTGGCCCAGACCGGCGCCCACTTGCTGGTGGTCCTGCTGATCGTACTGGGCAACGTGGCCTACTTCCTCGATCGGATGACCAGGAAACGGCGCAAGTGAGTCGGGGCGATCATCTCGACCAGAAAACCGCCTTTCCGACCAGCGCATTCGATGCACCGGGACGTCGAACACGACTCGGACCCCACGCAGGCGATGATTAATCCCTTGCCCTTTCCCGCGTCCTGTGCTAACCTTCACTCCCGTTACAGCTTGATCTCTTGATCGGACTTGCTGGATCCGTGGCAAGCGACCCCTGCGGCGCCCGGATTCGGCCCAACCGCTTGTGAGGTTCCGCCGACCGGACGACGGCTCCGCGATCAGGCAGCCGCCCTCCTGAAACGGTTGGACTCCCGCGCGGAACACGTCAGGGGCGCACAGCCGGATGTTGAAGCGGATCGGGTCCCCCGCCCGGGACTCACCGCAGCGCACACGGCCGGCCCCACGGCCGTTTTCTATTGCCCTGCGGCACCTCCGCGACAGCGAACAAACCAAGATGTGGACAAAAACCCTCTCGATTTCACTGGTCCCGATGCTCCTGCTCTGCGCCGGTTGCGCCGAGCCCGAGCGCCACGAAGCCGTCGGCGAGCTCTATAAGCTGGGGGTGACCGCCTGGGAGAACGGCGACACCGCCGACCTCGAAAAAGCGATCACCGAGCTGGAGGAAACCTACCCCGAAGAGCCCGTGCTGCGTTTCCTCGAAGCCCTGCTGATCCTGGAGCGCGAGGGGTTGGACAGCGCCGTTCCCGTCTTCGACGCCTTCTACCACCAGGCCTATGAGCGCTACGTCAGCGGCTATGAACAACTCGAAGCCGAGCAGCGTCGTTGCCTGGCGACCACCCGCGGCGCGGCGGTGCGCACGGCCAATCTATACGTCAAGCACTCCCGCTACAGCGAGTACGAGAAGTTCGGCTTCCTGGTCGAGGACCTGGACACCCTGCTGCGCTAGGTGTTCCAGCAGTGGTATGACGGCGCCGGGCGGAATCAGCGCCTGAAGCCGATTCGCCGCGAACCGCCGCCGGGGCGTGTTGAGCCGCCCTGATGAACCGGGACTCGTCACAGACGAGCGGACCGCCGTCGATGGCTTGGAGAACCACCCGAGGAGCGGGACTTAGCGCACTCTCCCGATCGCTTCGGGGTACGGCCGAAAACCAACTTCACCACTAACGGCCCAGAATACCGACGACGACTAGAACGATAGTAAACGGGGCTTTCGCTCGCAGCTGGATCGATATCTTTGTATCCGCGTACAGCTTGTCTTGCTGATAGCTTCAGCCGACAACGCACCTGGCTGTAACTAGAACCAAACCAAGCCACAACCTGCATTTAATGAAGCCTTCTTCAATTGAAGCCGCCAAACCAATCGGCGGGACGGTCGCCCTACAGCTTTATCCGGCACTAGCTTTATCCAGCAAAAGTGAAGCCGAGGTCTGACCACTTATCGAATGCCGGGTGTGACAGCATTTTGAGCGATGAGAACATGGCATCATGAGCGGTGTTCGGACCAAATCAGGCTGATTGGGAGCAGTTTACTGGACCGTTATTCACTTCCCGGAAATGCGCCGTTGTTTTATCAAACATTCATTTAGCATACCCTTATAGCCTGTTATTATGACACTTAAGAGTCAATAGCATCCTGCTGTCAGATAAAAAGAGCGCTGATACCGGGATTAACTACAGATTGCGCCTTTAGTTCGCTGACACATATTGACTGCCCCTTTTGGGACAAGTATCTGATAATCATCACGTCTATTATCAAGAGCGTACAGTCACGATTAGGTCCGTTCAGGGTATACGATTCCATCATCTTGGTATCGCCAGTTGTGACGACACCTGCTTTTATCAGATAGCTATCAACCATTACTGATCCAGTCGGCTTCGCCGACTCTTCAACCAACCAGCAGAGAGCGTCACCCGCCCACGGGCGACCTCCCCAACAACACCGAAACCCCGTTTACGTACCTTCGCGCGAATCGGCAACCTCGATTCGCCCCCTCCCGGAGGCTCCCGTGCCGTTGACCAAACAGCAGAAGGAAGAGATCATCCAGAAGTACGGTCGCGACAAGAGCGACACCGGATCCAGTGAGGTCCAGGTGGCCCTCTTGACCGCCCGCATCATTGAGCTCACCGAGCACTTCAAGGTGCATAAGAAAGACCACCACGGTCGCCGCGGCCTGTTGAAGCTGGTCTCCAAGCGCCGCCGACTGCTCAACTACCTCAAGAACAACGCCGAGGAACGCTACCGCAACCTTATTACCGAACTCGGCCTGCGCAAATAACTGACAGTCTAAGCCCGCTCGAACTAGTCCAGAAATCCCGGGCGGGTCGGGGCGCGCCGAACAAGACAGGAACGCTCTCGGCGCCGCAAAGCCCCCATGTGCAAGAGGAAAGGCAAGAAAGGAATCCCTGTAAGATGCAGATAAGAAAAGAGATCCCGGTCGGGAAGCAGAACCTCGTTCTCGAGACCGGCAAGATCGCCAAGCAAGCCGGCGGAGCCGTGATGGCCTCCTACGGCGATTCGGTCGTCCTGGCCACCGCCTGTATCGACCGCCGCGAGAAAACCAACCTGGGCTTCATACCCCTGATCGTCGACTACCGCCAGCGAACCAGCGCCGCGGGCAAGATCCCCGGCGGCTTCTTCAAGCGCGAGGGCCGGCCCTCCACCGTCGAGACCATCACCAGCCGGCTCATCGACCGCTCTGTGCGGCCCCAGCTACCCAAGGGCATCAACCGCGAGGTTCAGATCATCGGCACCGCCTTCTCCGCCGATCCCCTCTACAACGTCGACGTCGTCGCCATGAACGGCGCCTTCGCCGCCCTGGCCATCTCCAGCATCCCCCACGAGCACATCCTGGGCGCGGTGCGCATCGGACGCGTCGACGGCGAGTTCATCATCAATCCCAACAACGACCAGCTCGAGGAGTCCGAGATGGACATCCTCGTCACCGGAGGCACCACCTCCCTGGTGATGGTCGAGGGCCTGGCCAATCAGGCCCCCGAGAACGTCATCGCCGAGGGTCTCGAACGCGCTCACGAAGAGATCATCACCATCGTGCGCGCCATCCGCGGGATCCAGGAGCACACCGGCCGCGAGAAAGAGGTCTTCCCCGAGCCCGAGCCCGATCTGGCCCTGGCCCACACTGTGCGCGAACTGGCCGGCGACCGCATCTACAAGGCCCTGACCACCACCGAGGGCAAGCACGAGCGTTACGCCGCCTTCGACGCCGTCCGCGACGATGTCATCGCCAAGCTCGAAGAGCAGCTTGCTGAGGAAGAAAACAAGGACGAGATGCTGCGCGAGGCCAACCACGTGCTCCACGACATGGAGCGCGAGGTCGTTCGCGGGCGCGTCGTCAAAGAGAACATCCGCGTCGACGGCCGCGAGCTCGAAGAGGTCCGGCCGGTCAGCGTCGAAGTGCCCGTCATGCCGCGCACCCACGGCTCGGTCCTCTTCACCCGCGGCGAAACCCAGGCTCTGGTCACCGTCACCCTGGGCACCACCGCCGACGAACAGAAGATCGAGGACCTGCACTCCGAGTACTGGTCCCACTTCATCCTCCACTACAACTTCCCGCCCTACTCCGTGGGCGAGGTCCGCTTCCTGCGCGGCCCCGGTCGTCGCGAGATCGGCCACGGCGTGCTGGCTGAACGCGCCCTCACCGCCGTTTTACCCGACAAGGACGACTTCCCCTACACCATCCGCGTCGTCTCCGACATCACCGAGTCCAACGGCTCCTCCTCGATGGCCACCGTCTGCGGCGGCTCCCTGGCGATGATGGACGCCGGCGTGCCCCTCAAGGCCGCCGTGGCCGGCGTCGCCATGGGCCTTATCAAAGAGGGCGACGACTACCACATCCTCACCGACATCCTCGGCGACGAGGACCACGTCGGCGACATGGACTTCAAGGTCGCCGGCTCCCGCAACGGCGTCACCGCCATCCAGATGGACATCAAGCTCGACGGCCTGCCCACCGAGGTTCTCACCCGAGCCCTCGACCAGGCCCGCCGAGGACGCCTGCACATCCTCGACAAGATGGGCGCCGCCCTGGATTCCCACCGCCCCGAACTCTCCCCCTACGCCCCGCGAATCCAGACAATCGACATCCCCAAAGAAAAGATCCGCGACCTCATCGGACCCGGCGGCAAGGTCATCCGCGGCATCATCGACGAGACCGGCGTCTCCATCGATGTCGACGACGACGGCCATGTTGTCGTCGCCAGTCCGGACCTAGAAGCCATCGAGGCCGCCATGGCCCGCATCAACGCCATCATCGAGGACCCCGAGGTCGGCGAGGTCTACGACGGTAAGGTCACCCGCCTGATGAACTTCGGCGCCTTCGTCGAGATACTGCCCGGCAAGGAAGGCCTGGTCCACATCTCCGAGATGGCCTGGGGCCACACCGACAAGGTCGAAGACGTCTGCAAGGTCGGCGACCCCATGAAGGTCAAGCTCGTCGAGATCGACAGCCAGGGACGCCTCAACCTCTCCCGCAAGGCCCTGCTCGACAAGCCCGAGGGCTACGATGAAAGCAAGGAAAAAAGCCGCGGCGACAACCGTCGCTCCGGCGGAGGCGGCGGCGGTCGACGCCGTCGACGCTAAACGCCAGCGAAAGGAACCGGCCATGAACAAGACCACCCTCATCCTCGCCGGCTCGCTGCTCCTGCTCTTCACTGCGGCCTGCGACGACGAACCCGAAAGCATCGACGAGGGAGCCGCCTACTCCCTCGTCGAACCCACCCTTACCCAAGAAACCTATCAACCCGGGGACACCCTCGAGGTCGCCTACACCGTCGCCAACCCCGCCCTCGACACCGAAGGCAACTACGATATCTACGTCAACCTCGACGTCAACCTCGACGACGAACCCTACGACGCCTACCCCCAGATCGATCACCGCAAGGACAGCGCCCAGCCCCTCGAACTCGCCCACACCGTCGAACTGACCCCCGAGGTCTACCTGCCCGGTGCTTATGTCCTCAAGCTCACCGTCACCAACCGCGTCGACGGCGAGAACGAAACCCTCGAGACCGAGCTGCCCTTCACCGTCGAAGGCCCCGCCACCCCAGAGGCCGCCGCCACCGACCCCGGTGAGCTGCCCCAGGAAGAGGCCCTCACTCACTAACCCTTGACAATACCCCCGTTCCATGCTACTTTACCTCCACACCAACGCGGGGTGGAGCAGTGCGGTAGCTCGTTGGGCTCATAACCCAAAGGTCGCAGGTTCGAGTCCTGCCCCCGCAACCAAGGTGGGCCAGTATGGCCCACCTCTTTTTACGGTCGCAGGTTCGAGTCCTGCCCCCCCGCAACCAAGTTGGGCTAGTATGGCCCACCTCTTTTTATAGTCCCACCCTGACGGAACCCGGGGCGACGACGCCGACGTGGGGGCTAGTATTAGCCCCCACTTTATTTATAGCCCTGTAGGGCGGGGACTCTGTCCCCGCCGTTTGCTCGTCAACGCTAACCAAGCCCCTTCGGTATTCGCGGCGGACCGCAGAGGGTTCATCCCCCGGGGCCGCCTTACGGCAAAGCTACATCACACAGAACTCGATCCGCTCCCGGCTGTAAGTAGGCGTTGGCACCTCTGCGAATCCCAGCCCCAGCGTCTCGGCGACGGCGTCCGCCCCGCGCGCCAGGCAGCGGCCGGGCACCTCGAAGGAAGCCGGCGTGACGTTCTTCTCGGGCAGGTAGAGCATCTCGACGAAGCTCTTCCGCTCGCCGTTGATACCGCTGTTGGAGATTGGGGGCACAAGGCTTCTAGCCAAAGAGCGCTCCCCGCCAAGCTCACTCAATCGTGCGGTGTACTGCGCAGCGGTACGATTGTCGGGGTCTTTATTCAGGATAAAGAGCAGTAAGGCTCCTCGCCAAGCGGCTAGATCAGACCAGAAAGCATCGAGCCTATTTCCTCGTAACTCTCCAAGTAGATTATAGGGATCTAACAGAACCAGTTGGGGTGGGGGCTGTTGTGATGGTATCCCTTCCAGCGCTCTGTAGCCATCGTTGTCTATGGGAGGCACGATTGTATAGCCAGCTTGTTGTAATGCGTTGCGCTTATTGGCATCCTTATCGAAGCAATGAATGTTGGATTTCGGTATGAAGCGTTCGGCTAGACGCGTGCTCCCCAGATAACGGCCCCGAGACAACGCATCGGACTGGGCCTCCCGCAGGCGCAAATCGGCGGGCGCCGCCAGTATTCTTTCTCGCACCGCTCTCACGGCTTCGTATTCAGGTTTGCCCGCGAAGGGATCGCAGAAACAGCCGCCTTCGGGCAGCCAATCCAGACAGCGCAGCAGCCATTCGTGCTTGATCAGGTCGCCGGCGTTACCAGCATCATATCGCATCGGATCCCCTTTCATATGAGGTGTTTGTATTATCAGATAACCTACTGACGCATTGGGTCAATGCTTACCGGAAAGGAAAAGGCATTATGGAACGTGTTCGGACCAAATCACCGCCGGTATTGAAAGACTCGCCTAGCGGGTATTCGCTGCCCGGGTGCGTCCGTCTTTGATCCCGCTGCATTAATGCACGGTCTTGTTACTTGATAATGAGGCGGTTATGAGTCGGGTGGCAATCGGATCATCGTTACCTGCAAGCTACTAGGCAAGGTAAGCTATCCACCGAGCGCGCCCCCGGCAGCCGCCACATTTTAATTGCTGATAAGTGCTGGCTTATCAGCTGCTACACCTGTTTTATCAGCGGAATACAATCACAACCTGGTCCGAGCAGGGTAGGCGATCCCAAGGAATAACGGGGACCGATGGAGTTACCCATCTCCCCGCCCCGTTTGCTGAAAAGGTTGTTCCAGACCGCCCTCACTCCATCAGCCCCCGCTCGTACTCCTCCTTGAACCTGGCAATCCCCCGGTAGATCGCATAGGCCGCCTCGTGCTGATAGGCCGGGTCGATCAGCAGAGCCTCCTCGGTCTCATTGGTCAGAAAGCCCACCTCGACGAGGATCGAGGGCATCTGCGCCTCGCGCATCACGTGGAAGTTGGCCTGCTTGACGCCGCGGTCGAAGCAGCCCAGGTAATCCAGCAGGGATTCCTGGACGCAGTTGGCCAGGCGCTGGCTCTCCTCGAGGTACTCGTTCTGGATCAGCGAACCCAGGATCAGGGAGAGCTCATCTCCGGCGGCCTCGGGGGGCAGGTCGGGGTCCAGGGCGAAGTCGGCGTTCTCGAGCTGGGCCAGGGCCCGGGCCTCGGTGTTCTGGGCCTCGGCCAGGTAAAAGGTCTCGGCGCCGTGGGCGTGGGTGTTGGAGTGGCCGTTCAAGTGGATGGAGATGAAGAGGTCGGCGTCGGCCCGGTTGGCCATCAGCATCCGTCCGGAGAGGCCGATGGTGGTGTCGGCGGATCGGGTGAGGATGACCTCGAGGCCCAGGTGGTGTTCGAGCATCCGGGCCAGGTAGAGGCTGATCGGCAGGACCTCGTGCTTCTCGTAGTTGCGGCCGCTCCAGGAGCCCGTGCCGATGTGCTCACCGCCGTGGCCGGGGTCGATCACCACGCGGCGGATGCGCAGGCGCTCGAAGTTGGCGTCGGGGATCAGTTCGTTGGGATTCGTCCCGTAGAGGTCGCCGATCTCGAGACGGTATTCCTCGCCGTGACGCTCGGCGTGGTAGGAGTACTCACCGGGCCAGAGCAGCACTCGCAGCTCGCAGCCCGGTCGGTCGCGGCGCGGGCGCAGCAGGACGCGGTCGACGAAGCCCACCCCGCGCTCCTCACTGAAGCCCTCGGGCGACTCCGGGGCGGGTAGGTCGAGGACAAGAGCGCTGCCGCTCTGTCGAACGGCCAGGCCGTCGAGACCGGGGATGGAGCCCTCGACGACGGTGAGCCGGCCCTCGTTGTAGACCTCGATCTCCGGTCCCTCGGTGAAGACCACCTCACCGGAGATGACCTCGCCCACGGGCTCAGGAGGCTCGGCAAGTACGATGGGAACGATCAGCAGCAGGGGGAGCAGGCGGCGCATGGTTTACTTCTCCAGCTCCAGGACGGTCACGTTGTCGTTGGTGTAGATGCAGATCTCGGCGGCGATGCGCAGGGCCTTCTCGGCGACGCTGTGAGCGTCGAGGTCGGTGTTGGCGAGCAGCGCCCGGGCGGCGGCGCGGGCGTATCCCGAGCCCGAGCCCACCGCGGCGACATCGTCGTCCGGGGTGATCACCTCGCCGGAGCCGGAAACCAGCAGGGTCTCCTCGGCGTCGGCCACCAGCAACAGGGCCTCCAAGCGGCGCAGATACTTGTCGGTCCGCCACTGCTTGGCCAACTCGACGGCGGCCTTGGCCAGGCTGCCCGGGTAGTCGGTGATCATCGTCTCGAACTTCTCGAAGAGCGTCAGGGCGTCGGCCACGCCGCCGGCGAAACCGGCCAGCACCTTGCCCTTGTTGAGGGTGCGGACCTTGACGGCGCCGCCCTTGAGCACGCTGTCGCCCAAGGTGACCTGGCCGTCGCCGGCGATGGCCACCCGGCCGTCGCGGCGCACGCAGAGGACGGTGGTGGCGCGCAGATTCTGCATGGGGTTCCCGTCGGTTGGAGTGCGGGATTATTCTACCACAGGCGGGGAAGGCCCATTAACCCGGGTGACGGGGTCGGTGAATGCAGGGCGGGAATGCTAATCCCCGCCGGATCATCTCACGACACTGAACCTTTGATTGTTGCTGTGAGCTGCTGCGAGTGATTCGCCCTTGATGCCCGCCTTGCTGAAAGCTTCAACTCGACAAAGCGCTCGGTTGATCACAAGGCTTGGAACAAGCAATAGACTGCCGGGTTATTGTCGTTGTCTGGTTTTGGCCGCCGGATCAATCGTCGGGATAATCTTCTTGCCGGCAATTCACGACACCAAACATAGGAGAAACATAATGCCACACTACGACTGCCGGGTCTGCCGGGCCATCACGGCAAGGTGGGCTATGATGCGCGGGGGATCGTATACCCAGTTTGGACCAAGGTGCGATTGTTATCGGCTGATGATGAGCGGTTATCCTCAGATGTACCCGTCATTTGTCAGCAGATAAGAAAGTGGCGGCGAAAAGGGCTGCTCGGAGAATAACACCCCCTGCCGATTTACTTGCGGATAACGATCATTCATTTGTCACTCGACTCATAGCTGCTTCATTATCAGGCAACAAGACTGTGCATACTTTCAGCGGGGGCAATGCCGGACGAACCCAATCAGTGATCGACTGCTCGGTGAACCTTCCAATATCGGCCCTGACTTGGTCCGAACTCGTTCCAAGATGCCTTCGTTTTCAACATCACCAACGATCTACGACAAGGGCGGGGATTCAGATCCCCGCCCCGTCAACGGACTACTCGCGCGACCCGCCTGGGCGGGCTAGACCTCCATGATCTCCTCGATCTTGCCGTCGACGATCTTGTCGATGTTGTTGGAGTGCTCGTCGGTGTAGTCCTGGACAACGTCTTGGAGCCGCTTGCTCTCGTCCTCGGAGAGGTCGCCCTTCTTGGCGGCTTTCTTGAGCATCTCGTTGGCGTCGCGGCGGACGTTGCGCAGGGAGACCTTGCCCTCCTCGGCCAGGCTCTTGGCGACCTTGACCAGCTCCTTGCGGCGGTCCTCGGTCAGCTTGGGGAAGGGCAGGCGGATGACCACGCCGTCGGCGTTGGGCGTGATGCCCAGGTCGCTTTGCTGGATGGCCTTGACGATGTTCTCGATGGCGTTCTTGTCCCAGGGCTGGATCATGATCATCCGCGGCTCGGGGACGGAGATCGTGGCCATTTGATTGATCGGGGTCGGGTTGCCGTAGTAGTCGACGCGCAGCCCGTCGAGGATGGCCGGGTTGGCGCGGCCGGTGCGGATGGCCCGCAGGTCGCGCTGAGTGGCCTCGACGGACTTGTCCATCTTCTTTTTATATTCTTCGAGCAGCGGTTCGTTCATCGGTGCTCCTCTCGAGTCCACCGGCGACCCCGGAGGCGCGCGGGTTGCATGCTATGGTTGCGATGCTGAGTTGGGGGTGTTGGTCTGTCTCAAAGAAGTATTATAACATCCCCGGCGATGCTCTTCCACAATCGAGATGACACGCTGGATCAGTCGGCGTCCTGCGGGCCGATGACGGTGGCGAAGCCCGGTTCGGTGAGTGCTCGCAACGCCCCCCCGGTCACTCCGGCGTCGAAGACCCGGATCTCGACACCGCCGCCCCGGCAGAGCTCGACGGCCCCCAGGTCCATCACGCCCAGTCGCCGGTTGAGCACCTCGTCGTAACTCAAGCGCTCGTAACGCTCGGCTGCGGGGTCCTGGCGGGGATCGGCGGAGTAGACTCCGTCGACCTGGGTGGCCTTGAGGATGCAGTCGGCCTCGAGTTCACGGGCGCGCAGGGCCGAAGCGGTGTCGGTGGTGACGAAGGGCGCTCCGGTGCCGCCGCCGACGATGACCAGGCGGCCCTCGACGAGGTCCCGGCGTGCCTCGACGGCGCGATACTGGGGCGCTAGAGTGGTCACCGGCACCGCCGAGTAGGCCTGGACGGGAACCCCGGCCGCGCCCAGGGCGTCGCAGAGCGCCAGGGCGTTGATCACCGTGGCCAGCATCCCGGCGGAATCGGCCAGGACACGGTCGGCGAAGATGCAGCCTCTACCGCCGCGCAGCAGATTGCCCGCGCCGCAGACCACGGCGGTCTCGATGCCGGCGCCGCGCAGATCGGCCAGCTCATCGACGATGAGTCCCAGGGCGTCGGCATCGAAGGGAGAAAAGCCCTCCTTCGAGCGGCCGCAAAGCCGTTCTCCGGAGAGCTTGACGATCACTCTTCGCGGGTGGAACATGGTTCCCGCCGAGTCCTCATTGTGGGATCGAGCCGTTAGCGGCCCAGTTCGTAACGGGTGAAGCGGGCGACCTCGATGTTCTCGCCCAGCTTGGCGATGTTCTCTTTGATGAAGTCGCGGACGGTGCGGTCCTTGTTCTCGGGCTGGTTGCGCACGTAAATTTGCTCGAGGAGCGTCTTCTCCTTGAGGAACTTGCCGATGCGCCCCTCGACCATCCTGTCGACGATCTTCTCGGGCTTGCCCGACTCCAGGGCCTGTTCGCGCAGTACGCGGCGCTCCTGCTCCAGCATCTCTTCGGGGAACTCGCTTTCGTCGACGGCCACCGGGGCCATCGCCGCGATCTGCAGGCAGAGGTTGTTGGCCAGGGCCTTGAAGTCATCGGTGCGGGCGACGAAGTCGGTCTCGCAGCGCAGCTCGAGCAGCACGCCCAGCTTGTCGCCGGCGTGGATATAGGAATGGACGATGCCCTCGCCGGCCTCGCGGCCCGACTTTTTGGCCGCCTTGGCCAGACCCTTGACCCGCAGGAACTCGACGGCCTTCTCTTCGTCGCCGCCGGTCTCCTGGAGGGCCTTCTTACAATCGACGATGCCGGCGCCGGTCTTCTTGCGCAGCGCCATCACCTGTTTGGCGGGAATCTCTTCTGCCATGCTACCGCTCCTGTTAAGCTTTATCGGCCGTAGCCGTTTGTTTATCCTGCTTGTCGGCTTGATCGTCGGATTCGCTGTCTGGTTCGTCGAAGGGCACCTCACCGCCGCTGGCGGCGGCCTGACCCTCGAGGGCGGCGTCGGCGATCGCCTGGGTGACCAACTGGATGCCGCGGATGGCGTCGTCGTTGCCCGGGATTGGGAAGTCCAGTTCGTCGGGATCGCAGTTGGTGTCGGCGATGGCGATGATGGGTATCCCCAGGCGGTTGGCCTCGCGCACGGCGATGTTCTCGCGCTTGGGGTCGACGATGAACAGGGCGTCGGGCACCCGGCGCATCTCGCGGAAGCCCTGGTGCAGGCTGAGCAGCTTATCGTAGCGCTTGTTGATCATCGTGCGCTCTTTCTTGGAGAGCACGGTGAAGCGGTCCGAGTTGATCAGTTGCTCGAGCTCGTCCAGGCGCTGCAGGTTGCCCTTGATGGTGCGGTAGTTGGTCAGGGTGCCGCCGAGCCAGCGCTTGTTGACGTAGAACATCCCGCAGCGCTTGGCCTCGTTCTTGACAGTGGTCTGGGCCTGACGCTTGGTGCCGACGAAGATCAGCTTGCCGCCGACGGCCGAGGTCCGGGTGACGTATTCGCAGGCCTTGCGCAGGTTCTGCGCCGACTTCTGCAGGTCGATGATGTAGATACCGTTGCGCTCACCATAGATGTAGCGCTTCATCTTGGGGTTCCATCGCCGGGTCTGGTGGCCGAAGTGTATCCCGGCCTCCAGCATGGCGCGGACGCTTATCTTGGGCATGGTGCTCCTCTTTCGCGTTTAGGCCTCCACCGTCGTCATCTCGGCCGCTCCACCGGAACACTGGTCCGGCAACGCGGAGGACCGATCGGACGGTGTGTGTGATGGGGCTCCGGAGGGAGCCGGTGGTACCGCGTAAAACGGTTTAACGCTTGGAGAACTGGAAGCGGGCGCGGGCGCCGCGGCGACCGTACTTCTTGCGCTCCTTGGAACGTGGGTCGCGACGCAGCAGGCCCCCGTCCTTGAGCACGCCGCGCAGCTCGGGGTCGTAGGTTTCCAGGGCGCGGGCGATGCCCAACAGCATCGCGTCGGCCTGGCCGGTCAGTCCGCCGCCGGTCAGGTTGGCGTGGATGTCGAAGCGGTCAGCGGCCTCGACGGTCTCCAGGGGTCGGCGCACCGCCTTCTGCCAGCACAGGCGCGGGAAGTAGTCCTCGAGCTCGCGCCCGTTGCAAATAATGCGGCCGGAGCCCTGAACCATCTTGATCCGGGCGATGGAGGTCTTGCGGCGACCCGTGGCCCAGATTTCACTGCTCTCAGTCATCACTAACTCCTAAAGAAACGTTGATCAGCTTTCCAGGCTCAGCTCTTCGGGCCGCTGGGCCTGGTGGTTGTGCTCGGATCCGGCGAAGACGCGCAGGCGCTTGGCCATCTTGGCGGCCAGACGGTTCTTGGGCAGCATACCCTTGACCGCCCAGTGCACGGCGCGCTCCGGGTACTTCTCCATCACCTCGTCGTAGGACTGTTCCTTGATACCGCCGGGATAACCCGAGTAGCTGTAGTGGACCTTCTGGGTCAGCTTGTTGCCGGTCAGCTTGACCGCGGCGGCGTTGACGACGATGACGAAGTCACCGTCGTCGAGGTGGGGTGACCAGGTCGGCTTGTGCTTGCCGGAAAGCACCTGGGCCACGCGGGTGGCCAGGCGGCCCAGGGGCACATCGGCGGCGTCGACGACGAACCACTTGCGCTCGACCTCGGCTTGCTTCTGATGATAGGTGGCCATCGGTATCGAATCCTTCTTCTGGACGTTCTATCGCATCGGCGTGGAGGCGCCGTGGCTTGATTGTTGGAAAAACCGTTCCGTAGAGCGGAAGGCGAGTATAGATAAGGGCGCCGCGCCTGTCAAGCATTACCAGTGCCGGGATTCAACCCCGGACGCGCTGTGATTCGGTGGGCTAACAATTCGAAGGCGCCCGTGGGCCGCGGTACCGTCAGGAGGCCCTACAGCTATGCCGGTGAAGCTGCCGCGCCGTACCGTGAATGGCTGTGGGGTTAGGACCGCCGACCCGGGATCGGCGGTCGGGTTGGGGTTTAACCGCAAGCGTTGAGAGCCGTCCGTCGCTTTGGTAAACTTAGCCGAACGGTAGTCTCAACCGCTCCCAGCGCCCGAGGAGGCAGCCACGTCGAGGATCGCCAGTAAACTGCGCTTGAAGCTGAGCGGCCGTCAGGCGGAACTGCGCGGCCCCGGTGACGCCAACCTGCGCCTGTTGGAGAAACTGCTCGAGGTCAGGGTGGTCTTCCGCGGCGACCAGGTAAGCCTCGCCGGAGAGCCCGAGGCCGTCGAGCACGCCCGGGTCCTGCTGGAGGAGTTCGCTCGGGCCGCCGAGCGCGGCCACGTCGTCACCACCGCCGAGGTGCGCGCCGCCGTCGCCAACCGCTGCGGCCCCAGCGGCGCCCAGCTAGGCTTCGACGAGGTCGTGGCCACCGATATCCCCGTGGGCTCGCGCCGGGTGGTCAAGCCGCGCACCGCAGGTCAGAAGAGGCTGATACAAGCGCTCTTCGAGTACGATATCGTCCTGGCTGTCGGTCCGGCGGGAACGGGCAAGACCTTCCTTTCGGTGGCCGCCGGCCTTTCCTGCCTGCACCGGGGCACGGTCTCCCGCCTGATCCTGGCGCGACCCGCCGTCGAGGCCGGCGAGAGCCTGGGCTACCTCCCAGGCGCCCCCGAGGAGAAGATCGCCCCCTACCTGCGGCCCCTCTACGACGCCCTCTACACGATGCTCAAACGCGACCGGGTTCAGAACCTCATCGAGCACGGCGTTATTGAGATCGTCCCCCTGGCCTACATGCGCGGGCGCACCCTGGACAACGCCTTCGTCATCCTCGACGAGGCCCAGAACACCACACACCGCCAGTTGAAAATGTTTTTGACCCGCCTGGGCGAGGGCAGCCGGGCCGCCGTCGTCGGCGACATCACACAGGTCGACCTGCCGCCCAAGCAGAAGAGCGGCCTGGTGGCCGCCCAGGCCTTTCTCGACCGTATCGAGGGCCTCAGCTTCGTCTACCTGACCAAGGCCGACATCGTCCGCCACGGCCTGGTGGCGCGGATAGTCGAGGCCTACGAGCGCTACGATAAGGAAGAGGAGGAGCTGCGCGAAAGCGCGATCATCCGGGACGAAACCACCGAAGAACCTGACGACCATTAACACCGCTCCGGGTGAACGTCCGATCAAGCGACGACCAAGCCGAGTATTCAGCAGATGCCTTTTCAGATAAAAGCGGACCCCGCGGGGTCCCAGGGAGGAATGAGGATGGAGCAGCAGCGTTACGCCGCGGTGATCACCGGGGGAGCCCGGGGCATCGGCGAGGCAATCACCCGCGAACTGGCCCGGCGCTATCCCGTGGCGATCTGGGACATCGACCTCGACGGCGCCGACAAGCTGGCCGCCGAGTTAGGCGAGCAGGGTGTCCAGGCCCGGGCCTGGAAGGTCGACGTGGCCGACTACGACGCCGTGGCCGCCGCCGTCGACGAGGTGGTCGAGCACTTCGGCGGCCTCGAGGTGCTGGTCAACAACGCCGGGATCACCCGCGACGCCCTGTTCATCCGGATGAAGCCCGCCGATTGGGAGCTGGTCCTCAAGATCAACCTCACCGGGGCCTTCAACTGCTCCAAGGCCGCAGCCCGGCCGATGATGAAGCTGCGTCGCGGGCACATCGTCAACATCGCCAGCGTTGTCGGCCTGATGGGTAACGTCAGCCAGGCAAACTACGCCGCCTCCAAGGCCGGGATGATCGGCCTGACCAAGAGCCTGGCCCGGGAGCTGGCCCGTCGCAACATCACCGCCAACGCCGTGGCCCCGGGCTTTATCGCCACCGCGATGACCGAGCTGCCCGAGGAGATCGTCCAGGGATGGATCGAGCGCATCCCCCTGGGCCGCGCCGGCACGCCCGAGGACGTCGCCCGGGTGGTCGACTGGCTCTGCTCGCCGGGCTCCGCCTATGTCACCGGCCAGGTGATCAACATCGACGGCGGGATGGTGATGTAGCCCGCCGTCTTGACTTGTCGCGGTGCGGCCGGTTAAACTACGGTTCTTATCGCATTCCGGGGTCCGAGCGGCTGATAGGTGGCTGCAATCGCAACCCGCCGCCTTGCTGAGCGGGACGGTTCACTACCGCCGACATCGGGCGACCGCCCGCAACAGCGCCCGGCCGGTTACGGATCTTTCGCGCACAGCCGATTCCAAACACCCCCCGTCGTCCAAGGACAGGCGCTTGCGCCGCTGAAAGGCGAAAGCGCTTCTCGGTGCGGAACCCGTGCATCCCGCCGTCCGCAATAATCCGTTCGGGATCGCAGGCCCCGCTCGGACCGGATCATTGTAGTATCCCGCTGATAAGACATGTGATGCGTTATATCTGCCTGTCACGGCGAATCGTGGCACGCACTAGAAGCGCGAACTGCTGGAAACCTTGCTGTCGGCAGTCGTGAATCAAACCTGGACGACGGATCGCAAGCCGCTTGCAAGTAACGTGATAACAATCAATTAAGTCATGACAACGGCTTATTTGTACCGCAACACGACCTTTTCGACGAAACGGAGGGTGGCCAGTAAATCTCTCCCAATCAGCCTGATCTGGTCCGAACACGCTCCATGACGCCATCCTGCATGCATAGGCTTTGGCGGCCACCGGGCCGCTATGATCGAATCGCCCAGCCCAACCAACAACCAAAGGTTTCTACCGATGAGCAAACTGCGCAATCTGGCGCTGATCTCCCACGGCGGCGTGGGCAAAACCACCCTGGCCGAGGCCCTCAACTACGCCACCGGCTCCGCCAGCCGACGCGGCAAGGTCACCGAAGGCAACACCGTCTCCGACTACCAGGAGGAGGAGAAGAAACGCGGCTTCTCGATCAGCCTGTCCGTCTTGCGACTGGAGCGCGGCGAAGCGGTGATCAACCTCGTCGACACACCGGGCACCCTGGACTTCGCCGGTGAGGTGGTCTCCGGCCTCTACGCCGTCGATGCCGCCCTGGCCCTGGTCAGCGCCGTCTCCGGCGTCGAGACGGGCACGGTCAAATACTGGGAAATCGCCGAGAGGCGCGGCCTGCCTCGAGCGCTGTTCGTCAACCGCATGGACCGGGAGAACGCCGACTTCGACAAGACCGTGGAGAGCATCAAGGAGACCTTCGGCCAGTCCTGCGTGCCCCTGCAACTGCCCATCGGCTCGCATACCGACTTCCACGGCCTGGTCGACCTGGTGGCCGGCAAGGCCTACATCTACAAGGAAGACAGCGGCGAGTTCGACGAGGCCGACATCCCGGCCGAGCTGCAAGACGCCGCCGCCGCGGCCCGGGAGCAGCTCATCGAGGAGATCGCCGCCGCCGACGAGGCCCTGATGGAGAAGTATTTCGAGGAGGGCACCCTGCCCGCCTCGGACATCCACCAGGGGCTGCGCGCCGCCTTCGCCGCCGGCACCCTGACCCCGATCTTCGTCGGTTCGGCCGAGCAGGCCGTCGGGGCGCATCAGCTCCTCGACGCCGTAGTCAACTTCTTCCCCGCCCCCGAGGACGTTCCGGCGCCGCCGCTGGTCAAGTTCACCAGGGACGCCGAGGCCGAGCCCGAGAGCGTCGAGCTGACCGACGGCGCCGCCGCTCTGGTCTTCAAGACGGCCATCGACCCCTTCGCCGGCAAGCTTTCGATCATGCGTGTCTACAGCGGCAAACTCGGCGCCGAGGCCTACAACGTCAACCGCCAGAAGCCGGAGCGCACCAACAACCTCTTCCACATCCACGGCGGCAAGCAGGAGGCCGTCGACGCCCTGGCCGCCGGTGATATCGGCGCGGCGGCCAAGCTCGACAAAACCCAGACCTGCGACACCCTGGCCGACGGGGCCAACAAGGACCGCCGCTTCACCGAGCTGCCCTTCCCCAACCCGCTGATGAAGCGCGCCGTCTTCCCCGCCTCCAAGGGCGACGAAGACAAAATGTCCAGCGGCCTGACACGCCTGCAGGAGGAAGACCCCACCCTGATCACCAGTCGCAACGACCAGACCAACGAGCTGATCCTGGCCGGTCTGGGCGACCAGCATCTCAACGTCGCCGTCAGCCAGCTCGACAAGAAATACGGCGTCAAGGTCGAGCTCAAGGTCCCGCGCATCGCCTACCTCGAGACCATCACCAAGCGGGCCAAGGCCCAGGGACGCCACAAGAAGCAGACCGGCGGACGCGGCCAGTTCGGTGATTGTTACCTCGAGTTCTGGCCCCTGGAGAGCGGCACTGGCAACGAGTTCGAGGACGCCATCGTCGGCGGCGCCATCCCGGGCAAGTTCATTCCCGCCGTCGAGAAGGGACTCAACGAGGCCTATCAGAAGGGCTACCTCTGCGGTTGCCCCATCGTCGACGTCCACGCCAAGCTCTACGACGGCAGCTACCACAACGTCGACTCATCGGAGATGGCCTTCAAGATCGCCGCCTCGCTGGCCTTCCGCAAGGCCATGGATCAGGCCGATCCAGTGATCCTCGAGCCCATCGTCCGCCTCGAGGTTACCATTCCCGACGAGTTCCTCGGTGATATCTCCGGCGACATCAGCTCCAAGCGCGGCAAGATCCTGGGCATGGAACCCCAGGGCAAGATGCAGGTCGTGCGCGCCCTGGTGCCTGAGGCCGAGCTGACCAACTACGCCACCGAGCTGCGCAGCATGACCGGCGGCCAGGGAACCTACGACATGGTCTTCGAGGGCTATGAGCGCGTTCCCGGCGAGACGCAACAGAAGATCATCGAGGAGTACGAGGCCTCGAAGGACAACTAGTCCTTTGGCATCGCAGTTGTTACGCAGTAAGCGGCCGGGTTTTCCGGCCGCTTTTCTTACTGGCAATCAAAGCTCAATCAAAAACTTAGGCCCGGACCTCTGTTCCAAGGAGAAGCTCCCCGAGTGGAGAAGCTCCCCGAGTGATACCGGAAAGCTGCTCAAAAAATCTGAAGCCGGAGAACCCCTTGAATAGCAATCCCGCAAGGAACATGAACTCCCGTGGGAGAGCAAGTTCAGACCGGTGCGCCCGGGAGCCCGCCGGCTTTGGCACGTTTCTTGCTATGCGTTACGAAAGCCGGTCGCCGCTGCGTCGAACTCATTGCCTGCAAGGGCCGTCGCGTTTTGGTGGGCATTGCAAGAAACGTGCCAAAGCCGGCGGGCGGGGGTGGGCCGGGGGTTTGTTACATATCGCGCAGGCGCTGCACCACCTCGTCGATGATCCAGTCCGGGGTGCTTGCTCCGGCGGTGACGCCCAGGCGGGTCATCCCTGTGAACCACTCCGGTCGCAGCTCGTCGGCGGTTTCGATGTGGCGTGCGGGGAGTCCCAGCTTGTCGCGGCAGCGCTGGTAGAGCCGGGTGGTGTTGGCCGAGTTCTTGCCGCCGACGATGACGATGGCGTCGACCAGCTCGGCCAGCTTCTCGACGGCTTGTTGGCGCAGTGCGGTGGCGTTGCAGATGGTGTTGAAGACTTTGAGCTCGTCGGCCTTGGCCAGCAGCTCGCCGACCAGGCGGGCGTAATCGCCCAGCAACTGGGTGGTCTGGGCGACGACGCCGATACGCGGGGCGGAATCCAGGGCGCGCACATCCTCGACGGTCTGGACCACCCGGGCTCCAAGCCCGGCGTAGGCCGAAAGCGCGCGAACCTCGGGGTGGTCCGGCTCACCGACGATGACCACGCGGTAGCCCTCGGCGGCCAGGGACTCGGTCAGGCGGTGGGCCTTGCGCACCAGAGGGCAGGTGGCGTCGATGACTTCGAGTTCGAGTTCGGCGGCGCGGCGGTAGACCTCGGGCGGTACGCCGTGGCTGCGGATGAGCACCGCCGAGCCCGCCGGGACCTCGTCGATCGAATCGACGACGCCCAGACCGCGCTCGGCCAGGCGGCGGACCAACTGGGGGTTGTGGATGATCGGCCCCAGGCTGCGCACGCCGTCGGGGCGGGAGTCGGCGGCCTCGAAGGCCATCTGGCAGGCCCGCTTGACGCCCATGCAGAATCCGGCGGCGTCGGCGACGAGGACTTCCACTCTGGCCTCCGGGTTGATGTGATCGGTTGGCTGATGGCGTTGTCTACCAGTCTGGAACGGGCGGGCGGGCCGGATTGTCGAAGAGTTCGTCCAGGGGCAGCCCGGCGTTGCGGCGCTCCAGCAAATCGCTGAAGCTGAACAGGGCCGTACCGTCGGCGCCGCGCAGCCGTACGGCGTCGATCCAGTCCTGCAGGGCGGCGGTGGGGATGAGCTCCCGTTCGTCGTGGAGCTCGCGAAGCAGGAGCCCGGCGTAGACCAGGGCTCCCTCGGCGTGGCGCACGGCGTCGTCGAGCTGGCGGACAATGGTCGCCCGCTCGGTGAAGTAGCTCATGGTGACCACGAGATCGAGCAGGCCGTCGGCCAGCCAGCGGCCCCAGTCCTGGAAGACGTCGTTGTAGGCGGTGGCGGCGCGCTCGGCGTAGACGGCCGCTGAGACCACCAGGTCCGGGCGCAGCTCGTGGGCGCGGTGGGAGACCTCGGCGACGAAGGCGGTGATGTTGCCCCGGCGCCAGGTGGCCCAAGCGGCGGGGTCGGCCTCGGGCGAGGCGACGCCGGTGGAGCGGCGGAACTCCTCCAGGGCCGCCGCGGCGTAGCCTGTTTGCGCGTCGCGGTAGCGCACGTAGTCCAGGTGCAGGCCGTCGAGGGGGTAGTTGGCGACGATGTCGGCCAGCACCTCGGCGGTGTAGTCGCGCACGGCGGGTACTCCCGGGTCCAGCCAGCAGCGGTGGCCCAGGGGCAGCGGTCGGCGGGCGGAATCGCGGGTTATCCACTCAGGACGGCGGTAGACGACGTGGTTCGGGGAGTAGGGTGCGTGGCCGCCGGTGATCTCGAAGCAGACCACCCAGGCGTGGAGGTTGATTCCGGCGGCGTGGGCCAGTGCGCAGGCCCGGGCCAGGGGATCGAAGTCGGCGGGCTGGGAGGCCAGGTACTCGGAGCGCGGCTCGGGGTTGAAATGCAGATCGTTGAGGCGGTTGGGCAGGTAGAGGGCGTCGCCGCGGTAGCGCACCTGGAGAAAGATCTCGTTGAAGCCGGCGGCGGCGGCGAGTTCGACGACGCGGTCCACGGCGGCGGGGCTGGTCAGCTCCCAGGCCGGGACCCACAGGGCGCGGCCCTCCGGGGTCAGCCTTTGCTCGGCCGGTGCGCCGGCGGCGAGGAGGATCAGGGCCAGGGCGACCAGTGTGATTGGTCGGCGAAAGCTCACAAACCCATGGCGTCGAACTGGTTGCCCAACTGCAAGAACAGATCGGCGGTCGCGTCCAGCTCCACGCCGTAGAACTCGCGGGCCGTGGTCATGTTGATCTCTCCACCGGAGCCGGTCTGCTCGAGCAGGTTGAGCCGGCTCTCGATGTACTCCATCTTTTCAAGTACGGCACCGAGGCTGGCGTCGTCGAGACCCAGCACGGAGGGATCGCGGCGCCAGTTCTCGATGTACTCCCGACCGACGCGGACCATCTCGTCGTAGACCTGGCGCACCTTGGCCCGGGTGGGGCCGTCGAGTTCGTCCCACTGGCGGTAGAAGTCGGCCAGTTGAGAGTAGTTGCGCGAGACGGAGAGGGCGTCGGCCTCGCGCTGGCCGCCCAGACAGGCGACGGCGAGGATCAGGACGTAAAGGAGGGTCCGTTTAGTAGTCATAGTAGCTGAATGTTTCGGCGATGGAGACCGTCGTGTTGTGCAGGACGCTCAACAGGGCGGCGACCTCGGCGTACTCGCCGAGCTCCAGGTGGGCCAGCAGTTCGTTGGCTTTCTCCAACAGATAGTTGAGTTTGATTCGCAGCGAATCGTACAGTGTGCTGCCCGGGGGCAGGGGGTAGCCCTCTTCGAGGAGCTGCAGCCAGGAGCTGAAGTCGGCCAGGTATGCCAAGATGAACTCCCGGGTCGGCTCGGTCAGCTCGGCGAGCTCTTCTTCAGTGCGCTCGGCCACCACGCCGTACTCGCGGGTCAGCAGGAAGGCCTGCTGGGTGAGCTCCCAGGCGCGGCGCTCGTTGGCGGGAATCAGATCGGTGTAATCATCGTCCGCCGCGACAGGCAGCGTCAGCAGTAAACTGAGGGTGATGAGGAGTGTCTTCATGTCGATCGCTCTAAACGCGAATGGTCGTGGAATCGTTCAGGCATCAAGCGGCGTCGATGGTTAATGTTAGTACAGCATAGCTGAAAACGGGCATCAATTCAGGTGAATGACTGGTCCGTTCCGCGAGAGGACGTGAGCGGATCAGATTATGACAATACTCGGCGGCGTTACCGCTTGCTGTACCGCAGAGCGTCGCGCGAACGAGTCGACCGGAATCCCCATTCTCTGTGTCTGCGCCTACCACCTTGACGCTCGAAAACGAGTCCCGTTGTCCCGGGGGGGTCTCAGGTTAGGAAGAGCCAGTAGAACAGTGTCACCAGCCCGATGCCCAACAACGCCCCGGCCAACACCTCGCGCCAGGAGTGAATGCCCCGGCGGATGCGGGTGTCGGCGATGATCAGCGCCAGCAGGAACACCAGTACGCTGACCAGGGGATTGGCGGTGACCAGGGTGACGATGGCGAAGATGGCGAAGCTCACCGCGGCGTGACCCGAGGGCATCCCGCCGTGGAGGGGCGTACCCCGGCCCAGCAGGACCTTGCCCAGGATAACCAGGATGATCACCAGGGTGAAGCTGATCAGGGTGACGTACTCCGGACTGCCCTTGACCGCGCGGATGACCGAGAAGATGTGGGGCTTGAGACCCTTGAAGAGGACCAGGTAGCCGATGATCACCGCGGCGATGGTGGCGATGAAGACCGCGCCGGCGGCGATGTCCTTGACCAGCCTGACCAGGGGGTGGTAGGTGGTGCTGACCAGGTCCATGGCCTTCTCGATGGCCGTGTTGATCAGCTCGGCCACCAGGACGACGGCCACGGCCATGATGATCAGCACCAGCTCGAGGCGGCTGATGTTCAGGAAGAGGGAGCCGCCGATGACGATGACGCCGACGATGAAGTGGATGCGGATGTTGCGCTCGCTCTTCAGGGCGTAGACGATGCCCTCCAGGGCGTTGTTGAAGCTCTGGGACATCTTGGGTTTGCGCCCCAGGGTGGCGCGGCGCCCGGGCTTGTGCGCCGTCCCGCGCGGGTCGCGTCCGCTGCGCTGCTGTTCACGCTCGCTGGCCATCGGCATCCAGGATGGTTTTCAGTCAGGTTCGCCGGATTGTTCAATCCGTTCGGGACAATAGAGAGGTCAGCCAGTCGTGCTCGGCGACGAGTTCGCACTTGGTCAGCATCTCGTCGCGGCCGCGCTCGATGTCGTCGGTGTAGCCCAACAGGTGCAGCACGCCGTGGGAGACCAGGATCACCAGCTCGCGCTTGACACCGTGGTCGTAGTCGAGGGATTGGCGCTGGGCCTGTTCCACATCGACGAAAACGTCGCCCAGCAGCGGCGGTGACTTTTCATCGGAGCCGCGATCCAGGCCGTCCAGGCGGCCATCCTCGTCCGGGTAGTCCTCGTCGAGGTTGAAGGCCAGCACGTCGGTGGGCTCGTCGAGGCGCAGGTAGGTCTGATGCAGCCGTCGCATCTGGACATCGTCGAAGAGGACCACGGCCAGACTGCACGGCGCGGCCTTCTCGAATGCCAGGGTCAGCAGCGCGGCGCGTTTGATCAGCTCGGGCTCGACGGGAAGCTGCTTCTGGTGGTCGTGGATCAGCACCTCATATTGCTCGTGGAGCTGGGACGTCGCCCGCCTCATGGGGTCTCCTCCCGGTCCGGGTTCTCGGTGTGGGTGTCTTCGTCGCTCTTGGGGGCGGCGCTGATTTCGTCCGGGTACTCGATGCGCGAATGCAAAAGGCCGGTGAGGGTCTTGACGAAGCTCTCGGAGATCGTCGTCAGGTCGTTGAGGGTCAGGTCGCAGGCGGACAACTGGCCGTCGACGAACTTGGAGTTGACGACGTTGCGCACCAGGATGCGGATCGAAGAGATGGTGGTGTTGGTGATCGTCCGGCTGGCGCTTTCCACCGAATCGGCCAGCATGACGATGGCGGCCTCCTTGGAGTGGGGTAGGGGGCCGGGGTAGCGGAAATCCTTCTTCTCCAGGATGTTATGCTCGTCGAGTTGCAGGGCCTGCTGGTAGAAGAAGCTGATCAGCCCGGTGCCGTGGTGCTCGCGCAGGATAGCGACGACGCTGCGCGGCAGGCGGTAGCGCTTGGCCAGCTCGATGCCGTCCTTGACATGGCTGCGGATCACCAGGGAGCTCATCGAGGGCGAGAGACTGTCGTGCTTGCTTTCGCCGCGGATGTTCTCGGTGTAGTAATCGGGCTTGCTGATCTTGCCGATGTCGTGGTAGTAGGCGCCGACCTTGGCCAGCAGGGCGTTGGCGCCCACCGAACCGGCGGCGGCCTCGGCCAGCACCCCGACGTTGAGGCTGTGGAAGTAGGTTCCGGGAGCCTCTTCGTTGAGACGCCGCAGCAGGGGATGGTTGACGTCGGAGAGCTCCAGCAACTGGACCGGCGTGGTGATGTGGAAGATGCTTTCGAAAATGGGCAGCACCAGGCTGGCGACGAAGACGGCCAGGATCGAGCCGATGCCGCCGAGCAGGGCGTTGTTGATAGTCTCGGATAGGGTGTCGGAGAAGGACAGCCCGATGGCGGCCACCACCAGCACCTTGGCCAGGGCCACCTTGAGGGTGATCCAGTAGAGCGAGCTGCGGTTGCGCAGGGAGGTGGCCGAGAAGACCGCGGCCAGGCCGCCGGTGAGGAAGACGAAAAGGTAGCGCACCTCGAGACCGGTCAGCAGCCCCAGCATGACGCTGGCCACCATCACCCCGACGATGGCCGTCTCGGTGTCCAGCAGGATTGTCAGCAGCACTCCGGCCAGGGAGATCGGCAACAGATAGCCGATCTGGGGCACCTGCTGGAAGAGGAAGGTGATGATCAACTGGCTCAGCGCCACGGTGACCACCAGGATAACCCCGATGAGCACCCAGTAGCGCAGGTTGCGGAAGTAGCGCCGGCGGTACTGGTGGAGGAACAGGCTGAAGATGTAGAGGAAGGCGGCGATGATGGCCGCGCGACCCAGGGTGACGTAGATGATTCCCCGGCTGCTGCGGAAGCTCTCCAAGGCCTTGAGTTTGCGGTAGACTTCCGGGGTGATCAGCTCGTGGGCGGCGACGATGCGCTCGTTCTCGCTGACCCAGTAGGCCACCCTGTCGACGCTCTTGTCGGCCTGCTCGTAGCGTTCGTTGGTGGTCTGCTGGTCCAGGTAGATCGTGGGCTCGAAGAAGGCCGTCACGATCTCGGTCAGCGGTTCGACGGCCGCCGGGTCGTTCAGGCTCTCGGCCATCAGTCCGGCGACGCGGCTGCGGATCTGCTCCAGATCCGTCAACTGCTCCGGCTCCCGGGCGAAGTAGAGGTCCTCTTCAGGATAGCGGATCAGGATGCCGTTGAGCAGCGCTCCCTCGGAGAGCGTATCGAGGTCGGAAACCACGCCGTTGACGAAGGCGGTCTCCAGCGTCTGGTTCAGTTCGGCCAGTTTGTCGAGTAACTCGGGGTCGGCCGCCAATAACCTGAGAACCTCGACGGTCACCACGGCGCGATAGCGGCCGGACAAGCTGCGGGCCAGGTCATCGAGCTCCTGCTTGCCCGGCGGCGCCTCCGGATCGACCAACGCGCCGGCGAGGTCGTCCAGCAACTGGTTGTAACGGCGCTGGTTCTCCCGCAGTTGCTGGTCGTTGAACACGTAAACCGGTCGCACCTCGGAGCGCCGGCTGCCGATCTCGGCCTCGAGCTCGCTGTCGGTCTTGAGAACCGGGTACTTGATCGGGCTGATGACGTCGCTTTCGGCGATGTCGCCGATGTTGAAGTCGAAGGAATAGAAGGTTTTCGAGGGGAAGGTCAGCACCGAGAGGACGACGATGATCGCCAGGCCGACCAGCAGGCGCGGCAGCATGGGCAACAGCCCGTCGCCCTTGTCCCTTACGTCGTCCTGTAGTCGGTTGATCATCGGTTCCTTCGATTCAGTTATAGGGTATACCTGGTTGCCCCGAGCAATATCGCCGGTTCGCTATCGAACGGAACCGCCATCTGTTTCCAGATGTGGCTCCCGCGGGGCCGTGGGGTCATGCGCAGGGCCTGCGGGACATCTCGGGATCGAGGCAACAAATGGAGATTTGGAACAAGACGCCTTCGGGTGCGACTGCTTGGTGGAAGCTCTCAGCTACAAACGAGGCTGATCCGGCTTGCCGCAATCATTCCCCAGCTAATAACCGCCGGCGTCCATCTCGCGGCGCGCCTCGCGCATGGCCTCCCGCCAGTCGCGCAGCTCCTGGGCCTGGACGGCCATCTTCTCCACGGCCAGCTCCCGGCTCAGCAGGGCCGTGTCGGCGGCGGCCACCAGCAGGCGGCTCAGGTGCTCGTGGAAGCTCTCGACCTCCTTGACGGCCTCGGCCACGGCAGCTTCGGCCTTGTCGCTCTTGATCCGGCTGCGCCGGGAGTCGCGGTTGAGGCGGTCCAGCACGGCCACGCGGCGCAGACGGTCGGCCAGCAGCAGGCTGCCGCGCATGGCCTCCCGTCGGGCCTCGCCGATGACGGCGTCGTCGAGCCCCCTGGTTTGGCGCAGGAAATCGCCGAAGAGGCGCTCCAGGGCCTCCAGGCGGCTCTTGAAGCGGTAGCCCAGGCCCCCCTCGGCGATCAGCTCCTGGTAGATGCGCCGGTTGATGTTGGCCGGGCGGCCGAGATCGACGGACAGGCTGACCACGAAGCCGATCACGGTCAGCGACAGCAGCGCCACCGCGGGCCAGAACCAATCCAGAATCAGGCTGAACACCAGGCTCAGGGCCAGGCCGGTGATCAGCATCGTCAGGCGTCCCGGTTGGCGGAAGGTCCGCCAGAACACGCATTTCTTCTGCCAGGCTTCCACGAGTCCCCTTTCAAGCGCGGGTGTCGAGACGCCCAGAGTCTCGTCTGAAGGGCGGTGGTGTCGGCCCGCCGGAGAAGCGTCATTCCCGGCGGTTCGCGACGTCGACGCCGCTGGATGGCGTAGAGCCGCCGGGGTCCCATTGATGATATATCAGCGGCCGTCAAGGTACAAGCGGGATGCCGGGGCGGGATTCGCGCCGGTAGATCCCGACGCGGTGCCGTCCGGTGTTCGCTGCTTCAAAGTGATTCCATGAGCTTCCATTGAAGCTGATGGGATTATCAATCGTTTTTGACCGGCCATGATAGCTGATGGATTATCAATTATCACTTGGCATCAAGAAACGTGTTCGGACCAAATCTGGCTGTTTGGAAGCAGCTTGCTGGGCCGTTATATTCGTTACTATAATAAACATTATTCACCATACATTCATTCTACAGGCCTTTATTGCTTGTTGTTACTACATATAGAAATCATATGAGTCAGTGGCGATCTGTTGTCAGGGCTGGACAAGTGTGCGGATATCTAGGCTGGTTAAAGACGACGCTCTTTGTGACCGCTACTTGTCGATCGCCCGTCTTGTTACAGGTGTCTAGTGATCATCACCTCCATTATCAAGAGGATACAATCACTATCAGGCGCGCGGAGGGTATTCGAGGACTAATTCTTTAGGGATCATCACAGAAGATGAACATCAGCTATTGCAGTTGGGTACTTATCTCGGC
>CAZOOP010000007.1:0-91747 GCA_964581465.1 uncultured bacterium
CCGATATCTCGTACTGGATGGTCACGTCCGCCGTCTGCTCTTCGACGATGTCGGTCAGGACGATGGACGGGATGTCCGAGTTATCGACCTGAAAACTGGCCGTGGCGTCGGCGGTGCCCGTATCGTTGTCGCTCGGGGTTATGCGAAACTGCACCTCGAAGAGGTCCAGCATATCCGTGTCATTCTTCGAGTTCCAGGTGAGACTGCCCAGGTAGCCGCCGGGGCCGATATCCGTGGTCTGGCCGGTGACCGTGGCGGGCTGCCAACTGGCCCCGCCGTCGGGGCTGTACTCACAGGCAATACTAATATCATCGCCCTCGCGGTCCGATATCTCGTACTGGATGGTCACGTCCGCCGTCTGCTCTTCGACGATGTCGGTGAGCGTGATGGACGGGATGTCGCTGTTATCGACCTGAAAACTGGCCGTGGCGTCGGCGGTGCCCGTGTCGTTATCGCTCGGGGTTATGCGGAACTGCACCTCGAAGAGGTCCAGCATATCGGTGTCACTCTTCGAGTTCCAGGTCAGACTGCCCAGGTAGCCGCCCGGGCCGATGTCCGTGGTCTGGCCGGTGACCGTGGCGGGCTGCCAACTGGCCCCGCCGTCGGGGCTGTACTCACAGGCAATACTAATATCATCGCCCTCGCGGTCCGATATCTCGTACTGGATGGTCACATCCGCCGTCTGCTCTTCGACGATGTCGGTGAGCGTGATGGCGGGCGGCTCGTTGTTGTCCACGCGGAAGGCCCCTGCCGCAGTCATTAGCAACAGCAGCAACAGACTCACGGCTCTGCATTTCATCATCCAACCTCGCAGTTGATCAGGCTGTCGTAACGTGTCGGCGTCAAAGGACCCCGAGCCGGGGCCGGATGGACATCCCGCCGGTCGGCCGCCCGCGCGGCGGAAACGATCGTCACGGGCTTTTGCACAAGATAGGGTTGTTCGGTTCAATGCTTACTGTACCGTGGCCGCCTCGCCGGTGTCGTTGTCGGCCGGGGTGACGCGGAAGATCACCTCGGCGGCGTCCACGCCGTCCAGATCGGTCACCGAATCCCAGATAATCTCGCCGGTGTACTCGAGCGTGGAGAGGTCCTCCACCGGGTTGCGCACCGTGGCCGGGTTCCAGGTCGTTCCGCCGTCCAGGGAGAATTCGCAGGTGATCGAGAGCGGATCACCCTCGCGGTCGGTAAGGGTGTAGGGGATGGAGATATCGCCGTAAACCTCGGGTTCGACGGAACCCAGCTCGGCCGCCGGCGGGTCGGAGTTGTCGACCTGGAAGGTCGCCGTGGCGTCGGGCTCGCCGGTGTCGTTGTCGCTGGGCGTGATCCGGAACTGGACCTCGAAGAGGTCGAGCATGTCGGTGTCGGATTTGGAGTTCCAGATCAGGCTGCCCGTGTAGGCCGCCGGCTCCAGACCCTCGGTCTGGCCGGTGACGGTCGCGGGCTCCCAGGTGGCTCCGGCGTCCCGGCTGAACTCGCAGTTGAGGCTTACGGGATCGCTCTCGCGGTCGGCGATGCTGTACTCGATGGTCACATCGGCCGTCTGCTCCTCGGTGATATCGACGAGGGAGATCGTCGGCGGGTCGGAGTTGTCGACCTGGAAGGTCGCCGTGGTGTCGGGCTCGCCGGTATCGTTATCCGATGGCGTCAGGCGGAACTGGACCTCGAAGAGATCGAGGTTGTCGGTATCGAGCTTGGAGTTCCAGGTCAGGGTGCCCGAGTAGACCGCCGGCTCCAGACCCTCGGTCCGGCCGGTGACGGTCGCGGGCTCCCAGGTCGCCCCGGCGTCCCGGCTGAACTCGCAGGCCAGGCTGACCGGATCGCCCTCGCGGTCGGAGATGGTATAGGCGATCGGCACGTCGACGGTCTGCTCGCCGTCCGGCGTTACCACGCTGACCGACGGCACATCGCTGTTGTCCACCTGGAAACTGCTAGTAACCGACGGCTCGCCGGTGTCGTTGTCAGAAGGCGTGATGCGGAACTGGACCTCGAAGAGGTCGAGCATGTCGATATCGAGCTTGGAGTTCCAGGTGAGCTGGCCGTCGTAGGCCGACTCGGGGAGGGCCTCGGTCTGGCCGGTCACCGTCGCCGGCTCCCAGGTCGCCCCACCATCACGACTGTACTCACAAGCAATGCTAATATCATCGCCCTCGCGGTCGGAGATGGTATAGGCGATCGGCACATCAACGGTCTGCTCGCCCTCCGGGGTGACCAGGACGATGCTCGGAGCCTCGGAGTTGTCGACCTGGAAGGGCTCGGTCTGGTCCGCGGTGCCCTTGTCGTTGTCCGAGGGAATCAGGCGGAAGACCACGCTGGTGGAGTCCAGGCCGTCGATGTCGCTGACCGAGTTCCAGGTCAGGCTGGAGTTGTAGCCGCCGGGACCGATGTCGGTGGTCTGGCCGGTCACCGCGGCCGGATTCCAACTGACGCCGGAATCCGTCGAGTACTCGGGCTTGAGCGAGATCGGATCGCCCTCGCGGTCGCTGATCTCGTAGCCGATGAGCACGTCGCCGGACTGTTCCTCGTTTATCTCGGCCAGAACGATGGACGGGATGTCGCTGTTGTCCACCTGGAAACTTTTTGTACTGGCCGGCGAACCCGTATCGTTATCCGAAGGTGTGATCCGGAACTGGACCTCGAAGAGGTCGAGCATGTCGATGTCGGTCTTCGAGTTCCAGACGATCGAACCCAGGTAGCCGCCCGGACCGATGTCGGCGGTCTGGCCGGTCACCGTCGCCGGCTCCCAGGTCGCCCCACCATCACGACTGTACTCACAAGCAATGCTAATATCATCGCCCTCGCGGTCGGAGATGGTATAGGCGATCGGCACATCAACGGTCTGCTCGCCGTCCGGGGTGACCACGGCGATGGTCGGAGCGTCGGAGTTGTCCAAGCGGAAGGGTCCGGTCACGCCGGGCTCGCCGGTGTCGTTGTCGGCCGGGGTCAGCCGGAAGAGGACCTCGGGCAGGTCGACCCGGTCGGTGTCGGCCTTGGAGTTCCAGTCCAAGCCGCCCGCGTAGCTCTCCGGTGTGATGCCGCCGGTGGAGCCGATGTCGGACTGCTGGCTGATCGTGGCCCGGTTCCAGGTCGCGCCGCCGTCGGCGGACCACTCCGGCGTCAGGGTCACCGGGTCGCCCTCGCGGTCGGAGATGGTGTAGCTGATGGAGACGTAATCGGTCTGCTCATCGGAGACCGGGGCCAGGGTGACGCTTGGGGCGTCGGAGTTGTCGACCTGGAAGCTATTTGTACTGGCCGGCGAACCTGTATCGTTATCTGACGGGGTGGTGCGGAATTGCACCTCGAAGAGGTCGAGCATGTCGATATCGAGCTTGGAGTTCCAGGTGAGCTGGCCGGCGTAGGCCGATTCGGGGATGGCCTCGGTCTGGCCGGTTACCGTAGCGGGCTGCCAGGTGGCGCCGTCGTCGGGGCTGTACTCACAAGCAATGCTAATATCATCGCCCTCGCGGTCGGAGATCGTGTAGGCGATGGTCACGTCTTCGACCTGCTCGCCCTCGGGGGTTACCACGGTGATGGAGGGCACGTCGGAGTTATCGACCTGGAAGGGACCGATCTCGTCGGCGTCGCCCTCATCGTTGTCGAAGGGCCGGATACGGAAGTGGGTCTGGAAGTTGTCGACCTGGTCCATGTCGAGGGCGGACTGCCAGGTCAGGCTGTTGTTGTAGAGGTCCGGGGCGATGGACTCGGTTGAGCCGAGCACCGTGGCCGGCTGCCAGGTGGTCCCGCCGTCGGCGGAGAACTCGGGAACGATGGAGAGGCGGTCGCCCTCGACGTCGGAGAGGGCGTACTGGATGGTCACGTCGCCGGATTGTTCCTCGGTGATCGCGGTGAGCTGCACCGACGGGGCCGAGGAGTTGTCGACGTGGAAGGGCGCGCATTGGCCGCTCTCGCCGGTGTCGTTATCGGCCGGGGTGATACGGAAGACCACGCCCTCGATGTCGCGGCCCTCGAGGTCACCGGCGGAGTTCCAGGTGAAGTAGCCCTCGTAGGGCGTGGGGCCGATCTCCGTCAGAGCGCCGGTTACCGTGGCCGGCTTGAAGCTGGTCCCGCCGTCGATGGAGTACTCCGGCGTCAGGGAGACGTAGTCGCCCTCGCGGTCGTTGACGTTGTAGACGACCTCGATGTCGCCGGACTGCTCGTCGGTGTAGTCGGCGACGTTGACGACGGGCACATGGTTGTTGTCGAGGTGGAAGGGCGGCGTGACGCCGGGCTCGCCCACGTCGTTGTCCTCGGGGGTGATGCGGAAGACGACCTGCTCGGAGTCCTCGCCGTCGACATCGGCGGTGCTCTCCCAGATCAGCTCGCCCATGTAGCTGGCCGTGGAGAGGCCCTTGGTGGTGGCCTGGCTCCAGGTGGTCCCGCCGTCGATGGAGTACTCGGGCAGGATGGCGGTGATATCGCCCTCGTCGTCGGAGAGGTCGTAGGCGATGACCACGTCGCCGGCCTGCTCACCGCTGACGGCGGCCAGTTGGGCGGAGGGGATGGCGTTGTTGTCGAGGTGGAAGGGGCCGACGTCGTCGGGCTCGCCCACGTCGTTGTCCGCCGGGGTCAGCCGGAAGAGCACGTTCTCCAGGTCGGCGCCCAACAGGTCGGTCTTGGAGTTCCAGACCAGTTGGCCGCTGTAGAGCTCCGGGGTCAGGTTGGCCGTCTGCCCGCTGACCGTGGCCGGCTGCCAGAAGCCGCCGCCGTCCTGGCTGAACTCCGGCGTCAGCGAGAGCGTGTCCCCCTCGACGTCGTCCAGGGTGTAGGCGAAGGCCAAGTCGCCGGTCTGCTCGCCCTCGAGCAGGGTGGTGATCCGCACCGTGGGCTCGAAGCTGTTGTCGACGTGCAGGGCGCCGATCTGCGCGCTCTCTCCCTCGTCGTTGTCGAAGGGGCGGATGCGGAAGAAGACGTCTTCCTGGTCGGTTCCGGCGGTGTCGGCGTCGGAGTTCCAGGTGATCACGCCGTCGTAGCCGCCGGGTCCGATGGCCTCGGTCTGGCCGCTGACCGTGGCCGCCGACCAGTTGGCGCCGCCGTCGGCGGAATACTCGCAGACGATGGAGAGCGGATCGCCCTCGACATCGTTGAGGGTGTAGTCGATGGGCGCCGCGGCGGAGACCTCTTCGGTGATCTCGGCGATCATCACGCCGGGCGGCACGGAGTTGTCGACCCAGAAGGGTGCGGTGGCCGAGTTGTCGCCGACGTCGTTGTCGCTGACGGTGATACGGAAGACCAGGTCCTGCTCGTCGCGGCCCGGGAAGTCGGCCTCGGAGTTCCAGACGATCTGGTTGGCGTAGGCTTCCGGCCCCAGCCCTTCGGTCTGTCCGGTGACCGTGGCCGGCTGGAAGCTGGCCCCGCCGTCGTCGGAGAACTCGCAGGCGATGGCCAGGATGTCGTTCTCGCGGTCGTCGAGGGTGAAGGAGACCGGGATGTCGCCGGTAGACTCTTCGGTGATGTTGTCGACGACCAAGGTCGGGGTTTCGTTGTTGTCGAGGTGGAAGGCCACCGTGGTCGCGGCGCTCTCGGAGAGGTCGTTGTCACGGGCGGTCAGGCGCAGCATGGCGCTCTCGGTGTCCAGCTCGTCGGAGTCGACCCGGGAGAGCCAGGTGACGGTGTGGCCCACGTCGGTGGAGGAGAAGCCGCGGACCAGGTTCTTCTCCACGGGCTCGACGGACTCCTTGGCCGTGGCCGGTGTCCAACTGGCCCCGCCGTCGATGGAGTACTCGAGCAGGATGTCGCAGGTGTCGTCCTCGGTGTCGTCGATGCTGAAGGTGAGCTGGACCTCGCCGGTGACCTCTTCGGTGATGTCGGTGACCCGGGCGATGGGTGGCTCGTTGTTGTCGACGCGGAAGGGGACGGTGTCGTCCTCCTCGCCCTCGTCGCGGTCGCTGGGGATGATGCGGAACTGTACCTCGGGGCGGTCGACGCTGGGCAGGTCGGCTCCGGAGAGCCAGACGAGCTGCCCGGTGGCCACCCAGTCGAAAGCGGCCATCTCCGTCATCCGGATACCCGTGGTCTGACCCTCGACGGTGGCCTCGTACCAGTCCTTGCCGAAGTTGGGCGAGTAGAAGCAGGCCAGGGAGATCTCGTCGTCGCCGGTGTCGGCGACCTCGTAATTGATCTCGACGTCGGAGGTCTGCTCGCCGGTGATGTTCTCGACGAACATCGTCGGCGGCGGGTTGTTGTCGAGGACGAAGGGGGGGGCGGCGGTGCGCTGTCCCGGGTCGCGGTCCTCGGGGACGATGGCGAAGAGGCACTCCTCGATGTGGGCCTCTTCGAGATCGACCATGGAATCCCAGACGAGTTGATCGGCGTAGTGGTCCGGATCGATGTGGTGCAGGTTGCCCTCGACGCCCAGGGCCTCGTTCCAGGTGGTGCCGCCGTCGATGGAGTAGAAGCAGCTCAGCAGCAGGTCGTCGTCCTCGTCGTCCTCCAAGCGGTAGTTGATGTAGACGTCGCCGGACTGCTCGCCCTCCAGGGGCTCGAGGACCACGCGGGGCGGGTCGTTGTTGTCGAGGTGGATCAGGCCGCTCTCGATGCCCAGGCCCATGCCCGTCTTATCCTCGGGGATCAGCTTGACCTTGACCGCCGTCTCTTCGATATGGTCCATGTCGTCGCGGCTGTGCCAGACGACGCTGCCCCGGTAGTCGGAGACGCCCAGTCCGGTGGTCTTGCCCGAGGTCGAGGCGAAGTGCCAGGTGCCGCCGGAGTCCTCGGAATAGAGGACCTGGAGATCGATCAGGTCGTTCTGGCGATCGGATAGCTCGTAGCCGATGGTCACGTCGCCGGTCTGCTCGCCCTCGATGGGGTCCATGGTGATCTCGGGGACCTGACCGTGGCCGAAGAGGGTGACGTGGGAGGGGTTGTTGAGGAACATCGGCCAGGGGTTGGCGTCGGGATTGTAGCTGCCGGCGCCCATACCGACCGAGAAGACCGCCCCGGCGTTGGAGCCGCTGACGATGTCGGCGGAGCCGTCGCCGTCGAGGTCGCCCACGGCCGGCGTGCTGCGGATGGCCACGCCCCCCATTCCGGTGAAGGGGAAGCCGCTGAGCAGGCTGCCGGTGGAGGCGTTCCAGGCGTAGAGCAGGCCGTCCTCGGCGCCGTAGATCACCGCCGGACCCGTGCCCAGGTCGGCGATGGCCACCGAGCCGTGAATCGAGGCCAGGCCGGCCTCGCCGGTGGGCTCCGGTGAGAGGGGATAACCGGCGACGGGGCGTCCGTCGGCCTCCAGGGCGTAGACCTTGCCGTCACCGGAGGCGATGAGCACCTCGACGGCGGAGTCGCCGTCGACGTCGGCCAGCGCCGGGGAGGAGTAGAAGATGTTGTAGCCCGTGGAGACCGGCCAGCCCGACATCAGCAGGCCGTTGGGCTTCCAGGCGTAGACCTTGAAGTCTTCGCTGCCGACGACGATCTCGAGGAAGCCGTCGGTGTCGATATCGCCCAGGGCCGGCGAGCTCTTCACCGAGTAACCGGTGCTCTTGGGCATCTCCCAGCCGCCCAGCGGGGTGCCGTCGTGGTTGACGGCGTGGACGAAGCCGGAGTCGTCGCCGACGATGATTTCGAGGAAGCCGTCGTTGTCGATGTCCCCGGCCGCCGGGGAGCTCTCGCTGGGCGAGCCCAGATCGTAGGGGAAGCCGGGCAGATCGTAGCCCCGGTAGTCCAGGGCGTAGAGCTTGCCGTCGCCGGAGCTGATGATGATGTCGTCGACGCCGTTGTCGTCGAGGTCGGCGATGATGGCCGAGGCGCGCACCGGCCCGCCGGTGTAGACGGGCCAGGAGCTCGACAGCAAACCGCCCGAAGAGCGGAAGACATAGATTCCGCCGTCGTCGGAGCCGACGATGACCTCGGGGGAGCGATCGCCGGTGACGTCGGCCACCGCGGGGGTCGAGAAGACCTCGGCGCCGGTGTCGTAGCTCCACCACTCCTGACCGTTGGAGTACAGGGCGTAAACCCGGCCGCCGCCGGAGCCGATGAAGATCTCATCGCGCCCGTCGCCGTTGGCGTCGATCAGGCAGGGGCTGCTCTCCACGACGCGGGCGGCCTCCTCGTCGGCCGCCGTGTCGAAGCCCCAGTTGAGCGTCTGCGCTCCGGCGGTTCCGCAGATCACCGCCAACAGGATCGTGATGATGACGCAGGTGTTGTATCTTTTCACTGGCTCGCCCTGGTGATTGGCGTCGACGGACGCCGTTTCCGTCCGACGCCGCTGGCTTCGACGGTCGAAAGAGGCCGGAGCCGCGACGGTCCGGACGGAGATATGTTTATGTAACTGCTTATAAAGTATTCGCTTAGAGCGGATTGGCGCCTGGAGAGGTTGGGTGGAGGGGGCCTATCTTCTTTCGAGCATTTAAGCTAACACAAGAAATCGTGGCAAGTCAAACTGGTAATCGAAAGGCCATCCCATCATAGATGGCTGATAATCAAGCGCTTACACCGATTATAGCCCTTCCGGTGCACGTTGGGGATCGCGGCGGTGAAACCCGGGGCCGGTCCACGACGTTTATGCGGTGTGCAAGCCGCCGTCGTTAATGGTAGTATCGGGGTGTCGGTGTATCCAGCGGCGAGCCCGCCCCAACGATCATCATCTCCCACAGAAAACACCCCCGTGAGACCGGGCGGCGTCCCGGCTACTAGATGGAGAGCGGCGCATCCATGGGTCTGTTAGCCAAGATATTCGGAACCAAGAAGGAACGTGACATCAAGAGCGTCAACCCTCTGGTAGAGCGGATCAACGAAGCCGCGATCCGCCTGATCGAGGAGGGTCCGGCGTCGGCGACCCCGGCGGACGAAGACGAAACCGCCGAGGGCGACTTCTGGCGTGGCGACGACCTGCTGGAGCGTTGGCACGCCCGCTTCGCCGAATTGACGATCCGGCGACGCGAGCGCCTGGCCACCGCCCAGGACGAACTGGAAGCGGAGCTGGAGGGCGAGGACGATGAGGACCAGCGGCAAAAGAAGCTGGCCGAGGGCCGGGCCGCGCTGCTCGACGATGAGCTCCTGGTCGAGACCTACGCCACGGTCAAGGCCGCCTGCATCATTCTCAAGGAGAACGGCGCGAGCTGGACCGTCGTCGGCCACCCCGCCCCCTGGGAGATGGTCCCCTACGACGTCCAGCTCGTCGGCGCCGTTTTTCTGCACCACGGCCACGCCGCCGAGATGGCCACCGGCGAGGGCAAAACCCTGGTGGCCACCATGCCCCTGTACCTCAACGCCCTGACCGGCAAGGGCGTTCATTTGGTCACCGTCAACGACTACCTGGCCCGCCGCGACTCCCAGTGGATGGGCGGCCTGCTGCGCTTCCTCGGTCTCAGCGTCGACTGCATCCAGCACGAGATGCGCCCGCCGGAACGCCGCGCAGCCTACGCCTGCGACGTGACCTACGGCACCAACAACGAGTTCGGCTTCGACTACCTGCGCGACAACGGCACCGCCGTCAGCCCGGAGCAGTGCGTCCAGCGCGGCCACTACTTCGCCATCATCGACGAGGTCGACTCCGTGCTCATCGACGAGGCTCGCACCCCGCTGATCATCTCGGGTCCGGCCCCGGAATCCACCCACCGCTTCGACAAGCTCAACCCCCTGGTGAACCGGCTGGCCAAGCGCCAGGCCAAGCTGATCGCAGGTCTGCTAACCGAAGCCGACAAACTGCTCAAGGAAGGCGACGACGACAGCGTCCGCCTGGCCGCCAAACGCCTGCTGCTGGCCCGGATGGGCTCGCCGAAGAACCGTCGCCTGCTCAAGTTTCTCGAGGATCCCAGTCTCAAGCGCAAGGTCACCGAGATCGAGAACGAGTTCAACATGGCCAAGAAGCTGGGCGACCTCAAAGAGGAGCTCTACTACACCATCGAGGAGAAGAGCTACGCCACCGACCTGACCGAGCGGGGCCGCGAAGCCCTCTCCCCCGACGACCCCCAGCGCTTCGTCATCCCGGACCTCGACGCTCTCTTCACCGAGGTCGACGAGCTCGACATCGACCCCGTTGAAAAGGAAAAGCGCCGCCAGGAGGTCATCGAGCGGGCCTCGGTGCGCACCGAGGAGATCCAGAACATCCTCCAGCTCGTCAAGGCCTACACCCTCTACGAGCGCGACGAAGAATACGTGGTCAAGGACAACCGGGTGATCATCGTCGACGAGTTCACCGGACGCCCGATGCCCGGGCGACGCTACTCCGACGGCCTGCATCAGGCCATCGAGGCCAGGGAGGGCGTCAAGATCGAGCGCGAGACGATCACCCTGGCCACCATCACCCTGCAGAACTACTTCCGCCTCTACGAGAAGCTGGCCGGGATGACCGGCACCGCCGAGACCGAGGCCCAGGAGTTCGGCGACATCTACAACCTGGATGTCAAGGTCGTACCGACCAACGAGCCGGTGCGGCGCATCGACTACGACGACCTGATCTACAAGACCCGGCGCGAGAAGTACAACGCCGTCATCGAAGAGATCGAGTACATGCGCGAGCTGGGCCGCCCGGTCCTCGTCGGCACCGTCTCAGTCGACGTCTCCGAGGTCCTCTCCCGTCTGCTCAAGCGCCGTAACATCCCCCACAACGTCCTCAACGCCAAGCAGCACCAGCGCGAGGCCGAGATCGTCCGCGAGGCCGGCCTGCGCGGCAGGGTGACCATCGCAACCAACATGGCCGGCCGAGGCACCGACATCAAGCTCGGCGAGGACGTCCTGTGGTGCCGCTACCCCGAGGACCACCCCCGCCACCCCAAGGGACTGTGCTGCATCAAGTGCCGTCGCACCGGCCCCGACGGCGAGGACCTCTCCTACCAGTGCGCCACCTGTCCGAAGATTCTCAGCCTGGCAAAGGAAGGCGACGAACAGGCAGAAACAGCCCCGCCGGGCAAGTACAAAATGCCCTGCAAGCTGGTGATCGACCCCGGCCGCCCCCCCGACGACTCCAAGACCGTCGACGCCTTTGTCAAGGAGGGCCTGACCCCCTGCGGCCTGCACATCGTCGGGACCGAGCGTCACGACGCCCGGCGCATCGACCGCCAGTTGCGCGGCCGCGCCGGACGTCAGGGCGACCCCGGCTCCTCCCGCTTCTACCTCTCCGTCGAGGACAACCTGATGCGCCTGTTCGGCTCCGAGCGTATCGCCGCCGCTATGGAGCGCGGCGGAATCGAGGAGGGCGAGCCCATCGCCCACCCGCTGATCACCCGGATGATCGGCACCGCCCAGGAGAAGGTCGAGCAGGTCCACTTCGGCTCGCGCAAGCGCACCCTGGACTACGACGACGTCGTCAATAAACAGCGCGAGGTGATCTACAAGCTGCGCCGCCGCATCCTCGAGGGCCGCGACCTCAAGGGGCACCTGCTGGGGCTGATGGAGGAGGCCGTCGTCGATCACGTCGACCTCTACTGCCCCGAGGAGCTGGATATCGACGAGGAATGGCGCCTGGACGACCTGCGCGGCTGGTACATGGCCACCTTCCCCGCCAAGCTGACCGCCGAGGAGCTCGAGCGCCTGGCCGAGGAGCAGGACCGCGAGAAACTGATTGAAGTCCTCTTTTTCGGCGTGCGCAAAGCCTTCGAGCTGCGCGAGGAGCAGTACGAAGGCGACCAGCTCCACCTGCTGATGCGTTTCGTGCTGCTCTCCCACCTCGACAAGGCCTGGAAAGAGCACCTGCGCAACCTGGAGAGTATCCGCGAGGGCATCGGCCTGCGGGCCTACGGTCAGCGCGACCCCCTGATCGAGTACAAGAAGGAGGCCTTCGAGGCCTTCAGCGAGATGATGGACGAGATCAACGGCGAGGTCGTCTCTCGCTTCTTCCGCTACAAGCTGACGGCGCAGTCCGCCGAGCAGGCCCGCCGACGCGTGAGCTCACGCGCCGGACGCGGCGCCGAGGGCGCTTCGGACGGCCCCGGTCACAAGGCCCGCAAGGACGCCGTCCACACCCGCAAGACCGAGGACGGCACAAAGCTGGGCCGCAACGATCCCTGCCCCTGCGGCTCGGGCAAGAAGTACAAGAAGTGCTGCTGGGACAAGGATCACGCCCGATAGCCCCTATTAAACAGCCCCGCCGGTTCGCTCCGCCGCCCGCAAACCCCTGGAGAGCAGACTCGACCGTCTGTTCACCCGATTGAATGATTGAACGACCCCTGAACAGCATCGAGCAACCGCCTCCGGCGGTCGAGGTCGTCTTCAGCGTCGAGGGTGTACCCATCGGCAACGGTGACGCGCCGCTGACACTGGACATCCGTTCCGGTGAGATCGTCCCGTTGTCCCTCGACGCCGCCCGGCGTAGCGAGCTGCTGCGCCAACTCCTCTCCGGCTATCTGCCCCGGGGGCGGGCCGTGCTGAAGCAGGCCGACGGCGAGTCGCTGGCCTTCGACGGCGGCCGCCGACCCGGACCCGCCCTGGGCGTCTGGACCTCGACGCCGCCGCTGCTCGGGGCCGCCCCCGACGAACTCCTGCGCCTGGCCGCCCGCACGGCGGGCATTCGCGATCGGGCGCGACGCGCAGAGCTGCTGGAGCGCCTCGGGCTCGACGACTTCGACCAGCCCCTGGCCGGGGCCGACCAGCGCCGGCTCGTCCGCTGCGGCCTGGCCCTGGCCCTGATCGGCGCCCCCCGGCTGCTGATCGCCGACGACCCCCTGATCGGCCTGGACCCCGCTGCGGCTGTGGGCCTGATGAAGCTGCTGCCGCAACTGCTCGACGGCGCCGGCGTCCTCTACCTCGGCTCACCGCCCGGCCGACCCGGGACGGGAAATTGATGCTCGGAGCCTATCTCAGCTACACCCTGCGCGAGTCCTGGCGGCGCCGACGTTTGGTGGTTCTGCTGCTGATCGGCCTGTCGGCGACGCTGGCGGGCGGGCTGCTGGTTCTCGGCGAGGCCCGGGCCCTCGGGGCCACACTGATCGCCAACCTGCGGCTGCTGCAGGTCTACCTGCTGTTCCCCCTGGCCCTGCTTGGCGGGCTGGCGCTGGGCCGCCGGGCGGTCGCCGAGATAACCTCGCCGAGCTGGCGGAGCTTCGGCCCGACCCGACTCCACGGCGCGGCGGCCCCGCTGGGCGGTATGATCTTGGGAACGACGCTGGGCGTGTTCCTGGTGCTGTTCATTATCAGCGTGATCCTGGGGCTGTTGATCTGGCTCTTCGGCGGACTGACGGCGGGCTTCAACCCCCTTTTACCCCTGCAGCTCCTACCCGCGGCGCTCTTCGCCGCCTGCCTGGGTGGACTCTGCGCCGCACTGCGCGACAAGGCCGGGCTCACCCTGGGGTTGACGGTGCTGGCCGTCGCCTACTACGCCCCCCTGCTCTGGAGCAAGCTGCAGTTCGGTCTGCCGGCCCTGCGGCCGCTGATGATCGAGCTGCTCTTCGGCGCCCGCTTCCAGACCGCCGGCCTGTTCACCCTGGCCACGGTCCAGCTGCTCCTCTACTGTTTGCTGTTCTTCTTCCTGTCCCTCTTCCGCATCAACGGCGACTGGTACGCGCCGCGACCCGACGACGGGAGGTGACCCGCGATGTCCATCCCCGACGATCCTTTCAGCGATCCACACGGCGAGCCGGACGACCCGGACGATGATCCCGGCGCAGACCCCAACGAAGAGTTCGAGAAGGCTTACGCCCACCTCGACCGCAGCTACCCGCGTCGGGCCTACCGCTTCCTGTTGACCGGCTTGGGGCGGATCATGGGCGTCATGGAGCGCCCCCGGCACATCAGCGGCGTCGAGCTCCTCGACGGCCTCTGCGACTACGCGCTGACCCTCTACGGCCCCCTGGCCCCGGCCGTGCTGGCCGAGTGGAACGTCGACGAGCCCCTGGACTTCGGCAGGATGGTCTTCAGCCTCGTCGACAACGGCCTGCTGGGCAAGACCGAGGAAGACAGCCTGGACGACTTCGCCACCTTCCCCCGCTTTCACCGCCTGGCCGAGGAGTGGGAGCCCCTGGGAGGCTTCCGCGACCACTGAGGCCCCTTCGCCGACAGCGCCGGGCTTTTTTGACACCCCCCGCCCCCGGGGCTATACTCACCGATAACGTGGGCGCTCTATAGCGACATCAACGAGTCGACACCCGCCTCAGTGACCATCACCGGAGGGACCCATGGCAGCCGAGGTCTTCTACGTCCCCGTCAAACCGCGCAACAAGCAGTCGCTGCAGACCCTGCTGGCCCGCCTCCTCGACAGCCTCGATCTCTCGCGAATCTGTGGAGAACGTGACCTCGTCGCCGTCAAGACCCACATCGGCGAGATGGGCAACGCCGCCTACATCCGACCGCCCTACCTGGCCGTCGTCGTTGATGCACTGCATAAGCTGCGTGCAAAACCCTTCCTGACCGACTCGACCTCGCTTTATACCGGCCGACGCCAGAACGGCCTGGACATGGTCGAAACCGCGGCGCGTCACGGCTTCACCCGCGAGGTCGTCGGTGCGCCCTTCCTGCCCGCCGACGGCCTGAAGGGCGACGACATCCTCGAAGTCCCCTCGCCGATCGAGGGCAATCCACCCGTTCAACTGGCCGGTCTGCTGGCGCGCTCCGACGCCCTGATCTGTGTGAGTCACTTCAAGGGTCACGACCTGGCCGGGATGGGCGGCGCCGTCAAGAACCTCTCCATGGGCGGCGCCGCCAAGGCGGGCAAGCTCTATATGCACTCGCGCAGCAAGCCCTTCATCGACCGCGCGACCTGCATCGGCTGCCGGCGTTGCCTGCCCTGGTGCGCCTGGGAGGCCATCTCCCTCGAGGACGGCACCGCCGTCATCGACGAAGAACGCTGCACCGGTTGCGCCCACTGCCTTTTGGCCTGCCCGGTCCAGGCGATCGGCTTCCGCTGGGACGGCGCCTCCGACGAGGTCCAACGGCGGATGGGCGAGTACGCCGCCGCGCTGGTCGCCGCCCTCGACAAGCGCGCCGTCTACCTAAACTTCATCCTCGACGTCAGCCCCTCCTGCGACTGCTTCCCGCGCCACGACCCATCCATCGTGCCCGACTTGGGCATCGTCGGCGGCTACGATCCCGTCGCCGTGGACGCCGCCAGCCGGGAGCTCGTCCGTCGGGCTCCGGCGCTGCCCGGCTCCGCCGCCGCCGAGGCCGACGCCGGCGAGGACAAGTTCACCCACCTCTATCCCCAGGTGGACCCCGGCGTCCAGCTCCGTGCCGCCGCTGAACTCGGCCTGGGTTCCATCGACTTCGACCTTAAAACCCCGTGACCCGGGGGTGACGCCATGCTCAACCTCCAGTTCGAGAACCCGCCTCCTCCGCAGCGCCGCGAGCGCACCGGCGCCTTCACCGCCCTGATCATCGCCCTGGTGATCATCGTCGGAAGCGGCGCCTTCCTGCTGGCCACCCACTGCGACGGACTGACCGAGGAAGCCTCCGACGCCCCCGACGTCCTCGATCACGCCGCCGAGGTCGAGCCCGAAGGGCAGCTCACCAAGGAGCTGGTCTTCTACAACAGCGAGGGCGAGCTGATCATCGTCCCCGAGGAGGCCGCCAGCGCCGGGGGCGACGTCGGCGATCAGGCCGGCGAAGACGACGGCGACGTCGAACTCCCCGACGAGGTCCGCGAGCTGCTGACCCAGATCGAGGAGATCAACGCCGAATCCAGCGAGAACGGCACCAGCGACGACAACGGAAGCCAGCCCGACAACGGCGTCGATGGGCCACCCACCGGCGTGACCACCTACTCGGTCCAGGTTGGCGCCTTCGGCGAGCGCGCCAACGCCGAAGCTCTCAAGGACAAGCTGGGCGCCGACGGCTTCCCCGCCTTCATCATCTCTCCGGCCGCCGACGCCGCAAACCCGGTCTACCGCGTCCGCGTCGGCCCCTTCGCCGAACCCGAGGCCGCCAAATCCACCGCCGCCGAGATCGAAAAGCGCTACGGGCTGTCGACCTACATCCCGCAATGATTCGCACGAACTCCAACCGAACCTCCGCCGAACCCTCCAACCTCACCGGTAACCCCGCCCGGCGTTGGCACGTTTCTTGCGGAGTCCGGTCGCCGTGCGATCAAAGGCCCCGTCGCCCTGCTGCAAGAAACGTGCCAACGCCTCGCCCTCGTGTGATCGAACGCTTGATTTGTCAATCGGCTGTTCGGCGGAGGTTGGCTGCTCCGTCTTTAGGGCTAACGGCCGGTTTCGCCGACATGCTCTGTTGCTTCGAGACGAGACAGGAGATCTGCGAAGCTCCCCGCTTTGACGCAGAGGGCGGATTCGAATTCACCCCGTAGGGAGGCCCCTCTGCGGGCCGCCGCGAGAAGGTAACAAACATAAAGGAAAAGTTATGTATCATGCTATTACATTTTAAAGCAAAGGTATGGTGAGAAAAGAAATCGTCTACGCTATAATAATAACTGATGTATCAAATAACGATAAATATCTGTATATCGGAAAAACTGGTTCATCGAATAATACAGGAGTATTATCTCCATACGAAAGAATAGTAACCCATATCAAGCCGACTGGTAAAACAAAAAGCTCCTTTGCTAATGCTAAAATGAAAAATGTAAATAGGCGAGATATTAGATTTATATATGTGTGGTCTGATATTGACGGAAGCGCAGAACAAGTTGAAAAATTACTACAAAAATACTATATGGACAGCACTACTGTACAAAAACTCTTTGCTGAACCTAAAGGTAATCTTAAAGAAATCGATACTTCCGAATACACCGAAGTGATCGACCGCTACCTCAAGCAGTAACATCCAACCCACCCACTCCATGACCTGGACCCCCCGCGTCGACTGCCGCCGTTACCTGGGCGACCGCCCCTGCCGCTTCAAGCGCACCTGCCCGGGCTGCCCCCACCACGCCCCGCGGGGCGCCGAGGTGCTGGTGGTCAAGCTGGCGGCCCTGGGCGACGTGCTGCGCACCTGCGCGCTGCTGCCGGCGTTGCGCCGCCGTCACGGCGACGACGCCTTCATCACCTGGGTAACGGAGCCGGCGGCACTGCCTCTGGTCGCCAACCAGCCCCTGGTGGACCGCGCACTGCCCCTGGGCGTCGCGACCATCGCCGGAATGACCGGGCGGCGCTTCGACGCGGTCTATGTGCTGGACAAGGAGGACGCCGCCACGGGCCTGGGGTTGATGGTGACCACCGCCCGGCGCTACGGCTTCATCCACGACACCCGTGGCGCGCTGGCCCCGGCCAACGCCGAGGCCGGTTACTACTGGCGACTGGGCCTCGACGACGACGAGAAGTTTTTTAATAGCCAACTAAGCTATCAGCAGTTGCTGAATGATGCCCTGGGGTTGGACTGGAGTGGCGAGCGCTACGAACTTTCTCCCGGCCGCGAAGAGACACTGCGGGCCAACGAGATCATCGGCGACCTCGGCGGTGATCGGCAGGCGCTGGTGGGGCTGAACATCGGCGCCGGCGGGGTCTTCGCCCACAAGAACTGGCCCCTCGAACGCTACGCCGAGCTGATCGAGTCCCAACCCGAGCGGCGCTTCCTGCTGCTGGGCGGCCCGCGGGAGGCCGCGGCGCTGGAACGACTGGCCCGCTACGGCAATGCCAAAAACAGCGGAGCGGACAACCCGCTGTCGGTCTTCGCCGCTCTCTGCGCCGCCTGCGCAACCGTGGTCACCGGCGACACCCTGGGGCTGCACGTGTCCCTGGCGGTGGGCACGCCGGTGGTCGCCCTCTTCGGCCCGACCTGCCCCCAGGAGATCGAGCTTTACGGTCTGGGCGAGAAGCTGGTCAGCCCGGCGGACTGCGCCCCTTGCTACAAACGCGCCTGCGACTACACCCCCTCCTGCATGGAGCTGATCACGCTGGAGGCGGTCGCGTCGGCCCTGGAGCGGGTGCTCTCCGGCGGCGGCGATGCCTGAGGGCCTGGTCTTCAGCGGCTCACTCCCCGAGGTCGGCCGGGTCGAGATTCGCTTGACACCGGGCGAGCGCTGTTGCCTGGTTTGCATGGAGCGTGACACCGGCGGCCTGGTCTGCCGGTTGCTCAGCGGCCTGGCCGTCGTCGAGGGCGGCAAACTGACCCTGGACGGCGCGCCCTACCCGGCGCCCGACGGCGAGTCGGTTGCCCCGGTGGGCTACCTGCCCTCACCGGCGCCGCCGCTGATCCGTCCGTCCCGGCTGCCCGATACCATCACCGCCGCCCTGGGCGTCGTGCGACTCTTGGATCGTGAAGGCCCCTTCTCGCCCGGTGAGAACCAACTGCTCCACCTGGGCGCCCTGCTCGTACGCGGCCATGTTCATCTGGCTCTGGACCGGCCCCTCGACCCCCTGGGTCGGGAGGACGCCGGCAGGGTGCTGGAGCTGCTGGCGGAGTACCCGGGCGGAGTCTTGATCACCGCCGCCACGGCGCCGCCGGGCTGGCGGGCGCTCACACCGGGGGGTAAGGCGTGCCCAGGCGGATCGGACACTGGCTGCTGACACTGCTGCTGCCGCTGTTGCTGGCCGCGACGCTGCTGCTGTCGGGGACGGCCCAGCCCGTCGAGCCCCGCCGGGGACTGAACGGCTGGACCATTGACGCCCCCCTGCCCGAGCACCGCACGGTCCGCCTGCTCTTCGGCGGCGACGTGATGCTGGCCCGGGGCGTGCTGGCCGAATGCCGCGAGCGCGGCGACTACGCCTGGCCGCTGCGTGCAATCGCCCCGCTGAGCACCGCCGCCGACCTTTTCTTCTGCAACCTAGAGTCCCTGTTCCGCGAGACCCCCGCGCTCCACCCACCCCACCTGCTCTTCCAGCTCCCCGCCGACAGTCTGGCCGCCCTGACCGCCGCCGGCGTCGACGCCGTCTCCCTGGCCAACAACCACGCAGGCAACGTCGGTGCCGCCGGGATGGTCTTCAGCCGCGAACTGCTGGAGGACGCCGGGATAGCCTGCTGCGGCGGAGGTCGCGATCTGGCCGAGGCTCACGCCCCGGCGATTCTGGACCTCGACGGTTTGCGCGTGGCCCTGCTGGCTTACACCTCGGCGGCCTCCCTGACCGCCGGGGAGTCGACGCCCGGGCACTCGGCCTGGGGTCTGGACCTGCTGGAGCGGGACATCGCCGCCCTGCCCGCCGACATCGATCTGCTCGTCGTCAGCCACCACGGCGGCGTCGAGTATCGTCGTCGGCCCACCGAGTTGCAGCGCGTCTTCGCCCGGCGAGCCGTCGAGCTGGGCGCCGACATAGTCGTCGGGCACCATCCCCACGTGCTGGAGCCAATGGAGCTCGTCGACGGCGCGCTGGTCTGCCACTCCCTGGGCAATCTGGCCATGGACCAGGACTGGAACCCGACCACCATGCTGACGGCCTTGATCGAGGTGCGTTGCCGGGGCGGAACACCACGCCGGGTGATCGTCCATCCCCTTGTCATCTCAGGGGAGTACCAGCCCCGCCCCGCCGACGGGGCGGCCGCCGCCGAGATCCTGGAGCGCTTGGGAGTCGCCGATCGATGTCTGGTGGTACGCGCCGGGGTTGAGTGACCTTGGACAAAGCCGCCTTTGACTGGTTTTGGCGTCACACACTTTGTCGGCACAGCCATGAATGGGCTGATAGAAGACCAAGGTAAGCAACGTTTCAGCTTTACACCTGAACCCGCGGAACAATACGGAGACTTGTCAGCTTATCATTATACGATAGGGGATCGTGTACCATATCCGGACCTGATTGTGATTGTATCCTGTTGATAATAGAGGTGCTGATCATCGGATACCTGTCACAGGACGAGCGGTTGAAAAGTGGCGGCGAATACGGGCCGGGGCCTTGGCGAGCCTTGGCGGTCCTTGGTGATCCCAGATAACAGCGGACTTGTTACTGCCCTGAGAGTAGATTGCGCAGAAGGCTAAGTGTCGTAATAGCAAGCGATAAGGGTATGCCAAATGAACGCTTGCTCCCAAAGGGCGCATTTCCGGGGAGTCAGTAACGGCCCGGCAGGCCGATCCCAATCAGCCTGATTTGGTCCGAACACGTTCCATGATGCCTACGCCAGTATCGCGCTTAGTCTTCGGCCGGTGTTGACGCGGCCGCCAACGTCAAGCAGTCGACCAAACCGCCCCGAATCGTCGGGACGGGGAACCGTGATAAGTGAAGCCCTCGATCCACCATCAACAGCATTTGAAGCGCAAACTCCACCACCTGCCAACTGCTTTTTTTCAACGGTTTTCTATCATGACACAGACCATTGTCGCTTGATGATTCTTGTGTTTTCTATCCTCGAGGTATATCCTTCATACCGAGATGGAGAGGGGAAGAGATACTTGGTGTTTTCCGCCAATCCATCGCTATCGAAGAGTTACGGCTCTTATCACCTGTGGAAAGCCACCGGATCGCGGCAGTGATCTAATCACCAAAATGAGGAGATACCATGCGCAAGCTCGTTCTCGTCCTGCTCGCCCTCGTCGCCCTGGCCTTCGCCCAGACGCTGACCGTCGTCAACAGCTTCGCCTCGCCGGACATCTACCCCAACGGCCTGGCCTGGGACGGCGCCAGCCTCTGGCTCAACGGCGGCGGCAACGACGGCTTCTACGAACTCGACCCCACCACCGGCGCCACGCTGAGCTCCTTCTTCCCCAGTGAGCCCGGCGGCGACAACGCCATGGGCTGCGCCTTCGACGGCACCAACCTCTGGGGCAATTACTTGCAGGATACCGGTTCCCCAGCCGACGTATACGAATACACCACCGCCGGCGTCTACCAGAGCATGTTCACCGGCACGGGCAACTACGGTACCGGCCTTACCTTCGACGGCACCTACCTCTGGTTCGCAGCGAGTACCCCCAACACCATCTATCAGGTCGATACCAGCGGCAGCCTGATCAGCAGCTTCACCTTCCCGGGCAGCGGACCCCGCGGCTTGGGTTACGACCTGGTCAATGACGTCCTCTGGTGCGGCGCCGGCAGCACTCTTTACGCCCTGCAGACCGACGGCACCGTCATCGAAACCTACAACCTCAACTCCGTCGCCGGCGGCTTCTCCGCCGCCGGGGTAGCCTTCGACGGCACCTACATCTGGATCGCCGAGCAGGCCAGCGGCATCATCTACCAGCTCGAAGCCTCGGGCAGCGCCGTCGTCAACACCTCCTTCGGCGAGATCAAGAGCCTCTACGCCGACTAGAACCCGGCACAATGCATAACAAAAGGGACGGAGCGATCCGTCCCTTTTGTGCTTCCGGTCACTTAAACCCTCCAACCAACGGGCGATAGTGCTATAATTTACTCCTCGTTCAGACGAGCAACCTACATATGACGACGGGACACTCCGTTACCGGGAGGATCAATGAGCAAGAAAACCCTGGCGCTGATTGGCGTTTCCCTCATCGCCGTTTTCGTCAACGCGGCCCACGGTGACGTGGGCAGCATGGACTACGGCTCCTACGGCGGCGGCGGACCCAGCTTCCGCTACATGTTCTTCGACAACGCCGAGGTCTCCGACAGCTTCTCCGGCAACTTTCTGGTCCTCGGCGGCCGCGGCTACGCCGCCCTCAACGACTGGCTGCGCCTGGGCGGCGGGGGCTACGGCAGCTTCGCCGTCACCGGCGCCGAGGACGACGGCGAAGACTCCGACGAAGGCGTCGACGAGCTGACCATGGGCGTGGGCTACGGCGGCTTCATCGTCGAACCCTACTTCACCCTGGCGGACTCCCTCAACATCTCGCTGCCGATCCTCATCGGCGGAGGGGGTTACGAGTTCCAGTACCTGGCCGAGGAGCTGGGCGACCACGAGTACCGGGCCGAGATCTACCAGGACGGGTTCTTCGCCCTCGAGCCCGCCGTCGAAATCACCTGGAAGCCCATCCCCTTCATCGGCTTCGCTTTGCAAGGCGGCTATCTGATGCTGCTACACGACGGCGAGGTCTTCGAGGGCTCGGGCTTCGTCGGCGCCGCCCTTTACTTCGGTATGCCCTGAGCTTGATCTTCGATACCAGGGATTGAAACGAGCCCTGTTCTGGGGCTCGTTGATTATCCTCGGAATTATCACTCGCAAAAAAACCGACTCATCCAGCTATTAGATTATCATTCAATGCCTTATAGCTCATCTTCACCGCTATTGTCATACCATTGCTTGATGGCGATATACCTGAACTTACTTTTCGTTCCGCTGGAAGCCGGAGGCTGTTGGTTCAGCTCAGGATTCAACCCGGCTGTGGGTGAAGGACCTGCTGGCGACGCGCCATTGCTCGGTTCAACAGCTTCGAACGTTATCCGCCTTCGCTGGTTGACGACCCGCTGCGGGTAATCTCAAAGCGCCATTCTCGAGGTGGCTTTCCTGAGTTGCGAATGTATTGTTCATCTTCTGCGATCGTCCCTTATCTTCGGCAGAATCGTCAAGGATTATTATACGCACTTGGATGGGGATTCCTCGCTAAGATATTGTCCATTAGTGCTTTATGAACCGATATTACACCGTTATCCCGTGGTCTTATGTGTGGCGTCCTGCTCGACCGGCATATCAAGGCTGCAAAGGATGGATGACCGGTGATACGGTCGGACAACCTTGAAGCGGCAACAGTTGTAGGTGAAACTATAAGCAGGCTATTGTGAGGTTTAACGAGTAATCGCAGCTTATCTCATTATCGACGGGATGCCTTCACCGAGCATTCCCCAAGACCCTTCGCCCGATGCGGCTCCTATTTGCAAATGCACTGAATCCAGTTTGTTGTGATAATCGCATTTGCATCAAGTAACGTGTTCGGACCAAATCATGCTGTTTGGGATCAACCTGCCGGGCCGTTGTTGACTCCCCGGAAATGCGCCGTTTGGGAGCAAACGTATATGGCGCAGGACCTTATTGCTTGTTATTACGACGCTTAAGCTTCTGTGGCAAGCTGCTGCAAGGGTAGATACAGGTCCGCTGGTATCAGGGATCGCCAAGGATCAGGCCCGTATTCGCCGCCACTTTTCTACACTGCCCGTTTTGTGGCAGGTATACGATGATCAGCATCTCTTTTATCAAAAGGATACAATCACAGTCAGGTCCGGCTAGGGCATACGATCCCATCGCATTATAAAAGGCGTTAACGAGCGAGAGCACTCAGTCCTCCGCCGGCCGCGACCCTTGCCGAAGCGGCACGGCGACGACCCTCGGCTATGCCCGGCGTTGGCACGTTTCTTGCAGCGGGGCGAGGCGGCTATCTGGTCGAACAGCGTCGGTCTCCGCAAGAAACGTGCCAACGCCTCGCCCCGGGACGACATGAAGGGTGAACTTGAGATGCCGCCCTTCGGCAGGGGTCGCGGCCCTACCAGGGGTCTTCGCCGATGATCAGCGCCCGGTCGGTGGGTCGGTCGGTGTCGACGGTGAACTCGTTGTAGATGTCCTTGGAGCCGTATTCGCTCAAACCCAGGCCCAGCTTGAGGGTGTAGGCGCCGGAATCGGGTCGGAGCAGGATATCGAGGGAGAAGGAGCCGTCGTCGCCGGCGGGCACTGCGACGAAGTCGGAGACTTCTTCGTCGCCACCGGAAATGAAGACTCCGCCGTAGCCGTCGACGAGCTGTCGACCGCGCAGGCGCACCCGGTAGCGCGAGTTGTTCGGCACCAGGTTGATCGTGTCGAGCTCGAAGCGGCGCGTGGCGAAGACCTGGGTGACGTGAATGCCGGCCATCCCGTCGCGTTCCGAGTGAGCGATGCCGACGCCGATGGTGTTGTAGTCGGCATCGAGGATGTTGGCGCGGTGGAGCGGCGAGTTCATCAGTCCATCGAAAGCGCCCAGGGTGAGCGCCTTGTAATCGTAAGGCCGGCTGCGGTACTCGGCGCCGATGTTTTCGCCGACCCAGACCGCCGTCGAGCCGGCGTTGGCCACGCGCTGGGGCACGGATTCGTTGCCGGGCACCGGCGAGGTGTGGCTGAAGTAGTCCATGCTGATCATCTCCCAGGAGTGTTGGCGGGCGGCCTGGGCAAGGAGTTCGTCGGCGGCGAGGGCCGGCAGACCGGCGTCGGCCCGGGCCTCGTTGACCAGGGAGACCATCAGCTCCTCGGCGGCCTCTTCACCGTCGAAGCGGGCGTTGGTCGGGGTGTGTCCTCCGTCGGTGGTCACCTCGATGGGTCCGCCGGCGAAACAGGAGATGAACAGTAAAAAGACGAGAAAGAGCGGGGCCGTTTTCATGGTGGTCACTCCGAGGTTGTCCGTCGCAGCAGACCGGCGTGGAAGAGGGGCAACAGGATCTCGTGGGGTCCGACCAGGTAGCGGCCGTCGCCGGGGCTGGGTCGCCGGATGACGTTTTCCGAGACACGATAGGCGATGTTGAAGTCGAAGGCGGCGGTGCTGAAACGGCCCCGCATCCCCAGGTTGCGGGCGATGGAGACGGCCTTGAGGAAGACCTCGGGCAGCAGGACCGCTGAGCCCCAGTTGAGGTAGCAGCCCCCGAGCCCGTCGCCGTCGCCGCCGAGGCGTGACGTCTGGGCGGCCAGGATGCGGAAGTCACGCAGCGAAGCCTCGCCCACGGCGGCTCCGTCGCAACCCGGGTGCATGTGGACGATGTCGGTGCCGAGGGCGACGTGGACACTGACCGGCACTTCGAAATCGTAGAGGCGACCCAGGACGCTGATCTCGGCGTGGCGGCCCTCGCGAGCTGCCAGGCCGAGGGCCTCGCCGGCTCCCAGGCCCTCTTGTCGGGCGCGACTGAAGGCTCCGTTGACCAGGGCGGCGGTCTCGGAGCACATCCCGAACATCCCGCGTTCGAGCTGGGCGGCGACGTCCTCGGAGGTCTCGCCGAAATGGGCCAACTCGAGATCGTGGATGACAAAAGCACCGTTGACGGCCAGGTGGGTAATGAACTCGCGACGGGCCAGATCGATCAGCAGCGGTCCCAGTCCGGCCTTGACCAAGTGGGCTCCGGCGCCGAGGATGACCGGATAACCGCCCCGCCGCGCCGTCACGACGCGATCGACGACCTCGTTCAGGGTTTTAGCGGTGAGCAGATCGGGCAGGCGCTCCAGCAGGGCGCCGTCGGAGGCCGTCGGCAGGCGGCAGAGCCGCTCCAGGGTGACCTTGCTGGGGCGTCGCTCGATGGATTCGGTACGCAGACCGCTGAGGTCCAGCTCTTCGTAGCGCGACATCTCGTCTCCGTTCTCAGCGATTTTTAGTGGCGCGTTTGGCCTGCCGCTTCCTCAGGCGTTCCTGAACGGCCGCGCCCTCCAGCTCCTTGAGGGCGATGCGACCGATGCGCCGGCGGGTGGGGTCATCGTCGACGGACAGGGCGGCGGCGGTGCGACGGGCCGCGGCGTTGAGCACGGGGTTGCGCTTGCCGATCTGCCTGATCGCCCAATCGACGGCCTTCCAGACGAAGTTGCGCGGGTCGGGTTCGGCGGCCTCGATCAGTTCGAGAAAGCCCAGGAAGTCGTCGTCGGGGGCTTTCTTGTCGTGAACGGCCAGGGTGGCCATCAGGACGTAACCCGCCCGCCGGACGTACTCCTCGGGTCGTCGGATCCACTCGCGTAGCTTTGGCCGGGCCAGGGGCGTCTTGTCGATCAGCGAGCCGCAGGCGTTGTCGACGATGTCCCAGGCGTCGAAGTCCGCCGCCCAGGCCTCGAGCTGCTCCTCGGTGAGCTTCTTCGGTTCGGCGGTGAGGATCGCCAGGTGGCGGGCGTCCTGCCAGCCCGTCCGCCAGAGCTCCAGGGAACGCTGATGGTCGCGCCCGAGCTCCCGGGCCAGCTTACGCAGATCCGGCATCCTGACGCCGAAGCGGCGCTCGGCCCGAACGCCGAAGCGGGTCGCCTGCTCATTGCGCTTTTCATCTCCCAAGGCGCGCAAGCGCTCGATGATTGCGTCAATAGCCTTCGCGTCCACCTTGTTTCCTTTAACGATATCCTGGGATTGGATAAGGCTGTTTTTTCGTCAATACGACCCTGTGCGACTAGTATAACCCAAAGCGGCCTCGACTACATTAAATGACACTATCCCCCAAATGGGATCCGCCGCAAGGGCCTGTGGTTGGATTGAACCTGGCTGGATTTAGGAACGCCCGTCGGGATGGACGGGCGTTTCTTGTCGCGGGTTCGTTTAAAGCTCGACTACTCGAGGTTCTTGATGGTGCCCCAGGTGGTGTCGACGACGGCGGAGTCGGAGATCGTGAAGGACCATTCGTCGGAGCCGTAGTTGCCCAGACCGTCATCGGCTTCCCAGTTGACGTTGACGACCTGACCGGCGGTGAAATCGCTGGGCGGATCGTACTCGACGCTGAAGGAGCCGTCGCCGTTGTCGGTGATGGTGCAATCGGCGGTGACGTCGACCTCCTCGACCTCGACCATGATCGTGGTGCCGTCGGTTCCCTTGTCATCGTCGACGATATCGAAGAGGATGTCGGTGTCGCCGGCCACGCCGGTCTCACCGGGAGCCGGGTCCTGGTTGGCCGAGTAGGGGCCGTCCATGTCGTCGTCGACGATGGCCCGGATCATCATCGCGCCCAATGCGTCCATGTCGGAAAAGTCGCTATTCTGCCACCACCAGGCCGAGTTGGCGGGTCCGGGTGCTTGGGTGTCCTGGGGGGCGTTGTCCAGCTCGTCGATAGAGTCGTCGGTCATCGGGAAGAAGACGTCGCCGCTGGAGAGGAGCAGCGGGGTGTCGAGCTCGAACTCGACCCAGCGGTCGCCGGAGCCGCCGCCGTCGGCGAAGGTCTGGTAACCGCCGATCAGGCTGTCGCTGCGGTCCGGCTTGCCGGCGGTGCCCGAATCCTCGCCCAGCACATCGATGTAGTAGTTGCGGGCGGACGAGTTGTAGCAGATCATCTTGACGCGGACCAGATAGCGTCGTAGGGAGCTTCGAAGTAGGAAGCGAAGCCGGCGATGCCGCCGGTCCAACGGTACTGGACCGTGCCGTTATCACTCATCAGTTCGTCCTCGGTGGCCGGCTCCGGGGCGATGGTGATGGCGACGGGGCCTGCGTCGCTGGTCACGGAACCACCGGCGGAGAGGACGGCCTCGGCGGCCAGCAGGGTGACCGGAAGCAAGAGCAGCAGAATCAGAAAGCGCTTCATGGTTATCTCCTTGTCGATGTAGGTTGGTTGCCGCTTGGTGTTGCTGGGCTCTGTCATGCCGCGTAGTTATACGTTGAACCGGAAACAGCCTTGACTGATCCATTCTGCATAACACCCCATTTTTAACTAGTCCTTAAAGTCTAAGGTGTCAAGAGTGAAACTGTTATGAACACCGACGTGACTTGGCGGGAGAGCAGCGGTAGGTCATTGAATGATCCGAGGCCAAGCGGCGTTCAGGCGATGTAGCCGGGAAAGGGCGGGGTTCAGGTGTCGCGAATGCTTGTTTATTCTTCTTGATGTTATACCTTCGAACTAATAATGACAAGAGTCAATTAAGCCTTCAGAGTGACAAATGATGTTTCAGCTAGCTTGGCCGTCCCTCCCGTGGGCGACCGGCCGCGTCATCCTGCCAATGACGAGCATGTATCAATAAGCAGATGCCTCTAGACCGGGATACGGCGCCTCCGCACCCGGACCTTGCCACATTTTACGGTACGGAGTATAATCCTCGGCATGGTCGACTCCAAAGATCAGAACCGGGACGGACGCGAGGAGCTCAAGCGGCTCACCGTCAGCGTCGCCTGCGCGGGATGAGCTGGCAAGCTGGGCCCCGCGGCCCTGCGGCGGGTGCTGGACGCCCTGCCCCCCGTCAGTGACGAACGACTGCTCTCGCCGGTCCATCACGCCGACGACGCCGGCGCCGTGCGCCTGGGCGACGGTCGGGTGCTGTTGGCGACCACGGACTTCTTCACTCCGGTGGTCGACGACCCCCGGGCCTACGGGCGCATCGCCGCCGCCAACGCCCTCTCCGACATCTACGCCATGGGCGCCAAGCCCCTGGGCGCGCTCAACATCGCCTGTTACCCGGATCGCGACTTCCCCCTCGAGTACCTGATCGAGATCCTGCAGGGCGGCCAAGAGAAGATGGCCGAGGCCGGCGTGGTGCTCCTGGGCGGCCACACCGTCACCGACCGGGAGTTCAAGTACGGCCTGGCGGCCTTCGCCATCCACCCCGAGGACGAACTCTGGGAGAACGACGGCGCCCGACCCGGCGACTTCATCGCCCTCACCAAACCCCTGGGGACGGGTATCCTGGCCACGGCGCTCAAAGCCGATGAGCTGTCGGTCGAAGGCTTGGTGCTGCTGACGAGCAACGCCGAGAAGCTTAACGGCTACGCCGCCGAGATCGCCCGCCGGTTCGAACCCCACGCCTGCACCGATGTCACCGGCTTCGGCCTGGTCGGACACGCTTCCGAGGTGGCCCGCAACTCCACCGTTCGCCTGGTATTCGATCTCGACCACCTGCCCGTGATCAGCGACGAGGTGTTCGTTCAAGCCGAGGAGGGGCTCAAGCCGGGGGGACTGTTCAAGAACCTCAAGGCCTACGCCGATTTCGTCAGCCTAGCTCCGGAGCGCGACCCCGAGGCTGACAAACAGCTCATCCACCTGGCCCACGATCCCCAGACCTCGGGCGGCCTGCTGTTCTTCGACGACGCCGACAAGTGGCCGGACTACGAGGCCGCCTTCGCCGAGGCCGGACACTTCATCGCCCGCATCGGCCACGTGGAGAAGGGCGAGGGGATCGTTTTGGAATAAGCCGATAAACTGGGGCTGGAGGAACAACCCGCCCGGCGCCGGAGAAGTCGAGACTCGTCTCAAGGTAACAGAACCGAACGGAGCGCCTAACGAGTTGGGCGGGACTGGTAAACAACCATTTCGGTATCAGGAAAACTGACAAGCAGACCAAGTAGAAGATCACATAAGGTTAAGGTATCATGAAACGTGTTCGGACCAAATCAAGCTGATTGGGATCAACCTGCTGGACCGTTATTGACTCACTGGAATTACGCTGTTAAGAAGCAAGCACTAATATATCATATCCTTATTGCTTGTTATTACGACAATTAGGAGTTAGTGTCAAGGAGTTAATGATAATCAGTTGTCAGAGCATATGATAGTCCGCTGATGTCTAGGATCGATGAGGATCGCTAAGGCTCAGGCCCGTATTAACCACCACCTTTCTACTGCTGGTTCCATGACAGGTATCCGATAATCATAACCTCTATTATCAACAGGATACAATCACATAAGGTCCGGTTAGGGGTACGATCCCCCAAGGTTATTTCTAAAATAACAGCTGAATAGCGGGCTGCTGCTTTCGCGTCATCCAGTCTACCTAAGAAAACGCACCGGACACCGTCGTTACCTGGACCAGCAACCTAATCAGAAGCCCGATTGCTGCTCTCGTGCTTGCCGAGGGCACTCAAACGCGAATCTGGACCAGCTCGATAAGCCGATACCTGTCCGCAATAGGAGCTTGCCGGCATGCCGGACGGAACTAAAAAGTTCGTCGTCAAAACCGTCATCCGCGGCCCCAAGGGCGGCAGGATCACCATCGGCACCGTTCGAGGCGCCGACCCCAAGCCCGCCAAGCCCTAGTAGTCTATCCCGGCGTATCAGCGGATAAACAACGCTGAAACAACTACCAACAACTGCTTTTCAAAACGGACCGCCCCGGGGCTGTCCGTTTTTGTTTTGGGCGTGCCGGGTGAACAACCCATCCGGTGAGCTTACAGCAGCGGCGGTGCTTTCAGCGGGGAGATCAGCACCTTGCCGTCGCGGCGGGTGGGTCCCCAGAAGATGCCCAGGGCGAAGTGGCGTTCCAGATAGCTGTTCTCGACGAGCTCGCGCAGGCTCTCCTCGCCGTCGAGCTCCAGATAGCCCTCGTTTTCGAAAGCGGCGCCGGGGATGCCCCGGTAGTAGGGCGTCTCGCCGACGGGGGTCTTCTCGATATCGGCGGGGGAGCCGGGTCGCACGGCGGTGACCAGCAACCCGGCGGCGGTCGGCTCGACGTGGAGGCCGAGCTGGAACTGCAGGGCGTCGCGCGGGGCCGGGCGCGGGTCCTCGGGCAGGGTTCCCACCGTCAGTGCAACCTCCCGCGGCCCGCTTTCATCCTCCAGGGTCAGGGTGACGGCGGCGCCGACGCCCCGGGCGGCGAGCAGTCCGCGGGCCTGGTCCAGTCCGGTCACCGGCTCGCCGTCGAGGGCGGTCAGGCGTTCGCCGCGCCCGATACCGGCGGCGGCCGCCGGGGAGTCGGGGATGGTGAACCAGACGACGGGGGCCTCCCCGGGGGGCTCCAGCAGAGCCAGGCCCAGCCAGGATCGCTCGTAGCGGCCGTTATCGGCCAGCTCGGCGGCGACCTCGACGAGCAGCTCGGTGGGGACGGCCAGGGCCCGGCCGCGCTCCAGCATCGCTCCGGGGCGGATCGTGATCATCCCCAGCACGGTGCCGGCCTCGTCGACGAGCAAGCCGCCGTCGTAGCGAGCCTCGACGTCGGCGTCGAAGAGCAGGGAGCGCTCGATGAGCAACAGGCCGCTGCGCTGGCGGCTGTCGGTGCTGATCACTCCGGGGGCCGCCGTCAGCAGGCCGCGGGGCGTCAGCGTCAGGGCGGTCACCGCGTCACCGGCGCCGAGGGCGGTCGCGGGGTCCGGCGGCCTCAGCTCCACGTGGAGTGGGGGATCGTCGATGCGCAGCAGGGCGATTCCCGTGGCGGTGTCCACCCCGGCGAGCTCGGCCTGGCGCTCCGTGCCGTCGGCCAGGCGGACCCAGAACTCCTCGCCGCCCTCGACGACCCGGGACGTGGTCAGCACCGAGCCGGCGTCGTCGATGACGAAGCCGGCACCGCGGTAGCGCGGCGTCTCGATCAGCGTCAGCCCCGGGCTGTGGTCGGGCAGGCGCACCGTGTAATCGGCGTCGCTGCCCACGGCGACCAGGGAGGCCCGCGCCGCGAGCAACTCCCCGCGTCCGGCCAGCAGCGCCCCGCAGGAGGGACAGAAGGTCTCGTCACCGATGGTCTCGGCACCGCATTCCGGGCAGAGGGCGGCCGCGGCGACCGCCCCCAGCACCAGCAGAATCACGGCCCGGCGTGTCGACTCTACCACAGGCGCCGCCGCTGGTTCTCGCGCTCCTCGGCCAGTTCGGCCAGCTTCTCGATGGTGCGTTCCTGGGCCTCGGCCAGGGCCTGCTCATCCTCCATCAGGCGAATGACCTCGGAGATCCACTTGTCGTTGGCGATGCGGTAGCGACGGGCCAGGCTGGGACCGTCGACTCCGCCCTCCTGGGTGATCAGTTGGGCGGTCAGGGCGATGCGCAACTGATCCAGGGTCTCACCCTCGACCTCGCCCGGGGTATAGTCGAAGGGGTCCTCCTGTTCCTCCATGAAGGCGATGATCAGCTCGGCCAGGGCCGCGTCGTCGAGGGCCTCGAAGTCGTCGCGGGACTCGCCCTCGCCGTGCTCCAGGCGGAACTCCGTGGTCAGTTGGCGATGATAACCGGCGGCGATGAAGCGCGAGGCGAAGGCCGTGTAGAAGTTGGGCTCCAGGTAGACGTGAGGGTCGATGCCGATCTCGTCGATGCAGACACCGTCGGGGGTGTAGTAGCGGGCGATGGTCAGCTTGACCGCCCGGTCCTCGGCGCCGCCGGTGCTGATGCGGTCCAGCGGGTAGACCTGCTGCACCGAGCCCTTGCCGAAGCTGGTTACCCCGAAGACCACGGCGCGGTCCCAGGCCTTGAGCGCTCCGGTGAGAATCTCCGAGGCCGAGGCCGAGCCGTTGTTGATCACCAGGGCCACGGGCACGCTGACCTTGTAACCGCCGTTAGTGGTGCGGAACTCGGTATGGGTGGCCTCGGTGTTGCGGCCCTCGGTGTAGACGATCAGCTCGCCGGTGCCCGACGAGAACATCTCGCTGACCGACGCCGCCGCGTTGAGCGTGCCGCCGGGGTTGTCACGCAGGTCCAGGATCAGCCACTCCATCCCCTCATCCAGGAGCTGCCGCACGGCCAGCTCCAGCTCGGAGTCGGTGTCCTCGCTGAAGTCGCTGATGCGGACGTAGCCCACGCCCGGGGAGGTGATGAAGTGATCGGGGACGCTGTCGACCTCGACCTCGGCCCGGGTCAGGGTGACCGCGATGGTGCCGGGGACGCCGGCGCGGGCGATCGTCAAGGTGACCTCGGAGCCGGGCTCGCCGCGCATCATGTCCACCGACTCGTTGATCGTCAGCTCGTAGGTGCTCTCGCCGTCGATCTCCAGGATCTTGTCGCCGGGCAGCAGCCCGGCCTCGGAGGCCGGGGTGCCGTCGAAGGGCGACATCACCGTCAGCGTGTTGTCCTCGGTGGTGATCTGCACCTGCATCCCCAAACCGCCGAACTTGCCCGTGGTGCGCAGGTTCAGGTTCTCGTAGTCCGCCGTTTCCAGCATGCTGGAGTGCGGGTCCAGCGTACCCAGCATCCCGCTGATCGCGCCGTAGATCAGCTCGTCCAGCGGGCGGTCCTCGACGTACTCGTCCTTGATCAGCCGCAGCACGTTGTTGAAGGTGGTCAGCAGTTGGTAGGCGTTGGCCTCGCCGGTGTCGGCCAGCACGACCTCGGCGGCGTTGAGGCTCAGCCAGACCCCGCCGGCCGCCAGCACGCCCAGGATCACGGCGGTGACGATTCCCTTGCGCATGATGAACTCCCCGCGGCTCAAGTTGTCAATAACGGTCGCCGCCCGGACGGACCGCGGACCGACTTGTCACGTTTCTCCAGTAATAGCACAAACGGCGCCCTATATCTACGGCTCCGACCCCGGCTCGGGTTCCGGCGGCAGATACTCCAGCGGGTCCACGTTCAACCCGCCGCGCCGCAACTCGAAGTGACAGGCGTACTCCCCCGTCACCGAGCTTTGCCCCACCTGGTCGATAATCCGACCCGTCTCGACGACCTCGCCCACCTCCACCCGCACCCGGAACAGATGACCGTAACAGGTCCAGAGATAGTCGTCGTGCTCGATGACCACCAGCTCGTCGTAGGGCGGCAGGGCGCCGACGAAGACCACCGTCCCCGCCGCCGCCGCGCGGACCACGTCGGCCGGGGCGGCCTCGATGTCGATCCCCGGATGCAGCGCCGGACCGAGCAGCGGGTCCTCGTACTCGGCGAAGGCCAGCGAGACCTCGCCGCGCACCGGCCACTGGAACTCGGGTATCCCGGCGGCCCCGGCGGCGATAATCCAACAGACCGCGACGAGCACGCAAACGCTGACGCTGATGCTTCCTCTCACGGACGCCTCCGACGGTGGGGTGTCTCCAGACAAGTATAGCCCCCCAAGCGGGCGGCTGCCAAGGGGGAACTGGACGGTGATGTCCGCCGGTCCTGGTAAACTGGACCAGACGGCGCCCTGGATCGGCGAGACCGAGGTGGGCAAGCATCGGCGGTTCTCCAGCGCGGAACTCAACGCCCAGGGCAAGGCCCTGCCGCTATATCACCTGCGCTGCCGGGGAATGACCAACGCCTACTTCGGTGACCCGGGGAACCCCGGGGGCGGCATGCGCGGCGGTGAGGACAGCCGCCGACGGGCGGAGCTGGAGAAGCTCTACCCGGCCGAGATCGAGGAGCGCATCCGGGGTATCCAGAGCGGGGCGGGCTGGCCGGAAGCGTCACGCCGAGGGCTGGACTGGCATTACGAGAAACACCGTGAGGACCTGGAGCTCTCCACGGGCGATGAGTGGTCACTCGACCAGTATCAGGCCGAGTCGTTGCGGGTGATTCGGGAGGCCGATCGGGTGATGACTTATCACAAGCCGGGGGCCACGGACATCGTGCGCTGGGGCTTCTATGAAAGCGAGACCAATCTGTACGCCGTGGTTGATGGACAGTCTGGAGCAATAACGACCATGTTCGACCCTGAGCACCTGGATAAAAGCGCATATGTGGAGGTAACAAGATGACATGGGAAAATATCTACCTTAAGCAGGCGACAATGATTCACGATCCGCCGGAGGAGTTCGATATTGCGGACGTTCTTCGTGCCAGGAGCAGGATGAAGGATAAAGTTACCGATATCGAGGCGGTGAATGAGGCGGACACGATACTTGTCAAGTTCGCTCGTTACACAGAAGGGGACCCGCACGTCCCGGCTTCTGGCGAACGGTGGTTTGAGAATCTCAAGGCCATCGCCCGGGGCGAGTATCCCCTCGACCAGCTCCCCGAGCACGTCCGCGACCTGGCGGAAAAATTCTACTATGACTGATACCGGGCGGGTCTTAACAAGATGGATATGCTTGAAGTTAGCCGGTGAGCAGTAGCATGGAAAGCAAATTTATCGCTTCCGTCAGTGAGATGAGCGATCCCCCCGGGGAGTTCGATCTCGGCTGGGCGGTTGACGCGCGTATCAGGATGGGTGTGCAGGCCAGGGTTGACAATGCCGTCCAGAAGGCGGAGCGGACGCTGATGAAGTTCGCCCGGTACGCGCAAGGCGATCCACTCGTGCCGTACACCGGCGAGGAGTGGTACTGTCACCTTCGCGAGATCGCGGCTGGCGAGTATCCCCTCGACAAGCTCCCCGAGCACGTCCGCGACCTGGCGGAAAAACTCTACTATAACCATGATTGAACGAATGTAGAGTATCCAAGTAAGGCCCCGCAACAGCATCGCATAATCAACGGCCCCGTTATACGGGGCCTGATCGCATCCGAAATTATCAAGCGACGGTTGATCCTGATCAACCTACTCTCCGAAGACCTGGGCGGTGAAGGTGAACAGTTCGGCCTCGTCGCGCCAGCAGCCCGTGGGCAGACCGGCCTTGAGGCAGGTGTGGTCGAGGAACTCCTCGCGCTCCCAACCCTGCTCGACGGGGACCTGGGGCAGCAACAGTCCCGAGCGCCCCCGGGCGCGGATCAAAAGCCCGTGGCGGCCGACGACGACCTCGGACGGGTCCCCGAGAGGTTCCAGGGGGGACAGCGCGCTGAGCTCGATGTGGAGCTCGTCGAGCTCCGAGGCGTGGACCGGGGCGAAGCGGGGATCACCGGTGGCGGCGGCCACGGCCAACTCACGCACGGCCAGCCAGAGTGGCTTGATCGGTTCGACGTAGCCGATGCAGCCTCGCAGGTTGCCGCGCTTGGTGAGGGTACAGAAGGCGCCGCGGTGCTGGCGCAGCCGCTTGCTGGGTCCGTTGAGCTCCGGCGGCGTCTGACCGGCGTAGTGGGCTTCGAGGGCGTTGCGGGCCAGGCAGAGCAGCTCGCGGCGCTCCAGGCGGTCCAGGTCGTGCTCGGTCCGCTCGGCGACGGGGCGCAGGAAGGCCGCCGCCAGATAGCCGACAACGTGGCCGCGGTCGCCCGAAGTATCCCCCGAGGTGGCGTAGGAGAGCACCCGGGAGTTCTCGGCGCCGACGGCGCGGGCGTAGTGCATGGCGCAGACGATTGGCCCGGCGCCGCAGGCGGCGGCGCGACCGGCCGCGATCGACTCCAGCAGGCCCTCGGGGTCGAAGGCCCGCACGTGGCTGGTCACCACGCCGTCGAGGACCCGGGCCACCGAGTCCTCGTGGTAATGGGACAGGTCACTGGAGGCGATCAGCAGGGTCTGTTCTACGCCGCCGAGTGTGTCGACGACCGCGGCCAGAGCCTCGCCCAGTCCCCGGGCCGTCTTTTCGTCCTGGGAACCCATCACCAGAGGCAGCAACTTGACGTCGCCCAGGGCGACCTGGACGAAGGGGAGCTGGACCTCGAGGGAGTGCTCGGCCTCGTGGGCCGTGGGGACGAAGAGGAGACCGGCAAAGCTCCCAGCCAGACGCGCGCCCAGTTCGAGATCGATCCCGAGGTTCCCCAGGGGGGTTTGGTAGGCCTCGCCGGCGAAGAGGGAGACGCCGTCGAAGGCCGCCTGGTGGCTGGGGGCGACAACGATCACCCGCTTGTAAGCGCCGCGGGCGACCGCGGCGTAGGCCGCCCCGGCCACGGGACCCGAGTAGGGGTAACCGGCGTGAGGGCTGACCAGGGCGCGGATGCCCGACTGGGGCTCCAGTTCGGCCTCGCGCAGGTACTTCTCCACCTCGGAGCGCAGGACCTTGGGCGGGGCGGGGTAGAAGCGGCCGGCAACTGCGGGGCGGCGCACCCGATCCCGCGCCAGGGCGCTCAGGGCGTTGTAATCGCTGGGGATCGCTTGCCTTTTCATGTCTTCGCATCACCTGATGGGTTCATCTGAGTTCGGGCAGGGTTTGAGAAACGAACCGCGGGCGGGGGTTTCGGCCGTCAGCGTGGCTGATCAGCCGATATCCGGCGGATTCATAATATCCCCAGGATGCCGTCGTTTTCCGCAATCGATTTGCGATGCCTGATCCTGGGATCACTTTACGGCGATGGATCGTTAACGAATAGTTTTGGGATTATCAATCGCAAAAGAACCGACTCCTCCAGCTACTAGATTATCATTCAACGCTTTGTAGCTAACAATCGCCGCCATTGTCATACCGTTGCATTGTCATACCAATGCATGACGGCGCTGAACCCGGTCTTGCATTTGGTTCCGCTGGAAGCCGGAAGCTGTTGGTTTCATTCAGGTTTCGACAATAATGCTGTGGGTGACGGATCTGCTGACGGCGCTCCATTGCCTGCTTCAGCAGCTTCGATCGTTATCCGCCTTAGCTGCTAGACGCCCCTCTGCGGATAATCTCCAAGCACCATTCTCGAGGTGGCTTTCCTGTTGCGAATGTGTTGCTCATCTTCTGTGATGATCCCATAGTTTCACGATGATATGGGGTCGATTAACCGACGGCAGAGTGTGCGCGCCGCCAATACTTTTGGCGCTGGCTCGGGGGACTTCACTGATCACCGTTTCACGCTTCGATGATCCGGGGCGGCTGGCTTCAGCGGCTACGATAATGCCGACCGAAGCCCAAGCGCCGGACTATCCTATGGGAGCGCATAGCCTGACCGGACCTGATCATGATTGTATCCTGTTGATAATATAAGTGATGATCATCGGATACCTGTCGCAGAACGGGCAGTTGAAAAGCGGCGGTTATTAAAAGAGGAAATCTGTGACGAATCAAGTAGGCGGCATCCTTGAAGAAGCCCTGAGGGCGGCGTGCCGCCAAAAGCCAAGCGCCCTGATAACGGCCCGGCAAGCCGCTCCCGATCAGGCTGATTCTGTCCGCGCATGTTCCCGGAGGCCTAATCTAGTTATAAGTCTATCAGTACCAGTATTATACCTCAGGATGAGCAGTAAGCCTGATGCGCTGCTCGCCCTAGTCTTGCATCAGCCATTTCTTGGCTGGTCCAACGCGTTTGTGACGCCTTGGTCTTTCCCCCACGGGTGCATATTATGACGGTCGCGGGGGTTGGTCCCCTAACTCCAACTGGCGCAGGTCTGACGAAAAGCAGACTGTGGCTTGGATTAGCCTTGAGTCATTCAGGTACTGAATCGAGTTGACACCCGTGGAAACGCAAGCACCAGGAACAACGTCCCTGCTGATAGCTCTCAGCGGTTGCAGGTGCCGGTCCTGTTTGATGCAAATCCCGGCTCCCGCCCGGGCTGCGGAAGCCGCAATCCGCACGACGCCTCGAAGCGTCGCGGTGGTTCGGGATCACCAGCCCCCCGTACCGGGTAAGTCGGAATATCAGCCGAACGGCACGTCATCCGGCAACCAGACGGCGGACGCCTCACGGCCGTCAGCGTCGCCGCCGCGCCAAGAGTACCAGCGCTCCCGCTCGCAGAGGGTGCACTCCCCGCCGCCGGCGATGCCCGAGTCGGGCAGTCCGGCTTCGATAAGCTGGAAGCGCAGCAGGCCGGGCAGGTCCAGGTGGGGCCGCCCGGCGGGTCCGGGGTGGACCCAGTCCCCGCCCCAGCGCGCGGTGAAGTCTTCGCCTAGCTCCGGCGAGACCTCGTAGCAGCAGGGGCCGATGGCCGGGCCGATGCGGGCGGACAGCTCCTCGGGTCGGACGTTGAAGAGCGACTCGAGCTCGGCGACGACGCCTCCGGCGATCCCGGCGAAAACCCCGCGCCAGCCGGCGTGGACGGCGGCGACGCAGCGACCTTCTCGATCGGCCAGCAGCAAGGGCACGCAGTCGGCGGTCACCACCACGGCGGCCAGCTCGCGTCGGCCGGTGACCACGGCGTCGGCCCGGGGGTAGGGTTCGGAGGTCGGCCCGGCGGCGTGGTGGATGTCGACGCCGTGGACCTGATGGACCCGGGCGATCCCGACGTTGGGATGGTCGCGGGCCAGCAGCTCTCGCAGGGGCTCCAGGGGATCGGCGGGAAGAATCGGCTGTCGCCGGGTGATCAACACCCGGGCCGGACCGAGTCGTTGCTCTTCGCCTTCCGGCTTCACCGGCGCACCTCGCAGGTCAGCTCCGGGAAGTCGCGGCAGAGTTCCTCCAGACAGGCGGCCTCCTCGGCCGGGCGTTTATCGGTGTCCGGGACGCGAACATTCAGGATGATGTTGGAGTGACCGAAGCGGGTGTAGCTGCACTTGGTCAGCTCGAGCTCGGGCAGGTGGACGACGCGGTCAAGCAGGGCGCGGTAGGTCTCCAGATCGCCCTTGGCCGCCAGGCGCACCAGGGTGCGGTTGGGCTTGACGGCGTGTTCCGGATGCTCGCGCAGCCAGTGCCGGATCGCGTGGCGCGCCTGGGCGGTGTGGGCGTAGCGCAGCCAACTGGGGCGCGGGTGGGCGCTGGAGTTCGTGATCACCTCGACGCGATCCCCGGCGCTTAGCCGGTAGGTCAGCGGCTGGACCTGGCCGTTGACGCGGGCTCCGGCGCAGCGCAGTCCCAGGTCGGTGTGGATGCGGAAGGCGAAGTCGAGCACCGTCGAGCCCCGGGGCAGGTCCACGGGATCGCCCTTGGGAGTGATGGCGAAGATCTGCTCACTGAACAGGTCGACCTTGACGGCGCTGGCGAAGCCGCGGTCGCTGGAGGCCTGCTTCTCCCAATCGACGATCCGGCGCAGCCAGATCAGCTCGTTGTCCAGCAGCGGATCGAGCTCTTCATCGCCCTTGTAGGTGAAGTGGGCCGCCAGGCCGTACTCGGCCAGGAAGTTCATCCGCTCGGTGCGTATCTGGACCTCGAAGCGCCGACCCTGCTCATCGAGGACCGAGGTATGCAGGGACTGGTAGAGGTTGGGCTTGGGATTGGCGATGTAGTCGCGGAAGCTGCCGGCGACAGGCCGCCAGATGCTGTGGATTACCCCCAGGACGCTGTAACAATCGGCGGTGCGGCGGGTGATCACCCGGGCGCCCAGCAGGTCCTTGATCTCCTCGATGGGCTGCCGGCTCTTCATCAGCTTGCGGTAGATCGAGTAGATGTGCTTCGAGCGACCGAAGATGGTGACCTCGATCCCCAGCTCGTTCAGCTTGCCCTCGAGGCGCTCGACGAAGGCGTTGACCACGGCCTCGCGTTGGGGGCGGCTCTGGCGCAACTGTCCGGCGATGTCGGCGTAGACCTCGGGATGGAGAAACATCAGCGCCCGGTCCTCCATCTCCCAGCGCAGCCGGGCCACGCCGAGGCGGTGGGCCAGGGGGGCGTAGATGTCCAGGGTCTCCAGGGCCTTGCGCCGCCGCTTCTCCGGCTCGAGATACTGCAGGGTGCGCATGTTGTGCAGCCGGTCGGCCAGCTTGATCAGCAGCACCCGGGGATCGTGGCTGGCCGCCAGCATCAGCCGCTTGAAGGTGGCCGAGTTGTCCGGTTCACCGTCGTCGTCGCGCTCCGCCAGCTCGACCTCGGTCACCCCGCGCACCAGGTGGGCTATCCCGCCGCCGAAACAGTCGGTCAGCTCATCGTCGGTCAGCTCCGTGTCCTCGACCACGTCATGGAGCAACCCCGCCGCCACCGTCTCGGTGTCGGCGCCGATCTCGGCCAGGATATGGGCCACCTCGACGACGTGGAGCAGGAAGGGATCGCCGGAGACGCGCCGCTGGGCGCCGTGATGGCGCGCCGCCGCCAGGTAGGCCTTCTCGACGAGCTCCAGCTCCTCCATCGAGCTGCGCTTGCGCAACAGCCCGATGGTCTCTTCGAGGATGTGGCGGCAGGTGGCCAGGTTGAGCGGCATGAGGCGGTCCGGCGCGGAGGTTCTCTTCGAGTATAGCACAGCGACGGCTCACCCTCCCGGGTCGCCGCCGCCTTCCTCCCAACATCGTTCAATCCTCGTCGAGCAGATCGGGCCGCAGACGCCGGGTGCGCTCCAGCGCCCGCTCACGCCGCCAGCGCTCCACCGCCACGTGGTCCCCGGAGCGCAGCACCTCGGGCACCTTCATCCCGTGGAACTCCGCCGGGCGGGTGTACCAGGGGCAGTCCAGCAACCCCTCGCCCTCGAAGGAGTCCGACAGGGCCGCCGCCGCGTCCGAGAGCACCCCGGGCAGCAGGCGCACCGCCGCGTCCACGCAGGCCAGCGCGACCAGCTCACCCCCGGAGAGCACCACGTCACCTAGGGAGACCTCGAAGTCGGCCAGGGTGCGCACCCGTTCGTCCAGCGCCTTGTAGTGGCCGCAGAGGAAGATCAGATGGCTCTCCAGGGAGAGCTCCTTGGCCAGATCGTTGTCCAGCAGGCGGCCGCCGACGTCGGTCAGGATCACCCTGGAGTCCGGTCGGCGCAGCTCCTCCACCGCCGCGAAGAAGGGCTCGGGCTTGAGGATCATCCCCGCCCCGCCCCCGTAGGGGATGCCGTCGGCCAGGTGGTGGTTGCCGTCGCACCAGTCGAGCAGGCCGCGGGCGCGCAGCCGGGCCAGACCCTTCTCCTGGGCCCGGCCGGGGATGCTGGTCTCCAGGTAGTTGATGATGGAGACCGGGTGCAGGCTGACGATGTCGACGGTGAGCATTTTTTAGTATTTCTGGGAAGGGTTTCAGAAATCAGTAAGACTTTAATGGATAGTCTGGCTGGTTTGGAACTTCCCATTCATGCCAGTCAAATTCTTTATAGTATAACCAACCCTGCTCTTTTATATTACTTTCTAATATAGATTCGCCTGCCTATATTATCTCTCCATTATGCTTATATCTTATCACAATGGCATAGCTATTAAAAGTGTCATTTAAATAGTAGTGATTCGTGTTTATTATACAATAGCTCAACAATTTATATTTAGAGCCAGCTATGTCTAATATTTCTTGTGAAGGTCTAATTGAATGATACCCTTCGATGCAAATAGGTTTTAATATGTTATTAACACTTGCAACCATAAAAATATAATAGCTGTTAAGTTTAGCGCCACACTCTGCTGCAATCGTACTATATTTTCTTGAAGCTTCACGATCAGTATCACGTAATTCCCAAAATTTACTACTGGATTGATATTCTAGCTTATTAAGCTCCATCAATGCTTCATGTGTATCTTCCAAATCAGGATCCATGCTGAAAAGCACGGCTGGTGCACGCTACTCCACGTCGAAAGCCATCAACGGCACCGTATCGAACTCGGTACAACTGAAGCCGTAATGATACTCGGTCACCTCCAGGACCAACTCGCGAAGCTCGGTATCATCAATCGTACCGATGGTGTCGAACTCGATGCCGTCTTCCGGTTCTGCGGGGAAAAGGCTATCATCATATAGGGATCATCACAGAGGATGAACAACACATTCGCAACTCAGGGAAGCCCATCGAGAATGGTGCTTGGAGAATAGCCTCAGGGGGGCGTCTACCAGTGAAAGCTGATAACGTTCGAAGCTGCTGAAGCAGGCAATAGAGCGCCGTCAGTAGATCAATCACCCACAGCCTGATTGAATCCTCATGTGGAACCAACAGCCTCGGGCTTTCGGCGGAACTAAATGGAAGCCCAGGTATATCGCCACCGAGCAACGGTCTGACAATGGCGGCGACTACGAGCTATAAAGCGTTGAATGACACTCTATTAGCTGGATGAGTCGGTTCAGATACTAGTAATAATCCCCATTTATATTAGGGTTAATCATTATCGGACCCGTATCAGAAAATGCTGGAGTAAGCGGATGGGATTATCACAACAAACCGGACCAATATCAGTAGTGATTACGAGCTGCTACTATGGAGTTACCCTTGAGGCTTGCTTTGTTTTTGGCGACAACGTGCTCAAGCATCGAGCTGAGATAAGTGCAGGTATATGCAATAGCCTGCTTTTGGCTTGTTCTCCAGCAGACACTGCTTCAGGTCTGTCCGGCTGGACTGATAACCACCCGGCCGCCCGCTGCACCAAGTGCAGGTATTGCTGGTTGCCACAAATCGACTACCGGGAAATGACAGCACGTTGAACTATAAAGCACTATATGACAGGCTATTAGCATATTATACCGGTCCGGATGCGAGTGATGATCCCAAGCGGAAAGACGCACAGGACGAATAAGACGGCCTTCAGGCAACCCACGATTACAACCGCCTACTCTTGAACATGCTTCCTCCGGGATGCGGCGACGGCGAGACCTACTCCCCGCCCGACCCGAGCGCTCGGACGTTCCAACGGGTAGGCTTTGGCACGTTTCTTGCGCCATGGCGCGAGGGTACTGGACGAACGGCGCCGGACTCCGCAAGAAACGTGCCAAAGCCGGACCTGGTGTGAGGGCGTCGTGGGAAGGGGTCTCGCCGTCGCGGGTTAGGCTTCGGCAAACGTCTCCCCCTCGAGCTCGGCGGGTTCCAGCTTCTCGATTGGCCGGCCGAAGAATTTGGCCGCCAGGGCCTTGAGCGCGTCGGAGACATCGGTGGCATAGAAGTGGTGCTCGGCGGGCGGTGCGTCGAGGGGCCGGGCCAGGCCTCGTTCGGCCAGGCGCTCGGCGACGGCCCGGGCGGTCTCCTCGGCGGAGTCGACGAGCTCGACGCCGGGGCCCATCACCTGGGCGATGACTCCCTTGAGCAGGGGGTAGTGGGTACAGCCCAGGACGAGGGTGTCGACGCCGGCGTCCTTGAGGGGTTCGAGATAGCTCTGGGCCACCCAGCGGGGGACGGGGCCGGTCAGCCAGCCCTCCTCGGCCAGGGGGACGAAGAGGGGGCAGGGTCGGGCGTGGATGGTCAGCCCGGGGCGCAGGTATTGCAGGGCGGTTTCATAGGAGCCGCTGGCCACGGTGGTGCGGGTGCCGATAACGCCGACGGCGCCGCGGCTGCGTTCGGCGGCGGCCCGGGCGCCGGGCTCGACGACGCCGACCAGGGGCACGGGACTCTCGGAGGAGAGGGCGGGCAGAGCGGCGGCGCTGGCGGTGTTGCAGGCGATGACGACGAGCTTGACGCCGCGGCGGCGGAAGAAGGCCAGGGCCTGGCGGGTGTAGTGCAGCACGGTGGCCGGGCTCTTGCCGCCGTAGGGCACACGGGCGGTGTCGCCCAGGTAGAGCAGGGGCTCGACGGGGAGTCGGTCGGCGACGGCCCGGGCGACGGTCAGACCGCCGACGCCGGAGTCGAAGACTCCGATGGGAAGGAGGCTTGAGGTTCCACTCATTTTGTCATCCATCGAAACGGAGCTGCCCGCCACTCGGGGGTTTGAGATCGAGGTGCCGCCAGGCGCGCTCGGTGGCCACCCGGCCCTTGGGGGTGCGCTGGAGCAGCCCCTGCTGGATCAGAAAAGGCTCGTGAACCTCCTCGAGGGTCCCCGGCTCCTCACCCACGGCCACGGCGATGGTCTTAACGCCCGTCGGTCCGCCGCCGAAGCTGCGGCAGAGCTTGTCGAGGATACGACGGTCCAGCTCGTCGAGGCCCAACTCGTCGATCCCCAACAGCCGCAGGGCCTCGTCGGCCACGGCGGTGTCGATGACGCCCCCGGCGCGGACCTGGGCGTAGTCGCGCACCCGGCGTAGCAGGCGGTTGGCCACGCGGGGGGTGCCACGGCCGCGGCGGGCGATCTCGCCGACTCCGTCCTCGTCGATCTCGACCTCGAGCAGGGCGGCGGAGCGGCGCAGGATGGCGGCGATCTCTCCGGCGGGATAGTAACCGAGGCGGAGCACGACGCCGAAGCGGGCGCGGATCGGCGCCGAGAGCAGTCCGGCCCGGGTGGTGGCCCCGACCAGGGTGAAGTGCTGCAACTCGAGCTTGACGGTGCGCGCCGCCGGGCCGGAGTCGATGACGATGTCCAGCCGGTAGTCCTCCATCGCCGGGTAGAGGTACTCCTCGACGACGGTGGAGAGACGGTGGACCTCGTCGATGAACAGCACGTCGCCGGCGGCCAAAGAGGTCAGGATGCCGGCCAGGTCGCCGGGGCGCTCCAGGGCCGGCCCCGAGGTGCCCTGTAGGCGCACCTCGAGCTCCCGGGCCACGATGTGGGCCAGGGTCGTCTTGCCCAGTCCGGGAGGACCACAGAGCAGGACGTGGTCCAGGGCTTCACCGCGTTTGCGGGCGGCTTCGAGGAAGACGCGCAACTGTTCGACGACGCGGGCCTGGCCGACGAACTCGTCCAGGCTGGTCGGGCGCAGGCCGCCCTCGGTGTAGTCTTCGGGCAGGGGATGGGGATCGGTCAGGTTGGTGACGGGCAAGGGGGGCGGCCTCCTCAGCGGTAGCGGAAGAGCATGCGGATGGTGCTCCACGAGGTTTCGCCCGGTGCGGCGTAGTCGTTCCAGGTGTCGATCAGCCAGCCGTAATCGTCGTCGTAGGCGAAACGGAACTGGGCCTCGCCCTCGGCGTGGTAATGCTCGCCGGAGTCGGTGACGACGTCCAGGCTGTAATGCAGGTAGTCGCTCTGGGGATGCTCTCCGTCGGGGGGCGGGGCCGACTCGGTCTCCAGGTCCAGGTGGATCGAGTTCTCGGCGAGGAGCAGCTTCTCGATGAAGCGCTCCTCGGAGTAGTTGTTCCAGGACTGCGGCGTCACGCGGCCGTCGATAACGTCACCGATCTCGTTCTCGTTGAAGTAGTAGACGAAGTCGTCATGAAGCAGCAGGATCGCCCCGCCGGGATCGCGGTTGATATAGGACTCCTCGAGGTACTCCAGGGCGCGCTCCGGGCTGGAGAGGTCGGGTCCTTCGCCCTCGGGCAGGGTGAAACAACCGCCCAGGGCTATCAGCAGGAGCATCACGGAAATGAGTGCGGGCGGACCGCTGTCTCTCCGGGAAGCGGCTTGTCTGACGGTCCTGTCTTTCATCTTATCCCTGCCGTTCGGACCGGTTTTCTAACCGATGACAATCGACTTCGATGTACCTATGGTTCTGCGAGAAGCCCGAAGGAACGCAGCGGACTTGGTTCGTCGTGATGATTCCCTCCGATATCCAGAGCGGTTCCAGACTGAGGTGACAGGTTAATCGATAGCCTTCGGGTTCCCCAGCGCTATCAAAAGATGGAACGCGCCTTACTGCCACACCTCAACGATTCGGATACGCTTCGGTACTCCGGGCTGTAAGCTGCCGGCGCCCATTCGTTGAGCGCTTGACGTTACAAGTCCCGCGTACGCCGACACCTGCGACCTTCGCCCGGCCATCGAAAGCGGCGTCGCCCGGGGCCGGCTTTGGCACGTTTCTTGCGCCCTCGCGCGGGGCTGTTGGACGAAGCGTGCCGGCCTCCGCAAGAAACGTGCCAAAGCCTCGTGTCAGCGGTCGCGGCGCGGGGTAGGGGCCGGGTTTGAACCCGGGCGAAGGTCGTCCTAGGTCCGCGGCGGCGCCAGCTCGTCGAGCAGGGCGTTGATCCTGCGCGCCTGTTCGGTCAGGGTGAAGCGTTCGAGGACGCGGCGGCGTCCCTGTTCGGCCAGCCGGGCGGCCAGGGTCCTGTCGGTGAGCAGACGGTGTAGGGCGGCGGCCAGGGCGTGGACGTCGCCGACTGGGTAGAGCAGGCCGTTGACGCCGTCGTCGATGATCTCGAGCACGCCGCCGGAGTTGGTGGCCACGACGGGGACGCTCTGGGCCTGGGTCTCGATGACCACGCGGCCGAAGGGTTCGAAGTCGCTGGGCAGGGCCAGCACATCCATCAGGGCGGTGTAGGGTCGCACGTCGGGTTGGTAGCCCGTAAGCAGGACGGAGTCGCGCAGGTCCAGCTCATCGATGAGGGCCTCGAGCTCCTCGGCGTAGCCCGGGTCCTGACTGGCGAAGGTGGTTCCGACGACCAGGCAGGCGGCGGAAATCGAGTATCGCGTCTTCAGGGTTTTAACCGCCCTGAAAAGGTCCTCGGGGCGTTTCCAGCGGGTGAGGCGGCCGACGTACCCGATGACTGGGCGTTCGCCCAGGCCCAGCCTGGCTCGCAGCTCCTCGTCGGGCGCCCGAGGGGCGAAGCGTTGCGGGTCCAGGGCGTTGGGAATGATGCGGCAGCGCTCGGGGTGGCGGTGGTGCCAGGCCATCACCCGATTCAACACGGCTTGGCTGATAGCCACCACGACGTCGTCGAGCTGGAAGGCCGCCTGTTCGAGAAAGCCGTGAGTCCAGGCGCTGCGGACGTGCCGCCAATGCAGGGTGGGCAGACCCAAGGCGGCCAGGCCGCAGACCAGGGAGCCCTTGAGCCCGTCGGAGTAGATCACGCGTGTGCGACGTTGGATAAGCAGGCGGCGCAGCCGGCGAATGGAGTGCAACAAGCCGTTGATGGCGCGTATCGGGTCCGGCGAGCCGTATCCACCGGCCCGCATCTCGGTCAGTTCGGGGGAGGATTGGAGATGGATCGGCGCTCCGGTTTGGCGCAGGAGTTTTTCGACGCGCTCGCCGGGTTGGGCCAGAACGATCTCGGGCGACCAGCGCTCGTCGAGACCCCGGATGATCCCCACCAGACTGTGATGGGATCCCCCGACGGTGTTGTAGGGCACGTAGAAGACGATGCTGTCGCGGCGGGGGCTCATCGCTCGATGCTTATCCTACCGGGGTGGAAGGGGCGGAAGGTGATAGACGCGGTTGTCCCCCCACTCGTCCGGTGATGGGACAATCGGTTACGGCTGGATGTGGTATGCCTCGAGCGACGGTGGGGGGTGGAGAGAGCCGGGGCGATCGACCGAGGCTGGACAAGCGTACATGAAAGCGGACAACTGACGACCCACCGCTCGATGCGTTCTACTCGCCGACCGGCGCTCTACGCAGCAGCTCGCGGGCGTGATCGGCGGCGCTGGGACCCCCGCCCAGCATCGCCGCCAGCTCGCCGATGCGACCGTTCTCGTCGAGGCGCTCGACACTGGTGAAGCTGCGGCCCTCGAGGGCGCTCTTGTCTACGCGGAAATGGGCGTCGGCCACGGCGGCGATCTGGGGCAGATGGGTGATGGCGATAACCTGGCGACGCCCGCCCAGCTCGGCCAGCAGCTCGGCGACGACACCGGCGGCGTGACCGCCGATGCCGGAATCGATCTCGTCGAAGACCATCACCGGAACGCCGTAGCGTTCACCCATCACGCGTTTGACGGCCAGCATCACCCGGGCGATCTCGCCGCCCGAGGCCACCTTGGTCAGTGGGCGTCGGGGCTCGCCGGGGTTGGCGCTGAGCAGCAACTCGACGACGTCGAGGCCGTTGACGGCGGCCCGGGTCGGCCCGTCCTCGTAGACGCACCAGCCGTCGTCGCCGGGGCGGGGCTCAATTGCCACGGCGAAGGGCTCGCCGACGAAGCCGAGGCGTTCGAGGACGGCGTTGACCTCGGGAACCAGGCCGCGTACTGCGCGGCGGCGGGCGGCGGCCAGCTCGCCGGCCTTCTCCAGGTAGTCGTCGCGGGCGGCGTCCAGCTCGCGACGCTTCTCGTCGAGGGCGGCGCCGCGGTCCCGGTTGGCCGAGAGCTGCCCGGCCACCCAGTCGCCGTACTCGACGACGGTTGTCAGGTCCGGTCCGAACTTGCGCTTGAGGTGTTCGAGCTGGGCCAAACGCTGCTCGATCTCCTCGAGACGGCCCGGGTCGGCCTCCAGGGCTTCCAGGTAGTCGCGCAGCTTGTCGACGGAGCCCTCGAGGGTGAAGCGCAGCTCGGATACCTCGGCGGTCAGGGGCTGCTGGGTCTCGTCGAGGCGGCCCAACTCATCGAGCTCGCGGCGTCCCTGGTCCAAACGATCCAGGGCGCAGCCGTCGCCCTCGGCCAGTTCAACGAGGGCCGCCCGGGCGGACCGGGTCAGCTCGACCACGGCGCGCAAACGTTTACGCTCGGCGTGCAGCTCGTTCTCCTCGGCGGGGTCTATCTCGGCGGTGCGGATCTCCTCGAGTTCGTGCCCCCAGAGGTCGAGTTGCCGGCGGTCGGCCACGACGGCGCCCTCGAGCTCCTCCAGTTCACGCTCGAGATCGCGGACGCGACGGTGGGCGGCGGCCGTCGCCTCGAGTTCGTCCTCCAGGCCGCCGTAGGCGTCCAGTAGCTCCAGTTGAACCCGGCTCTTGAGCAGGGCCTGGTGCTCGTGTTGACCGTGGAGGTCGATCAGTTGGTCGCCCAGCTCGGCCAGGGTCGAGACGGGGACCACCGCGCCGTTGAGCCAGGCCCGGGAGCGTCCGCGGGCGGCGATGCGCCGGCGGACGATCAGCTCGGGGCTGGGCGATTCCAGACCCAGCCGTTCGGCCAGCTCCGGCGTCAGGTCGACGTCGGTGAAGACGGCGTTGATTTCGGCGGCCTTGGCCCCGGAGCGCACGGCGTCGGTATCGGCCCGCTCGCCCAGGACCAGGCCCAGAGCGCCGATGAGCACGCTCTTGCCGGCGCCGGTGGCCCCGGTGATCGTGTTCAGGCCGGGCTCGAACTCAAGCTCCAGCCCATCGATGGTCGCCAGATCGCTGACCGCCAGGTAGCTGAGCATCCTCCCCCTACTGCCGGGGCGCCGCGGCCCAGTGGAGCTTGTCGCGCAGCACCTCGAAGAAGTCGGGACCGTTGAGGCTGACCAGGTTGATCATTCGTTCGCTGCGGTGGATGCGCACCCGGTCGTCGCAGCAGAGCCGCAGGCCGACTTGGCCGTCGATGACCAGCATCATTTCGTCGCTGGAGGCCGGGACCATCTCGACGACGTTGTCGGCCGGGTAGACCAGGGGGCGCAGGTTGAGGCTGTGCGGGCTGATCGGCGTCAGCACGAAGCCGGTGAACCAGGGGGCCAGCACCGGACCGCCGCAGGACAGCGAGTAGCCCGTCGAGCCCGTCGGGGTGGCGATGATCACGCCGTCGCCGAAGGCCGTACCCAGATACTCCTCGGCGATGAAGACGTCGACGCGGCTCATCGGATTGATCGGCGTGCGGTGCAGCACGACGTCGTTGAGTCCGCAGAGGGTGGTGACCCGGCCGTCGCCCAGGTGGATCTCGGCGGCGGCCACCATGCGCTGGTCCAGGCGGATCGGCGCCAGGCGGATCGCCTCGAGGGCGGCTTCCAGCTCGTCGGGGCCGATCTCGGCCAGGAAGCCCATGTTTCCCAGGTTGACGCCCAGCACGGGTATCGGGGCGAAATCCACGGCGTGGACCGTGGTCAGCAGGGTGCCGTCGCCGCCCAGACTGACCAGCATGTCACTGCCGGAAAGGCTTTCGTCGCGCACCCCGGCGCCGGGGAACTGACGCTCCAGCCGGTCCAGGGTTTCGGCGTTGTCCTCGGGGCTGCGGCGGACGACCTCGATGCCGTGCTCGTCGGCCCAGGCGCAGACACGATCGGCCAGCAGGGGCGCCCGCTTCTTGGTCGGATTGACCACCAGACCCAGGCGGCGTAGCTCGATGCGCTTGCGGGTTCTCTTCAACATGTCCCCTCATCGATGATGATACCGTCACCCAGTTTATAACGCCGGCGCGGCGGCGTAAAGCCCCCGTCGTTGACGACGCCCCGTCGGGGGGTTTAAGATATGCAGCGGTTTACCGTTCGCGGCCGGCGGACCGCCGGAATGACACCAAGGATAACACAGCGACAGCAAAGAGGGTTCAATGCACATTCTTGAAAAAATCAAAAGAAACGCCCGGGAGAAAAACGCCCATCTCGTCCTGCCCGAGGGCGAGGATAAACGCATTGTCCGGGCTTACGCCGCAATCAAGGAGCGGGAGCTGGCCGGCCGGGTCACCCTGATCGGTTCCGAGGAGCGCATCGGCGCCTTGGCTGCCGAGGCCGGCGTCGAGATCGAGGCCGGCGACGTCGTCGACCCCGAGCGCGACGAGCGGGTGGGCCTCTACGCCACCCGGGTCTACGAGCGACGCAAACACAAGGGGATGACCCTGGAGCGGGCGGTGAAGATCGTCAAGGACCGCGTGGTCTTCGGCAACGCCATGCTGGCCGCCGGCGACGCCGACGCCTGCGTCTCCGGCTGTGACACCGCCACCGCCGAGGTCATCCGCGCCGCCCTGTGGACCATGGGGATGGCCGACGGAATGAAGCTGCTCTCTTCATGCTTCTTAATGATCCATCCCGATGAGAAATTCGGCTCCGACGGGGTGATGCTCTTCGCCGACTGCGCGGTGATGCCCAATCCCGACGCCGAGCAACTGGCCTATATCGCCCTGGCCACCGCCCGCACCATGCGCAGCCTGCTGGGCCTCGATCCCGTGGTCGCCATGCTGAGCTTCTCCACCAAGGGCTCGGCCGACCACCCCGATGTCGACAAGGTCAAGCAGGCCCTCGAAAAACTGCGCGAGCTTGATCCATCCCTCGCCGTCGACGGCGAGCTCCAGGCCGACGCCGCCCTGGTCCCGTCGGTGGGCCGTCGCAAAGCCCCGGAGTCCAAGGTGGCCGGTGGGGCCAACGTGTTGATCTTCCCGGACCTCGACGCCGGCAACATCGGCTACAAGCTGGTCCAACGCCTGGCCGGCGCCGAGGCCATCGGGCCGATCCTCCAGGGCGCCGCCCGGCCGATCAGCGACCTGTCCCGGGGCGCCGACGTAGAGGATATCGTCAACACCGCCGCGATCACGCTCTGCCAACTGGACTAGCTACATTCTCTTCCGGAGTATCGGGGGGGGCTTCGGTCACCCCCCTTTCTATATCCAGCGACCCATGATACGGGGTGTCTACCGGCGGTGCGGCTCGTCACGCACACGCAGTTTTTCATGAGATTATCACGCATTGTTAGACAGTTATGAAAGCCGATGAGATTGTCAAGCGATACTTGGGATCACCAAAAGAAACCGAACCAGCATTTGCAACTTGGGAAAGTCGCATCATGAAGAGGCTTTGATAAAACTCGAAACAGGGCGTCAACTCTTGACGGCGGATAACTGTCACAAGCTCATAGGTAAGCAATAGACCGTTGTCGGCATTTTGTTGATGGATGGCCTTATGGAACGTGATCGGACCAAATCAGGCTGATTGGGAGCGTCTTGCCGGGCCGTTCTGCACTTACCAGAAATGCACCTTGTTGACCTTACAATCACATATCTTGCCCTTGTTACTTGTTATTACGACACTTAGGCGTCAGTGACAATCTGCTGTCAGGGCAGGGACAAGTACGCTGATATCTGTGTTTGCCAAGGAAGATATTCTTCTTAATTGCAATTTAAAAAAGTCCGTTTTGTGACAGCAATCCAATAACAAACACGTCAATTATCAACAGTGTACAATCACGACCAGGTCCGGACATGATATACGATCCCTTATGGATTATCACTCGTTTTGGACCGGCGCTTCCAGCTAATAGATAGCCTTTCAACGCTTTATAGTTCATACCGCTGTCATTGCCATGCTATCGATTTATGGCAATCAACCAGGCCGGGTTAGTGCGTGATGCGTTAAACCGGAGGCTGTTGTTCCCGCCCAAAGATTTTCCTACTGATAGTGAGCGATACGCCGGCAGCAGGCTATTGCTTTGTTTGAAAGCTGTATGAGCTGGGCGGCCTCACCTGCTGACTCAGCGCGTCGAGGACTTTTTCATAGCTCCCTTCCCAGATGACGCCATCCAGGTTGCCAATGCTTGTCCGGTATTTGTGATGAACCCTTCATTTATTAATAGCTTCCGCGAACTTCAACTGGGATCAACAGCCTCCGGAATCCAGCAGCACGAAATGCAAGTCGACGTTTATTGTGGAAAACCACAGTAATGACAAAGGCTGCAAATGGACCTATAAAGCACTGTCTGACAATCTATTAATAATGTGTTCCCGCCCAAAAAACGAGTGTTTATCCCAAGATGATGTTACAGCCCGTCCGGCTGCTTGCCTGCCGGCGGCACGGTTCTGTTCAACAAGGGCGGCGGTGAAGGCAACAGCAACCCAGCGGAGCGTCCGGCCTCGGGGCTGAATCGCCCCTCCCCTGCCTGATGCCGCCCCCGCTTGGATAGAACGGTTTTTGATTATAGTAAAACCCCTCGCAACCATCCGCGAGGGGTTTGTCTATTGCTGTCGCAAAAGGGGGCTAGAGTTCCTCGACGGTCACGTTGTCGAAGTGGCAGCCCGGCTGGCGAAAGCACATCAGGCCGATATAGCCGGAGTCCAGCTCTTCCCAGTCGCCGCCGTCCCATTCCAGAACCAGGTTGTCCAGGTCGCCGGCGTAGACCTGCACGTGGCTGTCGCGGACCTCGATGATCACCCGGAATGTCTCGCCGACGGTGTAGCCGTACTCCTCGTTGCGGTCCAGCCAGGTGTAGAGACCCGAGCTGCGCTGGTCCAGACGCCAGAAGGGACCGTCGTACTCGTCGGACTGCATGATGAAGACGCGGTAGTAAGAGCGGGAGGTTTGCAACAGGGCTTCCTCGTAAGTGGTGCGGAAGTAGATCCCGATGCCGTATGGATGCTCCGGTGTGACATCGACGGTGAGGCGGTAGTCGGTCCAGGTGGAATCGCCGGTGGTGATCAGGGTGCCCTCGTAGAGATAGGGCTCGGGCTCGTCTTCGCCGCCCCAGGCGTCGGCGTCCTGGTAGAGCCGACCGTTATCGATGTACCAGTTGCCGGAAGGCGAGTCGGGGTCGAGTTCGTCGTCGTGCTGGGTCCAGCCGTCGGGGAAGGCGCCGTCGGCGCCGCCGAAGGAATCGGAAAAGAGGACCTCGGGGCCGCTCTCAGTGGCGTTGTCGCACCCGCCCGAGAGCAAGGAAGCTAGGATAATGGCGGCCGCGGCTGTCAACGCGGCGATTCTGCGGCGGGAGCTTGGCATGGGTCGCACCGTCCTGGGGAGGGCTGGTGATTTCCGTTTTACGGAGCGTCGGCGTATCGGCGTGCTGCTTGCTCTACGTCACGAACGTGCCGGGCGTTCCGTGAGCGTTTCTTACGTGTTTGTCGCGCATTTCGTCCACATTCAAAAGGCTCAATGGAACCCGGGGCGTCTCGACGGCGTAAACCCACAATTCCCCCCGAAGGTTCGAGCCGAGTATACCAGCGGACGAGACGAGGGACAAGACAGCCCCATCCTGCGTATCAGCTTGAATCAAGCGCCTCAAGCTGCCATGTGTACACAGATGTCGACAACCCCTGGACGGCCCGTAGTGCTTTATTGTGGACACCTGGAGGAGGGATGGGGAGTCTCCCAAAAGAGTGTGACGATTCTAACACCTTAGGAGGTGGTCATCTACGCATTTTGAGTGATAATTGTCACAGTTCTGGCACGTATCTTGCAGTAGAATACGGCGCCTCAACTACCACATCGCGGAGGTTTCAGGGGAATGAAATACCGAGACTACGACGACAAAGGTCTGCGAACCTATTTGAACCAGGCCGGTAAACACCGGGTCCTTTCCCGCGAAGAGCTCATCGACCTCATCGAAGAGGCCGATAACTCCCGCGACGCGATCATCTCCAACAACCTGCGCCTGGTGATCTCCATCGCCAAGCGCTATATGGATCGCGGCCTGCCGTTGCAGGACCTGATCCAGGAGGGCAACATCGGCTTGATCCGAGCCGCCGAGGGCTACGATCCCGACAAGGGCACCTGCTTCAGCACCTACGCCACCTGGTGGATCCGCCAAGCCATCGAGCGCGCCATCGTCAACAAACGGCGCACGGTGCGCATACCCTTCGACAAGGACCGCCAGATCAAGAAGGTTTTGCGCGCCCGGGAGGAACTGATCGCCGAGACGGGTGAGACCCCGGATTCCAAGCACATCGCCCACCGGATGCGCATCCCCGTTGAGAAGGTCGAAATGCTGCTGCGGCTGGCCTCGGGCACCCTCTCCCTCGACAACACCTACGGCAACTACACCAACCCTTTGATGGACACCATCTCCGATGAGGAGCTGGTTTCCCCCGACGATATCTGGCACGAGTATCTGCTCAAGACCGCCGTGCGCGAGGCGCTGGGCGACCTCAGCGACCGCGAGAAGAAGGTCCTGTTGATCCGCTTCGGCTTCCTCGACGGCGAGAAGCACTCCCTGGCTGACACCGGCGAGCGCCTGGGCTACTCCACCGAGACCATCCGCCAGGTGGAGCTGGCCGCCCTGCGCAAGCTGCGTCACAGCCACACCGAGCTGGCCGAGCTGCTCAACTGACGGCCCGCCGGGTCCTCCCGTGCATCTCCAGGCAACCGACGGGCTCCATCTAGCGGAGCCCGTCGGATTATCCTGATTGGTCCGCCTCTTGATCGTCGAATAGAACCGGTGATCGACGGCTCCGCCCCGGTCCGAGACGAGGTGTGCAGGGAAATCGACAGGCGGTTGACTAACTAGATGCCGGCGTCGTCGGGCGGAACGTTCTCCATGGCCCGCTCCAGGAGCTGATCGGTGGCGAAGATCGACGCGTTGAAGCGTAGGGCCAGGGCGGTGGCGTCGGAGGGACGACAGTCGATGGGCAGGCTCTGGTCGCCCTGGACCAGCTCCAGCCGGGCGTAGAAGGCCTCGTCGTGCAGATCGTCGATGATCACCCGCTCCAGCTCGCCGCCCAGCGCGAGAATGATGCGCACGAGCAGATCGTGGGTCAGGGGGCGGCCGAAATCAACATCTTCGAGGGCGATGGCGATCGAGACGGCCTCGGCCGAGCCAATACCCATCACCAGGTAGCGGGTCCCCTCGGTCTCCTCGAAGACCAGGGTGTAGTCCCCGGCGTCGGGATCCTGCCAGACGCCCGCGACCGTGACGGCGCGCAGGTCCTCTTCCTGGTACTCGGCGGCGCTCGCTGGGAGTGTGAGGGTTGCGAGGACGGTCAGGATCACCGATCCCGTCGTAAGGCTCTTGAAGTATCCGCTCAAACCTGGTCACCTCGCCTGGGTTGGAGTGAATTCGGATCCCGCCAAGGGGATTCGCCGGACCGCCGGGAAGAAGCGTAATCCGACGGTTGGGCGGCGGGAAGGTTGGTCTCTGCCCGGGCATCTTCACACGGTCATCTTAGCCCAATTAACGGCGCCGGGCAAACCCCCACGGTAAAAGCGTTGTCAATTAAAGCGAAAAGACTTACACTAAACTTGGCTGCATTCCGGGGAGGGCTGTCAGATGCTGCTGAAAAGATCGCATTTTTCTCGTACAACCCCAGGTAAGCTGATCCTGCTGCTGTTGCTGGCGGGTCTGCTGGCCCTGACCCTCGGCGCCTGCGGCGGCGAGGGGTCCGCCGCCGAAGGCCAAGGCGATGGCGAGGGGTCCGCCGATCCGAGCGCCGAAACCGGTCAGACCGTCGATATCAACGATCTCGAGGCGCCCGGTTCCAAGCTGGGCGGCGAGACCTTCTGGCTGAAGGCCGCCGACGATACGCCGGTGGCGGCGGAGTTCATTTCCGTCGAGGGCGCCCCGGCCCGGGGTTCGGTCATTCTGGTCCACATGCTGGGCTCGCAGCGCGGGGATTGGGCTCCGCTTGTCCAGCCCCTCATCGAGAGCGGCTTCGACGTCCTGGCCATCGACTTGCGCGGACACGGGCAGTCCACCGTCCTCGGCGAGCGTTACCGCGAGTTCGACACCGCCGACTGGTTGGCCGCCGCCCAGGATATCCGTGCCGCCGTGGCCTATCTGTCCCCGCAGATTTCACCACCCCACTTCCTCATCGGCGCCAGTATCGGTGCGAACCTCTCCCTGATCGAAGCCGCCGAGGACAACCGGGTCTCCGGGATCATCACACTCAGTCCGGGCGACGATTATCGAGGGGTCTCTCCGGCCGATTCCGCCGCCGCACTCGGCAAGCGACCGGTGCTGCTCGTCGCCGCCGAAGAGGACGCCTACAGCGCCGAATCCACCCGGGAGCTGGCCGCCCGGCTCGAGAACGCCCGCACCGAGATCTACCACGGCTCGGGACATGGAACCAACCTCTTCACCGATCACCCGGAGCTCTATGGGTTGATCACCACTTGGCTGGCCGATACCGTTGGGGCCGCTCTTTGATTGAGCCGGCACCGCCCGCCCACACCGCCACTCCATCCAACCACGATAGATGCTGGACAGCCTGACCCTGCTCTACCGCTGCCCCCAATGCCGCCGCCCGGGTCACGGAGACTTGCGCGGCGGCGCCGTGCGTTGCGCCCACTGCGGTACATCTTTCGTCTCCTACAACTTGGGTGAGCCGCGTTTCACGGTACTGGGCAAGGTCAACTCCGGCGAGGCGATGCTCAACGCCCGCAAGGCGCTCAAGAGCGCCGGGATTCAACAACGGCTGAAGGTGGATCATGAGTCCCGACTACTGATCCCCTACCGACTTACCCTGCGCGAGCGCATCAGCTCCGACGGCGGCTTCCGGCGTGTGGAGGAAGTCTCGCTGACGACGGCCTGCGATCTGGAGGAGCTGCTCCTCCCCGGCCTGGACCCCCTACGGCCGCTGATCGCCGAGACCCGCACCCCGGGATTGACCCTGGAGCCCCTCGAGGAAACCGAGCTGGCCGCCGCCGACCTGCTCATCCCCGCGCTACCACCCGCCGAAGACCCGGAACAGGACCCCCTGACGATCTCCAGCCGCACCCTGCTGCTCCACTATCCCCTCTGGCGCATCGTCTTCACCCTGGGCGACGGTGACAGCGACTGGCCCCTGGTCATCGACGGCCTGGGCGGCCAGTTGATCAGCGGTCGTCCGCCGCGCATCAAGCGCACCATGCCCGCCTTCTACATCGGCGTCCCCGCCCTGGGAGCGTACGCCCTGGGCTGCCTGATCAACCTCTTCACCCGGGGACTGGTGGGCTTCGAGTGGCTGACCTTCGCCGGAGCCTTCGTCGGTCTGGGCGGCCTGTTCTACCTGCGTTACCGCCGCGAGCAGAGCCCTCCCGAGATCGGCGATTGATCCGCCTTACTATGAAAGGGATTATCAGCAGAAACCGAGCCAAGCATTCGCAACACGGGAAAGCCGTATCGAGTAAGAAGCCTTGATGATTGCCCGAAGCGGGCGTCAACCCGCGAAGGCGGATAACGATCACAACATCGAACGCAGGCCATGGAGCGCCGACAGCAGCTACGCCGCCCGCAGTCTGGGCGGCTCTTGAAAAGGACCAACAGCCTGAGGTTTGCCACGGCACTCAACGCAGGTCCAGGTGTGTCGGCACCAAGCGGCGGTATGACATTCTATTAGCTGGATATGCCGGCTCAAATACGAGTGATAATCCCCGATAGTAATTCAGGAGGATCTCCAGACCCTCCCGTTTGATTGTCACACTTATGTTGGCGCCCTTGTAGAACGGGCCGACCCTCGGGTCGGCCTCGCTTTCTATCCATCGGCACCCCGTCGTGGACCCCTAGGGCTCCGGCCAGTCGATATGGATACGGATCGTCCGGCCGGTCGCGCCATCGTCCAAGCGCAGGCTGAAGCGGCCGTAGGAATTGTCCCACATCAGGGCGCCGTCGTTGGTTACCGTCGGCTCGCTGTCATAGTAGAACTCGGCGAAGCGGCCCGCCCAGGCGTAGATCAACTCCTCGGCGTTCTCATCGGGTTCCAGGGGGTCGCTGTAGTCGATGGTGACGGTCTGGTCGCCTTCGAAGCGATATTCGACGGTTTCATCGCCGCGACGGCCTACGATCAGTTCAGGATGATCGCCCTCGGCGCCCTCGACGATGGTGAAGCCGGCGTCCTCCATCCCGGAACGCACGCCGTGCTGGCTGAGTTTGCCCAGGATCGAATCGGTCAGGAAGGGGTCCATCACCCAGGTCATACCCTCGGCGACGGGAACGGCGGCCGCAGCGAGCAGTGCGACCGTGATAAGTGGGGTGCGCGGGTTCATCATCAACCTCCATTCTCGGTCATCGGTCAATCGTCTTCGGAGAAGAAGACGCCGGCCAGATCGTACCAACCGTGAAGCGTCACCTCGTCGTCGTCGAGAACCAGAGTCAGCTCGGCCAGCAGCTCGCCCCCGAGGCTCCAGAGCTCGCGCAGCTCCTCCTCGTCGGCGCTGGGACGGCCCGAGCCCAGGTAGCCGTCCAGGGTGGCGGCCATGGTCTCGAAACGGTCGACCTCGCGCAGCCAGCTCAGGGCGTTGATCACCACGGCCCGACGGCGGTAGTCCAGGTTGATCAGATCGACAACGACAGCCCCGCCCATCCGTCGGGGAGAGAAGCCGTAACCCACTGTCTCGCTGACACCGTCGCGCTTGCGGTGGGCGCTGAGCCCCTCGGGATCGAAACTGTCCAGCTCCCAGCCCTCGAGCTCCAGGGCGAAGGCCAGAATCAGCGGGTCGGCACCGATGATCGGCAGGCCGGTGAAGGGCTCGCGGTGATCACCGACACCGATGTCGGCGGCGGCGGCCAGACACAGACAGCAGAGGAGGGTGACGCTGAGGCGGTTCACGCTGGGGCTCCTCGGGATGAGGTACGGGAGGGTTGGCGCGAGGGACGGCGGAACGGGCGACCGAGCCATTGGTCGGCGTCGCCTCAAGGTGAGCCGGGATCCCGTGTCTCGCTGACCGCGGCGTGAAAGCTGAGCTCCACCGTGCTTTCATCGATGATGCCCAAAGAAACCCAGGAGTGGGGCTCTCCGGATGAGCCCCAGCGCCGGGCGACGCCGCGGCCCGGGTACTCCAGCCTGCCCGGACCAAGAAAAAACCGAGCCCCGCTGTCCAGTTCGAGGAAGCACCGGTGGAGCTCGGTCCAGAGCGTCGACCAGGCTTCACCGCTGTACCCCGCGCCCCGGGGTTCGGTGCGCCGGTAGTCCAGAGCGAAGAAGTTCAGCTCGGTGGTGTGGGGACCGGTGGGGTAGGGCAGGTAGCTGTAGCGCAGAACCTCGTCGCCTGTGGCGGTCTCGCGGCGGGCCTCCAGATATTCTTCGCCGGCTTCGATGAGTTCCCAGCCCTCCAGCTCCAACGCCAGCAGCAGGCGCTGGTGATCGGCGCCGAACAGGGGCGTTCCGGTGAGGGGGTCCCGGGGATAGAAAACGTCCCGCGCCCCGGCGCCCAGAGAGGCGACGAGGAGCAGGACGACAAGCTGGCGCGGAACTTGATTCATCCTTATAAGTATAGCCTCCGGTGGTTCAGGCTTCCAGCAGTTTGCGTAGGGTCCGGGCGATGCCCGCGGCGTCGAGGCCCAGCTCGGCGCGCAGCTCGGCCTGGGTGCCCTGGGTGACGAAGGCGTCCGGGATGCCCAGCCGACGGAAGCTGATCCGGCCGAGCAGCTCCGGGGCGCTCTCCTGCAGGAGTTCGAGGACGGCGGAGCCGAAGCCCCCGGCCAGCACGTTCTCCTCGACGGTGAGCAGCCGGCCCGTCTTCTCCGCCCACTTGACGATAAGCTCGCCGTCCAGGGGCTTGAGCCAGCGGGCGTTGATCACCGCCACGGAGCGTCCCTCGGCGGCCAGCTCCTCGGCGGCACGCCGAGCGGGAACGACGGTGGAGCCAATGGCGACGACGACGGCCTCGGTGCCCTCGCGGCGCAGCTCGCCCTCACCGACGGGCAGCTCGCGCAGGGGACCGGTGCGCTCCATGCCGAAGCCCTTGCCCCGGGGGTAGCGCAGGGCGAAGGGTCCGTCGTGGCGCAGGCCGGTGTGGAGCAGGTGGCGCAGCTCGTCCTCGTCGGCGGCGGCGCAGGCCGTCATGTTGGGCATCGAGCGCAGGTAGGACAGGTCGAAGACACCGTGGTGCGTCGGGCCGTCGGCCCCGACCAGCCCGCCGCGGTCCAGGGCGAAGACCACGGGCAGGTTCATCAGGCAGATGTCGATGAGCACCTGGTCGTAGGCTCGCTGGAGGAAGGTGGAGTAGATCGCCAGCACGGGGCGCCGGCCGCTGAGGGCCAGCCCGCCGGCCAGGCTCACCGCGTGCTGCTCGGCGATGCCCACGTCGATGAACTGGTCGGGTAGGGCCTCGGCGAGGATCTTGGTCCCGGTGCCGTCGGGCATGGCGGCGGTGATGCCGACAATGCGCTTGTCGGCGGCGGCCAGCTCGGTCAGCGTGCAGCCGAAGACCTCGGTGTAACTGGGCAGGTCGCCGGAGACGGTGCAGGTGCCGGTGCGCACGTCGAAGCGGCCCAAGCCGTGGAACTTGGTGGCGTCGCGCTCGGCGGGTTTGTAGCCCTTGCCCTTCTGGGTGTGGACGTGCAGGAGCACCGGGCGCTCGACGTCGCGGACCTGACGGATGGTGCCCACCAACTGGCGCAGGTCGTGGCCGTCGATGGGGCCGAAGTAGAGGAAGCCCATCTCCTCGAAGATCATCCCCGGCGTGACCATGTTCTTCAGGCCCTCTTCGAGCTTGCGCGCCAGGGTGAAGATGCCCATCCCGATGCCGGGGATCTTCTTGACGACCTCCCGAACCTGCTTGCGCAGCGACAGATAACTGCGCGTGGTCATCATCCGGTTGAGGTAATTGCTCAGCGCGCCGACGCTCTTGGAGATCGACATCTTGTTGTCGTTGAGCACCACCAGGAAGGGGAACTTCTGCTGCCCGGCGTGGTTGAGCGCCTCGAAGGCCATCCCGCCGCTCAGCGAGCCGTCGCCGACCACGGCGCAGACCCGGTAGTCGGTTTCCCTCTCACGGGCCAGGGCCATGCCCAGGGCCGCCGAGATCGCCGTCGAGGCGTGACCCACGGCGTAGGCGTCGTAGGGCGATTCGCTGGGCTTGGGGAAGCCGGAGATGCCGCCGTACTGGCGGATCGTGCGGAGCTTGTCGCGGCGGCCGGTGAGCACCTTGTGGGCGTAGGCCTGGTGGCCGACGTCCCAGACCAGCTTGTCTTTGGGGGTCTCCAGGGCGTAGTGCAGGGCGATGGTCAGCTCGAGAGCCCCCAGGCTGGGGGCCAGGTGCCCGCCGGTCTTGGAGACCGTCTCGATGATGAAGGCGCGCAGCTCGCCGGCCAGCTCCTCCAGCTCGAAGTGGTTGAGCCGGCGGAGTTCGGCCGGATAGTTGACGCGCGAAAGCAGGGGATAGGCTGAGGCCATCGAGAACTCGCTCCACCGGAGGGGTTGCGGGCGGCGCAGGGCGTTCAACGGGAGATTATAACACGCTCAGGACTCGCTGTCGGTTCCGCCGGTTTCCTTTCGATTACGGCTTGCGCATACGACGGCGCAGGCCGGGCAGCAAGCGGGTGATCTCGGAGAGCTCGGGCAGGCGCAGCAGGCGGCAGAGGCCCAGGTAGACCCCGGCGCCCAGAGCCGCGCCGCCCAGACCGCCCAGTAGCTTGTCGCCCAGGCGGGCCGTCTCCGGGCTGAAGGCGATCCAGCGCAGGAAGAAGAACAGCGCCGCGCCCATCCCGAGGGCGGAGACGAGGATCTTCAGCCCGCTCTTGAGGATGCGCTTGAAGCCCAAACGGCCCATCCTTCGGCGCAGGATGTAGAGCAGAATCCCCCAGTTGACGAAGGCCGCCGCGGCGCTGGCCAGGGCCAGGCCGCCCTCGCCCAGGGACCACATCAGGGCCAGGTCGCCGCCGATGTTGACCACCACGGCCACGGCGGCCGCGATCACCGGGGTCTTGGTGTCCTTCTGGGCGTAGAAGACGGGCACGGTGACGTGGACCCCGATGTAGGCGGTCAGGCCCAGGGCGTAGAAGAGCAGAGCCCAGGCGGTGCGCCCGGTGGCGACGGCCTCGAAGGCCCCGCGCTGGAAGAAGAGCGCCGTCAACGGCTCGCGCAGCACCACCAGGCCCACCGTCGCCGGAACGGCCACCAGGAGCGCCAGGCGCAGGGCGTGGTTGAAGGTCTCGCCCAGGGGCTTCCACTGCTTGCGGGCCGCGTAGGTCGAAAGCGCCGGCAGCACCGCCGTGGCCAAACCGACGCCGAAGATACCCAGGGGGAACTGCAAGAGGCGCTCGGAGTAGTTCAGCGCGCTGATCGTCCCCTCGCCCAGCAGGCTCGCCAAAGCGTTGTCGATCAGCAGGTTGATCCGGGTCACCGCCAGACCGACCAGGGCGGGGACCATCAGCCGCATCACCCGGCGCAGCCCCGGAGCCTTGAAGCTCAGCCGGGGCTTCCAGCGCCAGCCCACCCGACGCGCCCCGATACCCAGGGTCAGCACCTGCATCAGTCCGCCGACCACCACGGCCAGGGCCATGCCGTAGATCATCTCCGGACGCTCATCGCCGAAGAGCGGCGCCAGGGTGTAGAGGCCCAGGATGAAGACGATATTGAGGACGATGGGACCGCTGGAGGGCAGGGCGAAGCGTCGATGGGCGTTGAGCAGGGACATCAGCACCGCCGCCAGGCTCATGGTGATCATGAAGGGCACCATGAGGCGGGTCAGGTCGGCGGCCAGCTCGAGGTTGCCGGCCTCGACGAAGCCCGGGGCGATCACGCGAAGGATCTGGGGGGCGAAAAGGGCGAATATCCCAGCCAGCAGCGTCGTCACCAGCAGCAGGGCGTTGAAGGTGTTGTTGGCCAGGTCCCAGGCCGCCGTGTCGCCCCGGTTCTCCTTAATGTCGACGAAGGTGGGCAGGAAGTACGACGCCATCGCGTTCTCGCCCAGCACCCGGCGGAAGAAGTAGGGGATGGCGTAGGCGATGCGGAAGGCGTCGTTGACCGCCCCGGCGCCGAAGACCGCCGCGTAGAGCATCTCCCGGGCCAGGCCCAGCAGGCGGCTGACCAGGGTCATCCCGCCCACGGTGCCCGCAGAGCGGATCAACCGCCCGCGTTCCTCGCGCAGTCCATCGCCCAGCTCGGCCTCGTCGACGGGGGGAGCCTTCGTCGGCTCCGCCGCCTTTCCGGTCGGCGGGGTTGGTCTGGTTTCCTCGTCACCCATCGGCCGGGATTATAACACTTCGGCCCCGTCCCCGCCGCGACGCCTCGGCCTTGGTCGAGTCGACTACCACGCAGGACGGACTCGACCGTCCGTCCGAGCGGTCCGCAGATTAATGACCGGGCGACGGAGGACGGAAACGGCGGGGATGGAATCCCCGCCCTACGTTACCAAATCACACTCTACCGCGTTCTTACTCCACGTGCCAGCGCGGGCCTTCCGGGGTGTCCTCGACGACGACGCCGGCGGCGGCCAGCTCGTCGCGCAGGGCGTCGGCCCGGGCGAAGTCGCGGTCCTTGCGGGCCTGTTGCCGGGCGGCCAGGCGCTCCTCGACCCAGGCCGGATCGATCGACGCCTTTCCGGCGTTCTCGTCCAGACGCAGCCCCAGCACCGTATCGAAGCCCAGCAGGGTCTCCCGGGCGGCGGCGATCTCTTCGCGCGACACCCCGCCGCCGTCGATCATCCGGTTCAGCGTCCCGACCAGCTCGAAGACGGCGGCCAGGGCCTTGGAGATGTTCAGGTCGTCGCGCAGCGCCGCGGTGAAGTCGGCTTCAACCTTTGTCAGCAGGGTTCTGGCACCGGCGCCCCCCAATCCCGGATCTTCTTCGGGCGCCTCCGGCGCTGAAGCCTCCTCGCGCTCGAGGCGGCGCATGAACTCCCGCAGGCGCTTGAGGTTGGCCTCGGCGCCGCGCAGGCCGTCGAAGGTGAAGTTGAGCGGCTTGCGGTAGTGGGTCGAGAGCAGCAGCAGACGGACGGCTGACGCTTCATGCCCGCGATCGAGCAGGTCCCGCAATGTGAAAAAGTTGCCTAGGGACTTGCTCATCTTCTGGTTCTCGACGAGCAGGTAGCCGCAGTGCAGCCAGTGGCGGACGAAGGTTGTTCCGTTGGCCGCCTCGGACTGGGCGATCTCGTTCTCGTGGTGGGGGAAGATGTTGTCGTGGCCGCCGGAGTGCATGTCCAAGGTCTCGCCGAGGTGCCGGCCGGACATCGCCGAGCACTCGAGGTGCCAGCCCGGACGACCCGGGGGCAGCGGGCTGGCGGCGTTGAACTCTCGGGGGTCCCAGGAGGGCTCGCCGGGGCGACGGGCCTTCCAGAGAACGAAATCCCGGGCGTCCAGCTTGTCATACTCGTCGGAATCCACCCGGGCGCCGACGCTGACCTGCTCGAGGTCCAAGCCGGAGAGCCGGCCGTAGCCCGGGAACTTCCGGATGGGGAAATACCAGGAGCCGTCCTCGCCCCGGTAGGCATAGCCCTGCTCGATGAGGCGGCCCACCAGCAGGACCATGGCGCCGATGGTCCGGGTGGCCCGGGGGTAGACGGCGGCGCGGCGGATGTTGAGCTTGTCGATGTCGGCGAAGAAGGCCTCGATGTAGGGAGCGGTATAGGCGTCCAGGCGCTCGCGCAGGATGCGCGGCTCGGTGTCCGACCCCGTCGGGTTGGCTCCCTTGATGGTCTTGTCGTCGACGTCGGTGATGTTCATCACCTGCTTGACCTTCCAGCCCAGGTACTCCAGCGCCCGGACCACCTGATCCTCGAAGATGTAGGCCCGGAAGTTGCCGATGTGGGCGGAGTCGTAGACCGTCGGTCCGCAGGTGTAGTAGGTCACCGGCTCACCCACGCGGGCGGGCGAGTCGGCGGGCGGAAAATCTTTGTAATCACGGGTCAGGGTATCGTAGAGACGAAGGGTTTGGGGACTGCTCATGCTGCACCTCGCAACGTGAACGCCGCAGCGTTTGTTTGACTGTAGACGGGGGAGTTCGGCGGGGCTCGGGCGGCGACCGGTCAGCCGGCGGGGCTAACCGTGATCGACCGCCCGCGGACAGCGGCAGCGGCGGGTGTTGCGGTGAAAGCGGGGCTGGCGGCGGAAGGGCTTCATATGCTATCGCTGGCAAGAAACCGCAGGGGTGTCCGGCTGCTGGGCGGCGCTTCTGTCTTGTCGCTTGACCGACCGGCTGGTCGGCCGCAGAGTATGCGCGGAGCCGAAACGGCGAGAATACGGCGTTGAGGGATCTTTGACTGGAAACCGGGCGAGGCTTTCCGGAACTCGAGAAAGCGAGACGGGGTAGACGCAGTCCGGCTCAGGGTCGGCATCATGCCTGGTTTTACCAGGGGAAGCCTATTGTCCCTTCGACAGTCGCCAACCGCATGAAGTAAAGTCGTGCCGCTTCAGGGGGTCCTGACGACGCCCCGGGACCACGGGCGTGATCAATCGAGCTTACCGGATATGATAGCCCAGGCCCGGCCGCCCTGTCCAGGGGTCCCTCGCCTTGCTAGACCCGGGTCCCCGTGCTATACTGCCCTACCGCTACATCATTCGAGGCACCATTACAGAGAGAAGCCCGGATAACGCCGAGACCGAGACAAAGACGAGACGAAGAAAAGATGAGCAAACGCACCATCCAGGTCGGCCGCCAGATCCGCAACCAGCTCGTCAAGCTGATCGACGAGCTGCGCGACCCGCGCATCGGCGAGCTGGTGATCACCGAGGTCGAGCTCTCGCCGGACCTGCTCTTCGCCAAGGTCTACTTCGACTCCAACGAGGAGCCCGAGGAGATCGAGGCCACCCAGACCGGGCTGGAGCACGCCGTACCCCGGCTGCGCCGCCGCCTGGCCGTCGAGCTCAACCTGCGCAACACACCGCAGATCACCTTCCACTTCGACAAGGACCTGCACCGCGCCGAGCGCGTGCGGGAGCTGATCGACAAGGTTTCCACCGACGACGATCCCGCCTCCGGAGAGGGCTGAGATGGCCGATTACGCCGCCGCCGCCCGGGCGATCGCCGCCGCCGACAGCCTGGGTCTGGTCAGTCACCTCAACCCGGACCCGGACACCATCGGCAGCGCCGCCGCCCTGGCCCTGGCCGCCCAACGGGCCGGCAAGCGCGTCACCGCCTACTGCCGCGACGCCGTCCCGGCCAACTACCGCTTCATCCCCGGCAGCGGACTGTTCTCCACGGATCCCGCCGTTCTGGAGGGCGTCGACGTCCTGGTCGTGGTCGACTGCAGCGAGCCCGGCCGCATCGGCCCCGACGCCGAGGCTGTTCTATCCACCGCCGCGCTGGTCATCGACATCGACCACCACACCGACGGCGTGGTCTTCGGCGAAGTCGGGCTGGTCGAGCCCGGCGCCGCGGCAAGCGGCGTGCTGATATACGAACTGCTGAAAGAGCTGGGGTGGCCCGTTGACCGGGAGATCGCCGAGGCCATCTACACCGCCATCGAGACCGACACCGGCTCCTTCCACTACCCCAACACCACCCCGCGCTGCCTGCGGGTGACCGCCGAGCTCCTCGAGCGCGGCTGCCGGCCGCAGAAGGTGGCCCAGGCTCTTTACGAGTCCCACCGCCCGGAGCGCTTCCGCCTGCTCGGCCTGGCCTTGGGCACCCTCGAGCTGGCTCTGGAGGGCCGCCTGGCCATAATCCAGGTCACCCGGGCGATGTACGAGCAAACCGGGGCGAGCGTCGAAGACACCGAGGACATCGTCGACTACGCCCGGGGGCTGGTTGGGGTCGAGGTCGGGGCTTTCCTGCGCGAGGAGGCCGACGGCGCGGTCAAGCTCTCCCTGCGCTCCAAGGGCGCGGTGCGCGTAGACGAGCTGGCGCGTCGCATCGGCGGTGGCGGCCACCCCTGCGCCGCCGGGGCCGGCTTCGCCGGTCCTCTGGGTGAGGCCCGGGAATGGGTGATCGCCAATGTGGCCCAGGCGCTAAGCGAACCCGCCGGAGCCGACCGCTGAGAGGGGGCGGCTCCCGATTAACCCGCCCCCGGACCGATACCACTCTCGGTCGTTCGCGCTCAGAACAGCCGTCGTCACGAACCCGCCGGGGTCGGACGGCGGCGGTTGCCATGAAGCAGGGCATCAGAAGCGCGGCGTCATCAGAGAGCCACGCCGCCAACACCGCCAACACCGCGAGGGTGAACGATGGACACCAGGGACGTCGCCCGTTACTGGGAGGGCAACGCCGCGGCCTGGACCGAGCTGTCCCGCCGGGGCCGCGACGTCTACCGCGACTTCGTCAACACCCCGGCCTTCTTCGCGATGCTGCCCTGCGTCACCGGTCGGCGCGGCCTGGACGTGGGCTGCGGCGAGGGCCACAACACCCGACTCTTGGCTCGGCGCGGGGCGCGGATGACAGCGCTCGATCTGGCGTCGGGCTTCATCTGCGCCGCCCGGGCCGAAGAGCTGCGCGAGCCCCTGGGCATCCGTTATTTCATCGGCGACGCCCAACGGCTGCCCCTGGCGACGGCCTCCTTCGATTTCGCCTGCGCCTTCATGAGCCTGATGGACATGCCCGACCCCTCCGCCACGCTGGGCGAGCTGCGGCGGGTCATCCGTCCCGGCGGCTTCCTGCAGTTCTCCATCTGCCACCCCTGCACCGACACCATCGGACGGCGCTGGGTCACCGACGCCGAGGGCCGGCGCGCCGGGATGGTCATCGATGGCTACTTCGACGAACCCCCGGGAGAGATCGGTCGTTGGTGCTTCGGCCACGCCACGGAAGATGAACGGGCCGAATTCGGCGAGTTCGCCATCCCCCGCTTCCACCTGACGCTGGCGGAATGGATCAATCTGCTGATCGATCACGGCTTCCGTCTCGAACGCCTCGCCGAGCCCCGGGCCGGCTCCGAGGCCCTCGAACGCCACCCCGATCTGGCCTGGACGCGCCGGGTGCCCTTCTTTTTGATCCTGCGCTGCCGACGCGAGGTTCTAGGCGGAGCCGGTGAAACTGCGGCTTGCCCCTCACCCGGTGATGGATGTTAGAATGTAAGGTGTATCCGTAGAGCGAAAACGTCGCCCGGCTGTGGAACACACCTCGGTGTGGATCGACGGACCGGCCGCTTCCATCCGACCGCCATCCCGCGGGGGAGGAGATTCGATGAAGATCATGCTCGCCGCCAGTGAAGTCGTGCCCTACGCCAAGACCGGCGGCCTGGCCGACGTCGCCGGCGCCCTGCCCAAGGAGCTGGGCCGGCTGGGCCACGACGCCCGGCTGATCATGCCACGTTACGCCAAGATCAAGCAGGAGCTGACCACCGTCAAGAGCGGACTGGCGGTAGAGCTCGGCGAGCGCCGGGTCGCCTTCGACCTGCTCGGCGACGATTCCCAGGGCTACCGGGCCTACTTCGTCGATTGCCCGGAGTTCTTCGACCGTCCCGGCCTCTACGGCGAGGACGGCGCCGACTACCCGGACAACGACGCCCGCTTCGCCCTCTTCGCCAAGGCCGTCCTGGCCTCGCTGGAGGCGCTGGAGTTCATTCCCGAAGTCGTCCACTGCCACGACTGGCAGACCGGCCTGGCGCCGTTGCTGCTCAAGGAGGGCGACTACCCGGCCCTGGCCGGTGTGGGCACCCTGTTCACCATCCACAACCTGGCCTACATGGGCACGTTCCCGCCCAAGAAGGCCCTGCCGCTGATCGGCCTGGGCGAGGACGTTTTCCGGTCCGAGGGCGGCCTCGAGTACTACGGCAAGGTCAACTACCTCAAGGCCGGCCTGGTCTTCGCCGACCTGCTCAACACCGTCAGCGAACAGTACGCCCGGGAGATCCAGACCCCGGAGTACGGCTACGGGCTGGAGGGCGTACTCTCCTCGCGCTCCTCCGAGCTCCACGGCGTGCTCAACGGCATCGACTACGAGCTCTGGAATCCAGCCGAGGACGAGCACCTGCCCGTCGCCTATTCGGCCCAGGACCCCTCCGGCAAGGCCGAGTGCAAGGCCGCCCTGCAGCGCGAGTACGGCCTGCCCGTGGAGCCGGGGTTGCCCGTCTACGGCATGGTCAGCCGCCTGGCCGACCAGAAGGGCCTGGACCTTTTCGCCGAGGCCGCCGGGGATTTCTTCGCCCGCGAACTGCAGTTCGTTTTGCTGGGCACCGGCGATCCCAAATACCACGCGTTGTTCGAGAAGCTGGCCGCCGAGTATCCTAAGCGCTGCGGTGTCAAGCTGGCCTACGACGCCGCCCAGGCCCAACGCATCTACGGCGGCTCCGACCTGTTCCTGATGCCCAGCCGCTACGAGCCCTGCGGCCTGGGGCAGTTGATCTCCCTGGCCTACGGCACCCTGCCCGTTGTGCGGGCCACCGGCGGCCTGGCCGACACCATCGACGACGGCGTCAACGGCTTCAGCTTCGAGCGCTACGCGGCCGACGCGTTCATGAACACCGTGGATCGCTCCCTGGAGGCCTTCGCCGACGCCGAGCGCTGGAGCGAGCTGCGCCGTACCGCCTTTGCCGGAGATTTCTCCTGGACCCGTTCCGCCGAAAGGTACGTGGAGCTCTTCGAGCAAGCCGCCGCTAAGCGCCGTAATAGCTAGGAAAACTGGACTTGTCAAAGCCGTTGTGCTACGATGCAACACTGCCGTTGAGCAAAGCGGCGGCGGGGGCGCTGTTGCGTCTCGTCGCACTATGACAGGCCCCCATCCAAGCCTTGGATTTCATGACGGGCGGAGGTATTGTGCCCGACGCCGAACAGGACCTGCGACGGCGGGTCATCGAGCTGGTCCAGCCGCTTTTAACGGCTCAGGGGCTGACTCTGGTCGACTGCCGCATCTCCCGGGCCAAGCGTGGCGCGGGCGTCGCCCTGGCCGTCGACGGTCCCGAGCCGCTGACCGTCCAGGAGTATGCCAAGCTGGGTCGCTTTCTCGACGACGTCCTGACCGGCGAGCTGCCCGATCTGGGCGACTACCGTCTCGAGGTCGGCTCACCGGGGCTGGAGCGAGTGTTACGCTCCGAGCTGGAGCTGGCCTGGGCCGTGGGACGCCGGGTACAGGCGCGGATCCGCCACATCGAAAAAGACAGCGAGCAAGAAAGCGATAAAGACGGCGACACGATCACCAGCGAAGAGCTGATCGGCGTCCTGGAAGAGGTCGACGCCCGGGCGGTGGTCCTGCGGATCACCGGCGAGGGCGAAGAGATGGAACACCGCCGCGTCCCCCGCGAAGATCTCGACCGGTTGCGCCTCTACCACGAGTGGCCGCGCCGCTTCCGTTCACAACGCAGAAACAAACGCAGGAAACGATGAACTACGATTTTCTCCAGGCCCTGGAGGCCATCGCCCGTAACAAGGGCCTCGACGAAGAGATCCTCTACGAAGCCCTGGAGGCCGGTCTGCGCGCGGCGGCCCGTCGTCGCTTCGGCGATCAGGCGGCCATCGACGCCCAGGTTGATCTCGAGGAAAACCGCGTCGTGGTCTGGTTGACCAAGACCGTGGTCGAAGAGGTCGAGGCGCCCATCAACGAGATCTCCATCGAGGAGGCGCGCTTCCTCGCCGGAGACGAAGTCGTGCTGGGCGACGAGCTGGATATCGAGGTCGACCTCGACGACTTCGGGCGCTCGGCGGCCCAGACGGCCAAACAGGTCGTCATGCAGCGCATCCGCGAGGCCGAGCGCGACGCGGTCTACGATGAGTTCAAGCAGCGCGAGGGCACGCTGATCAACGGCATCGTCCAGGGCGAGTCCTCGGGAGGCATCGTCGTAGAGCTGGGCTCCACCGACGGCATCATGCCCTATTCCGAGCGCATCGTCACCGAGCGCTACCGCAAGGGTGAGCGCATCCGCGCCTTCCTGCTCGAGGTCCGCAAGACCAGCCGCAGCCCGCAGATCATCCTCTCCCGGCGCCACCCGGCCCTGGTGGCCGAGCTCTTCGCCGAGGAGATCCCCGAGGTTGCCGACGGCACCGTGGAGATCGTCAACATCGCCCGCGACGCCGGTTTCCGTTCCAAGGTCGCCGTGCGCTCCACCGATCCCAACGTCGACGCCGTGGGCACCTGCGTGGGACTGCGCGGCTATCGCATCCAGTCCATCGTGCGCCAGCTCGACCAGGAGCGCGTCGACCTGGTGCTCTGGAGCCCGGACCTCAAGGTCTTCACCAAGCACGCATTCAACCCCGTCGAGGTGCTCGGCGTCGAGTACGACGAATACGGCGATCGCCTGGTGGTCATCGTCGCCGAGGACAAGCTCTCCATCGCCATCGGCAAGCGGGGTCGCAACATCAAGCTGGCCTCAAAGCTCGTCGGGATGCGCATCGACGTGCGCAGTCCTGAGCAGTTCGAGCAGGAGCGCAGCTCCCGGATCGCCCAGGAGGAGCACGACGAGGCCATGGCCGAGCTGCTGGACATCCCCGGCGTGGGCGAACAGACCGCCGAGGAGCTCTACAGGGCCGGTTACGACACCCTGGAATCGATTATCGCGGCCACGGCCGAGGAACTGACCCAGGTTCCCGGCATAGGTCCCAAAACGGCGGAGAAACTCCGCACCGCCGCCGAGGAGCTGCTCAAAGAGCTGGACGAAAACGAAGATCTGGACGACGATGATCAGGACGGAGACGACGACGCTTCCACGGACACCGCGGAAGACGACGAGGAACCCGACGAGGAACCCGAAGAAGACGCCGACGAGGACTGACCAAGTCGTCGCGGCATCAGCCAGGACACACGCTGCCTACAACCACGGCCGAATCCACCCGGTGAACGGCCGTTCCCAACCGAGGGCCGCCGACCGAATGCAATCTCCGGTCGACAATATCCGGGCAACGATGGATGGTCGACGACGACCGTCATCAGCCAAGCGGCCCCGGCGCAACGATCGATGCAGTTATAAGACGGAGAAGAAAAGCCGATAAGATGCGGGTATACGAGTTAGCCAAAGAGTTCGGCATCCCTTCCAAGCTTCTGGTCGCCCGGATGCGCGCCCTGGGGATCGAAGTCAGCGGTCATATGGCCAGCCTGACCTCGGCCCAGGAGAAGCGTCTGCGCGAGAAGTTCGGCAAGACCAAGAAGAAGGAAAAGGCCGCCCCGGGAACCGTCACCCCCCGCAGCACCGGCAAGAAGCCGCGGGTGCGGGTGCGTCACCGAACCAGCGAGGAAGAGTCCTCCGAGACCACCGACAAGGAAGCCCCGGCAGAAGCTGCGTCTGCTGAGGCCGACGTCGAGACGGAAACCGCCGCCAAGGGCGCCGCCGATCGCATCAAGACGACCCCCAAGGTGCGCCTCAAGGGCGCCGGGGCTCCCGATGCCGGCGAAGAGGCTCCCTCCAAGGAGGATAGGCCCGCCGAAGCTCGTCCCGACGAGGACGCAAGCACCGCGGACGAAGCCGCCGATAAGAAGCCGAAGGCCAAGGCTGAAGAAGGTCCAGCAGGCGAACCGGAGAAGTCCGCCAAAGTCAAGCCGGCGGCACCGCGCACACCCAAAGTCCGGGTAACCAGCGCGCCCCCGAAGCTCGACCGCCAGATCAAGCGCCCCGTCTTCGACGAAACCCCGGTCAAGCCGATCAAGACCGACACGGGCAAGGAAACCAAGAAGCCCGAGAAGGAAGTCGCCAAAGAGAAGAAAAAAGGCCCGCGGATCCTCTACCGTCCGGAGAAACCGGTCTCGGCCGAAGAGCTGGGGCTCGACAAGGAACGTGAACGGGAAAGCCGTCGCAAGCAGCGGGCCAAGGACGGCAAACGCGGCTCTCGCCGCAAGCGCCGTCGTCGCCGTCGCAAGTCCAGCTCCGCCCAGATCCACGAGCTGCGCACCGCGCGCAAGAAGCGCTCGCGCGACAAGGAAGCCGCCAAGAAGCTCACCATCACCCGGCCGTTGACGCCGGTGGAGCTGGCCGATCGCCTCAGCGTCTCCGTCGATGAGGTCCTCGAACGCCTGCTCGAACTGGGCGAGGAGTACAGCGTCGTCGAGGAAATGGACATCGAAACCACGGCGGCCCTGGTCGAGGAGTTCGACTACGAGGCCGTGCTGCCCGACGACTACGACGACGAGAGCAAGCTGTCGGACCGCCCGCCGATCGTCGCCGTGCTGGGCCACGTCGACCACGGCAAGACCACCCTGCTCGATCACATCCGGCACAGCAACGTCGCAGGCGGCGAGGCCGGGGGGATCACCCAGCACATCGGCGCCTACCAGGTTACCACCTCTCAGGGGCCGCTGACCTTCATCGACACCCCGGGTCACGAGGCCTTCACCGCGATGCGCGCCCGCGGAGCCGAGATCACCGACATCGTCGTCCTGGTCGTCGCCGCCGACGACGGCGTGATGCCCCAGACCGTCGAGGCCATCAACCACGCCCGGGCCGCCGAGGTCGAGATAGTAGTCGCCGTCACCAAGGTCGATAAACCCGAGGCCGATTCCGACAAGGTCCGTCGCCAGCTCTCCAAGTACAACATCCAACCCGAGGAGTGGGGCGGCCAGCACACCTTCTGCGACGTCTCCGGCGTCACCGGCGACGGAGTCGAGCACCTGCTTGAGATCCTGGCTCTCCACGGCGAGATGCTGGAGCTCAAGGCCGATCCCGAGGCCACCCCGCAGGGCGTGGTCATCGAGAGCCGCATCGACCGAGGTCGGGGAACCGTGGCCACGGTAATCGTCACCGACGGCACCCTCAAGCGCGGCATGGCCTTCGTCTGCGGGACCGAGGCCGGCAAGGTGCGCCTGCTGAGCGATGACCGCGGCAAGACCATCAAGGCGGCGCCGCCGGGTACCCCCGCCGAGGTCCAGGGCTTCAACGGCGTCCCCGAGGCCGGAGATCCCCTGATCGTCGTCAAGGATGAGAAGCGGGCACGCAACATCGGTCAACTGCGCCAGAACGCCGCCCGCGAGGAGAAGCTCAAGGCCCAGCAGCGCAAGACCCTGGCCGACTTCCTGGCCCCGGGCGGCGGCGAGGAGAAGAAAAAGCTCAAGCTCGTCGTCAAGGCCGACGTCGCCGGCACCGTCGAGGCCGTGATGGACTCTCTGGGCCGCTTCGAGAGCGACGAGGTCGAAATCGAAATCATCCACTCCGGCGTCGGCGCCATCACCGAGAACGACGTCCAGTTGGCCGCCGCCTCCGACGCCGTCGTGGTGGGCTTCAGCGTCCGGCCCGACTCCAAGGCCCAGAAGGCCGCCCAGGAGCAGGGCGTCGAGCTGAAGAGCTTCCGCATCATCTACGAGCTCATCGACGAGGTCCGCGACCTGCTCTCCGGGATGCTCAGCCCCGATGTCCGCGAGGAGGATCAGGGCAAGGCCGAGGTGCGCCAGACCTTCCGCGTTCCCAAGGCCGGAGTCATCGCCGGCTGCTACGTCACCCAGGGCCGCATCAACCGCCGCGACTTCGCCCGCCTGGTGCGCGACGGCCGCGTGGTCTGGGAGGGCAAGCTGGAGAGCTTGCGCCGTTTCAAGGACGACGTCCGCGAGGTCGCCGAGGGCTACGAATGCGGCATCGGCCTGACCAAGTTCGACGATATCCACATCGGCGATATCATCGAGGTCTACACCCTGGTCGAGGAGGCCCGCGAACTACAGGTATAGGCGGCTCCTACCAATATCTCCACCAGCTTATCGAAACGAGGGACCGCCTGCCGGTCCCTCGTTTCTCAGCCCCCATCACTTAGCCTGCTGTCTCAAACGATACCATACCGAAGATTGTCCGTAGAAAGTCAATCGTGTATACTATTCTAAGGTGAAATTATTGCAGACTTGGCAAACAACGGCTGTTCGCCGTAATCTCGCTTTGAGGTGTATCAAGAGAAAGCGACTAGCTAAGGATGTACCCCTCGGCGATGTCATCTGGTTATCCAGCCCCCAAACCATACCGGGCGTTCACCAGGCGCAATCATATGGGTTGTTCCAGACTCTGAGAGAATCCGCTCAGGCCGGTTGGGGCTGGACACCAAATACCGGGAACAACGGGGAGGAGCTCTTGCCCCTGCGGCGCAGCGACAGCTATTATCCCATCGTCTTCACCGATCTGGCCGGCTCCAAGCAGGCGATGCTCCACCTGCCCGAGCACTGGGTGCGCCGGGTTTTGCGCGAGCACAGCGCCCTGGCCCTACGCCTGGCCGCGGGCTCCCGCGAAGAGGATCACCTGGCGTTTCCGCCCACCAACCTGGGCGACGGCAACCTGTTCATCTTCCATGAACTAGACGAGGCCCTGCTCTTCTCCCTGCGGATGGCCCGAGCCTGGGAGCGCCGCTGGCGCGCGGAGATAGCGGCGCGGCTGCGCTCCTCCCGTCGTCTGCCTCCGGGCGGCGGCGGCCTGCGTCTGCGCATCGGCGTCCACTTCGGCCCGGTACTGGACGAACAGCTAGAGCGCTTCCGGCGGGGAATCACCTTCAGCCGGGCGATCAACGGCGCCTTCGTCCTGCAGCACCAGGCCCCCGTCGGCAGCGTGGCGGTCAGCGAGACCGCCGCCTCCCTGGTCGAGGGTCATCTGTTCCGTTTCCGCTACCTGGGGCGTTTCGACACCCTCGCCCGCTCCGGCGGCGCCCCCCAGGAAGAGCGCCTCTCCTACTATGAGCTCCTCGATCTCTCCGCGCAACCTTCCGAAGAGATCGATCCCGCCGAGCTGCTGGGCTTCGAGCGCGACGGTCTGGCCCGTGAATGGTTCTTCCGCGGCATGTTGGCCGGTGACGAACGGGGGCGGACCGACGAGGCCGTCACCTGTTTGCGGCGCTGCCTGCGCTACCGTCCCGGCTTCTCCCCGGCTTGGGAGCAGTTGAGCCGCCAACTGGGCAATCTGGGGCTCTTCGACGAAGGGGTCGAGGCCGCCCGCCGCGCCATCGAGGCCGCCCGGGACAGCGCCCCGGCTTGCTACACGATGAGCGGCCTGCTGGAGCGCTGCGGCCGTCTCGAAGAGGCCCGCGAGTACTGCGTCCGGGCCCTGGAGCTGGACCCTGAGTTCTCCATGGCCCACTACAACCGCGGGGTCATCGAGGTCGGGCTGGGTGATCCCACCGCCGCCGAGGCGGCCTTCCGGCGTGCCCTGGAACTCAACGGCCGCCTGCCGATGGCCCGATACAACCTGGCCTGCCTGGCCGCTTCCCGGGGCGCGGATGAAGACGCCCTGGATGAACTGGAAAAAGCCCTGGAACTGGACCCGTCGCTGCGAGCCGCCGCAGCAGGTGACGACGACCTCGCCCCTCTGCGAGATGAACCGCGCTTTAGAATGCTCCTCGGTGAATAGTGAGCAGGCAAGCAGTAGCCTGATAAATGAATAGGAAAAGCGGGGAGCCGGGCTCCCCGCTTGGCAATTCTGATCGAGCTATCCCGACGAAGCCCTAGAAGTAATAGGTCATTCCGCCCAGGGCGCCGAAGGAGAAGTCACTGTAATCGCCGACGAAGAGCACGGGACGGATCTCCAGGTCTAGATAGAAGCTGGCGCCCAGGGGGATCGCCACGCCGCCGACCATGGGGATGCAGAACGCGCCGTAGTTGTCGGCGAAGGCGAAACCGATGCCGGCGCCGACGTAGGGCACCACGCCGGAGAGGCGGAAGTTGTACTTGACGGTGCCGGTGATCATCCCGGCGCCGCCGAAGAAATCGAAGGCGGGTTCGATTTCCAGGGCGCGGGTCAGGTAGAGCGAAGCGTGGAAGTTGAGGTCGAAGCTGGAGCCCAGCACGCCGAGTTTGAGCCCGGCGCCGAAGCTGCCGGCGAAGGCTGGCGCGGCGATCAAGACGATCAACAAGACCAATGCGAGTTTGCGCACGTTTCCCCCTTGGGTTGAATACCGGTTGGTTTCCGGTGGATATGTCAAATCGCAATGAGGATTATATCCCCGATTGGTAATAAATGCAAGGCCGGACAACACGAGGGATGATGTGCCGTAAAACCATTGATAACAAGATCATAGACTGTCCCCGAGTGATTGTTGGGTATGATTCTCATTTATCTTAAATGATTTTTGTCATATGGTATAATCAGTGCATAATTGGCCGTTATCAGTCGATTAGGTGACCCTAAAACAAGGAAGCACCACAAAAACTGAACCAACGTCGAAATCTCATGGAGCGGCTTGCGGGATGGGAGTGCTGACATTTGCTACCTGAAAGGCATCAGTTCGACAAACCAACGGGTTAATATAACTGCTAAAGCCGCTAATAGATATCACTTAGTATCCTTGTCCCTGGGAAGTCCCTGGGAAGCCCGGGATGAAACCCGGGAGTCGCGGCTTCCCGGCTCCGAGCAGTCTATTTTGAGCACGTCTTGTTTATCGCAACAAGAGAACCTAGTACAGTTACCGTGTATTTTCCATGGCATTATCACTCGTTCATAGACCGGCACTACTCGCTAATAGACTGTCATTCAATGCGTTATAGCCAGGTATGCCGTTTGTATCATACTGCAGATTTGTGCTCAAGCCTAGCTTTCACTTAACGTTGCGAAAAGCTGAAGCCTGTTCGCTCCACCCAAAGGTTTTGGCGCTGATCATGAGTGATACGATAACAGAAGGGTATCGCCTGGTTTAGAGCCTGTATCAGCTAGACAACCTCACGAGTTGACGACTTCCGCCGAATATTTATCGAGGCACCCTACTTGTTGCAGGTCTTTATAGCAACTCTCTATGGTAACAAATGCTGATCCCGCTTCTTGTGCTGGCCACTCAGCTATAAAACATTTAATAAAAAGCCGCTAACGATGTATGTCAGTTCAGGCATGTGTGATAATCCGATCAATATCTACTTAGATGGTCCAGTATCGTGTATGATGCCGTGTTTTGAACCACAAAACACTTGGTCCAATATCGAGTGGGATACTCCATCCCCCCCCCGTAACCGTTCCCGCCTTTCTATCTTGTCGTTTTATCTGTCTGATGCCGGCGCTGTAATGCTCATTCGAAGACCCAGCCGGTCGTCCTCAAGGTCCCTGAGACTTTACTGCAATAAGCAACCTCGGGGGGTTTTATCAGCAAATTCGCAAATGAATTGCTGACCACCCCTCTCTGATATGTTACAATGCTACGTCATAGAGGCTTTGTGGTTTAACTTATCATCTTGCCACCAACAAAACCTGAGGAGGTCACGTTGAAGAGAATACGGCTTTATCTGCTCATGCTGCTGGCCGTCGGTCTGCTGGTCGCGGGCTGCACCGATCCAGTGGCCAACACACCGCTGCAGGATCAGGATCCGCCGCAGCCGCCCACCCGGGTCAAGGTCTTCCCGCCGTACAATACGGCCGATCCGGATGCCGTTCCGGGTACGTCGCTGGTCTACCGCGAGTGGGCCAACGATCCCTACGGCTTCGGCGACGGTCTGCGTCGTCCCAAGGCCCTGGAGCATCCCTACGTAGTCATGTACGAACCCGGTGGCGAGCAGGAGTACACCGGCTTCAACATCTACCGTTCTGAGGCCGGCAGCTCCAGCAACTTCACGCTGCTCGGCGAGAAGCAGTATCCCGAAACGATGCGCACCAAGCCCGATTGGAGCACCGGCGACCCCGTCCCCGAAGACCCGCCGACCCGCGAGGGCGACGAGCTGGACTTCCCGGCCTACCTGGCCGACCAGGACGGTTTTAAGGGCTATCAGGATCCGCTGGACCAGAACTGGGATCCGCGCAACGGCAGTGGTTACTTCCCCCTGCATTATTACGCTTCCAACCTCTACGCCTACGGTTTCGTAGATTCCACCTTCGATGTGACGACTATGAACTACGAGAACTACTACTGGGCCGTGGTCTTCATCGACGCGGCGGGCAACATGTCCGAACCCGTGATTATCCAGGCTCAATAACCGGCCGCAACCAGCGACACAAGGAGGATTGAATGAAGAAGTTTCTCGTGATAGTGGCGCTGCTGGTGGTGCTCGTCGGCTCCGCTGCGGCGGAGGGACTGCACCCCTACGGCATGGCCGGTATGTTCAAGACCTGGCGCGCCAACACCATCCAGCAGTGGGGCCTGGGTTTGGGCCTGCATTTCGACGTCTGGGCCTACCGGCGTGAGCTGGCCGGCTCCGGCTACGAGTACGCCGATGTTTCCGAGGGCGACCCCATCGACGAAATCTGGAGTCGCAACCCCTTCCAGTTGACCCTGTGCTTCCTGGACGCCTGGGAGCTCTCCGTGGCCCCCAGCTTCGGCGCCCACAAGGTCTTCGACACCGAGATCGAGGTGCTGGATCTGGCCGAGATCTTCATCGGCAACAAGGTAAACTTCATCTATGAAGAGGACAACGGCCTGTTGCCGGCCATGGCGATCCTGATCAACCTCGAATTGGGCGATCAGGGCATCAACACCCACTACGAGTTCGAACCCCAGGGACTGGAGAACGATATCACCCTGGACTTCCTCTACGCCCTGAGCAAGCACGTCGGCCGCGACGACATCTTCAGCTACGCCCTCAACCTGGGCTACCGGCTGACCCTGGCCGAGATGGAGGCTTACGAGTACACCTTCGACGAGGCCACCGGCGAGCAAGAGGAGACCGTGGTCCAGACCGTGGCCGCGCCCGATTATTTCCTCTACGGCCTGGGCTTCGAGGTCAAACCCAGCGACCACTTCTCCTTCATCACCGAGTTCAACGGCAAGCTCTCCTTCGGTGACGACGTGACCCGTTACGACAACACCGAGGAGTTCTCCGACACCTGGCTCCAGATCACCCCGGGTATCCGCCTCTCCGGTGACGACTTCCTCTACTGGGACTTCGCCGTTCCGGTGGGTGTGGGTCCCGACAATCCCTGGATCGAGGTCATCACGGGCTTCAGCGCCGACATCGACCTGGTGCCCCGCGACTCCGACGGCGACGGCATCCCCGACGAGAAGGACCTCTGTCCCAAGCAGCCCGAGGACTACGACGGCTTCGAAGACGCCGACGGCTGCCCGGACACCGACAACGACGGCGACGGCATCCCCGACGTCGAGGATGAATGCCCCGACGAGCCCGAAGACAAGGACGGTTTCGAAGACTCCGACGGCTGCCCCGACCCGGACAACGACGGCGACGGCATCCCCGACGAGGACGACGACTGCCCGAACCAGGCCGAGACCCCCAACGGATATCAGGACGAGGACGGCTGCCCTGACGAGAAACCCGTCGAGCCCGTCTACGAAGGTCCCAAGACCATCCGTCTGGAGGGCATCAACTTCGAGCCCAACACCGCCGTTATGCGCTCGGGCTACCGCACCGCCCTGGATCAGGCCGCCGAGATCCTCAAGGAGTACCCGACCCTGACCGTTACCATCTCCGGTCACACCACCGACCGCGGTGACCGCGGATTCCTGATGGAACTCTCACAGGACCGCGCCCAGGCCGTCGTCGACGCCCTGGTCAGCGACTACGGCATCGACCGCAGCCGACTCACCGCCGTGGGTCACGGCCCGGACAAGCCGGTGGCCAGCAACTCCACCGCCGACGGCCGCGCCCAGAACCGCCGCATCGAGTTCGAGGTCAACGATTAATCGACGATACTAGACCGCGAACTGCGATAAAGCGCGTAACAAGCAGACCGGGGCCGTAAGGCCCCGGTCTGTGCAGGGATGAACAAATGCGAGGGCTCCTCAGATGCTCGGTCGGTGTCCCAGGAGGCTGCTTGGTCTATAATAGAACCTGGCTGACGAGACAGTAATAACCCTTCGCGAGAGCACATTATCCATCGGAGGTTGAGAACCCGCTAATAAACTGAACCTACAGAGACATTTTTTCATGTGGGATTATCACCTGAAACTGGACCGACATAGAAAAGACAAGTTGTAAAGACAAAGAGAGGCATTTAGAACAGAGGTGCTGTCAACCACCACCCCAAGGCCTTCAGTTAGACGAACCAAAGAGTTTTCATACCTGCCAAGGCAGCTATTTGAAAACAGTTAGCCGACCTATGGCTGGGAAACCCAGAGTACAGAATTGAGAGTCGCGACTTCCCGAGTCTCAGCGTCCTCTTAGAAGCGCCCTCCTAGAGCAAGTCTGGTCTTCCGCCACCAGGCAACGCACGGATCGTGGCAGCTTGCGCAGCAATAAAACAGATGGTAAATGTTTTTGGCGATACGCATCATGGAACGTGTTCGAACCAAATCAGGTTGATTGGGAGCGGTTTGCCGGGCCGTTATCCACTTCCCTGAAATGCACGTTGTTGGCAAAGCATTCTTTTAGCATAGCCTTATCACCTGTTGTTACGACATTACGGCATTTCGGAGTCAGCGACAATCTGCCGTCAAGGCATTCACAAGTGTGCTGATATCTGGATTCGCTATAGAACAGGCCCGTATTAGCCGCCACTTTTCAAACTGTTCGTCTCGTGACAGGCACCTGATGATCATCACCTCTTTTATCAACAGGATACAATCACGATCAGGTCCGATCGGGAATGCGATCTCTAGCCAAAGATGCTGTTCAGGCAAGTGTGATAATTTCTCTTCTTTGTGGGTACCCCGGGTGTTTAGCGCCCCTTGTGGTTTGGGAGGCTGTTTCGCACAAGGCGTGGGAAGAGGCGATCCCGCGACTCAGACCACCCAACCGGCCGGCTGGTCAGGCCGCCGATGTTGAGGTATCATTGAGCCATCGTCGACCACCGACTGGAGGATACCGTTGCGCTTCTTCGTCTCCGTGGACCTCGAGGGCACGGCGGGGCTGGTCAACTGGCCCCAGTTCAGCAGCCAGCGGAGCCTGGACCTGGATTTCGCCCGCCGCCAGGCCACCGCCGAGGTCGCCGCGGTGGTCGAGGGACTGCGCCGGGGCTGCGAAGATATGGGAGAGTCCCTCGAGGGGGTCGTCGTCGCCGACTCCCACGCCGAGAGCATCTACCTGCAACCCGAGAACCTGCCCGGCGAGGTCGAGCTGATCCGCGGCTATCCGCGCCCGGACTACATGATGTCCGGCGTAACGGAGGGGCAGGCCTTCGCCTGCTTCATCGGCTATCACAGCCGGGTGGGCGAGGCCGCCGCGCCGATGGACCACTCCTACTCCGGCGGCTCGGTTTACCGGCTGTTCCTCAACGAGGTCGAGATCGGCGAGCTGGAGATCAACGCGGCTCTGGCCACCGCCCGCAGCGTTCCCGTCGGGTTGGTCTCCGGCGACGACGTCTTCGAGGCCCAGGTTCGGTCGAGTCTGGGTGACGGCGTCGAGTTCGTGCGCACCAAGCGCGGCCTGGGGCATTTCTCCGCCGCCGTGCGCCATCCCGAAATCGTCCTGGAAGAGCTGGAACGGGCCGCCCGACGAGCCGTCGCGCGTCGCGGCGAGCTGCCCCGCTACGAAGTCGCAGAGCCCTGCGAACTGCGAGTCGAGCTGGTCCACACCCTGGCCGCCGACCTGGCCGCCTACTACCCCTGCTTCGAGCGCCACGGTGGGCGAACGATCCTGATCCGCGGCGCCGTCGAGGACTGCTACCGAGCCTACCTGGGCCTGCTGGTGACGGCCGCCGTCGCCGGGCGGATGAGGAGCTAGATGAGCTGGCGCTATCTGGTTTTACCCTTCAGCCTGCTGGCGGTCATTGCCGCCGCTCTGATTCTCGTCGTCAACAGTAACGGATGCGAACAGGAATCGGAGCCCGACGCCCTGCACCGCCCCGAGCCCACCCCCGAAGAAATGACCGCCTGGGCCTGCGCCGGGGGCGACTGGACCCATCGCTCCGCCTGGTCCTTCGACTACAGCGGCCAACCTATTGAGCTCTGGCGCTACGAGCTGGGTCAGCGCAGTCTGGCCGAGCCCGTCGCCGCCGGTGGACTGGTCTTTCTCGCCGGCGAGTCCGGCGCGGTGGCCGCCTTGGACGCCGCGACCGGCCAGGCCCGCTGGACCGCCGAACTCGACGGACCGGTCCGCGGCGCCCCGGCCGTCGACGACGAACGGGTCTACCTGACACTCGGTCGCGGCGGCGTAGCTGCCCTCGACCTCGCCGACGGAGCGACCGTCTGGCGCACCAAACTCCCCGACAACGCCGACGTCGGCCCCGTGCCCTACGGCAACCTGCTCTACCAAGCCGACGAGTCCGGCGCCCTCTCCGCTTTGGACCGCCTGACCGGCGAGCTCATCTGGCGCGTCGAAACCGGTGCGCCCCTGCTCAGCCTGCCCGCCGTCGACGCCGAGCGAGTCTACATCGCCGACCAGGCCGGCGTCGTCATCGCCCTGGGTCGTTCCGACGGCGCCGAGCACTGGCGCGTTCAACTGGAGAGTGGGGCCTACGGCGGCGTCACCCTGGGCGACCAAACCCTCCACGTAGCCGTGCGCAGCGGCCAGTTGGCCGCCTTGCGCTGCTCCGACGGCTCGCTGGCCGCTCAGACCGACGTCGGTCACCCCCCCGTCGGCGCCCCCGCCTTCCGTAACGGCGAACTGATCCTGGCCTCCGATCAGGCCCGCCTCTTCCGCATCGACGCCGCCGAGATGGTCGGACGCTGGGAGGCCAAGCTGGGCGACTACCCGGGCGGAGGACCGGTCATCGCCGGGGAAGCCGTGATCTGCCCCACCTGGTTCGGCCGGCTGCGGGCGTACAACCTCGCCGACGGTGAAGCCGTCTGGACAATCGAGAGTCCCGGCGCCTTCTGCGACGCCCGACCGACCCTGGACGACGCCGGCCGCCTCCATGTCCTGCACCAGGACGGCACCCTGATTTGCTACGGTTACAAATAGGCGGGCAGCGCACTCCGGGAACCTTTGCCGAACCGCCCCAGACCCGTCGAAACCCACCGGCTTATCCACGGCGAGGCTTTGGCACGTTTCTTGCGGAATCCGGGGGTCTTGCGGCGAAATCCGTCTCGCCCCGCTGCAAGAAACGTGCCAAAGCCGGTCCGGGGTTGTGCGCTTAGATTGATGCGGTTCGGCAAAGGTCCCGCGAACCCGGCGGGCCGTAGTAAACGCCCGAGGGCATTGAGCACCTCCGCCGCTCGGAAGCCCGGAAACCGAACCGGGAGCAGTGACTGTTCATACTCGTTCACAAAAGGACTCGACTCGACGCGGCAGTCAGCGTACATAAATACTTAAGGATTATCACTCGTTTTTGGACCGGCGCTTCTCGCTAATAGATTGCCGTTAAATATACATTATGGTTTTAATAGCTGCCATTGTCAAGCTATCGATCTGTGTCAAGAAAGCTCGCCTTGCAGTTTGTGCTGCTGGAAGTCGGAGGGTTTTTGACTCGCTCAAGCTCGTGGAAGCTGTGAGTGAATGATCTGCTAACATATCTTTATTGCTTGCTTTAGCACTACAATATGTTATCCGACTTCAAAATTCGGGGCCAGGTTCTAGCGTTAATCACAGTCCCCTCTCCGACGCAGCTCCGTATCTATTACAAATGCTGGTCCAGTTTCTTATGAAGACCACATGTTATAAACCGTTGAAACAGGATACAAACAGGATAGATAAATGATTGATCCCCACCGGGTCGAAGAGCTCCTCGAACGTGCCGTCCGCGTCCGCCGCCGGGCCTACTGCCCTTACTCGGGCTTCTCCGTGGGCGCCAGCGTTTTGACCGACGACGGCCGCTTCTTCGATGGTGTCAACGTCGAGAACGCCGCCCTGGGTCCCACGATCTGCGCCGAACGGGCGGCGGTGGCCTGCGCGGTGGCCGCCGGGGCGCGTAAACTCGTCGCCTGCGCCGTCGTCGGCGGCCCGCGTGAAGCCGATCCGCGGGCGATCCGGCCTTGCGGCACCTGCCGTCAGGTGCTCCACGAGCTTGGCGGAGGGGAACTTATGGTCTATACTGTCGGTGTTGGGGGCAGGAGGTTGGCCGAGCTGCTGCCCCAGGCCTTCGACGGCGGGAGCCTGTGAGAATTCACCGCCGGGAACCGACTCGAGCCCCGGGACGTATTACAAGATGAAGGACGACAACGCAAAGAACCCCGCGCGGAACTCAGGGGACGCAATTGACGGGTGCTCCGTTCGACAAAAGGGGGACACCTTGCAACGCACCGTCACATTGAGCGCCGACGAACGCGACGCCTACGAAAGCTTCGTCGAGGAGCACAGCCAAGAGGTCTTCAACATCGCCATGGTGCTCACCGGCGATTACCACAAGGCCAGCGAGCTGGCCCAGGAAGCCTTTCTCAAGCTATACCGCTCGCTGAAGCATTTCGATCCGAGCCGCTCGCTGCGCAACTGGCTCTTCACCGTGTTGAAGAACCTCTACATCGACTCCTGGCGGCGGGCCAACCGGATGAAGACCACCTCAATCGACGAGCCGATCCACCTGGGCGGCGGATCGACGGTACCCTTCCAGCTCGAGAGCGACGTGGCCGATCCCGAGCAGCGCACCGGCTCGCGCGAGGTCGCCCGCATCGTCCGCGAGGCCATCAGCAAACTGCCCAGCAAGTACGCCATGGCCGTGGCCCTATGCGACCTGGAGGGCTTGACCTACGAAGAGATCAGCGAGGTGATGGACTGCTCCATCGGCACGGTCCGCTCGCGCATCCACCGCGGTCGCAAGCTGTTGCGCCAGCGCCTGGAGCACCTGGCTCCCCAACTGATGGGCGGCTAGGAACGGGCGGTTGGACCTCGGCGGGCATCGACGTAATTCAAGCCGTCGAGAAAACGCGACCCGGCAGCAATCGTATTACAGAATCAAGACCGACAAATTGAGAACGACCACCATAACCAAATCCATATCCAGGAGGGTGAATCATGAATCAAGACCAGGAGCCGTCGGGCTCAGGGGGAAGAAACGAATCCGTCGGCGAGGCGGCCAAAAAGAAATCCCGCTACCGGCTAAGCCGCGTCTACCTCAAGCAGTTGAACCACCTGCTCACACACGACGTCGACAAGAAGAATCCCGGGAAGAGCTGACGACGCCGAACTCTCGACAAGCGCACTGATAATACTGTCGCTTTCTGTTCACCGCCGTCATCCTTGCCGTCTACGTGAATGTGACTCCAGGGCCGGCCGGTACTCCGCAAGATGAATGAGGTACAACTCAACGCATGCCGGTAACGGGTCTACACGCCGGCGCAATTGCGGATCAGTCACATTCGTTTTAAGGTTCAACCGGGCGTATCCGACTCGTCAAGAATCCCTTCATCTCCAATTGAAACAAGCATTTCCAAGAGATAAGCTTCTTAATTATTATCAAGCCGTTTACCACCAGCTTCAATGAGTGCTCCAAAGCCTTTCGCAGCGACCCCTTTCAGCCGTCATCCTGCAACCAAAACGCGCGTTACGGCGTATCAATGGCAGATTCCCAAGCGCACCGAAACCGACGGCCGGAAGATTCAGGATTGGCCCTTTGAACTCTCAACCGACACCACACGAAGACGGCATCGGGTCCACCGGACCCCAACCACCGCGGGAGTGCGGCGTGAACTGCTGGCGTATCAAGAAGCTGCTCTCAGCTTACGTCGACGACGAACTGAGCTCCGCCGAGAAAGCCCAGGTGACCCAGCACCTGGACGCCTGCCCGGCCTGCCGTGGCGAGCTAGCCCAGTACCGGCTGCTCAAGGACGCCCTGGGGGGCATGCAGCAGCCTCTGCCCGACGGTTTCACCGCCCGGGTGATGTCCCGCACCCGACTGATCGGCCGACAGCGCGAACCGGGTGAAACCCGGAGCTGGTCCCGCTCGGGCAGTTGGCGCTACGCCCTGGCCAGCCTGGGCGTGGCCGGAGTGACCCTGGTCGCCCTGCTACTGGGCTTCAACTCTTCGGGCGAGACCCCCGGTTACCACACTGGCTCCGCCCCGACGCTGGCCGGATTCGATAATCCCGACCTGCTTGACGGCGACGAGAAGAAGATCAACCCAGAAATCCCGGGCGGCTACGACGAGAGCGACCCGCAGCCCGAGCACTACCTAGCCGACCATCTGGCCAACTCCGAGATCCAAACGGCCACCAGTCAGGATCTCTCCCGCCACGTGATCGCCAACGAAGCCCTCTCCCGCGAGGCCGAACAGGCCGCTGCTCCTAAAGCCGAGTACAGCTCGGACATCACCTTCTCCATGGTCTCCAGCAGCGCCTCCCGTCCGCTGGGAGCCGACGTCGCCGGACTGCCCACCCTGCCCGTCGACGCCGACAGCGAGGCCGGCGCGGCGTCCCTCGGTCTGCTCGCCGATGAGACGGATGCCGATTCGGACATCGAAGCAGCCGAAGAAGAGCCAGCCGAGGGCCGTTTCAGCGAAAACGACGACATCGAGTAGCTTCACGCTACCATCAATAAGCCAGGGGACGGCCGCGGCCGTCCCCGTTTTCCAGCCTCCGCGTAATCCTCTGTAAGATTATCACAATAAAGCGCTGCAAAATCAGCAACCATTGAAAACCGCTTAATAGTAAATGTTCGTGTTATTCGCTTTGCCAACAGCGTCAACGCGGGGAGGCAGTTGTGGGGTAACCGTTGCCTTGAAAAACAGCACCCGCTTCTGGATTGTCCTCCGGCAGTTGCAGCTTCCCGGCCGACTGGATCGCCGCTCTTCCAACCTGTTGCCTTCTTAAGTAATCGAGCTTGAGACCACAAGTCCATCATAAGGATAATGGCGGCTTGTTGAGCAAAATAGGACTGTCTGACGATTTGTTAACGGCATCAAGGAACGTGTTCGGACCAAACCGGGATGATTGGGAGCGGCTTGCCTGGCCGTTATTCTCTACTCGGATATGCTTCGCTTTTGTTCATTAATTCATTCAGCATTCCCTTAATACTTGTTATTATGACATTTATAAGTCAGAGGCGATCTGCTGTCGGAGCATATGCAAGTGCCTTATGCATGTGCTCTGGTATCTGGGTTCGCTAAGGATCAGGCCCGTGTTGGTTACTACTGTTTCCGCCCTTTTTGTGACAGGTATCATAAGATTATAAACTCTATTATCAACAGGATAGAATCACGAGCAGATATTGTCTGAGCATACGATACCTTGCTTATTATTGCTACTGGAAACAGGAAACTGCTGGACCCACTCACAGGTTTTTTCGAGGCTGATAGTGGGTGACATGCCAATAGCAGTCAATCGCTTGAATCAGAACCTATAGTAGCTGGCCGGCCTCACGAGCCGGCGCCGTACGTCGAGTACTTTTTCATAGCTCCATCCCAGATGAAGCTATCCAGGTTACCAATGCTTGTCCAGTATCTTGTGATGATCCCTAACATTATAATCGCCTCTCCGGTTACACCATTGCGATCATCCCCGGCTTCGAACTGGAATGCGCCCGCCGGGGCTGCTATACTGGGCTAAGCGTCATTCCGACCGTTTGTGGAAAGGAGTACCCGTGATGAACAAGCTCGTCCTCCCCGCGCTGCTGCTCGCCCTGACGCTCCCCGTCGCCGCGATCACCGGCGAGGAAGTCATCGAGAAGGTCGACGCCACCTTTTCCACGCCCAACATGTGGAGCGTCGCCCAGCAGACCATCGTCACCCCGGAGGGGGAGACGCGCAACTTCACCATCGAAAGCTACGCCAAGGACGGCAGCCGCCTGCAGCTCAGCCGCTACATCAAGCCCGAAAGCGTGGCCGGTACCACCTTCCTGGTTCTGGATTACGGCGACGACATCTGGACCTACTTCGCCGACACCGGCCGGACCCGGCAGATCGCCGCCAACGCCCGCCACCGCAGCGTGATGGGCTCCAACATGACCTACGAGGACATGTCGCTGTCGGGCAACTACGCCGATAACTACTCCGCCGAGCTGCTGAGCTCCGCCGATTACTCCGGTGTCGATTGCTACAAGGTCGAGCTGGTCCCCAGCTACTCCTACAGCTCCTACTCCAAGCTGGTGGCCTGGATCGACAAGTCCACCTGGGTGCCGCTGCGCATCGACTACTACGACGAGACCGGCGAGGAGCTCAAGCGGATGCTGATGCGCGACATCCGGATGATCGACGACATCCCCACCCCGTACTACACCGAGGTCCGCGGCCTGCAGGACAACTCCGTGACCAAGATGACCATGCTCAACGTCCGCTACGACCTGGTCCTCGAGGAAAGCCTCTTCTCGACCTCCAGCCTGGGTCGCTAGACGGAACGGCCCGAGCCTTGAGAATTCGACCGAACACCGGGGAGCTTCAGCTCCCCGGTTCACTTCTCGCCACGGCCTGGGCACTCCGGCGGGACCTTAACCTACCCCCACGCCCGACCGGCAACCGGTAACGCCGCCGGGACACCTTTGCCCGGCCTCCTCCCCACCGAAGCTTCCGGCTGGACCAGGGGGAGGCGTTGGCACGTTTCTTGCGGAGTGCGGGGCGGGATCGCCCGAAAACCACCCCCGCCCTGCTGCAAGAAACGTGCCAACGCCGGGCGCGGGCGCGGGGCTTGGCCGGAGTATGGGCAAAGGTGTCCCGGCGGTCCCCGCACCTTGCTATTGACACGGTGCGGCGCCGGGCCGTAAGCTCGACGAGCCACCGTACAATCCGAGGTCGAGCCAATGCGCACCATCGCGGCCCTGCTGCTCTGTTTGATGCTATCGCCCCTCGCCGTCACAGCCGAGGACGACCTGCCGCCGATCTACGGCGGTGGTGGGGGTGACGACGACGGAGACGGGGATGGTGAAGTTGAAAGCGACGGCCTACCCTCGATCTACGGCGGCGGGGACGGCGAGTCGACCTCGGGGGGCGACGACTTCGACCTGGGCGCCCTCTTCGGCGAGGGGCTGGAGTTCATCGGCCGGTTGGACCTCTGGGGGCGTTATTACGCCACCCAGGAGGACGAGTTGGGCAGCTTCGCCGAGGCCCGCTTCGATCTCACCTCGCGCTCCGGGGCGACCAAGGTCGAGGTCAGCCTGCTGGCCCACGCCTTCACCGGCTACGATCTGCAGTACTCGGGCGGCGAGGAGCTGGATCTCGAGCTGGACCGGGCCAACGTCGGCTGGTACAACGACGACCTCGAGCTGACCCTGGGCAGACAGAAGCTGGCCCGGGGACCGGCCTACCTCTTTAACCCCTCCGACCTCTTCGTCAACGCCAGCTTCGTCGATCCCACCGTTGAGGATCCCGGCGTGGACGCGCTGACCGGCAGCCTGTTCTTCGGCCGCTTCAGCGGTGTCGCGGCGACCGTTGTACCCAGGCGCTACGCCGCCGACGGGACCTACGGTCTGCGGGTGTTCGGCAACCTGGCCGGTTTCGACTGTTCGGCGGCCTACCACCACGTCGGTGACTACGCCCCCGGTGTACGCGATCACTTCCTCTCGTTCTGGCTAAACGGCGACGTGATCATTGGCGACTGGGACGGCCCCGGGCTGTGGTTGGAGCTGGGCTGGGACCTGCCCTACTCCGACGACCTCGAGGTCGAGTCGACCTGGCGGCTGGACGCCGGGATCGAGTACACCTTCGGTGAAGACCTCACCGCTCTGGTCGAGTACTACCACGACGAGGCCGGGGCGACGGAGTTCACCGACTACGACTGGCTGAGCCTGGCCACGGGCGATGCGCTGGTGCTGGGTCGGGACTACCTCTTCGCCAGCCTGGATTTTGACTTGGCCTCGCTGATCACCGCCAACGCCCTGGGACTGGTCAACCTTTCCGACGGCGGCGGCCTGGTCGGCCCCGGTGTGCGCTTCAACCTCTCCGACAACGTCAACGCCACCCTGGGCGGCTTCCTCTTCTTCGGTCCGACGGAGAGCGAGTTCGGCCACGAGGGGATCGAGTTGGGCGGCTTCACCGTTCCGGCCTACCCCCACCTGGCCTACCTGCGCGTCGAGGCGGCCTTCTAGGATGCCCCGCCTGACAACGACCGTCGCCGTCACCGGCGCCGCCGGGCATCTGGGCGCCAACCTGGTCCCAGAGCTCCTGGGCGCCGGATACCGGGTGCGCTGCCTGGTCCACCGTTCACGGGCCGGTCTGGGCCGCGAAGCTGTCGAGACTGTCCCGGGCGACGTGCTGGACCCGGCGAGTCTGCGTCGAGCCTTCACAGGTTGCGAGGTAGTCTTCCACCTGGCCGGTGCGGTTTCGATCCTCGGCGGTCGGGGCGGCGCGGTGCGACGGATCAACTTAGTCGGCAGCCGCAACGTCGCCCGGGTCTGCCGGGAGCTGGACACCCGCCTGATCCACTGCTCTTCGGTCCAGGCCTTCGCCCCGCCGCCCACCGGCGGGGTGTTGACCGAAAGCGCCTCCCTCGACGATTCCACCCGCACCGCCGCCTACGCCCACAGCAAAGCCCTGGCCCACCGGTGCGTTCTCGAAGAAGCCTCCCGGGGCCTCGACGCCGTCGTGGCGGCCCCCACCGCCGTGATCGGTCCCCGGGATTACGGCCCCTCACGGCTGGGTCGGTTGCTGATTGCCTTGGCGCGAATACGTCTACCCTGTTTGGTGGAGGGCGCTTTCGACTGGGTCGACGCCCGGGACGTGGGCCGGGGAATGCTCGCCGCAGCGACGAATGCTCCCCGCGGCAGGGTCTACCTCCTCGGTGGTCACCGGATTCCCCTGCTCGAAATGGCGCGACGCTGGGGCGCCGTCGTCGGAGTGCGCGCCCCGCGATTCACCGCACCAGCGAGCCTCGCCCGGGCCGCCGCCCTGGTGGGCGAGATCACCTCCGGCCTGACCGGTCGGGAACCCTTGCTGACCCGGGAAGCCCTGGACGCGCTGGCGGATTCCTCCGTTGTCGATTCTGGCCGAGCCCGGCGCGAGTTGGCCTACCGTCCGCGACCCATCGAGGAGACCCTGGCCGACACCGCGGTCTGGTTCCGCCGCCGGGGGATGCTTTGAGTAGAAACCCCGGCGATTAACTGAGCATAATCAAACGCAATGACCGAAACCGTCTTCATCCGCGTCCTGCTCTATGTCTGGCTCGGCGTCGCCGGAGCGACGGCCGTCGCGCTGCTCTTCATCAGCGCGCCCTACGGCCGCCACCGCCGCCGGGGTTGGGGACCCGAGCTTCCGGCCCGGCTGGGTTGGCTGTTAATGGAGGCTCCCGCACCTCTGCTCTACCTGTCGCTCTTCCTGGCCTCGCCGCGAACCGCCGAGCCGGTCAACCTGATCTTCTGCGTCCTCTGGCTGCTACACTACCTTTACCGAGCCTTCGTCTACCCCTTCCTGATCCGCGACCGCGGCAAGAAGATGCCCGTCGCCGTGATGGGGATGGCCGTGCTGTTCAACCTGGTCAACGCCTACACCAACAGCCGCTGGCTCAACGCCCTCGGCCCGCCCCGCGATGCCGCCTGGCTGACCGATCCCCGTTTCATTATCGGCGCTCTGCTTTTCCTGACGGGCCTGGCTATCCACCTGCGGGCCGACGCCCGGCTGCGCGCTCTGCGCCGCGACGACGTAACGGACTACGCGATCCCCCGGGGCGGTCTCTTCCGCTGGGTGAGCTGTCCCAACTACCTAGGCGAGATCGTCCAGTGGAGCGGCTGGGCGCTGTTGACCTGGAGTCTGCCCGGCCTGGTCTTCGCCGTCTGGACCGCCGCCAACCTCGTTCCCCGGGCGCTCTCCCACCACCGCTGGTACCGCGAGACCTTTCCCGATTATCCGCCCAGCCGCAGGGCGATCTTTCCGGGCGTCCTCTGAGATTTGCTATGAGGATAACGCTGACATATCCTGTCAGTCCTTCTCCTTCGGCATCACCCAGGTTTCCTGAACCAGATATTTGCAATCAGCTTCATCACCGCCGCTTGCACAGAGGCTGATAAAAGGCCGAACAACGCGAATATATTACGCTAGGGATTATCACCTAATTATGAACAAGCGTGAAGTATGCTCCTGAGGTAGTATAGCGCGTTTTCGTCGTCGCGATGGTTGAATCTGAACGGCCTTTCTCTGATACAGAGCCTGTCGTTGCGTATGAAGCCGCCGTGGCAGGCTTTTAGCATAGCCTCGGGAGCTCTCTGG
>CAZOOP010000008.1:0-91348 GCA_964581465.1 uncultured bacterium
CGTCGTCGCGATGGTTGAATCGGAACGACCTTTTCTGATAAAGAGCCTGAAGTTGCGTATGAAGCCGCCGTGGCAGGCTTTTAGCATAGCCTCGGGAGCTCTCTGGGCCGTTGATATGCACCTTGCCATCGACCAGGGTCTTGTCGCGGTTGATGCGTTTGTGGTGGAAACCGTTGAGCGAGAGTTTGTTATCGGCCTTGTATCCATCGCGGTAGACGATAGAGTCCAGCTCGATGTTCTCCAAGATCGCACCGACCAGATGCTTGCTGTCACAGCGCTTGGGGAGGATGACGCGGACCTCGCCACCCCGCTTGAGCAACCCGAAGACGGGAATCTTGCCACCGGCGTCTCTGCCTCGTTTTCCCTTGCGATGGCCGCCGAAGCGGGATTCATCGATCTCTATGCGCCCTTCGAGCTTTTCCAGCTCGGCCTCGCGATCGGCGGCGATGCGCTCCCTTTTGGATTCGGTGTGTATAGTTCTCGCCGCATCGTTTTTCATTTATATTTACTATCGGCCAACTTATAGTGCGCCCTATGGTTACATCATGGGCAGCTAATGTGCCGATCGGTTGCTTGTTTTCCGCCACTTTACGGCCCCTTTATAGTGACAGAGCATCACAGCCCAACCCGTATGTTAACAGTGCGTTACATATATGCATCGGTCCGAACACGGTATACGATCCCATTATTAATAGGGGTTAGTTGCCCTCAAGAGATGTTGCTAATAGATTCAAAAACGATACGGAGGTATCCCATGCGTGCTCTCACCACTTTGGTCCTTACTCTAATCCTTATTGTCCCCGCCTTCGCCTTGGAGCCCGGCGAGGTCGTCTTTCAAACCACCTACCCCGAAAAGGGCAAGGAGGACACCTACGATCTGAGAAACACATTCACTTACGGCGAGGATGAAGGTATCTATGCTCGTTGTTACTTTGGCGGACACACAATGGCGGAATGGATCGAGTATGCGGAAAGTCTGCACGATGGCGCTCGGTTTTTATCATTGCACCATTGGCTGAAGCTCAATCCCGATCCGGCGGCCACCAGTGATTGGGCCACGGAGCATAACTGGCAGAAGGATGTCACCGGAGTCAAGAACGATTGGGACCAATGCGGCGGATACAACATCATGCCCAGTGAATGGGGAGCCTGTCTCTACGGCTATCCCTTCGAGGTCAAGTCTTTCGGCGACAAGGGAATCTCGGGCGAGCATACGGTAACATACCTCGTGTACATCACCGTCGGCGCGGATTATGATGAGCTTCGCGGCGAGTACATGTGGCAGGAAAACGTGACAATCTCCGAGGGTAGCTGCACATTTGTGGTTCCCTAGGCGCGGATTCTGGTGTATCGCGGCCGGCACGGTTCTTGCGTTCCGCAGACCTCCCTCAGTGGGAGGTCCGCGGGCAACAACCGCGCCGGCCTGAGCTATCATCGCCTTCGAGAGCCGACGGACGGGCTGGACGAAGGGAGTCGACCGCGAGGTTGACCCCTTTCGTTTGCCCTGTCACTCTGGTCGTCAGCATGACATAGCCCAGGTTTTATACTAGCCTGTTATTGGAGTTCGTGGAAGCTGATCCCTACCTGCTAGAGCCTTAAACCAAAGGAGCATCATGCATAGAGCGTCGAGTCTAATCATTCTCTTCGCCGTTCTCGGGTGTATCGTACCGGTCGGCGCCCAGACCGTTTCCGCCGCATCCCGAAGCGACGACGTCTAAGAGTTCTACTGGGACGACGGTATGACCGCCAGCGGTTGGTCCTTCTACGGTACGGTCTGGTTGGGGTTGGATTTCGATGATAAAACAAGCGGCCAGAGCGGCACGGTGGTGGGAGTTTCCATCAGCGCCACCACAGGCGACAATGTCTATATCTACGGAGACGACTGATCGACCCCCCTGGCCGTGATCCCCTACACAAGCGGTTGGATGACAGTTGATGTGGACGTGCCGTAGGAATTCATGGTGGCTTATAAACTGAGTGCTGGTCATATCATTTATTGCGACGCCGCCGCCGGAACCCACAACTGGATGCTATACGGTACCGACTTGTACAACGAAGCATCCTCCGGCGACTACCTCCTCGTCACACCGCCCGAAGGCCTGGCCGGCGGCCTGGACCCCCGCGGCGAGAAGCCCGTCCTTTACATCGAGGTCGATAGCATCCCGGAGACCCTGAAGAAGATCGAGGAGCTCGACGGCAAGACCGTCCTGGCCGAAATGAAGATCGATACCGGCGACGGCGGGGACTACGGCAAAATCGGCCTCTTCGCCGACCCCGAGGGCACGCTGCTGGGCCTGTGGAGCAAGTAGCCGTCGCACCGGCTCAAGCTCCGAGCAACGCGGCAACCCAAGCGCATCGCCCGTCATAGGCGATCCGGTTCGCCCGGAACGGCTCGCGGAATCAACGTGTCAACGCTTCAAGCTGCCGGAAGGTTCTCAATGAAACAGTATCGTTTAGCTGCTCTGGTTCTGCTCGCCTTAATCGCGGGCTGTGCCGCTGAGAGGGTCGATGATCAGGTCGATGAGCAGGCCGAAGAACTCCCCTCCTTGATCTGACCGGCATGGCGGAACAGGTCGATCAAACGGCCAACACCGAGGAAAGCGAAACCCCGACGACCACACCGGATTTGATTTGTACGGGCGAAGAGTTACCGGTACGCTCGGCGGCGGGTTCGGACCGGACCCGTATCGCCCTCCTGCAGCGGGATCAAATGGTCACCGCGGTCGACAAAATCGAAGAGTATCGACCCAACGACCCCGGAGGGCATATACTCTGGCGTGAAGTGATCCTGGAGGACGGCACCACGGGCTGGGCGCCCAGCCCTTATCTGGTCGATCGGAATGCCTTAGCGGCCCTGGACAATATCGAGACGACGGCTCGTTTGGGTGACGCCGCTGCGCTGGCAGCAACCGTGCAAGCATTCATCGACAACGCCGCCGTGGGTGAGCTGGGTTACCAGGCCCGCTATTGCCAATCCCCCGACGAACGGCACCTCGTGCTCGCCACAGGTGACCACATCACCTATACCGGATTCCTGATAACCGTAGGCAAGGGTGTCGTCGGTGAAGCCCCCCTGCGGAAGCATGGCGAGCTCGGACTCTGGTTGGACGGCTCCCGCTAATGGGCCGGCCCCAGTGTTGGTTCTTTTGACGTCTACGACTGCCGCACCCTGGAGGTCGTCTGCGTAGCCGATATGTGGTGGACGAGCCGGGAATACCTGGAAGACGCCCGGTTAATGCTCTGGCTGGGCGAGATGCACGAAGATGGAATCGACTACCCCCTCGTCGACGGACCCACCACCGAGCCGGCGGCTGCCGCTGACTGGAACAATCAAGACCCCCTCAACTGCATGAAACTCTTCAACTTCGCCGACGGTGTCACCCGGGTGATCGCCGCTCCGGACCTGACCACCCTGGTACCCGCAGACTGGAACGAGGACTTCTATGTCAGCGTGGTCCTAAAACCCACCGCGGCCTTCGCCGCAGATCCCTTTTTCGACACCGTCAGCTCCAGCGAGTTCTATCAGCATAATATCGGTCGTCCGAATAAGGCTTATCCGTCTGTCGAATAGTGGGCCGGTGAGCCACCGGTCTGCGGCAAGTGCGGTCACTGGATTGTACCTGGAGAGCGGCGCAGCCCGGAAACACTTTAAGAAAAGGATCATCACAGAAGAACAACACATTCGCAACCCAGGAAAGCCACATCGAGAATGGCGCTTGGAGATTAGCCGCAGCGGGGCGTCTACTAGTGATGGCGGAAAACGTTCGAAGCTGCTAAAGCGAGCAATGGAGCATCGTCAGCAGGTCCTTCACCCACAGCCTGGTCGGTTGCTGAGCGGAACCAACAGCCTCCGGCTTCCAGCGGAACTCAATGCAAGACCGGGTTTAGTGCCACCAAGCAACGGGATGAGAGTGGCGTCGAGTGTGAACTATAAAGCAATGAATGAAGTCTATTAGCTGGATGAGTCGGTTCTTTTGCGAGTGATAATCCCTTAAGAAAAGCGATTGATCAAACCGGATAACCAACGAGAGGAACGCGATGAGCCGGATCGTATGGTTCGAGGTGCCGGCCGAGGACCGGCAGTCCCAGCTCGAGTTCTACTGTAAGGTTCTCGGCTGGGACAAGGTAAGCTATGGCGGACCGGAGATGTTCGACTTGGGAGACAACCCAGGCGGTGAGCCGACGGCCGACGTCGAGCACCCGGTGATCTACTTCGAGGTCGCCGACATCGAGACCATCCAGGGCAAGGTCGAGGCCGCCGGCGGAACCGTGGTGGTTCCCAAGACAGATATCGGCGGCGGAATGGGCTTCTACGCCCGCTTGCGCGACCCCGAAGGCCACGTCTTCGGCGTCTGGTCCAAGGAGTGAACATGCTGGAACACGGAGGATGCTGCGGCCTGGAATGCGCCGAATGCCCGGCTTTCATCGCCACCCGCTCCGGCGACCAGGCGGCCTTCGCCGAGATCGCCCGGCAGTGGAGCGAACTCTACAACACCCAGGTCGATATAGCCGATTTACCCTGTGAGGGCTGCTTCGCCCGTCCACCGCAACCGCTGGGCTGTCACGCCCCGGAGTGCAAGATCCGGGCCTGCGCCATCGAGAAGGACCACCAGACCTGCGCCGAATGCTCCGAGCTACCCTGTGAGCTGATCTCCGGCCTGCTGGAACAGGTCCCCGAGGCCCGGAAACGCCTCGAATCCCGGCGCGGCTAAGGCCCCTTGACCCGCACCCCCGCCACAGGTGATAATCGCAGCGCTCCCCCATCCCCCGGCCAAGCTTGAGTAAGCCCACCGACAAACGCGAGCTGATCGTCGCCGCCGCCCGACGCCTGCTGGAGGACACCCCGCTGGCCGGGATGCGGATGCGCGCCGTGGCCGCCGAGTGCGGCCTGGCCGTCTCCTCGCTCTACGACCACTTCGTCTCCAAGGACGCCCTCCTCGAGGCCGTCTGGGAGGCCGAAGCCGACGAGCTGATTCGACGCTTCGAAGAGGCCCTGGCCGTAAACCGGAGCGGCGTCGGCGGACTGGTGGCCTTCGGCTACGTCGTCTTCAACGACTTCGCCGCCTACCGCCGTCACCGCTCCCGCCTGCTCGAGTTCCTCTCCGATGACGGCAGCGCCGAACGCACCCGGGAATTGCTGGCCCAGCGCCAGACCCGGCTGCGCGGTCTGCTGGCCGACGCCCTGGTGCGCGCCTACCCCCGCCTGGACGGCAAGCGCGGTGTCCGGCTGGCTGAGCTGGTCCTGGCCCTCACCGAAGGTCTCGTCATCGGCGACCTCTACAACGGCTACCAGACGCCCCCCGAGGAGCTCTTCGGCGAGCTGCTGGGTCTGCTCGAAGGCGCCGACGACGAGCCGACCTGAGCGCCCGAGCCCTTAACCAACCCACACCGATAGCCGGGAAAACCGCGGGCCGGATTTGGCACGTTTCTTGCGGAGTCGCGCGGTGCCTGGCTCCAAGCCGGGCGTCCGGGCGCAAGAAACGTGCCAAATCCGGCCCGCTGCGACGTCATCCCGGACCATCCCGATACATCCACGCGACGGTCTCGGGCTCGGGCGCTCTCAGCCGTACCGAGGCGTCGCCCTTGTCGTTTCGCGTCCGGCTTTGTAGAATCGGGGGCATGGAAAACGCCACACAGATCAAGGTTCTGCCGGCGCTGGTCTACGAGCGTATCGCCGCCGGCGAGGTGGTCGAGCGTCCGGCCTCGGTGGTCAAGGAGCTGATCGAGAACTCCCTGGACGCCCGGGCTTCGCGCATCGAGATCGAGCTCGAGGGCGGCGGCAAGGCCCTGATCCGGGTCAGCGACGACGGCCACGGCATGGGACCCGCCGACGCCCGGCTCTGCTTCACCCGCCACGCCACCAGCAAGATCGATCAGTTCGAAGATCTGGAGCTGATCCGCACCTACGGTTTCCGCGGCGAGGCCCTGCCCAGCGTGGGTGCGGTGGCCAAGGTGCGGCTGGTGACGCGCTTCCGGGGCGACGAGCAGGGCAGCGAGGTCGTCTACGAGGGTGGGCGTCTGGTACGCTTCGGCGCGGCCGGCTCCCCGGTGGGCACCGACATCGTCGTCCGCGAGTTGTTCTACAACGTCCCGGCGCGCAAGAAGTTCCTCAAGAGCGACCGTGCCGAGCGCAGCGCCTGCGTCGACGTCGCCGCCCGGATGGCCCTAGCCAACCCGGGCACGGCCTTTCATCTGAGCGCCGGCGGCAAGAGCCGCCTGGCCCTGCCCCCCGCCGATCTCTACCACCGCTGCGCCGATTACTTCAAGGCCGGACATGAGCCCCTGGCGCTGGACTACACCAGCCCGGGCTTCGGGCGGATAACCGGAGTGATCTGGCACCCCAACCGGATCAGCCGGGCCAACCGCAGCGGGATCCTGATTTTCGTCAACGGCCGCTCGGTCAACGACCGCCAGGTGGTCGAGGCCGTGGCGGCTGCCTGCCGGGGCGTCGGGGCCAAGGACCGCTTCCCCCAGGCCGTGGTTTTCCTCAAGCTCCCCGGACGCCAGGTCGACGTCAACGTCCACCCGGCCAAGAGCGAGGTCAAGTTCGCCGACGACGCCGCCGTGCGCCGCCTGGTGATGGCCGGGGTGACCCGGGCGCTCTCCGAGGCCGGGGAGGACCTGATCGCCGCCACACCCCTGGGAGGCGGCGAGGAGCCACCGACCCGCTCACGACCCCGTCGCGACGATAAAAACGCCGTTGAACCGACTGGACGCTCCCCCCGGCCCCCCCGCGTCGTCGACGGCGGAACCGGCGACGGCGTCCCCTTCACCGTCGGTCGGCCACGCGGCGGGCGCGTGAGCGCCGGAGCCCCGCCGCGTCCCCTCGACAAGCCGGCTCTGCCCGACGATCAGCTCAACTTCACCCCGGAGGCGGCGCGCCAGCTCTACGAGGAGGCGCCTTACCAGATTCAGGGCCAGTTCGCCGACACCTTCATCCTGGTCGAGCACGGCGACAAGCTGCTGGTCATCGACCAGCACGCGGCCCACGAGCGTGTGATCTACGAGGAGCTGGCCGCCCACGACGCCGAGCGCCCGGCGCCCTCCCAACAACTGCTGCTGCCGCCGCGGATAAAGCTGGACCCCCGCCGCGCCGCCCGGGTGGCCGAGCTCCTCGAACTGCTCTCCGCTTTCGGTTTTCACGTGGAATCCGCCGCGGCCGATGCCTTCCGTGTGCTGGCCGTGCCGCAGATGGTCGGGGCCGGCGACGAGGAGCGGGTGGCCCGCGAGATCCTCGAGGAGCTGGGCGACGTCGGCGAGGACGCCCCGCTGGCCGAGCGCCGCCGCGCCGCCCTGGTCTCGATCTCCTGCAAGGCCGCCGTCAAGGCCGGCGACCGCCTCAACCGCGAGCAGCTCGTCGGGCTGATCCGCCGCCTGCTGGCCTCGCCCAACAAGTCGACCTGCCCCCACGGCCGGCCGACCACCGCCGAGCTTACCGAGGCCCAGATCCGCCGCTGGTTCAACCGCTGAGCACCCCGCCGGTGAACCGCGCCGCCCGTCACGACGTTTAGTCAGCAAGGGCACGCCACGGAGCATTCACCGCCGCGTTGTGGTATCATTATCAACCGGCTCAACGTTCCCACCGACGTTTCTCGAACTCTGGAGACAGTGTGGCCAAGCAGTCCGCGATCTCGACAACCGTTATCGAGGAGCCTTTCAAGGAATATGGCTCCATCGGCGACCTGGGCCGGTACGCCAGCCTGACCCTCTCGCTGGCCTTCAACTACGGCTTCTCCCTCTTCGTGGGATACGTGCTGGGCGAGATGGCCGACGACACCTTCCTGGGCCACTACGACGGCATCTTCACCTGGATCGGCGTCGGCCTGGGCTTCGTCGGAGCGGTCTTCAGCACGCTCAAGCGTCTACGGCGCTTCGCCATCAAGCAGAACGACCTCTTTCAGCGCCGGGCGCGGAAGCTGCGCTCCTTCAAACCGCTGAGCCAGACCCGCATCATCGTCGGCTACGCGGCGGTCTTCGCCGGGGCCTCCCGCCTCTGCGACCTGATCTACCTCGAGGAACTCGGTCGCATCGGGCTGAGCTGGCTGCCCTGGGCCTCCCTGGCCGTCATCGGCGGCCTGCTGACGCTGCTGGGCGTCTTCACCCTATTGGGCAAGCCGTGGCCCTGGAAACCGCTGCGCTTCGCCCTGCTTCTGCCCGTTCCCCTGGGCGCAGTGCTGGCCTGGCTGGCGGTAAGCGGCGGTGCCAAGCCCAACGTCTACGTCACGATGATCCTGCTGGCCTTCACCCCGGCCCTGGCCTTCTACGAGCTGCTGCGCCGGGACAAGGCCCGGGATAAAGTAGAAGAGAAGAACGACTGACGCTTTCGACGCGAACGCCGGTATTGACCACCGGCGCAACCAACGATGGATAACGGGAGGAGCCACGGCTCCTCCCGTTTTAACAAGGCGTCATGGAACGTGATCGGACCAATCGTGGACCGATCCGTCGGCGTCACGTAGCGATACAGTCCAGCCGGAAAATGAATCGGCGTCGCTCAACCCTCTTGAGTCAGCTCCCTGCGCTCGGGGCTCACTTCGACCAGGGGGGTGACGATCAACTGGGAGCGGCGGATATCGACCACCTGGACCGGCTGGCCCCGCTTGACGGGCTTGCGGAAGCGCGCCGGCCAGAGCTCGTTGTTGAGCAGCACCCAACCGCGACGGCGACGGTCCATCCCGCGCACGGCCCGGCCCCAGCGACCCAGCAGGCCGCACAGGCGGCGTCCTCCGTCGAGGAGCTGGTTGAAGAAGGCGCCGGCGTAGCCGAAGAGGTAGTAGACGCCGACGACCAGCAGGGTCGGTGTCAACACGGCGCTGGAGATGCCGACGGAGTCCGGGGTGTAGAACAGCAGCCCGGCGGCGAGCAGCGAACCCAGGCCCAGCAGTCCGCCCAGCCCTCCCAGGCGCAACGGGCGGTCCAGGCTGATGGACAGCACCCCCAGGGGCACCAGCACCAGGCCGAGAACACTCACAGGCAGGTAGATGAAGGTGATCACGGAGCTGATCAGCAGCCCCACGCCCAGGGCCAGGGCGAAGTAGCCGCTGCGGTGGGTTACGGCGAAGCCGAAGGCGAACAGGGCCAGCAGGTAGAGCAGGAAGGCCGTGGTCGGTTCGGCGATGTAGGACAGCCCGCGCCAGAGCCAGGCCGTCTCGCGGCGCTCGATCTCTCGAACGACGTCGCCGCCGTCGAGCATCCCGTCGATGACCGCCTCCAGACTGGCCGCGGCGCCGTCGGCCAGGCCCCTGGCCCGCATCTGACCCGGCGTGAACTCCACGTAGCCGGAGGTCAACAGATGGGGCCAACCGGAGTCCAGACCGGCGGGCAGACCGGCGGCGCAGTCCTCTTCGACCGAAACGGGCTGGATGAGCCCGCCGGTTTCATCGAGGCTCAACGCCGCGGCCCGGCCGAAATGGGCGCCGGGGCTGCCGTAGAGGCCGTCGGCGCTCCAACCCAACAACAGGGAACGACCCGCCAGGCGGGAGCCCGCCGGCGCCACCCAGACCGCCGTGGGGAAGGGGGCCGCATCCAGCAGTTCGCCCAGGCGACGCACCGGGTAGGGCTCGCCGTCGAGGCTGCTCAGCCGCAGCACGACGAGGTCGAGGCCTTCACCGGCCAAGTCGTTGTAGGAGTCCTCGAGATAACCCAGGGCGCCGAAATCCAGGGCGCCGTCCCACTCGAGCTGGACCACGCCGCCCGCGACGGCGCAGCCGGTCAGCAGCAAGGCCAGCGTCGTCGTCAGTCTAGTCGGCATCGCCCTCCGGTTTGCTCACTCGCTTCGGTGGCGGCCCCGGCCGAACCACGCCGTGCTCGAGGTGCCCCACGGTCAGCACCCGGCGCTCGGTGGGGTCATCGTAGTAGACCAGCCACATCGCCTGGTCCTCGACGCGGAAGTGACGACCGCAACTCGGCTCGTCGCAGACGAAATAACCCAGACGCGACGGGTTGTAGCGCTTCGAGAGGTGGGATTCGACGCCGAAGCCCGTGGAGCAGAAGGGGCACTTGACCTGATGGGCGAAGGGGGGCATGGACTCCCGCAGGGAGAATGACCAGACTATTATAACAGCTTCTCGGCGAAGGCGTCGGCGGCATCCATCGACGGAGCGGGCAAACAAAGACGAGCCAATAGTGCCATAGGCATCAAGGAACATGTTCGGACCAAGTCAGGCTGAATGGGAGCTGTTTGCCTGACCGTAATTCATTATTCAGATCTGCTTCGCGTTATTGACAAACACATTTAGCATTACCTTAATACTTGTTATTACGATATTTAGGGGTCAGAGACGATCTCCTGTCAGAGCTAATGCAAGTGCCTTATGCAAGTGCCTAATGCAAATGCTCTGATATCAGGGTTCGCTAAGGATCAGACCCGTTTTTAGTTGCCACTTTTCAACTGCCCGTTTCGTGACAGGTATCATTAGAGTATCACCTCTATTATCTACAGTATACAATCACAATCAAGTCCGGATAGGGTATACGATCCCTAGCCATACTAAACCGATGATTCTACACAACCAGCCGACCAACCACGCCAACTCAAAAACCCCGGCTCAGCAGGGGTCAATCGCTTCAAGCCGGACAGTGTATCAAACGGATCGAAAAACCAACAGCTATCGGGATCCGTCAACCCACGGAGCCGTCGGAACCTCACAACGCCGCCGCGTAGGCCCGCAATCGAGCGGCGGCCTCTTCGCCGCACAGGGGCGGGCCGTGACCCCCGGCCAGCACCCGGGGCTCGAACCGGGCCAGGGCCTTGAGCGAGGCCGACGCCCGGTCGCTGTCCCAATTTGTGAACCCGGCCGGACGGGAGACGCGCGGCCGCCGAGGGTTGAACAGATAGGCCAGCAAGCCCTGGAAGGAGCCGGTGTCGACGGTCAGCACGGCGTCCCCGGCCAGCAGCACCCGGTCGCGCCGTCGCCAGAAGACCAGGTGGCCCGGCGAGTGCCCCGGCGCGGCGATCGCCATCCAGTCGGACAGCCCGGGAATGCCGTCGCCGGGCTCCAGCGGCCGAGCGACATCGACCAGGGACTGGGCGGCCAGGGTCGCCCGGACCTTCTCCGGCGGCATCCGGCGCATCAGCGGCAGGACGATCCGACGGTCCAGCAAGTTGGCGAAGGGCTCGAGATCGGCCAGTTCAAGCGCCGTCGCCAGGGGCAGCTCCGGGGCCGGAACGTGGACCGGGCAGCCCCAGCCCCGGGCCAGTTCACCGGCCGAACCGGTGTGGTCGGGGTGGACGTGGGTGATCAGGATGGCCGTCGGCGGAGTATCCCCGAAGAGAGAAACGGCGGCCCGGCTGATGTCGTCGGCCCGCTTGGACGTCGAGGTGTCGACGAGAAACCAGCCGGCACTCCGCGCCCCCGAGCGCACGAAGTAGACGTTGCCTTCGACGACGCCGCAGGACAGCCAGTGGACGCCCGGGGCGATCTCGACGGTCCTTGACCCCATGTCGTCTTCCCAACAATACGGGATTGCTCCGCCGCTTCTCACCAGGAAGCTCGGGGGCAATCCAACCCGGTAAACAAGCCAAGGGAACACTAAGCGCAACGGACCATAGTATTACTGGATAACAATTAGATAAAGGCAGTTAGCTTACAAACAAGAGCGCACATGGAGCGAGATGCTTGTGACGGGCACATGGATTACCACATACTTGGGATGCCCGCAGCGACGTAACCTGACACGAAAAACTGCTTGACGCCGTTGGCCTTGATGATTGGTCTCGATGACCATGCGTTGGCCATAAGTATCATATAATCATGCACATATAATGTGTAAGCGCCGAGGGTTAAAGGTTGCGGGCTGAACTCGATTATGCATGGCCTCGTCTCAGCCGCTCTTTTCGCAGGGGCTCAGAGTTCAGAGTTGGATTCGGCTGATCCGGGATCGTGTATGATGCCTAAGCCAACCGGCACGAACAGGCATCCAATCCAACAAGCACAACCGGTTTTACAATCAAACCGGACGACGACCAACCGGCCCGGGCCGGTTTTGGCACGTTTCTTGCGGAGTCGCAGCCGCAACTTTCCCGGTCCACTCCTTGCGCAAGAAACGTGCCAAAACCTCACCCGGCGGATGTGAGGGCGCTCCCGGGCCTGGCGAAAGGGCGTTCGGGCGTCGGCGCGGATCATCGGCTCTGCGAGAGGATCACGCGGGCGGCCTCCTTGCGTCGGGGCACGGGGATTACGGTCCCCTGGGGGCCCCGGGTCTCGAGGGCCGGACCGATGCATGAGGGACAGCCGTGGCGGCAGGGACAGTCGCTCACCCGCTGGCGGGCTCCTTCCCAGAGCTGGCGGTGCAGCAGGAAGAGTTTTTCCGAGAAGCCGATCCCGCCGGGGTAGTTGTCATAGAGGAATATCTGGGGCTCGAAATCCTCGCCGACGGCCTCGGCCAGGGGATCACCGGTCTGGAATAGGCTCTTGAGCTCCTCGCCCTCGCGCTCGGCGCCCACGGCGGTGCCCAGGTCGCGGATCTCGCACATCAGGATGAAGGCGGCCAGGTTGTGCAGCACGTACTTGACGCCGTAGAGACCGGAGACCAGCTCGACCTTGTTGAAGGGCAGCCCGGCCAGGAAGCTGCCGGAGAGACGGCTCCAGTAGGCCGTGGTCGACATCTCGCGTTCGGGCAGCTCGACGTCGCCGTAGCCGACGTTCTCCTGGGTGTAGTAGCGGATCTTCTTGAAGCCGACGACCTTGTTGGCGACGTGAACCTCGCCGTGGTAGGCCCGGGCCGGGGACGGCGACGCCTCGTCGAAGACGTCTAGGACATGAACGGCGGTCTTGTCTTCGGCGTCGGTGTAGAAGTCGAAGTCGCCCCGGCACACATACGCCTTGCGGTTCTCGAAGTCCAGCTCCTCGACCTGGTACTGGACGCCGTCGTGGACGTAGATCGCCTTGGGGAAGATGTGATAGAAGGCCCCCGAGTAGTCGATCTCGCCGATGACCCGGGGCCGGTTGATCCCCGAGCGGTCCAGGCGTTCGTCGAAGCCCTCGCCGGAGAGGTCGCCCCCGACGGCGGGCCGTCCCGAGCGCTCGATGATGACGAAGTTGTCCCGGGTCATCGAGCGCAGAGAGACGTCCTGGGCCGGGTAGGAGTCGGCCATCCAGAACCATTTGTCCTGGGCGCGGTGGACCAGTTGCCCCTCCTCGAGCAGTTCGAGGATCTCCTCGAGGTCCTCGCCGCCGAAGGTCTCGCTCTTCTCGAAGGGCAGCTCGAAGACGGCGCACTTGACGTGCTCGAGCAGGATCAGCAGATTGTCGGCGTTGATGCGGGCGTGCTCGGGGGATTGCTCGAAGAGGAACTCGGGGTGCAGCACGATGTACTGGTCGAGGGGCAGGTTGCGCGCCAGGTAGACGGCCACGGAATCGCCGGAGCGTCGCCCGGCCCGCCCGGCCTGCTGCCAGGTGCTGGCCACGGAGCCCGGGTAGCCGGAGATGATACAGCAGTCCAGCTTGCCGATGTCGATGCCCAGCTCGAGGGCGTTGGTGGAGACCACGCCCCGCACCGTGCCGTCGCGCAGTCCGGCCTCGATGCCCCGGCGCATCCGGGGCAGATAGCCCCCCCGGTAGCCGCGGATCCAACCCCGGCGGTCCGGCGATTTCTCCACCACGTCCTTGAGGTAGCGCACCAGGACCTCGGTGTTGATCCGCGAGGTGGCGAAGACGATGGTCTGCACGCCGGCCTCGATGAACTTGGCCGCCAGGCGCCGGGCGTGCATTACGTAGGATTCCCGGGTTCCGGTGTTGGCCTGGACCACGGGCGGATTGTAGAGGATGAAGTGCTTGCGCGCCGTGGGCGCCCCGGAGCGGTCGACGAGTTCGACCGGTTCCTCGAGCAGGGATTCGGCCAGCTCCCCGGGGTTGGCGATCGTCGCCGAGCAGAGGATGAAGACGGGCTTGCAGCCGTAGAAGCGCGCCACCCGGCGCAGGCGGCGCAGCACGTTGGCCATGTGACTGCCGAAGACGCCGCGATAGGTGTGCAGCTCGTCGATGACCACATAGCGCAGGTGCTCGAAGAGAGAAAGCCACTTGGTGTGGTGGGGCAGGATCCCGGCGTGGAGCATGTCCGGGTTGCTGACGATCACGTTGCCCGAGCGCCTGATGCGCCGGCGGGCGTCGGCCGGGGTGTCGCCGTCGTAGGTGTCGGCGGTTATCGCCGGGTCCAGCTTCTCGGCCAGCTTGGCCAGTTCGATCATCTGGTCCATCGCCAGAGCTTTGGTGGGGAACAGATACAGCGCCCGGGAATCGGGATCGCGCAGCACCGCGTCCAGGACGGGTAGGTTGTAGCAGAGCGTCTTGCCCGAGGCCGTAGGAGTCTGAATGACCACATTGCGGCCCTCGCCGACCAGCTCGATCGCCTCGCGCTGGTGGGTGTAGAGCCGCTCGACGCCGGTGGCGCGAACCACCTCGACCAGTCGGGGGTGGAGCCAATCGGGGAAATCGGCGTACTGCGGCGGCTGGGGCGGCAGTACGCGCCAGTGGGTGATGTTACCCCGGTAGGGCTGCTTCTTCAGCGATTCGAGAACCTTGTGCAGCTTGTCGGTCATGGTCGCACTCGACGTTGGAAATGGTGGGGGCGGGTCACATCATCGCGGTCGCGGCGTTCAACGACTCGGGGTAACAACGAGCAAGCGAGTGTTTTGTCGCGGCTCGCCGGCTGTTCGAAGTTCGGCGGATCCAGAACAATCATGATCGAGTCCAGATAACGGATCGATTGAAACGAGCCGCTCATACTCGCCGTTATCATGAAAGCGCACGGACTATCGGCAAGCTGTACGCAACAGCCGGCTCCGACAACTTATACCCTCAAAGCGATCCCGCCGCCATTGAGCGGCTTCGTTGCACTCCCGAAGCACCCCGCCGCGGCCCTCCCGAGAACTCGAAACCCGAGAACTCGGCTCCCCTCCGGCCGACGACCCGGCGAGACCCCGCCCCCGCTGAACGCGAGCCCTCGGCCCCCGCCCGGCGTTGGCACGTTTCTTGCAGCAGGGCGGGGCGACCGATTGGACGAGCCGCCCCCACACTCCGCAAGAAACGTGCCAACGCCTCGCCGCGGAACGTCGGAGGGATTCGGGCGGTGTGTAACCGGGGCGGGGTTCTCGCCGGGGGGGCTCAGGCGGCCTCGGCGCGCTTGAGGATCATCCAGACCAGATAGGTCAGCCAGCGTGAGGGCTTGCTCTTCTGGACGAACTCCCAGCCCGACCAGTTGCGCTCGTCCTGGCCGACGGGCTGGCCGCGGGGGAAGTCCTGGTTGCGTTTGGGTGCTTTGGAGCTGCGGCCGTCGGGGTTCCACTTGAGCCAGATCGAGCCGGGGGTAACTCGGCCCTCGTCGTCGAGTTGGTTTCGCAGGGCGGTGATGATCTCGGCGAAGGCGGGCTCGTAGCGGCAGCGGGGGAAGCGGGAGAGCACATCGGCGAAGTGGACGATGTCGTACCAGATGCGTGGAGCCTTGGGCTTGAGGAAGGTGGAGCCGATGCCGAAGAGGTAGTACTTGCGGCCGGTGCCGCGCTGGGACCAGTGGTTGAGCAGGCACTCGATCAACCTGTCGGCGGCGGAGCTCTCGCGCAGCTCGGGGATGACCGAGAACAGGCGCAGGGTGATCAGCGAGGCGTAGGGGCAGGGCTCGCCGCGTATGCCGGGTCCCTTGAACTTGGGTCCGTGGTTCGGATCGGCGTAACAGGGACTGCCGTAGTCCTCCTGGCGCGCGAGCAGGTAGTCGACACTCTTGCGCACGCGCTCGTCTTGGCCCAGGCCGAGCTTGACCAGGCCGAGGCTGGTCAGCGGGGCGTCGGTGGCGAACCAGGTCCAGCGCTCGACGCCGTCGCCGCCGAAGGCCTTGGGCAGGATGCTGCGCACCTGGAAGGGTCCCTCGGGGGACTGGTGGTTCAGGACGGCCTCGACGGCGGGGGTCAGCCGCGCGGCGTCGACGCCGGTCTCGGCCAGGAAGACCAGCTTATGCAGGGGGTGGGCGGCGTTGTTGTGGTTTTTGAGCGGCGGCTGGTCCTCCCAGGCGTTGACCTCGTCGATCAGGCCGGCGACGAGGGGCTCGGCGGCCAGTTCATCGCGCAGGGCGGCCTCGTCGTCGATTCCGGCTATCTCGGGCAACAGGTCCTGGAGGACCCGGTAGCGGATGAAGGCCGGGCCGCGCATCAGCCAGTCGGCGGTCTTGACGAGTAGGTCCATTAGGCTCCCGCTGCGGGTGGGTCTCGAATCGTTTCAGGGGTTCTCGCCGGAATCAGCAAGCTGAGGGAAGGATCGAAAGCAGTCGACGGTACTCGATCGCGTTCGGGTGAAGAGGTGGGGCCGGCCAGATGGTATGCAACGCTGAACGGTAAGGTGACAACAGACGGAGCTTGTTAGGAGACGGGGGTATCTAACCGTTCCCGGCTGCCCGGTAGGGTGTATCGTCGATCGAGGACTTTCGGATCCACAGCTTCGAGCAAGAAAAGCGCATACCTCAAGAGCAACTAGCAGCCTTTCTTGGACCAAGCCATCGATAACATGCGATCCATTGCTGCTTTACGCTCCTTTCTGCAGTTCTCCCAAGGCAGTTCTCCCAAGGGAGCGCGAGTTTGCAGCTCTTGTTACAACCGCCAGTTTACCGGCAATATAGCGACCCGAAGCCGGCGGACCGTGCCCAATCATCATACTACGAGCGTGCGACCAGGTAGGCCCGGACCTCGGCGGCGCCGGCGGCCGACAGCGTTCGGGCGCACTCGTGGACGGTTCCTCCGCTGGTGGTCACATCGTCGATGAGCAGCAGGCGGGAGCCGAGTACAACCTGGGGATCGACGACGGCGAAGGCGCCGTGCAGGTTGGTCAACCGGGCCTCGCGGGGCAGCCTGGCCTGGGGTACGGTGTCGCGCACACGGCGCAGCGCCGGGGTGACGGGTAGTTCCCAGTGCTCGGCCAGGATGCGGGCCAGCAGCACGCTCTGGTTGAAGCCGCGCCAACGCAGCCGTCGGTGATGCAGGGGCACGGGGACCAGGGCGTCGGGCCGCCACGCCGGGAACAGGGCGTGGGCGCGCTCGACGAGCAGCTCGGCCAACTGCTCCGCCGCCGGAGCCCAGAAGTCGAACTTGCAGAGGTGCAGCAGGGAGACCAGGGGTTCGCGGTAGAGGGCGGCGGCGCGGAGGACCACGGGGGGCGCCTCGAGGCGGCAGTCCAGGCAGAGTCCACCCGGTACCTCGTCGGCGTTGAGCGGCTGCCCGCAGGCGGTGCAGTAAGGCAGGCGGATCAGCGGCGCACCGCGCCAGCACTCCGGACAGAGCCCCAGCTTGCGCGGCGGCTCGAGGCGTCCGCCGCAGAGGGCGCAGGCCGGTGGATAGACCAGGCGCAGCAGCCCTTCGGCCCCGTTGCGCAGGGTTTGAAGAAAACCACTCACCGTTCCGGTCCGGTGTCGGCGGACCAGGCGGAAACGATCCGCCCGAGTTCGTCGAGGGCCTGGACGATCCGCGGCCCGGCCCGGCTGAACAGGTCGGGATCGAGGGCGTGGACGCGCCCGTCGCGGACGGCGGACATCCCGGACCAGCCGGCGCGGGATTCCGCCTCCTCGACGCCGATCCCGGAGAGCAACAGGACGATCTCGGGGTCAGCGGCGAGGAGCTCCTCGGGCTCGACGCGGTGATAGGCCCGGGGCAGGTCGGCGAAGGCGTTCTCGCAACCGGCGGCGGTCAGCAGGTCGTGCTGCAGGCTGCCCGCGCAGGCGGCCATCAACGGTGCGACGCTGATCTCGAGGTAGACCCGGGGCGAACGAGTCGGTCGACGCTCGGCCAGACGCTCCCGGGCGGAGGTCAGTTCGGCGGTCAACTCACCGGCGCGCCCGGGTACGCCCAGTAGCTCGCCGAGACGCTCGTAGGCGGCGGAAAGGTCGTCGAGGCTCTCGGGATAATGGACGTAGGCGGTCAAACCCAGGGCCTCCAGTCCGGCCAGGATCGGCTCCTGCTCCAGCCCGGACAGCACGACCAGCTCGGGCTCCAGGGCGGCGGCGCGCTCGACGTCGATCGAGGAGAAGTCACCCACGACGGGTAACCCGGTCAGCTCCGGGGGATAGTCGGTGTAGCGGCTGCGACCCACCAGCGCCGCCGGGTCCAGGGCGCAAACGACCTCGGCGGCGTCGGGGGCGCAGGCGACCACCCGCTCGGCCGGAGCTTCGAGGGTCACCGTGCGCCCGGCGTCGTCGATGACGGAGATCGACGTTGCCTCGTCAGCACCCTCCCCGGGTTGCTCCACCTCGGTGCAGGCCGCGATCAGCAGCAACGGCAGGATAAGCGGGAGGCGCCACGGCCTCACTCTCCCTCCTCCAGACGGCGCTGGGCGGCGCGGAAGAGCACCAGCAGCGGATCCCAGACCGGCGAGCTATGGGGGTGGTAGGCGAAGTCCAACCCGGCGGCCACGCCGACGCTCATCCCGGCGGCGACGGCCGCGGCGGCGGCGTTGATCCGGTGGTTGACCCCAGAGGGTCCGGCGAGCTGGACGCCCAGCAGGCGTCCGGAACCCTCCTCGAAGACGGCTGAGCAGTGCAGGTAGGCCCGGGGTAAGTGGAAGGTGGCGTGGTTGAGCACCTTGACGTAGACCCGCCGCGCGTCGTAACCGGCGGCGCGGGCCTCCTCCAACCCCAGGCCGGTGCGGGACAGCTCCAGGCCGTAGAGCTCCGTGGCCCGTGTTCCCAGGGCGGGGGCGGACCGTCGGGATTCGCCGGCGGCGTTGGCCCCGGCGACGCGCCCGGCCCGGTTGGCCAGAGCGCCATTGGGCAGATGGTATCGTCCGGGGAGCAGAGCGTGTTGCGCCACGGAGCAGTCCCCAGCGGCGAAGACGCCGTCGACGGAAGTCGCCTGGCGGCTGTCGACGACCACGGCGCCGCTGTGGCGCTCCAGCTCCAGCGCCGCGCCCAGCGGGGCGGTATTGGGCAGCACGCCGATGAGCTCCAGGGCGAAGCCCCCCGTGATCGTTTCACCGTCGGCCTCCAGACCCACCAGCCGTCCCGAACGATCGTGCAGGTAGCCGGCGGGACCGCGTCCGCAGCGCAGCTCCACGCCGAGGCCGCTCAGGTGCTCCTCGAGGACCGTCCACAGCTCCGGAGCCAGGCCGGGCAGAGGACGCGGCCCAACGCAGACCAGGCTCACCGTGCACCGCCGGGACAGGGCGCAGCCGACGCTGAGCGCCTTGAACCCGCCCCCGACGACGATCACCCGCTCCGGACAGCGCGTCTCCAGATCGGCGTGCAGCGCGGTGAAGTCGGCGTAGGAGTGCAGGGCGTGGACGCCGCCCGCGTCGCGTCCCGGGACCTCCAGTCGTCGGGCCAGGCCCCCGGCGCAGTAGATCAGGCGATCGTAGTCGGCTTCGTAGGCCGCTCCGTTCCGGGGCTCGACGCGCAATCGCCGCTGCGCGGTCCGCACCTCGACCACCGGCGACTCCAGCTCCAGCTCCAAACCCCGGGCCGTAAAGTAGCCGGGAGGATGAGCCACCACACGGCTTGGACCATCGAGCTTGCCCGAGAGGACGTAGGAGAAGTTGCAGTTGCTGACGCCGGGCGTCGGGCCGACCTCGAAGACGACGACGCGGGCCGTCGGATCGCTGCGCTTGGCCCGCGAGGCCGCCGCCAGACCGGCGGCGTTGCCGCCGACCACGGCGATGATCCGCTGCGGGACTGTGGGGGCCATGGCGCTCCTCGCTGTCCACCCGGCCGGGGCCGTCGGTGATCGACCCTCGAAACCGTGACGGATTGGATTACGGATAGGCGCTATCCATTCCAAGCGGCTGAAGGGAGTTGATAGCGGCCGAAGACGGCTGTGCTTGAGTGGTCGTCAAGCCGGCTGTCATCGAAGGGGTTATCAAGCGTGCCTGAATAGAGATGCATCTCTAACAGCCTGTTATTAGATGCTTTATTGCTCACGAACCTGTCGATACCCGTTAGTTGATTGGTTGCACGCAACCAGGACCCGCTCAAGACAGGATGCCGAGAGTCAAGAACAAGGGCTAACGATCAGCCTCCAAGACCGCCAGGGGGGAGCGGGAAGCCAACTGCGCTCAAAGGCGAGCTTTAGCAGTTCCAGTCAGCCCATTGCCCTGCCGTGACGCTCCCTTTCAGTAAGTGGGGCTGATGATACGTCTAGGGATCGAATACCCTATCCGGACCTGATTATGATTGTATCCTGTTGATAATAAAGGTGATGATTATCGGATACCTGTCAGAAGACGGGCGGTTGAAAAGTGGCGGTTGTTACGGACCTGCTCCACAGCTATCCACAGCTATCCTCAGCTATCCTTAGCTATCCTTAGCTATCCTTAGCGATTATAGATATCAGCGGACTATAATATGCCCTGACAGCGGATTGTCACAGAATCCTAAGTGTCTTAATAACAAGCAATAAGGGCATTCCATGTATAAACACTTGCTCATCAACGGCGTATTTCCGGGGAGTCAATAACGGCCCGACAGGTTGATCCCAATCAGCCTGATTTCGTCCGAACAGGTTCCAGGATGCCGACGTCCGAACAGCCGCCCCTGGAGTTGTCGACGCTGATTATATTTCTGGTGATGCTCCCTCAGCGGTTGGAGCCCTGACTGTCAAAGCTCCCCTGAGGCCTTCCACCCCAGCGAGGACCTCAAGCATTCAGCCATGGAGACCGCCCCCGGCTCAGGCCTCTTCCAAGTGTTCGCGGCGCTGGACGCGCTCGATGGCGACCGCCCGGCCGCTGGAGGTGTCCAGATCGACGACGACGCCGTGAAGCGCCGCCGGGCCCGAAGCCGGGTTGGCGCGGAAAGGGGTCCCCCGCAGGAAGCGCGGCATGACCTCTTCGGTGACCACGCCGATCACACCACCGACGGGGCCGCACATCCCGGCGTCGGAGAGGAAGGCCGTCCCGCCGGGTAGCACGGTCTCGTCGGCGGTCTGCACATGGGTATGGGTGCCGAAGACGGCGCCGGCGCGGCCGTCGAGGTGGCGGGCCAGAGCGATCTTCTCGCTGGTGGCCTCGGCGTGGAAGTCGATCAGCACGGCGGCGGCTCCGGCGGCGCGCAAGCGCTCGACTTCGTCTTGGGCGGCGCGGAAGGGGCAGTCGATGACGGGCATGAAGACCCGCCCCTGAAGGCTGATCACCCCCAGGACCGTTCCAGCCCGGGGCCGGTCTTCGGGGACGGTGAACAGGCAGCTACCCCGGCCGGGAACGCCGGAGGGATAGTTGAGGGGGCGCAGCAGGTGCTCCTCGGTTTCCAGCAGCTCCAGCCCCGGTTTCTGGTCCCAGATGTGGTTGCCCGAGGTCATCACGTCGATCCCGGCGCGGCGCAACTGTCTGTGGGGCTTGGGCGAGATGCCGGCGCCACCTGCGGCGTTCTCGACGTTGGCGACGACGACGTCGGGCTCCAGTTCGCGGCGCAGCTCGGTGAGGAAGGCGGCGACGACGCGGCGGCCCGGTCGGCCGAAGACATCGCCCAGGAAGAGCACGCGCAGGAGGCCGTCGTTGTCAGCTCGCGGGTTCATCGGCCTCCCCGACGTGACGGATCGGCAGACCGGCCATGCGGCGGCGCAGGCGGTCCAGACGGTGGCCCAGGCTCTCGAGGTCGCGGCGCCGGGCCTCGGGATCGGTGAGCACGCGACGGGCGCGGCCCAGAGCCTCCTCGACAAGCTCGGCGGCGGCGGCGTACTCCCGGGCGCGGTGCTCGAGATACTTGGCCTCCTCCTCGTAGGGCCGCCGGTCGTAAGTTCCGCGGCGCAGTCGCTCCCAGAGGGGCCGAGCGCGGTCGAAATCCTGGCGGCGCTTGTAGTGCAGGCTGAGCTCAAGGGCGGTCCGGCAGCCCAGCTCGCCGTCGAGGCCGCGGGACAGGGCGGTCTCCCAGAGCTCGTCGCGCCGGTGGCCCAGGGAATCCAACCGACCGAGGGAATAGAGCTCGGCCGGGTCCTCGAAGCGCTCCAGGGGGCGTTCGACCAGGCGCAGCGCCCGGGCGGCCAGCACCGGCAGGCTGAGGATATCCTGCTCGTTGTGGTAAAAGACCCGGGCCAGGCGCTCACCCACCGGAGCGCCGCGCAGGTAGGCGAAGTAGAGGGCGGGGATCTCGGCGCCGGGGACGTCGTCGGTGCGCTCGAAGCCCAGCACGCCGCGCTCGGTCTCACCCAGGGAGCAGCTCGGCAGCCGATGCCGCCAGAGGCGGCGCACCCACATCAGCAGGTCGACGTGGGGCGGCTCGCTGCGCAGGAAGTCGGGTCGCAGACCGGCCAGCAGGTAGCGGTCGCGCAGCAGGGGCCAGTCGAAGCAGCGACCGTTGTAGGTCACCAGGCCGCCGCAGTCGGCCAGCCACTCGCCGAGCAGCTCGAGCTGGCCGCGCTCGGCCGCCGGATCGTCGACGAAGAACTGGCGGAAATGGTAGCCCTCGGTGGTGAAGCGGCCCACCCCGATCAGGAAGGGCAGGGTGCCCGTGCCTCCGGCCAGCCCGGTGGTTTCGGTATCCAGGAAGACGGCGCGTTGGAAGCTGAAGCCGGGCGGGCGGCATCCCTCGACCAGCTCCAGGACGGCCTCGTCCACCTCGAGCAGCCCGCCCAGGGCCTCCCCGGCGTGGAACTCGTTGAGAGGAAAGTGGCGCTCGACGACGAAGACCCGTCCGTGGGGAGTCTCCCGCCACGCTCCGTCGACCAGCTCTGCGACGTTAGCTGAACCGGCTCGGCGGCGGGTGGGTGAGGGTGCGGACGTCTCCATTCGGCGCACGGCCTCGGAGAACTCCAGCCCCCGGCCCTTGGCCTGCAGCAGGCGGCGCAGACGCTCCTTGGCCGAGGCGACGTCGCGCACCGCCTCGACGGCCGGGGCCTCGGGGGCCGCGGTGTTCGTCGGCTCGGCTGGCCGGTCGGCCGGTTCTGTCTTCGGGCGGTCGCCGGTGAGACGCTTGAGGCGTCGGCGCAGGTCGTCTTTGCTCATGGAGCTTCGGGGTTGGTGCCGCGCGGAGAGGCTCGTTTGGAACGGCAAACGGGTTCGTGGATGATAATCTCATTCAAGAAAGCAGGCGCCAAATGTCGATCGACAGCGGCTATAACGGTGGTGAGCTCACGTCGTCGCGTGTCAGCATATCGTTGTGTAGCCCTGCTCGGGCTCGAGCACGACCGGCGGTGGGCCAGACAAGGGACGACGTCTCGAAGAGGTCCGGGATCAACTCCAAGCACAAGAAAGGCTGAAGGAGTTCACGGCGCGGGGCGGTACTGATTGCATGAATAAGAGCCTTCATGAACAGATACCCATTTACGGAGCAATTGGTATCGCTGCGCCCAAATCAGCACAGACCATCAGCCCGTCGGTGTCCAGGAAAGCCGAGTCTTCGGCAGGTCCGATACGATCGCGGGAAAGCATCGGCATCGATTATAGCACGCCACGGCGACATCCGCCGTTCGCCCCGCCTGCGCAAAGCGCCCCCTCGGGGGCGCCGGTGGGAGCCGAGCCGCCCTAGGGCGTCACGGCCTCGGCGGGCTGCCAGACCTCCAGGTCGAAGACCTCGATGGTGTGCGAGCCGGTATTGGCCAGGTAGAGGCGCTGGTTGTCGTAGTCCAGGGCGATGCCCTCGGGGTTGAGCAGCACCACGCCCTCCGGGGTGACGGCCTCGGCGACGAAGAGCTGTCGGCCGCTCTCATGGTAGAGGTAGAGGGCGCTGTCGAAGCCGTCGGCCAGGGCCAACACGCCGCCGTCGCAGTCCAGGGCCATCGGCTCGCGCAGCGGGGTCTCGAAGGAGTCCAGCAGACGGCCGCGGAAGTCCAGGTGCAGCACGGTGCCGTCCCGGGTGACGCCCCAGATCGAGCGGTCGTAGTCCACGGCCAGATCGACGATTTCGCCGCCGCCGCCCCCGGTGAGGGTGTAGAGGTTGATGAAGTTGCCCCGACCGTCGAACTCCCAGAGCTCCTCGCCCGAGGCGACGACGAGCTCGCCGGCCCAGTTGGCGCCCAGGGCCGCCGGGATGCTCGGCGCGTTGGCCATCCCCTGGATGGTGGCGTCGTCGCGCCGCAGGCGGCCGCTGCCCGAGATGTTGACCGTGGTCTCGGTGACCACGAAGGCCGTCGAGACGTCGGTGAACTTGAAGACGGTTCCGCCGGCGGCGTCGACCAGATAGACGTGATCCTGCTCGCTGACGGCCAGATCGTCGGGGCGGAAGGCCCGCTCGCCGCCGCCGAAGTTGTAATCGTAGGCCTGGGTGACCTCGCCCTGGGGGGTGAAGACCTGGACGCGCAGGTTGCCCGAGTCCAGGACGCAGAGGTTGCCCCGACGGTCCAGGGCCAGGTCCGTCGGGTTGATCAACTCGCCCAGCCGGGTGCCATTGAAGCCCCAGGTGGCGTGGTGGATGGGGTCGATATCGCCGTCGGCGTGGAGGCGGAAATCCTGCTTGGTGGAGACGTCGAGGTTGGAGTCCAGCGTCAACTGGCAGGCCCCGACGAGCAGGAGCAGGGACATCGCCACGGCGATGCGGCGCAGGGCGACTCGGCGGCTCATGGTCACTCCCGGTGGGTGGTGGTATCTGCTACACGATAATACCACACCCCGGGTTCCCCGGGGCGCGATGATCGACAACGGTGCGGCGGAACGGGCCTTTGAGAGGAGTTCTTGATTAGCCCGGGGGCAGACTACGGCTTGTCAGCCTCATCGCGGCTCTGGTAGGCTCGTCAGCGACTCTCGAAGGCTCTCGAAACAGCCGCTAGTCAAAACAACATGGGGGAGGATGGATGTACGAACACGGCGCATATTGCGGCGTCGACTGCGACGCCTGCGAGGCCTACCTGGGCACGGTCAATGATGAACCCGAACGCCTGGAGAAGATGGCCGCGATGGTCTCCAAGATGATGAACATGGACGTCAAGCCCGAACAGATGCGCTGCCTGGGCTGCTACACCGACGAAAAACCCCAGGTGGGCTACGTCCAGATGTGCCCGATCCGCTCCTGCGCCCGCGGGCGCGGCCACCGGCTCTGCAGCGACTGCGCCGACTACGGCTGCGAAATCCTCCAGGGCTTCTGGAGCCGCAGCCCGCTGTCGGCCAAAGCCAAGGAAAACCTGGACAAACTGCGCGCCGAGAAGGGTTAGCGTTCGTTTGTCATCCGACACCAGGGGCGGCCGATGGGCCGCCCCCTTTTTTCATTCAAACACATTCCCAGCCAAGCTCCGCCCCGGCGGACCCGCCGCGCCTAGAAACGCAGATCGAGGGTCAGCGCCGGCAGGGCCGAACCGTCGACGGTCAGCATCAACCCCGACCGCAGACTGAGCGTATAGCCGGACCGCTCGTTCTTGTCTTCGGCCAAGAGCGGCGCGTGGATCAATCCGCCCAGCCAGGCCGCGCCCATGATGGTGAAACCGTAGACCATCTCCTCCAGACCGCCCAGGAAACCCGAGGTCTCATTGGCGCCGATGATGACCAAGCCCGTGCCGACACCCATCAGCCCCAGCTCGGCCACGCCCCACCAGGGCTCGTCGATCAGGAAATAGCCCAGGCCGGGCAGCAGGTTGCCCAGCAGCGCCGTCGACCACGAGTATTCTTTGGCATCGCCGGCTGCGCTTCCCTCCGTGATTACCGGCAGCTCGGCGCCGCACTCGGAGCAGTAGTTGGACTCCGCCGGGTTCTCCGCCCCGCACTCCGGGCAGATAATCGTCTCCCCGGCCAAGCCGGGCACGGCCAACAAGACCAGCAACAGCGCAGCCAGCGCCAACCTCGACCCGTTCATCAGACCTCCCCCGTAGGCGCCGGACCCGTCTCGGCGGGTCGATGGTTCAAAATGAAAAAAGGTGATTGATGATAACACAAGGGGAGGGTGGAGACCAATCAGAAAAGGGATACCCGGCGTTGGAGTCGCCCGCATCCACAATGGGGATAAACACCGGGGCGGGTCCACAGACCAGCCCGCGAATCGTCGATGATCGTAAAACCGGCTAACACTTGATTGCAGGTTTTCAGCAACTACGGCGGGGCCAGGGGGCCGACCCCACGACCCCGCCCTACAGGGGGGCAAGCGAAAACCGACCCATCAACAAAAAGGACCGACCTAAAGGTCGGCCCCTACAGGGTCCAAGGTAGACCTGTCCCCCCTACTCCGCTCTGACCAGGTGAGGCGTGACGAAGATCAGCAGCTCGCGGGTCTCCTCGGAGTCCGAGGTGCTCTTGAACAGCAGCCCGATGACGGGAATGCTGGAGAGCAGCGGCACCCCCTGCTCGACGGTCTCGTTCTTGCGGCGCAGCAGGCCGCCGATGACCCCGGTCTCGCCGTTGCGCAACAGGATCGAGGTCGAGGCCTCGGTGGTGTCCACCTGGAACTCGAGGCCCGGCGCCGGGGTGGCCGACATCTCGCTTATCTCGGGCTGGATGTCCAGGGTGATCTCGTTGACGGAGTTGACGTGGGGGGTGACGGCGAGCTTGATGCCGACGTCGTAGAGCTCGGTGTAGGTGTTGCCGTTCTCGTCGAGGAGGTTGACGGGGACGCGGCTGCCGACGAGGATGCGGGCTTCTTGATTGTCCAGGGTGGTTATCCGCGGGGCGGAGAGGATGCGGGTGTCGGTGTCGGTGGCGTTGGCCTGGAGGGTGGCGGCCAGGGTGGCGGCGTCGATGGCCAACTGGCCCGAGGCGGTCAGGGTGCCGGTGTTGTCCGGCGGGTCGATGAGCACCTGGTTGCCGTTGAGTCCGAACTCCCAGTCGATGCCCAGCTCCATCAGGGTGCCGGTCTTGACGTCGAATATCTTGGTCTCGATCATCACCTGGGCGGTGCGGGCGTCGAGCTGCTCGACGAGGCGGCGCACCCGGTCGCGGCGTTCGAGGGTGTCGGTGATGATGATCGAGTTGGTCCGCGGCTCGATCTGGATCTGGCCGCGGTCGGAGAGCATGGACTCGAAGCTGGGCTTGAGGCTGGCGGCGGTGGCGTAGCGCAGGGTGATGATCTCGGTGCCCAGGGGCGAGGCCTCCTCGGCCTCGGCCATCTTGACCAGCTCCTCGGGGGTGTTGACGCGGATGATCGAACCCTCGACACGGTAGGAGAGGCCGTGAGCGGCCAGGATCACACGCAGGGCCTCGTCCCAGGGGACGTCGCGCAGGGCGACGGTGACCTTGCCGGTGACGTTGGGACCGGCGACTATGTTCATCCCGGTCTCGAAGGCCAGCATGCGCAGGACGTTGCCGATGTCGGCGTCCTTCAAGTCCATCGAGATGCGCTTGCCGCTGTAGACCGGCTCGCTGGATGAGCTCGAACCCTCGTAGACGGCGGTGGTGTGGTAGCTCTCGGAGCCCACGGCGCTCTCGGCCACCTCGGCGGTGACGTAGGTCTCTGCGCTCTCGACGTCGTAGGTGTGGGAGGAGTAGCCCGAGCCGTAACCGGCGAAGGGATCGGCGTCCTCGGTGATCACGTCCAGGTAGAGCACGCTGCCCCGGCGGGTGATCAGGTAGGGGTAGTCACCGGATACCGTGGCGACGATACGGACGACCTTGGGGTTGGTCGAGTGCTGGGTGACCGAGACCTTGGCCACACCGCCGGAGTCGACGTAGAGGGTGGGCTGGTCTAGTTCGTTGACGGCGCCGATGATATCCAGGACGAAGGTGCGCGGCGAGATGGTCTTGGAGAAGTCGAATTCGAGGGGGGCGTCGCCGACGATCTCGATGCGCGTCTTGCCGAGTTGCTCGTTGACGGTGACCTTACGGATGCCCGTGGGCTCGGTAGCCGGGGTGGCATAGTCGCGTCCGCCCGGCGGCGCGGGGAAGCGCACCTGGATCGTCTGGCCCTCCTTGGTGATATAGTAAGGCTCGTAGCGGTCCAGATCGAGCACCACGCGGACGATGCGGCTGGGGATCTCCCGGTACTGGCTGGAACGCACCTGCTCGACGTTGTTGCCGGACTTGACATCGACCAAGGGCGGGCAGTCATGAACGGCGTCCTTGATATCGACGATCACCCGGGTGGGGTCCTCGAGAGCGAACACATCGTAGGCCAGGGGGCCGGTGCCGGTGATAGTGACCACCTCGGCGCCCTCGGCGTCGATCGAGTGCTCGACGGAGCTGACGCTGGTCAGGGCCGCCGAAGGGGCGGCGAGACAGAGCAGCGCCACCACGACGACACGCGGCATCACGCGCTGGGGGTCGGTCTTCCACCGGCTGGACATACGCACCGCCCTTCCCGTTCAACCAAGCCTTCCGTCCACGCTTTGTGAACTCACCGAGAGAACCACGTTGAACCGCCCGGAAGCGCGGAGTCGGTTCCGTCAGGGTCGCCAAGGTATTAATAAAGTATACCACAAAGCGGCTGCGGGCAACAGTAAGGAGAGAAAATAAGCGATAAAGGCAATATTGATTTGCCCGGGTTACAGTGAATAATTTATTAAATACTTTGACGTTTCAATCAGCCGAGGGGTTATCACTCGCAGATGGACAGTCATATATCGCTATACGGTTGTCTTTTTCAAAAGATGGATTTGTGACATCGCGGTTCGTTTCAAATAATAAGTTGCCGGAAGCCAGGAGGCTCTCGACGTTAACAATACCGGCCCAAGTTGTTGTGATGATCCTTGAGTACGTTAAGATAGGGATCATCACAGGAAACTGGAACACCATTTTGAAACAATGAAGAGCCGCATCGAAGAGAGGGCCGAAGTATATGCCCGACGCAGGGCGTCAACTCTTGATTTAGGTTAGCCGACACAAGTGCTAAAGCAAGCAATAGACTACTGTCAGCATATCATTGATTCATAGCTTACACGACCATTTGCCGGAACCAACAGCCTACGGCTTCCAGCACACTAAATGCAAGTCGAGATTAGTTACCTCAAATTGGCAGATTGATAATGGCGGCACTTTAAGCCAAAACGCTTTTCTGACAAACTAAAAGAATACCAGTCCAAATTCGAGTGATAATCACCAAGGTAGTCACTCAACAAGCAACCGAGAGCGATCATAACACGACCTGGTGCGTTCGCTGGATAGATCGGCTCCCCACGACCTTTGCCCGCCCCGGGGCCGACGAAACCTCACTTCGCACCGGCACGGAGGCGTTGGCACGTTTCTTGCGCAGGGCGCTGCGGGGTCGGCCGAAAGCGCCGGCGATTCCGCAAGAAACGTGCCAACGCCGGGTCCGGACGCTGGGTGCCGGAGCTTCGGGGCAAAGGTCGTGGGGAGCCCGGTGGTCAGGAGCGCTTGTGGCGACGTCGGCGGATCAGGTGTACGATCAGCAGAACGAGGGCGGGCAGGCAGACCAAAGCGCCGATGGAGAGCCAGAGCCACCAGGGCCAGGGGGTGTCCACCTCGGTGACGGGTAGGGAGGCCTCGGGGTGATGCCCGCGGGTGCAGAGCAGGAGCTCGGAGCCGATGAAATCGTCCTCGGTGAGCAGGACGGCGCCGCCGAGCTGGTAATGGTCGCTCAGTGAGCGCACCAGGGGATGGACCTTGATCAGCGGCGTGGCGGCCAGGAGTTCCGTCAGGCGGTCGACGCTGCAGTAGAGCAGGGGCCGCCGAGCGCAGCCGTCTTCGGTGGGAATATCGAGCAGCTTCTCGTCGATCAGGCTGAAGTCTTCGGGCAGGGCGGGTTGATGGTCCGGGCCGAGCAGGCCGGCGATGCGGGTCAGGTCGGCGAGCTGGCTGGTGAAGACCAGATCGTCTTCGAGGAATGCCAGGGCCGGGTACTGCTTGATGCGGTCCAGGGCCTCGATGGCGAAGACGTCGACGACCTCGCCCTCGCCCTCGCTGCGCAATAGCGCGGCCCGGGAGAGGTAAAGGTCGAGGAGCTTAACGATGCGCGGCCGCACGGCGGCCTCGTAGGCTTCGAGGCTGCGTTCGGGGTCGACCAGCTCGACGGCGATGTAACCCGCGGGGAAGCTCCCGGCGTCGTAGAGGTTGAAGCGCAGGCCGCGGACCAGGGACTCGCCGAACTCGCGCAGGCCCAGATCGGTGGGCTCCTCTCGGCCGTCGCCGAAGAAGGTCAGCTCGACCCACTCCAGCACGGCGCCCAGCTTGCCGCCGGGCAGGGGCAGTTCGGCGTAGAGCAGGGACTCGGGGGAGTTGGCCGGGGAGCAGGGCGGGGCTACCTCGAGGCCTCCGTCGAGCAGCGCGCCGCCGCGCAGGCTCAGCCCCTCGGGCCGGATGCGCAGCCCCAGGGCCAGACCCCGGGTTCGTTCGAGGTAGTCGGCCAGCAGAGCGGGCAGCCCCAGACCGGAGATCACGGGACGGGCCAGGTTGGCGAAGCGTCCCGGGGCGACGTGCAGGCAGAGCTGGCAATCGGCCATGCGCCGGCCGAGTTCCAGTTGGTCTTCGTCGGTGAAGAAGCGCTCCTCGGCGTGCACCCGGGCGTCGATGCCGCTGCGCAGTGTCTCCAGACGGTCGCTGATCAGCAGCAAGCCGTCGGAGTAGTGCATGAACAAACCGCTCTGGGTCTCCTTTAGGCTGTGCTCGAGATGGATCTCGACCTCCTCGCCCCGGCGGAAATCCGGCCCCAAAATCTCGCGGATGAAGCCGCGCAGGCGCAGCGGATCGTGGATGGGCACACCGAGGAGATAAGATGCGTGCAGGCCGTCCAGACCCATCGAGTAACTCAGGGAGAGGGTGGTGGTCCGGGTGACGTCGATGCCGGTGTCGTGGACCTCCTGCAGGCTCTCGATCTCCCTGGCCCTTTCCGGCTCGGGCAGCAGGGCCAGCAGATCATCCAGGTAGAGCAGCAGCTCCTCGGTCAGGGCGGGGTCCACGGCGTGTAGCTCGCCCAGCAACTGATCCAGACCGTCCCAGAGGTTCTGGATGCTCGGGGTGACAAGGACCACCTGGCTGTCATCGGGCACGGCTTGCAGGGTGTCGACGGGGTTAATGGCGCACCCGGCGGCCAGCAGGACGGTGATGACGACCGGCAGGGCGAGGCGGCGCGGCGATCGCGGAATCGCCTTCGGGCTGGGACGATAACAGGGCTGGTTCATTTAGGAATCCCGGTGGTTAGATGTCGAAGAGGTCGTCGACGGCGCCCGTGGTCTCGAGTACGGTGTAGAGGCTCTGGGCCTCTTCCTTGCGCACGGTCTTGGCCAGACGCTCGACACGGACGATCAGTTTGCCGCCGCGCAGGCGGACTTCGAGGATATCGCCGGTCTTGATCTGCTTGCCGGCGCCGGCGACGGCGTCGTTGACCTTGACGCGGCCGGCGTCGCAGGCCTGCTTGGCCACGGGGCGGCGCTTGATGATCCGGGAGGCCTTCAGAAATTTGTCCAGTCGCATAGTTAGCCTTTCAACCGGGGAAGCTGACGCCGAGGTAGAGCCGCAGCAGGTTGAGTTCGTGCATCCGGCGGACCCACTCCGGCGGCGTCTTGTCGAGGAGGGCCTCGGGAGGCAGGGCTTCTTTCCAGGCCGTCGGGGGCTCGTCCCAGGCCGGCTGTTCGAGGTCCCGGGGCAGCTCGGCGGCGGCTTCCAGCAGACGGCGTAGGTAGTCCAGGGAGAAATCAAGCGCGGTGGTGGCGTGCTCGCCGTGCAGCGGGGCTCCGTGACCGGGGATGATGCACTCCGGGGCCAGGCTGCGGGCCAGTTCGAGAGCCGCGATGAGCTGCCAGGGGTCGCCCCAGTAGAAGTAAGGAATGGCCCGCTTCCCGGGTTTGGGACCGGCCAGCAGGTTGTCCGAGGCTATCAGCAGACGCCGGCGCGGCTCGTAGACCATCGTCAGGTCCGGGCTGTGCCCCGGCGCGGGGATCAGGCCGAGCTCCAGGGAGCCGCAGCGCAGGACCGTGCGCGCCTCGAGCAACACCCCGGGGTGCCTCAGCTCGGCCAGGTTGTCCGCGGCGGGACTGCGGGAGATCATCGCCCGCTCGCGGCGCCGGGTCTCGAACCAGCGACGATGGGCCGCAAGCGGCGCCCGGGGGCCGACGACGTCCTCGTCGAGGGCTCCGGCGTTGCCCGAGGAATGGTCGGAGTGGCCGTGGGTGTTGACCACGGCGATCAGGCGGGCGTTCAGGGTCTCAACGACGAAGCGGGCCAGGGCGCGGCCCTGGCCGACGGTTCCCGTGGTGTCGACGATGACGGCCTCGCCGCCGTCCCTGCCGACATCATGGATGACCACGGCGTTGACCGCCAGGGGCGATCCCACGGCGACGTGGACACCGGGCAGGACTGGCGTGGGTTCCTGGATCACGTGCCCCTCATCTCCGGGACCAGCAGGGAGAATCCGCTCAACGGCTTGACTTCATACAGCATATGGTGGGAATCACGCGCGGGATTCCCCTGGAAGGCAACGGCCCCTTTGGCGATCAACGGCGTCATCGTCTAGCGTCCAGCGGGTGAAGCTCGTCAATGGGAGTGTGCGTCGCCGCGTCTTCGGGATGGGATTCCGCAACCAGCGCCCCGAGCCCAAGTCCCCATCACGATGACTAGATACGTTCATCACACAAAGCCTGCAAGCCCACAGCCGGATATCGGTGAACAAAGGTCCACACCCAAGCCGGCCGCTGGAACGTATTCAGCCGTTTCTGATTCGTCTATCAACCGGCTTCGCCGCGCTCCACCCGCAGCATGTAGGTGCGGTCGTCGATCTCGAGGCGGTAGCGGCCGGACTCGACATAGCCGACCTCGGCGCGTCGGCAGGTGGGCAGGCCCATCACCCCGCCCAGGGGGCGCGGGGTGAGCTCCCGGGAGCTTCCGTCGGGCTGGTGGAGGATGATCCGCCGGGCGTCGCCGTCGAGCTGGATGAACAGTCTGGTGCGGGAGAGAATCGTAACATCGCCGTCGGAGGGAGTCCAGACGCAGTAATCTCCGGCGATGGGACGATCGAGCTCGGCGGGCGGCTCCAGACCGGCGGCGCGCCAGGCGGCGCTCAGGTGATCGCGGAAGAGGCGATCGAACTCCCTCTCGGCCTTGGGCGCGGTGGCCTGGTCGGTGCCGTACCACCAGAACCAGTCCGAGCCCTGGGCGGCGTCCAGGTGATCGTAGACCTCAGGGTGGCTGCGCGGGGTGATATCCAGGGCGTCAAGGCGCTCGCCGAAGACGCGCAGGGCATCCCAGGCGGCGTTCTCCTCGGGCTCGCCGATCCAGGTGCCCAGGTCGTTGCCTGGAGCGGAGCCGAACTCGTCGATCCAACTGGCGTGGGGCAGCTCGTGGAGGACGGGACAGGCGACACCGTCGGCGTCGAGGCCGTCCAGGCAGGCACCGGGGGTGAGGGGCCGGATATCCTCGGCGGCGGCCAGCTCGGCATAGAGGCGCAGCAGGAAGTCCCGGCCATCGTCGGGGTAGGCGCCCCAGGCGTTCTCGCCGTCGAGAATAACCATCGCACAGCCGCGCTCGATCTCGGCGTAGCGCTGACGCAGCCCCCAGAGGAGGTCGCCGACGGCCTTTTCCGGGCTCAAGCGGCTATAGTGAAATCCGATGGCGTCGGAGAGAGCATGATCGCGGAAGAAGAGCCGCCACTCACCGTGCTCCCCGTGAACCAAACGTGGAAGAGCCAAATCCATTCCGGTGGGCTCGCGGCCCAGGGCCGGCGCCAGCACGCCCTCGTCGGTGGCGGCCCAGCGCGCCCCGGCCTCGGCCAGGGGATCGATCATGCACTGCCCGACGGAGCCCTCGGCGGGCCACCAGCCCCGGGGACGGGTTCCCAGCTCGCGTTCGAGGACCGCCAGTCCGCGCTCGATGTGTCTTCGACCCTCGGCGGGACGGGCGTAGCGAGCGGGGTGGACGCTGCCTTCGCGGTCGATGATCGCCAGGTCGCTGTCGATGAGCAGGGGCAGGATGGGGTGGGCGTAGGGGGTGGCGCTGAGTTCGATGCGACCGGTCTCGGCCAGCAGGCGGTGCAGTCGGGGGACGGCTTCGAGGACCCGCGCCTGAACCCGCCCCAGCTCGGCGATGTCGGCGGCGTCGAAGTCCCGGTCCTTTTCGATCAAGCCCGCGACGGAGAGCTCCTCGCCCCAGGGAGTGACCCAGCCGGCGCGGCGCAGCTCGACGGGGAACCAGGCCAGGTTGATCCAGACGGCCAGATCGACGATGTCACGGCGGGGCATGGCGGCGGCCCGGGCGCGGAACTCGTCCAGTCGCGGATCGGAGCGCTCCCGCCACAGGTCCAGCTCACCGAGCTGACCGCTCAGCCGCCCGTAGCGTTCCAGCAACTCGGCGTAGCGCGGGTGGATGCCCACCTGGCGTTCCCAATCCGCGTCGAACCCGTCGCGCAGCAGCTCCAGGCGCCGTGGGGCGCTCAAGCCCGCCGGTGCGTCCCGGGTCAGCTCCCAGAGCCGGTCGGTGCGGCCGGCCCGGTAATCGGCCAGTTGATCCAGCAGCACCGGGGTCAGGTTGACCGCGCAGCGCATCTCCGGCGATTCCCACAGTCGGGCGGCCATGCCGAAGTAGTCGCGCAGGGCGTGCAGGCGCACCCAGGGCAGGCGGTAGACGCCCCGGCTCCCCGCAGCGAAGGGGTCCCGGTAGCGGGGCTGATGCTGGTGCCAGAGCAGGATGAAGTCGAGCATGACCGAAGCCTCGTCCGGAGTGGTGTTCCGCTGTTGCAGGGCGGCGCTTGAGACCGCTCATCCCTCGCGTGGTTTGCGAACACGTCGCCAAGAGAAAGTCGGGAACGCGGCCCCGCCTGTCCACAGCCGGCCTGTCCACAGCCGGATTGAACTTAGCGGCCTGATGACAGGTTGCTAGAGAGCGCCGACCAGATACAACGTCAAGTCCAGGCGGTGCTCGGCCGAGCCTTGGATCAGTCCTTCACCGCTGTCAAGGCGCTGATTCGACTCGCGGATCGCTCGTGCCCTGACGCCCTTACGAAAAAAGGGCCACGTGTGGTGCGTGGCCCCGGCGAACGGTTGTCAGCGGCACGGGTGGATCAGCGCAGACGCTTCTCCTTGACCCGGGCGGCGCGGCCGATCTTTTGGCGCAGGTAGTAGAGCTTGGCCCGCTTGACGTCGCCGAAACGCAGCACCTTGATATCAGTGAGGTTGGGCGAGTGCAGGGGGAAGATTCTCTCGACGCCGATATTGCCGGTGCCCGTGGTCCGCCGGACCGTGAAGGTCTCGCGCAGGCCGCCGTGCTTGCGGGCGATGACGATGCCCTGGAACTTCTGGACGCGGGTCTTGGAACCCTCGGAAATCTTGACGGAGACCTCGACGGTGTCGCCGATGCTGAACTGGGGCACCTGATCCTTGAGCTGGTCGGTCTCCAGGCGGTGGATGCGCTGCATGATGGTCCTCGACTGCTGGAACGCCCGGCTTGAGCGTTGTTTGTCCTTCGTGGAGCGAGAGTCACGGCCGAACAGGGAAAATCTGGATTGCACAAGCCTTGAACGGCCATGAAGAGCGGAGGGGTAGATTAGCATAAGCGGGGGGCGGCGCGCAAGACCCCGCGGTGGTTTTATCAACGGGCACGCTCCGTGGGACCGCTCCGCGGGTGGGTGTGTCGAAGAGCTTGAATGCGGCTGGGGCCTCCCTTTTGTGTTGCGCCGCGAGACTGGACGAAGCCGGGCTCGGCAAACCGGCGATGGCGGTATCCCTCGGAGGGTGAAGCCAAATCGGCCCTGTAGTCACATCGCGGGCTTGGTTACGGGCCTGGCTCGATTTAATGGGATAGGGATCCCGGCGCCCTTGCAAGATAAACCACGCAAGAAAAACCAGGAGATGTCCATGACCGATCCGGGGATGGGCTGAGCGCACACGCCGTTGGGAATCCAGCCGATCGTCATCGATGCCGTCAGCGCCCGTTATCAGCCAGTCGGGCCGATTCATCCATCCGGGGGTCGACGATTCCATTCCGTCAATCGGCCGCGCAATACCCGAGCCTGGCGACGAATCGGGTCCAATCACCTTGGTCGGCGTCGGCATCGATTTGAAAAAGGAACCGACCAGCGGGGCGTCTTTTCGGGCTGACGGCGGTTCACGGCGGCCGCTCACCGACGGCGTCACCCTAAACCACCGAAGAGTATCAGCGCTTGAAGCGCTCATGGCGCGGTTTCGCATAACTCGCAAGCAGCCGTCCCGCTATCGACGCTTTAATTCAGAACAAGTTAAGTCGGTTTTAAGTCCAGCGGGACTATAGTTTTCCAAGAAAAGTGTTTGCCGCCATCCATTTTTTACTATATATTAGCAGTAGATATCCTAGGGTAGTCTACCAATTCGGCATTATCTTCTTTTCCCCTCGTACCGTTACAGGGAGGCGACATGAAAAAGGGACTCATCCTACTGATCGTTCTGGGACTCGGCCTTATCGGGGCTCACGCCCTGGTTCGCGTCCAGGACAGTTGGGTCGACGGACCCAGCGCTCCCGGTCCGGTGACCGAATTCGGCGAGGCCTTCGCCAACGGCGCCGGCATCAACTTCTACTACTGGGGCAACCTCTGGCTGGGCTTCCAGCCCAACCTGACCCCGACCCAACACGCCGTGGGCACGCAGAACGCCGCCTATTACGCCAAGACCGGCGACATCGACAGCGACCGCGACGACGACGTCTTCGCCTCCTCGTCGGCCAGCGAAGACTTCATCTGGTTCGAGAACCTGGGCAACGGCGTCTTCGGCAGCGCCAACACAATCATACCCAGTACGGCCTACGTGGCCTACAACTTCGTCGACCTGGACTTCGACATGGACCTTGACCTGATCATCGGCATCGACCAGGGCAGTCATCACTTCTCCTGGTTCGAGAACGACGGCGGCAGCTTCACCGAGCACGTCATCGACCCCGACTTCAGTCAGGTCGATATGGGTGTCGCCATCGACTTCGACCAGGACGGCGACCTGGACATTTTCGCCGGAGCCTATCAGAGCTCGGCGCTCAAATGGTTCGAGAACCTGGGCTGGAACTCCGGCGAGGGCGACTTCGACTGGGACATCCACGTCCTGGTGGCCTCGGGCCATAACGGAGCGGAGAACATCGGCCTGGCCTCGGGCGATTTCAACGATGACGGCTGGATCGATGTGGCCTTCTCCTGCCGCGGCAACGGCGAGATCGTCTGGTGGGAGTACGACGAGAACTGGACCGACCCGACGGCGGCCTTCATCGAGCACGTCATCGACACCGGCGTCAGCCAGGCCTATAGCTGCGTGGCCAAGGACATCGACTGGGACAACGACCTCGACCTGGTCACCAGCAGCCGCAACGGGCGCATCGACTGGTACGAGAACGACGGAACCGGCGCCTTCACCCACCACTCGATCACCTCGAGCTATAGCGGTTGCCGCGAGGTGACCCCCATCGACGCCGACTACGACGGCGACTACGACATCCTCTCGGCCTCCCAGACCGCCAACACCCTGGACTGGTGGGACAACGACGGCTCGATGAGCTTCACCCAGCGTAGTTGGGCCTCCGGCTACGGCGGCGCCCACGGCGTGGTCAGCGGCAGCTTCACCGACACCCGCGCCCCCCTGGGTTTGACCACGGCCAACACCGACGACACCGTGGACTGGTGGGACATCACCGAGGGCTACCGCACCACCGGCACCCTGGAGAGTTCGGTGCTGGACACAGAAATCGATGATCCGGACTGGCACACCTTCTACTTCGACGAAACCGAACGCCCCGACACCACCATCGAGTACTACATCCGGGGCGGCGACAGCTACGACGACTGCGTCAACGCCGCCTGGATCGGGCCTTACGATGAGGTCTTCAACATCGGCGACGCCATGGGCGAGGACCTGCGCTATTTCCAGTACCGCGTGGACATGGGCACGAGCAACCCCGACTTCTCGCCCACGGTCAACCAGATCCAGGTCTACTTCTACGATCCCGCCGCCGTCGACGACCTCGTCATCGACACCGCCACCCGGGATGAGGGCGTTCTGGTGAGTTGGAGCACCGAGCAGCAAGCCGCCGCCTACGATCTGCTGCGCGCCCCGGCCGCCGAGGCCGACATCGACTCCAGCTACGCCAAGCTCAACGACATTCCGCTGCCCGGCAACCAAAGCGTCGCCTACCTCGACCGCGACTGCGAGGCCGGCGGACACTACGCCTACAAGGTCCGGGTCACCGCCGCCGATGGCGAGGTCTCCACCTTCGGACCGGTGATAGGCACGGCTCCCGGCGAGAGCTACGGCCTGCGCCCCGTCCTGCGTCAGAGCCACCCCAACCCGACCAACTATCTGGCGCGGATCGAGTTCGAGCTGCCCGCCGCCGCGACGGTCAACCTGGAGCTCTTCGACATCTCGGGCCGCCTGGTCCAGCGGGTCATCGACGAACGCGCCCTGAGCGCCGGCGCCCACAGCGCCACCGTCAACACCGCCCCGCTGGCCTCCGGCGTCTACCTCTACCGCCTCAGCGTAGACGAAGTGACCCTGACCCGACGCATGGTCGTCGAGCGCTGAGCTGAGAAGGAACCGTCGACAGCCCAAGCAACGATCAGAATGGGACCTCACCGGGGTCCCATTCTGATTGTGTAGCAATTCATCTTGGCTTGGAATGCCTTCGGCCGGTTTGGTATACTGACTTTGAAGGCTTTTTAACCATGATCGCCATTCCACCGTCTCGATCCTTCGCCATCGGACGTTATGGCCGATAAGTCCCCAGTCCAAGACAAGCTGCGACGGCTGCTGGATCGTCTCGACGTGGCCTATCAGCGCCGCGACGAGGAGGAGCTCCAGTATCTGTTCCTGCAACTGGGCTCCGGCGACGAGCTGGAACCCGACCAGCGCGTCCGCCTGCTGCTCTACCGCGCCGGAGCGGCCCGGCTCGACGGCGACGGCACGCGGGCCCTGGAGATGGCCGAGCAGGCCCGGGAAGTGGCGAACAAACACGGCGACGAAGACGGTCTCATCAAGGCCCGGCTCGAGCTGGGCCGCGTCTACAAGCTGCTGGAGCGCGCCCCGGAGGCGGTGGCGGTACTGGAGTCGGCCCTGGAGCAGCTCCGCGATGAAGACGAGCTGAGCCTGATCCTCGAAACCAACACTTTACTGGGCTGGGCCTATCGGGTCCTGGGCGAGTATGACGCCGCCGAGGCAGCCCTGCGCTGGAACCTGGACCAGGCCGAACGCCACGGACGCCTGCGCTCCCAGGCCGTGGCCTGCGCCAACCTGGGGGTCATCTACAAGCGCGGCGGCCGAACCGTCGGCGCCAAGCAGATGCTGCGCCGAGCCGCCGAGACCTTCGCCGAGCTGCAAGACAAACCCCGCGAAGCAGTGTCACGGCTGAATCTGGGTAACGTTCACAAGAGCGCCGGCGAGTACGAGGCCGCCAAGAGGGAGTACCAGCACTGCTTGGTGCTAACAGCCAAGACCGGCCAGGACCGCTTCCGCGGCGGGGCTTTGTGCAACCTGGGCCTGCTGCTGACCCGCCGCGGCGACTTCGTCGAGGCCCGCGGCAACTTCCTGCGGGCGCTGGAGCTCTTCCGGCGCGGCGGCAACAGCCGCTGGGAGGGCAACGTCCTCCACGGGCTGGGGATGCTGGCCCTGCAACTTGGCGGCTACGCCGAAGCCGAGGAGCGGTTGGGCAAGTCCCTGGGGATCTACCGCACCCACGCGGACTCGTCGAGCCAAGCCGGCTCCCTGGCGGGTTTGGGGGCCGCCGCCTTCCGACAGAACCGTTTGGCCGACGGCCGCCGTTTCTATAACGAGGCGATCAGGCTCAAGGAGGAGTTGGGCGAGCGCCGCCTGGCCCATCTCTACCTGCTGGAGCTGGCCTGGTACCTGACCATCGCCCGAGCCGGCGACGAGATCGACGCCCTGGTCACCCGGGCCGAGGAGCACGCCCGGTCCATCGCCGAGCCCGTCGAGCCCAAGTACACCGCCGCCGTGACAAGTTGGCGACGACTCAACAAGGGCGACATCGACGGCGCCCAGGCCGCGGGCAGCCGGGCCGTCAAGCTGACTGAGACCCAGCAGGAACCGCCCCTGGACGCCCTGGCGGCCCTGGCCTACGGCCGCGCCCTGCTGGCGGCCGGCTGGCTGCGCCAGTCCGACCTGCAGCTCAACCGCGCCCGCAACAGCTTCGAGGAGCTGACGATGCCCTACGAGGCCGCCCTCGCTTGGCGAGCCTCCGTCGACTACTACCGCCGCACCGCTCAGCCCGACTACGCCGAACTGGCCGCCGAGCGCTGCCGGGAACTGGCCGCCTCCGTCGGCGCCGAGCAGATCCTGGCCCTCTGCGACTAACCCCCTCACCGCAATCCCATGCCCGCCGTGCTATAATCCCGTGGCCCCCGGCTCCGGGACTCCATGCGCATCCTCTTTCTGGCCTCCGGTGACAGTGTCCACACCCCGCGCTGGCTGAGCTTCTTCCAGCGGCGCGGGCACCGTTGCGCCCTGGTCAGCATCCAGGACGGACCGCGACTGGTGGAGGACCAGCTCAACCTGCGCCCGGACCGCCGCGCAGGCCTCCTCGACAGTCTGCGCGCCCTGGGACCGCTCCGCACTTTCCTGCGCCGCTTCCGCCCCCACCTGCTCAGCGCCCATTACCTGACCAACTACGGCCTGATCGCCGCCCTGCTCGACCGGCACCCCTGGACCCTGACCTGCTGGGGTCCCGAGGTGCCGCTGATCACCGAGCGCAGCCTGCCCGACCGCCTGCGAGCCGGCTTCGTGGTCCGTCGCGCCGACCACGTAACCGCCGCCGGCCGGGCCATGGTCCCCCATCTGCTGCGCTACGGAGCCCGGCCCGACCGCCTGGCCGTCTGGCCCAAGGGAGTCGACCCCGCCGCCTTCCCGCCGGGACGACCCGCCGTTGAACGCGGGGAGCTGATCGTCCACACCCGCACCCTGGACCGCTTCTACCGCGTCGACGTCCTGCTACGCGCCTTGGTTGAAGCCCGCAAGCGTCGGCCCGGACTGCGTCTGGAGCTGCTGGGCACCGGCGACGCCGTGGATGAGCTGCGCGCGCTGGCCCGGGAACTCGGCCTGGAGGGAGCCGTCGACTTCCGTGGAACACAGCCTCCCGGGGCCGTGGGCGAGGCCCTGGGACGCGCCGCCCTCTACGTTGTCACCGTCCCCGTGGACGCCTACGCCTTCTCGCTGATCGAGGCTTTGGCCTGCGGCGCCTACCCCATCGTCCCCGACCACGCCTCCAACCGCGAGGTGCTGACCGGCGCCCGGGGCGTTCTCTACCCGCCACTGGACGCCGACGCCCTGGCGGAGCGCATCCTGACCGCCCTGGACGATCGAGACGAACGCGCAGCCGCCGTGGGCGAAAACCGTCGCCTCGTCGCCCGACGCGGCGAGCTGGGCCACAACCTGGAGGGGATCGCCCGGGCCTGGGAGGATCTGGTCCACCGAGGGGAGGGGGAACGATGAAGCGTCTGCTGATCATCGCCTACTACTACCCGCCCCTGGGGATGGGCGGCGTGAAGACGGTCATCCCCTATGTCAAGTACCTGGCGGACTACGGCTGGCGCCCCGAGGTGCTGACCGTCAAGCCGATCGCCTACTACGCCTACGACGAGGCTCTGGCCGCCGAACTGGCGCCCCACGCTCCGGTCCACCGCGCCGGCTCCCTGGACCCGGCCCGCCTGCTGCGCCTGCTCAAAGGTCCTGGCTATCGGGTGAGCCTGGGCGCGGGCGGTCTGCGCCACGGCGGACCGCTCTCCCGGTTGCAGCACGCCCTGCTCGTTCCCGATCCCAAGGTCCTCAGCGCGCCTTTCTTCTACACCGCCGGACGGCGGCTGGGGCGCGGCGGGCGCTATGACGCCCTGCTGGTCATCGCCCCGCCCTTCAGCCACCTGGCCACGGCCGACCACCTGGCCCGCGCCCTGCATCTGCCCTGGACCGCCCACCTGGGCGACCGCTGGGTCGGCGGCTGGGTGGTCAACTCCACGGGTCCGTTGGCCGAACCGGCGGCGCGCCGGGGGGAGCGCCGGGCCGTCGAGCGAGCCCGCGCCCTGCTCTGCGCCTCCCCCGTCGAGGCCGAGTTGCTCCGCGATCGCTACCCGGCGTCCGCCGGCAAGATCGCCACGGCCCCGCTGAGCTTCGATCCCGCCCTGCACGCCCGCTGCCCCGACCATCAGCCCGACTCCGGACGCTTCACCGTGGCCCTGGTGGGCACTTTTCGGGGCGACGAGGGGGTGCTTCCGGTGCTCGAGGCGCTGCGCACCCTGTCCACAACCACGAAACGGCGGCTGGAGCTGCTCCACGTCGGCTCGACCAACGGACCGAGCGTGGCGGAGACCGCCGCGAAGCAGGGCTGCGCCGAGCTGGTCCGCCGGACCGGTCAGGTCGACTATGAACGTAGCCTGGCCGAAATGCGCCGCGCGGACCTGCTGCTGTTGACCGTCGCCGCCGACAATCCCCACGGCCTGCCCGGGCGCACCTCGGACTACATCGGCTCGGGGCGTCCGATCCTGCTGGTTTCGGATAACGCCGCCGCCCGTCGCACCCTGGAGCATTACGGCATCGGCCTGGCCCTGGGGCCCGGCGAGGAAACGGCGATCCGCAAAGCGCTCACCGCCGCTCTCGAGGGAACCGGACCCCTGGCCCGTCCGACGCCGGAGAACGCCCGCGCCGCCTTCGCCGCCCCGCGCCGGGCCGAGCAACTGGCCCGCATCCTGGAGACCTGGCATCCCAGCGGTGACCACTGAGCCCAACCCCTTGGCGACCCTTAGATGAAACGACCCCGCCGCCGCGTCCTGCTGACCGCCTACCACTTCCCGCCCCTGGGCGGGGGCGGGGTGCTGCGCGTCCTCAAGCTGGCCCGCTACCTGTCGGCGACGGGCTGGATCCCCGAGGTGCTCTGCGCCGACGATCCCGCCTACCAGCCCCGGGACCCCGCCAAACTGGCCGAGGTCGACTGCCCGATCTTCCGGGTTCCGGCGCGTCGACCGCCCAGCCTGGCCCGTCTGCTCGGCCTTCGTCGTGATGTAACCGAGAAGCGAGCCCCGGATGAACCGAAGAGCGGTGATGCCCGAAGGGAACTCTACCAACGCCTGGTCGCCCTGGGCGCCCTGCCCGACCTCTACCGCCCCTGGATCCGGCCGGCCAGCTCCACCGCCGCCGCCCTGATCCACCAACGCGGCTACGACCTGCTCTGGACCACGGCGCCGCCCTTCAGCACACTGCTGGTCGGACTGCGTCTCAAGCGTCTGTTCGGCGTTCCCTGGGTGGCGGACCTGCGCGATAGCTGGACGCCGGGTCCCTTCTTCGCCCCGCCCACTGCACTGCACCAGGCCCTGCACCGGCGCTGGGAATCCCGCGTCCTGCGGGCCGCCGACGCCGTCGTCGTGGCCACCCCGGGCATGGCCGAGCTCTACCGGCGGGCCTACCCCGACCTGGACCATCGACTGCGCGTGATCACCAACGGTTACGACGAGGCCGACTTCGCCGACCTCCCGAACCCACCCGCGAGCCGTTCCGACCATCCCCGCATCGGTTACGCCGGGAGTTTCTACGGCCCGCGACGACCCGACGCCTTCCTGCAGGCCCTGGCCGCCGTGGCGGAGAGTCGCGACGACGCCCCGTGCTTCGTCCAGATCGGCTCCGCCGGAGGCGAGACCGAAGCCGCCCTGGCCGCCTTCGCCCGCGCTCATCCCGAGTTGATCGAGCGCAGCGGCGCCCTGTCTCACAGCCGAACCCTGGCCGAACTGGCCGCCTGCGACCTGCTGCTGCTGGTCATCGGCCGCCAGCCCGGGGCGTCATCCATCCTCACCGGCAAGCTCTTCGAGTACCTGCGCCTGGGCAAGCCGATCCTGGCCTGCTGCCCCCCCGGCGACGCCGCCGAACTCATCGGTTCCCTCGGAGCCGGTGTCGTCGCCCCACCCGATGATCCGGCGGAGATCGCCCGAGCCTTGGAGTACCTTCTCGACCAACCGCCACCGCCGGTGCCCCGCGAACGGATCCTGCCCTACGAGCGCTCGCGCCTGGCCGCTCAAACGGCGCGGTTGTTCGACGAGGTGGTCGAGGAACGGGGGTAGACTGGGTGGCTTAGTTCAAGTACAGGGAAGGATCGACCTGTCAACACGTTTTTTGACGCAAGGGAGGACCTGAAGGTCCTCCCTTGCAAATATGCCCGGAATATCCCGCGCACCCCGACCGGACCGAGATCGGCCTCGGAGGCTCAGCGCTTGCGGGCCATCAGCAGACCGTCGGCGATGGGCAGCAGGCACATGCTCACCCGCTTATCGTCGCGCACCTTGCGGTTGAGCTCCCGGATGGCCCGGGTCGTCGGATTGGGGTGCTCGGGATCGGCCACCCGACCGCCCCAAAGCGCGTTGTCGATCATGATCAGTCCGCCGGGGCGCAGCAGGGCCAGGGCCTCTTCGTAGTAGTGGTCCTCGCGGTCCTTGTCGGCGTCGATGAAGACCAGGTCGAAGCTCCCGTCCAGCCCCTCGGCGCGCAGGGCCGCCAGGCCGTCGGCGGCGTCGCCCAGGCGCAGCTCGATCCTGTCCTCAACCCCGGCGCGCCGCCAGTAGCGGCGGGCGACGGCCGTGTACTCCTCGCTGCGGTCCAGACAGACGATCCGCCCGTCCTCGGGCAGCGCCAGAGCCATCGCCGTCGAGCTGTAACCGGTGAAGGTGCCCAGCTCGATGATCCGCCGGGCGCCGGTCAATTCGACCAGCAACGCCATGAAACAGCCCTGCTCCGGGGCGATCTGCATGTCCGGATTGGGCAGCTTCGCCGTCTCGGCGCGCAGCTCGGCCAGCAGGGGCGGCTCGCGCAGGGTCTCGTCGGTCAGATAGGCGTGGATCTCGTCGGTGATCCGCAGGGTGCGACGGCTCATGCTCAGTACCTCTCTTCAATTAGGCGACGGCGCAGCTCGATGATGCCGCTGTCGCGAACCCCGGGATCGATGTCCCGCAACTCGGGGATCGTATATCCAAAATGCTCGGACAGAATGATCGCGGCGTAGTCGCAGACACGATGGGCGTACATCGCCCCGATCGTGGCCTCCTCGGAACCCCCGATGAAGACCCGGTCATCATCGTCGAGCAGGGCCTCGAGTTCCGGGACGATCTCGGCGGCGTGTTCGACGGCCAGGGCGGCCAGGCTGTCGCGGTGGATCAAGCCGTCCTCGCCGTAGAGGTAGAGTCTCCAGTGGTTGTGTGTCATATCGTAGCGCAGGCGGTGCAGCAGGTAGGCCGGCAGGTCCTGCGACTCGAGATAATGATCGAGGACACCGAAGACGCTGCGCCAGCGCAGGCGGTAACGCCCGGGGGTCGAGAAATCGAAGAGGGCGGCGAGATCGACCACGGCGGTGCGCGCGCCGCCGGGCTCCACGTCGCGGACGTACTCGGCGGCGGCCAGGAAGGCCTCGCCCGAACACCGCTGAACCCCGCCGTCGGGACCGGCCAGGAGGTAGCCGGAGCCGCCCCAGAAGTCCTCGCCGTCGAGAACCTCGTCGCCGGTGTTGGTCACCCCGAAACCAAGGTAGTAGCTCCTCTCCGGGGCGATCACCGGTGAGGTGTAACCGTACCAGGGGGCGAGGTGCGGCTCGGCGGGCTCTTCCTCAACAACAGACGCCGGGACGGCGACAGACGCCGGGACGGACAGGCAGAGCAGCAGAGCCAGCGTGAAGCGTCTCATCTTCTTCGACCTCCCTCGCCGAAGTCAACGGCGTCGGCTATCCGCTCGGCGGCCCTGCGGCTCTCCCATCGCCTGGAACCGCTCCCGGCGACCAAGCGGCCACACTCCCCAATCGCGTCTGCTCGGAGCTTGCGCGTGGCAAGCGACGGCGAAATCTACTTCAAGCCGCAATGAGCCGAAGGGCCGCCGCTGTCCGACGGTGACCAGTTGCATTCCAGGGGCTTATACCCCAGGGGATTATCATACTTGCATAAACAGACATATATCGCTAATAGCCTGTTATTATGCGTGTTATAGCTGTACAGGCTGCCACTTTCCGTGCCCTGCCTGGTGACGCAAAACCAGTTGGATTATAACCAGACGAGCTCAAAGAGGAAGTAGAGAATCGGGGAGTCCGGATTGTTGGCTTACATCCCGGCTTCGCAGTAACAAGACGGTAACAAGGAAGCGATCTGTTTCTAATAATAGCTATATCAAAGATGAAAACTGTTTGGGAATATCACTCGCAAAAGAACCGACTGATCCAGCTAATAGATTATCATTCAGTGCTTTATAGCCTATAGTCTAAGCCATTGTCATACCAATGCATGATTGCGCTAAACCCGGTCTTGCCTTGAGTTCCGCCGGAAGCCGGAGGCTGTAGGTTCCGCATCAGCAACCGACCAGGCTGTGAGTGAGGACCTGCTGACGACGCTCCATTGACTGCTTTAGCAGCCTCGACCGTTATCCGCCCTCAGTGGTTGACGCCCCGCTGCGGGTTTATATCAAGCCCTTTTCTCGAGGTGGCTTTCCCGAGTTGCGAACGTGTTGTTCATCTTCTGTGATGAACCCAACTGTTTTTAAGATTATCGATCTAGAGCCATTCGTGAAATATTAACAGCATTTCCTTCTAAGTGCCGCTTGTTGTCTTTTCAACACCGGTTCAGTTTCAAATGATAATCCCAAACCCAATGCTCCGCTTAGTCCTCGGCTCGATCCGCGCGTTCCAGGCCTGCCGCCCCCTAGACCAGGCGCAGGGCGTTGGTGTAGACCCAGGGCTTGGGAACGCCGAAGCGGCGGCGCCAGACCTCGAAGCGGTAGGCGCCGGGACGGGTGATGGTATAGCTCAGCCGCCGGGCGCGACGCCGCAGCAGGCGCTCGCCGTCACCGACGAGATCGATCCGAGCCGCCGCCGGCAGCTCGAGGCGCAGCGTCCATGGTCCGTCCTCGATGGACGCCGTCCCGCCCAGCTCCAGGCGTCCGCCGGTCGGGTTCTCGGCCCAGCAGCTCAGCCCCCGGGCGTCACACCAGTAGTCCTGGGCGATGAAGGAGCGCCCGGCGACGAGGGCCTCGAGGAGCCGGACCTCGGCCCGTCGCCAGTCGAGCTCCTCCAGGGGCTCGCAGAAGACGTGGGTGTGGATGGTCCTCAGCGCCAGGGGGTAGGGCAGCAGCGTCAGGGTGAACAGCAGCAGGTTGTAGGGCCGGCCGTGGTTGTCGTTGCAACCGACCACAGGGGCCGGCCCAGCGCGCAGGCGCTCGTCCCAGCGGCGCAGGCTTCGCCGCTTGGGACCATTGAGCACCCAGACCGGCGAGATCACCGCCCGCAGCGCCGAGAACAGCCCGCGCAGGTGATCCTGCCAGTCCGTCATCAGGTCCCAGAGGTCGACCAGGTCGAAACCCCGGACGCTCCAGTCATCCCAAGCGTAGCAACCAATGCCGAAGCGCTCGTTGCCCCGGTGGTCCGGGTGGGCGATGACGCCTACCCCGCCGGCGGCGGCGACCCTATCGATCACCCGCTGTGGAGCCAGCTTGTAAAGCTCCTCGGGACCCTCGTAGCCCAGGGCCAGGTAGTGGTTGCGGTCCGGGGTGACCTCGTCGCCGACAAGGAGCAGCAGGCGGCGCTGGGCCTCGACGCCCCGCTCCAGTCGACGAATCCGCCCCGCGTCCAGGGTGTACCAGCCGTCCCAGCCGTCGCGCCGGGCCGCCAGGGTGTCGTGGTCGGTCAGGAAGAGATAATCCAGTCCGGCCTCGAGGCCCAGGCGGATGATCCCCTCGACGCCGAGATGGCCGTCCGAGTAGTCGGAATGCAGGTGGATGATGCCGCTGTACTCGTTAAGCTCCATGGAGTGCGGAGGTCTATCCGCCGAAGAGGAAGCTCAGGCCGACCATCGCCAAGGCCCAAAGCGCCCAGAGGACCAGCACCAGGCGGAAGGAGCGCTTGCGGCTGATTCCCGTAAGCTCGCTCAGCCCCACCGTGTAGAGGTAGACGGTCCAGATAGCGAAGATGTCGATCCGCGTGGCCAGGGACTTCAGCGCGATCATCCACCATTCGGTCGGCTGGGCCGGGAAGAGCACCCCCAGGTTGGCGCCGGCGTTGATATCCCCGGTCAGGCGCAGCAGCACCACGCCGACGATCGCTCCGACGGCGTAGGTGACCAGCCCCAGCGAGACGATGCCCAGACCGCCCTTGAAGCCCAGCTTCCGCCCGGCCACTCCGGAGGCGATGTTCAGCGCCGCCGCGACCACCACGAGATAGAGTAAAACCCGGGCCAACCCGCCAATGAAGAAGAACACGTAGAACATCGGTCCTTCGCCGGTCTGCTCGGCCTGAGCCTCGATCATCTCGATCTGCTCCGCCGAGAGCTCGGCCCGGTGTTCCTCGAGATACTCCAGGGTCTGCTCGCGGGCGATCTCGACCACTTGGTCCACGATGAACACCGAGGCGCCCAACCCGATCAGGATGCAGATCAGCGCCGACACGAACCAGGTCGGCTTGCGCCTGAGCGACCCGAAGGCGTCCTCGGGGGCCACGATGACATCGATCAGGCGGCTGAACGGGTTCGAGTACTCCACGGACTCTTCATCGATCCCGGCGACATCTTTCTCTTCCATCACGCTCCTCCACTGACTGCGTTGATGGTCCTTCTATCGAGTGATCGCTTAGTCGCCACGGACTGGAGCAATCCCGCAAGACATTCTGATAAAGGCCTCGAAGCCGATATAGGTGCGCGTCGAGCGAGCTGGATCTTGCGGATAAGCGGGTTTCCCCATACCTTGGCCGCCCCGGCGGACGTCTCGTTGTTCATTAAGGAAATGCCTGACGCTATCAGCCCGGACGTTGCCAATCGGATCCAACGCCGCCTGTCAGCAAGCATATCGAACATGTGAACACTGCCGCGGTAAGGCGGCGAACAGCAGCGTTGATAGACTTATCTCCGTATCTGCGTATCTGCCGTTTTTCGATTTAGCGAGGTACTCAAGTCTGTGCCGGGCTGGTCCAGGATTGTGTGTATGTCATTTAATCCCCAAGGCTACCAGATCACCGGCAACGGATAATAGGTCCAGGCCGGCAGCACGCCGGAAAGATGCGCCCCCCAGCAGATCAGCGCTGCATAGGCCCCGGCGACCAGATCGTCGACCATGATCCCCCAACCCCCGGGCAGGCGCTCGGCCGGTCGGGCGGGCCAGACCTTGACGATGTCGAAGAAACGGAACAGCACGAAGGCCAGCCCGACGAAGAACCAACTCCGCGGCAGATAGGCCAGCACCAGCAGCATCACCGCGCCCTCGTCCACGGTGGCCTGGGAGGGGTCCTTGTCTTGGTAGCGCCTGGCCATCCAGCCGCAGGCAGGTACGCCGAGGATGAACAACAGACCGCCCAGGGCGGGCACCAGCCAGGGCAGGTCCACCGGCAGCAGGAAGTAGACGACCAGGGCCGCCGCGCTGGCCACCGTCCCCGAGGCCAGAGGGGCGTAGCCGGTCAGGCCGAAGCTGGCCAGCAGAACTGCGGGCAGCTCGACCAGGCGGAGTTTGGGCAGCTTGCCGAGGCGGGTGCGCTTGATGACGCTCATCGATCACCCCCGAAGGCTTCGTCGAGGAGTTGCTTGCGGAAATCGAGATCTACAGCGGCACGGTAGACGAGGGGGTTGTGGTGGTCTTTATAAGGTGAGGCGTTGCGTATCGATACATTACGAACAACTTCCCGCTGCCAAACAGCCAAAAAATCCTGGGGAATATCAGACAATACCTCTGTAGTGAAAGCAAAAAAGTAGGGCGTGTTCTCTAACGCTTCGTCTTTACCTACCGGCCTGAATGGATCCTCTGGGTTGTATTTTGTTTTTCTTGACATAAGATCACTAGTGATTACAAATGATCTTGGAAGGATAAAGCCAATAGCATTAGCCCCTCTATGATACGCAGACAGCACTTGCCTATTGTTTATGTTAAGTCTAATAGTATTTATTTCTTTTGGTGTCGTCGTAACCAGTCTCTTATCATCATTACTTAATCCGGTTTCTTCTATCGCCCTCTTAAGCAAATCAAAGTAACCATCAATCCACTCCCGCGACGGCGATCTGCCAATCGCCGCCAGCAAACGCTCCCGATGGTCCTCGTGGGGACATGGTCTATCTCGCTTTTTACGCCGGCCCTTGATAACGCTCTTCAGATACGTCTTGCGGGATGCGTTATCCGGAAGAACTCGCCCCTCTTGAACACTGCTCCTTTCCCGCTTCTCCTTGACCTTCCTTTTGGAGGCTTCATCAAGCGTGAAGGGAATCGACTTGCTCCAAAGCTCATCGAACCACACTCTCAGCTCGTCCACCAGGGGGCCGTCCACCAACAAACCAACCTCATCGCGCTTCAGCAAACCGTTACTGGTCAGGTTTGATGAACCAACCAGCGCCTTCGTCGCGCCGATGAACACCTTGGCGTGCAGCAGCGACTTATGGCGGACCCGCTTTGGATGATCCGCGAAAAAGGCGAGCAGCCCCGCCCGCGCGTCGCCCGCCAAGGCTCCCAGGCTCTCATCGCCGTCGGTGATCAAGCGCCAGTCCACACCGACGGTCAACCTTTCCAGGTAACCCGGATCGAGGTAGGGGCAGGCGATATCCAGTTGTCCCTCACCGAATATGCGCACCAACGCCCGCTCGAAAACGGATTCTTCAGCATCGGCTGAATGGGCAAGCAGTTCAATCATTGGATGTCTCCCGAGTATCCGCGCCGTCGAAGCCCCGCCGCCCGGGTCCTCGGCCGAAGCAGACCCGGGAAGTCCGGCGGGTAGGCTTTGGCACGTTTCTTGCGGAGTGCGCCGCCGGCACGGGCGGACGGCCGCCCCGCCCTGCTGCAAGAAACGTGCCAAAGCCGGGTCTGGGCCGGCGGTGGTCGTGGGGGTGAGGCGGCGGGGCTTCGCCGGTCAACGGTCCTCGTCGCCGGCGGCTCCGGTGCGCAGCAGATCGCGGGCGCGGAGCAGGTAGTCGACGCCGGAGACGAGGCTCTGCAGGACGGCCAGCCCCAGCAGCGCCAGGTAGCCGATGCGGCAGGCCTGGTCGAAGGCGGTGTTCCAGAGGGCGTCGATGGTAACGAGGTGGGCGCGCAGGGCCAACAGGGCGACAATGGCGAGCACGGCGGTCATCTGGAGCAGCGTCTTGGCCTTGCCCAGGCGGCTGGCCGGAACGCTGCGGCGGCGGTGGGCGGCGTAGGCCCGCAGTCCGGTGACGACCAGCTCGCGCCAGAGTACGATAAGGGTCAGCCAGAAGGGGACGACGGGGAGGCCGGGAGTGTACTCGACGACGGCGAAAGCAACCAGGGCGCTCAAGACGAAGAGCTTGTCGGCGAGGGGATCGGCGAACTCGCCGAAGGTGGAACCGGCGTCGTGTTTGCGGGCCAGGCGGCCGTCGACAAGGTCGGTGACGGCGGCGGCGAGTCCGACGAGCAGGGCGGCGCTCCACCACCAGCGCCCGCCGATCACCAGGGCGGCGACGAAGAGCGGTGTCAGGGCGATACGGGCCAGGGTCAGTTTATTGGGCAGGGTCAACGGGATCGGGCTCCGGGGTCGTCGGCGGGCCGGGCCGACAGGTCGTAGGGTTGGGCCTTGGTGATCACGACGTCACGGAACTCGCCAGGGCGCCAGTCGTGGCCTGGGGGGAGACTGACGCCGATCAGGCCGTCGACCTCGGGACAGTGGCGAACGCCGCGGGCCAGGGCGGCGTTGTAGGCGGCGGCGTCGACGAGGACGCGCCGGGTCTTGCCGACGAGGGCGCTGTTATACTGGAGGCTGATCGCTTCCTGGAGGCCATGGAGGGCTTCGGCGCGGACCTCCTTCTCGTCGTCGTCAACGGGATCGCCCAGCTCCCAGGCCGGGGTGTCCGGCATGGCCGAATAGGTGAAGACTCCCAGATGGTCGAAGCGGACCGCCTCGATGAAATCGACGAGGTTCTCGAAAGCGGGGGGGCTCTCGGCGGGAAAGCCGACCAGGGCGGTACCGCGCAGGACGAGGTCGGGGATCAGCTCGCGGGCTTGCTCGATGGTGCGCAGCAGCTCGTCGGGACCGCCGGGGCGGCGCATGGCGGCCAGCACGTCGGGGGCGGCGTGCTGGAAGGGCAGGTCCAGGTAGGGCACAAGCTGGGGATGGACGGCCAGGGCTTCGAGGAAGGCGTCGTCGATGCGGGCCGGGTTGGGGTAGAGCACCCGCAGCCAGAGGTCCTCGGCGGGCAGGTTGAGGGCCAGCTCATCGAGCAGGGCGGCCAGGCGCGGCTCGCCGTAGAGGTCGCGACCGTAGGCCGTCGTCTCTTGGGCCACCAGGATGATCTCGCGCACCCCGCCGGCGGCCAGGGAGACGGCCTCGTCTACGACGGCCTCGACGGGTCGGCTGCGCTGGGGACCGCGCAGGGCGGGGATGCGGCAGAAGGCGCAGCCCAGGTCGCAACCCTCGGAGATCTTCAGGTAGGCCAGGTGGGCCGGGGTCAGGGCGACGCGCTCGGGCAGGGGGTCCGGGTTGCCGTCGTAAGCCCCACCGGGCGCATCGTGATAGCGCTGCGTCCCTTTGGTGGGGGATTCGACGAGATTGTCAATCAGGTCGCCGAGGCGGGCCAGGGAGCCGCTGCCGGCCAGCAGGTCGATCTCGGGAAAGCGTTCGAGGAGCTCGTCGCCCTCGGCGTCGACGGCGCAGCCCACCACGGCCAGTCGGGAATCGGGATTGGCGCGTCGGAGTTCGGCCAGGCGGTCGATCTCGCCGTAGGTCTCGTCGAGGGCGGCCTCGATGAAGCCGCAGGTGTTGATCAGGTAGAGCTCGGCCTCGGCCTCGTTGGTCAGCGTCCAGCCCCGGCGCTGGAGCTGGGCCGTCACGACCTCGCTGTCCACCAGGGCCTTGGCGCAGCCCAGGGAGACCAGATGCAGGCGTTTTTCCGGGGCGTCGCTCATGGGGTCCCGCCGGGATGGCCGTTTGTGTTCTCGGGGGGAGGAGGCGGCGTGTGGATCAGGAAGAGAAAGGCCCGCTCGTCGCGTGGGGCGGATTTGGATAGGCGGAGGTGCTCTCCGGCAACCTCGAGGCGCAGGGCGCCCGATTTGAAATAGACTTCATCGAGGTCGTCGCGGGTGAAGAAGCGCGGCTTGCCGGAGCCCCAGAAGGCCAGGCGGCCGTCGTCGAGCAGGGCCAGCCCGGCCGAAGCGTTCTGGCTGTGCGAGAGATCGGCGGCGGCGCGGATGCGCCCGGGATCGATCTCGAGGGTCCGGGTCAGCCGGGCGCGGCGTGAGGCGGAAAGGCGCTCGACGGAGAAGCGCTCGAGCAGAGCCTCGTACTCCTCGCGTTCGACGGCGGCGTTCTCGAGGGCCGGACGCAGCTTACGAGCCAGCTCGCGCAGCGGCCGGTGGTCGGCGACGGTGTAGAGGTTGGGGGCCAGCCAGCGGTCGGTCTCGGCCATGGCGGCGGCTTCGATGCTCCAGCGTTCGCCGAAGCCGGGCAGCCCGGCCAGCTTGTGCTGGCGGCGGATCAACCGCCCGACGGGAAAGTCGGTCTCGACCTCGGCCCCGCGCAGTTCGAGGGGACCGGCCAGCTCGAGGTAGCGGGACCAGCCGTCGAAGACGCGGACCGCCTGGTCCTCGACAGAGTTCCAGTACTCCGGGGCGGCCGTGAGCTCCCCGGTGTTCAAGGCGCGCTGCAGAGCCGAAAGGGCCTCGTCGAGTACCCGGGTGCGGGCGGCCAGCTCGCCCCAGACCACGGTCAGGGTCCGCCCGGCCAGCATGGTGGTCAACTGACCGGCCCAGATAACCTCACCGGCGGGGCTGCGCACGGAGCGGCGCAGCTCGGCGGCGTCGCCGAAGAGCGCGCCGCCGGGGGCGAAGTCGTCCAAGGTGGGTAGGCGTTCGGCCTCGGCCCGCTCGAAAACCTCGCCGCCGGAGAGCTGGTGCAAGCGGCCGCAGTCCGGACAGGCGGCCTCGTCACCGTCGGAGCCGGCCACGCCGAAGGCCGCGCCGCAGCGCTTGCAGGTCGTGTGACGCGGCTTGCCGCTCCCGGCGAAGACCAAGGGCAGGCCGCACTCGACGCAGGGCGTGAAGGGCAGGTCACGCAGGTGGCTCTGCACCGTCGCGCAGCGCGGGCAGGTGGACTTCCGCCCCGGAATCAGACCGTAGCGCACCAGGCCGACCAGGCCGAAGCCCAGGGCCAGGCCGCCACCGGCGACCAGGGGGATGCCGATGAAGATGCCGAAGGCCCCCCCGGCGATAACCAGGGCCAGGCCGCCCGTCGTCACCAGCAGACCGAGGCCGCCGTCACGCAGCGATCGCTTGAGCCGGGCCGTCCGGCTGGTCAGCACACTCACGGATTGACCTCCACCCGCTCGACCCCCGCCGGCGCCGGATCACCGAAGATACCCGTCGGCAGGTCCACGTTGAGCTCGATGTTGGACAGCCGGTAGCTCAGTTTGTAGCCCTGGTCGTCGACCAGCTCGACCATCACCGGCAGCCAGAGCTCGGCGTCGATCCACAGCGTGCCCGCCGGGTAGGGGTTGTCGGCCTCGCGGGCCGTCATCGCCAGGCGATAGGTTGTGCGGCCGTTAACCTCCTCCGTGCCGTCGAGGGTGTAGGTGTAGTCGCGCTCGAAGTAGCCCACCAGGTCGGCCAGCATCGCCCGCTCGCGGTAGTCCTCCACGGGTCCGTAAACCACCTGCTCGTTCTGCGGCGTGTACATCCAGACCGTCTCGCCGTCGCAGGTCAGGTACTGTTCCTGGGGGGTGGTGTAGGCGATGTGGAAGCGGTCGGGCAGGGCCATGCGCAGGGTGCCGATCAGCACGCGGCGCTGGCCGAGCATGGCCGAGGTGGTCACCCGGCGCAGATCGCAGGAAAGGGTCTCGGCCTCGGCGTAGACGGCCTTGACGCGCTCGACGATCTCGTCGACGGACAGGGCCGCCGCGGCCAGGGGGAGTAGGAGCAGGGTGAGCAGAATCGTGATGGAGCGTCGCATCGTAACCTACTGGTTGGGGGAGCGGAGCGAAAACGGAGCGGGAGGCAGCATGATATCACAGCCACTGAGGAATCAAGGGTATCGAATGGCGGCCGGCCAGCGCGAAACCGGGCAACACAAAGCGGGTACTTATCAGCCCTCGGGCGTTGGCGGGGTTGGAGGCTCTGTCAACGAAACGGCAGTCAATTGAGGTCCGCCAGGGAGTGACAATAAGTGCCGCCCTTCACCCTCAAGCAGCTCCTTAATCCAGCAGCCTCTATCCGACCTGCCCGTCAAAGCGCAAGGTCTTCTCGCCGCCGAGGCCGATCGAACAGCATCAAAACACCGACCGACAAACTGAGCCATCGGCGTTGAACCGGCGGTGGCACGCTTCTTGCGAGTTCGAAACCGCGCCTTCATCCCACGCTCACCGGCGCAACAAGCGCGCCACCGCCTCCATCGCCGCCGAGATCGGGGATTACCCGCTTACGAAGCCGAGGGCGGCGGGGTTCCCCGCCAGTGTCTCACCACGGCGCCGACGGCGGTTTCATCGACGTAGGCCCCCTGGAGGCGCAGCGGCTCGGCGGCGCCCACGGGGAGGAAGAGCATGTCGCCGCGACCGAGGAGTTTTTCGGCGCCGCCTTGGTCGAGGATGACCCGGGAGTCGACGGCGGAGCGGACCTTGAAGGCGGCGCGGCTGGGGAAGTTGGCCTTGAGCACGCCGGTGACGACGTCGACGCTGGGGCGTTGGGTGGCGGCGACGAGGTGGATGCCGACGGCGCGGGCCATCTGGGCCAGGCGGGAGAGGGGTTGTTCGACGCCGCGTCCGGTGGCGACCATCAGCTCGGCCAGCTCGTCGACGGCGACGACGACCCAGGGCAGGGGGTCGCGGCCCTCGGCCTCGGCGGCGGCGTTGTAGCTCTCGAGGGAGCGCTTGCGTGCCCGAGCCAGCAGTTGGTAGCGCTGGTCCATCTCCTGGACAAGGGCCTCGAGCTCGCCCAGGGCGGCCAGGGGGTCGATGACCGGCGGGACGATGAGATGGGGCAGCCCGGCGTAGGGGGTCAGCTCGACGCGGCCGGGATCGATCAGCAGCAGGCGCAGGGTTTGGGGGCCGACACGGCAGAGCAGGGAGAGCAGCAGGGCGTTGAGGAAGACGCTCTTGCCCGAGCCCGTGGTCCCGGCGATGAGCAGGTGGGGCAGTTGGGCCAGGTCGGCGAGTTCGGCGGTTCCATCGAGACGCAGACCGACGGGGAAGGCCAGGGGCGCGGGGTGGGTCTGCCAGGCTGGTTCTTCGAGGAGGCGGCGCAGGGGGACGGTGTCCCTTTCGGCCAGGGGGACCTCGACATCGACGCTGCCGCGCTCGGGCCGGGGGACGACGCGCACGGCGGGGGCCTGGAGGGTCAAGGCCAGCTCCGGGGTTAGTTTTTCGAGCTTGCTGAGGCGTTCGCGGGGGGCCAGGCGGAGTTCGAAGACGCCCAGGGCCGGACCGCGCTCGTAACCGACGATGTTGGCGGCGACGGTGTGCTGTTCGAGGAAGGCGCGCAGGGTTTCAGCCCAGGCGGCGTCGCGGTCGTCGGTGGTGGAGTCGATGGGTTCGGTAGGTCCGAGGAGACCGAGGGGCGGCGGCTCGAGGGGAGCGCCGTGGACGGGTTCCAGGCCGCGTCGGACGGGCTTGGCGACGGGCTCGTCTGAGGGTGCCGGGGTGGACGGGGACTCGGTTTGCGACGGGTCGGCCGGTGGGTTCGCGGGGGCTTCTTCGGAAGCGGCCACCTCGCGCACGGCGCGGCCCACGGCCTTGGCGCCGCGTCCCACGGCCCGGCCGACGCTCTTGCCGCCGCGACCGAGGAAATCGAGGATCTCGGAGAAGCGCACCCCGGTGGCCAGGGTGAAGCCGAAGAGCAACGCCAGAACGGCGATCAGGACGGTGCCCAGCCCGCCGAGGGCGGCGTGGAGTCCGCCGTGGGCCCAGGCCCCGAACCAGCCACCGAAGGTAACCGGAGCGGCGTCTTCGGGGGGGGCCAAAGCGAAGAAAACGGCCAGGGAGGCGATCAGCAGTAAAAAGCCCAGCAGTTGACGCAGCAGGCGCTCGGTGGTCCCGCGCAGCAGGGCCAGCCCGGCGTAGGCGGCCACGAGGGGCAGGGCCAGGGCGGGGTAGCCGAAAAGGCCGAGCTGGGCGCGGCCCCAGTCCTGACCGAGGGCGCCGACGAAGGAGGAGACGGCGCCCTCGACGGCCCCCAGGGCGCTGATCTGGCAGACCAAGGAGAAGATGCCGACGACGAGCAGGAGCACGCCCCAGCCGAGGCTGCGGCGGCCCTTGCGTTTGCGGCGGCTGGACTTGCGTCGCCTCGCGGTCACGCTGCACCTCAAAGTATCGATCTCGACGTCGGTGAAGGTACTCGAGGCCTGCGGAAAGATGTTGGAGTAGGTCCGACTGGGAATCGTAAGCCATCCGAAATCCGGGTCTTTCGGGATCGTCGTGATGACTCGGTCCCCGGCAAGATCACTGATAAATCAACAAACTGAACACGGTATCAGATTGTCCAGGCAACTGGAAGCGGAATGTTCCTCGAAACAGACACAAATGGCATCCTTCAAGCTGAAAGCAACTGATTATCCGCCGCTGAGGATAATCCCCTCTCACAATCCAAAACACAACGCGGAGAATAAACCGATAGCAAGCAATCCTCCAGCAATCTGCCGCTAAAAGCACCTACGCGGATGCGTGATCACCGCCTCCTCAGGCGATGAGCAGCGTCGCCACGCCGGCGGCCAGGCAGTAGAAACCGAAGAGCCAGAAGCGCCCGGTCTGGACGGTCTTCATCACCAGCTTGATGGCGCCCAGGGCGGTCACGAAGGCGGTCAGGCCGCCGACGAGGTAGACGGGCCAGGGCAGCCAGTTGCCCAGGGCGAGGGCGTCGCCGACTTCGAGCAGGTTGGCGCCCAGGATGGCCGGCAGGGAGAGCAGGAAGCTGAACTCGGCGGCCCGGCGCTGCTCGAGGTCCAGGTGGATGCCGGCGGCGATGGTGGCCCCGCTGCGGCTGATCCCGGGCAGGATGGCCAGGGCCTGGGCGAAGCCGATCGTGAGCGAGCGCCACCAGTTGGGCTCGGGAGGCGCGTCCTCCCGGTCCACTGGCGCGGTCTCGCGACGACGCAGGCGCAGACTGAACAGGATCAGGGCGGTGACCAGCAGCATCCAGCCGGCCAAACGCGGGGCCTGGAAGGCCTCCTCGATTTGTCCGCGCAGCAGCAGCCCCACGGCCACCGCCGGCAGGGTGCCGATGATGATTCCCACCAGCAGGCGGCCCAGACGGCGGTCGCCCTCGGGAATCGCCCGCCCGCGGAGCTTGCGCGCCGGGTTGACGAAGAACACCCGGACCAGGCCGAGGAAGCGTCGACCGAAGTAGACCAACACGGCCAGGGCCGTGGCCAGGTGGAGGAAGACGCCGAAGACCAGGTTGCTTTCCGGAGTGACCCCGAGGAGCTCGCCGACGATCACCAGATGGCCGGAGCTGGAGATGGGCAGGAACTCGGTGGCCCCCTGAACGAAGCCCAGGGCGGCGGCCTGGATGAGGTTCAAGCTACCTTCCTTCTAACTTGTCCATTGTAAGGATACAACAAAGGGCGTCGGGATGACAGCGTTCAGGCCGATCCGGGGGAGCACAGCAGCTCGGTGTAGAGCTCGGCGTGCTCGGCGGCCAGAGCGGCGAAGCTGGTGCGGAGGACGAACTCGTCGCGGGCCGGACCGCCGTAGTTGAACTCACCCGAGGTCACCTCGGCGTAAAGCTTGTCCAAGGTCCGGGCGACGGCGGCGGCGTCGCCGTAGGGCGCGATCAATCCGGCGTCGAGGCTCTCGATCAACCGGGCGGCGCTGGAGTCGGGATGCATGACCCCCAGGATCGGCTTGCCGGCGCGCAGGCACTCGTAGATCTTGCCCCCGGTGATCACCCGGTTGGTCGGCGAGTCCTCGAGCAGAACCAGCAGGACGTCGGCGCCGAGCTGGCGCTCGGTGATGCGGTGCAGCGGCACGGCTGGTTCGAGAGTGACCACGCCCTCCAGACCCAGCTCGGCGACGCGCTCGCCGTAGGCCGGCGCCCCCTTGCCCACCAGCTCCAGGCGAACCTGCGACGCGGCGCCGGGGTTGCCATCGAGCCAACGGCGCAGGCCCTCGAGCAGGGCGTGGGCCGTCTGCCCGTCGCGATCTTTATAAGCCAGCTTGCCGCCGTGGAGCAGGACCAGCTTGTTGTCCGATCGCTCAGCCTCGATCCGCCCGCTGGCCCCGGTATAGATCTCCTCATCGTAACCGTTGCGGATGGTGCGGTAGAGCTGGCCCGGTCGGGCGCAGCGTCGACGCATCAGCTCCGTGGTCTCGGGATAGACGGTGACCACGGCGTCGGCGGAGCCGACGACGCGACGCTCCAGGGCGCGGTCGAAGCCGCGGCGCCAGGGGCTCCACTCGACGTACAGCGGGTTGTCGATGAACAGGTCGCGGAACCAGGCCACCCAGGGGATCCCGGTCAGGCTCTTGATCCAACACCCGGCCAGATGGGTGGAGAAGGGAGGTCCCGAGGTGACCAGCAGTGAGGGCCGCAGCCGCCTGATCAGGCGCAGCGCCGGACCCGGGCAGCGCAGCATCCAGGGCCGACCACCGTCGGGCAGGTTGGTCAGCGAACGATAGAGGCCGCGCAGCCCGCCGCCGCGACGCCAGGTGGTCCGCGAGCCCAGGCCCGAGGTCTCGCGGGCCTTCCCGCCCACGAGCCGCCGCAGCAGTTGCTCGACACCGCGCACCAGGTTGGGCGTGGCGACCGGGTGAGCGTGGACGTTGTCGCCCAACTGCTCCAATAGGGCCTCATCCCGGGTCAGGTAGCCCCGGGACTCCCCCCAGCCGGGTCGGGAGTGCAGCACATCGACGCGCCAACCGGCCCGACCCAGGTACTTGACGATCCGCGCCGTGTTCGGCTCGGTTCGCAGGGGCGGGAAGTTGCGCACCAGAAAGAGGACGTGGCGTTTCATCTACTCCGGGGCGGGGTGGGTACACTCGAAGTCAACGGTCGAGGACCTGCCTGAAAACGCGGATGAACTCGGCGGCCAGCTCGGTGAAGGAGGTTTTTCTGACGAACTCGTCGCGGTCCGGTCCGCCGTAATCGAAATCGCCCCCGGTGACGGCGCAGTAGAGCTCGTCCAGACGCTCGGCCACGGCGGCGTCATCTGCGTAGGGCGCCGTCAGGCCCAGGTTCAGCTCGCGAATCAACCGGGCGGCCGCGTTCTCGGGCAGGATACCCAGCACCGGCCTGCCGGCCCGGGCGCACTCATAGATCTTGCCCCCGGCGGTGAACCAGTTCTTGGGGTCGTCCTCGAGGATGACGAGCAGGCAATCGGCCGTCAGTTCGCGCCGGATCATCTCCCTCATCGGCACGGGTTCCTCGATGTGGACCACATCGGTCAGGCCGCGCTCCTCCACGATGCCGTTGTATTCGTGGGCCACGTTGCCGACGAGGTCCAGCCGCACCCGGGAGCGCAGCTCGGGTCGCCGCTCCACCCAGCGCTGGAAGCCGGCGAGCAGGGAGTGGGCGGTGCGTCCCCGGCTCTCGTCGGCGGCCAGGCGTCCGCCGTGGAGGAAGACGAAGGGTCGGTCGCCGTTGGTGTCCTCCCTCTCGATACGGGCCTTGGCCCAGCTGAAATCCTCCTCGTCATAGCCGTTGCGGATGGTGCGGTAGGTCTGCCCCGGACGCCCGTAGCGCCGCCGCAGCAGCTCCGTGGCCTCGGGATAGACCGTGGTCACGGCGTCGGCGCCGCGGATGACCCAGCGCTCCAGGGTCCGATCCAAACCCTTCCGCCAGGCCATCGGCGGGTGGTAGAGCGGGTTGTCCCGGTAGAGGTCGCGGTGGTGGCAGACCAGGGGGATGCCGGTCAGGGCCTTGATCAGGCGTCCGACCAGGTGGGTGGTGAAGGGCGGGCCCGAGGTCAGCAGCAGGTCGTAGTCGCGGAGGCGCAGCAGGCGCAGCCCCTCCCGGAGGGCGGGCCAAAACCAGAAGGAATCGGAGTCGGGGATGTGAGTCACCGAACGCAAAAGCTTACCGAGAAAACCTCTGTTTCGAGAATCTACGCCTTGAGTTGCACCAGTGCCGGATGAGCCCTTCATGAAGCTAAGCAAACCACGCAATGGATTTGCAATACGCCGCGAGTAACAACTTACTGATGATGGAAGATCCGCCGCCAACTGCTCATCACGAATGAGGTAATCCCTAGCGACACCCCACCCGGGCAGTGAGTGCAACACATCCACCCGACAGCCCGCCCGTCCCAGGTACTTAACCACATGGGCGGTGTTGGGCTCGGTACGCCAAGGTGGAAAATGCTCGACCAGCAGAAGGATACGCAACTGACGCGGCGTCGCGCTCACCAAAGACCTCGAATGGAGCAGGTAGGTCTACTCAACACGATTTGAATAGCACTCTTGCATAAACCGTACAACCAATCACCAGGATCAAGACTTCGTTGGATATCAGCCGGCCCGCTTGATCACGAACCGCTTTACTGGCAACAACAAAGCATAAATAACACATTATGATTTGATAGCCGGCAGTTTTCCTGCGAAGCACTCAGTTTATAGCAATAGCCACGAAATAATAAAAAATGCCGATCATATCCAAGTACAAATGAAAACCGGCCTGTTGCGTGGAAGTAATAAACCAAGAAAACATTTACATCAATCCTTGTTGAACGCTCGATTCAACCAGTCACTTGAGAAACCGACACTAGACGACGGCTCCGTGCCGCGCGACCTTTGCCCGCGGTTCCCGGCCCAAGGAGCCTTCGACGATCCGGCGGCGGGCTTTGGCACGTTTCTTGCAAAACGGCGCGCGTGACCCTTCGCCCCGCCGCCCCTTGGCGTCGTTCCCGGCCCGGGGCCCCGGCGGCGGGATAGCAAGAAACGTGCCAAAGCCGGGCCGGTGCCTGGGGATGGGGACGGTCCGGCAAAGGTCGCGCGGCGGTGCCTAGCCGAAGTACTCGTTCTCGGTGCCCACGGCCTGGGCGGCGTCGCGTTCCTGGCGGCCCAGGGCGACCAAGGCGGCTTTGCGTCCCATGATCAGCGCGTGGTCCATGTTGCCGTAGCGGAAGAGCCCCTGGCGTCCCGTGGTGATCAGGTTCTCGTGGACGTTGGCGGCGGCCAGGCAGGCGGCGTAGCGCTCGGCGTAGCCGATGTCGTAGACGGGGTAGGCGGCGGGCTGGCGGCTCAAGTAGGCGGTTTCGACGGCTTCGCGTAACAGTCCGGCCCTGCGCAGTCCGGCTTCGGCGGAGCGGTGGACCTCGGCTGCGGGGCGGGTCCAGTGGGCGTCGCCGATGTCGCAACTGATCTCGACGGTCAGGGCGGCGGCGCCCTCCGGAGCCAGAGTCGGGGCGAAGTTGGCCGGCTCGCTGATCCGGTTGAAGGCGTAACCGGCCTCGGGGAAGTAGATCCAGTGGTTGTCGGAGGGGGTGGCGCCTCGGTAGGTCAAGTGGCTGAACACCAGGGCCCGCAGGCGCAGTCCATCGGCCGCGGTCAGGACGGAGGTTGCGGGTCGGGGCTCCAGGCCGTGGAGCAGCTCGGGCAGGGGGATGGTGCTGATCACCTGGGTGGCGGTCTCTTCGTATTCGCGGTTTTCGGCGGTGCGCAAGCGGACGGAGAAGCCGCCGGTGGTGCGGCGCAGGGCCACGACACGGGAGCCGGTGCGGACCTCGGCGCCGCGCTCGGCGGCCCGGGCGGCCAGGCGGCGGGGCAGCTCGGCTATCCCGGCGGCCGGGTAGAGGAACTCGCGGGCGTAGGTCCGGGGCTCGTCCCCGCGACCAGGCAGGATCAACCGTTTGAGCACGTCGAAGAGGTTGACTAGACTGATGCGCTGCGAGGCCCAGTCCGGGGAGATTCGGCTCGTTGGCAACCCCCAGAGCTTCTCGGTGTAGGGACCGAAGTAGAGGCCGAAGAGGGTGCGACCGAAGCGATTGACCACCCAATCCTCGAAGCTCTCCTCGGGCGGGTTGGAGAAACGCAGCCGGGCGAAGGACTCGAGGTAGTCGATGAAGGCCCGGGCGTTGTCGACGAGGTCCAGGTTGCGGATCACGTCGCGGAACTCGAGGGGGTAGGCGAAGCGCTTGCCGACGAGCTGAATCTCGCTCTTGCGGCGCGGGGTGAGGAAAGCGCCGTCGGGGAAGAGGCCGAGAAAGTATTCCCGCGTGACCGGGTCCGGCGTGTGGAAACGGTGGGGGCCGTAGTCGAAGGTGTAGCCGCCGCGCTGGAAGCCGCCGGCCAGACCGCCGACCGCTTTGTCGGACTCGAGCACCAGGCTCGGAGCTCCGGCGGCGCCCAACTCGTCGGCGGCGGCCAGGCCGCAGAGTCCGGCTCCCAGGATGATCACGCGGTCACGATTCACGGGCTTACCTCCAGAACGGCGGCCAGCTCTTCGAGGCGGCGGGCCTCGGCGCGGCGGCCCAAGCCGCGCTGCAGATCGGCCTCCAGGCGGTAGAGGCGCGGCTCCTCGGGCAGCAATGCTTGCAGGCGCCGGGTCTCGAAAAGAGCGCCGTCTATATCCCAGCCCTGGGCGCGCAGCTTGATACCCAGGATCAGGGCCTCGAGGTCGCCGGGACAGTGTCGAAGATGGAGCTCCAGGGCGGCGCGGGCGCGGGGATCGTTCTCCCGGTAACGGCACTGGGCCAGCCACCAGGCGCTGCGGCGCAGGTCGCCGATCTCGGTCAGGATATCCTCGAAGAGCCGACCGGCGCTGCCGTAGACGCCGTGGTTGTAAAGCTCGGCGGCCAGATTGTAGTTCTCGACGGCGTCGACCACCCGCCCAAGGCGATCGTCTGACAATGCGACGAAGGGCGATTCGGCGTCGAAGAAGGGGCTGTAGGGGCCGACGGCGGGAAGCGACGCGGCAGCACCGGTCAGGCGGCGGGACTGTTCGTCGCCGTAGAAGTAGTCCACGGCGGCGGGCTCGCCCACGGCGAAGATGCGGAAGGAGGTTGTCTGGTGCGCCAGCCGGAAACCAGCCGGGATTTCCGGTTCCAGGCAGAGGACGCTCAGGGCCTCGCCGGGGTCGGGCGCTAGGGCGTCGGCGTTGTAGCGCGCCGATTCGGGTCCGGCGTCCAGGTGGTCGGCGGCGCTGACGATCAGGTAATCGACGCCCCAGGAGCGAAGCAGATTCTCAAACAACGCCGTATCAGCGAACATTGCCTTACTAAACAATTCAGAGCGGAGACGGACCCGGGGGGATTCCCAGATCGAGTGCAGAGCGATGGGTCGCTCGGTCTTCAACAGCAGCATCGGGGCGAGATTGTAGCGCGCAGCCAGCACTGCGTCGGTCGCGGTGTTGGCGCGCAGCCATTCGGCGACCTCGTCGAGCTCGCCGCCCAGATCGTGGGGCCAGGCCGGCTCCGGCGGAGCGATATCGTCGAGGACGTCCTTGAAGAAGTTGTGCCGGTCGAGAAAGAAGCCCTGGTAGAGCACCGTCAACGCCAGCAATCCCGCCAGCCAGGGGCCGGGTCGCAGCTTCCCGGGCCGCCAATCGGCCAGGCTCGCGGCCGTCACAGCGGTTAGGGGGGCGAAGAAGACGGCCAGTCGGGAGAAGAGCAGGCCGCCCATCAGGAATCCGGCCAGGAGAATCAGAACGAAGAGCGCCGCCGGGCTCTGCTCGCCGCGACGCAGGCGGACGATCATCAGCGCCGCTCCGCCCAGACCCAGGGGCCACAGCAGCCAGTGGGCGTGGAGGAAGTCGTAGGCGCTGGGGCTGGCGAAGGGTCCGCTCCACAACGCCGAGGTAGTCCAGTCCAGCGCCACCGGGTCAGGCGGCTTGACCCCCAGATTCACCAGCTTGGCGACCAACAGGGAGTAGATGTGGCTGAACTGACCGCCGTGCCCCGCTCCGAGCAAGCGGCCCAGCAGAACCACCGCGATCGTCCAACCGGCCAGGGCTCCCGCCGTCGCCCACCAGCGCCGCCCGAGTCGCTTGCGGAGTCCGGGCAGGTTGAGCAGCAACGCCCCGCCGATCAACAGCGAAACCCCCGGCGCCATGTAAAAACCCTTGACGCGCAAGGCGCCGGCGAACAGTGAGCAGAGCAGTGTCGCTCCGGCCAGCGCGGCGAAGAGCAAGCCCAGGCCGCGCACGCGCTCCTCGTATTCTCCGGTACTCCAGCGCGGCAGCCGCCAGATCAGATAGACGGCCAGCAGCAAGGCCGTCACCGTCAGGACGAAGCCGCTGAGGTGCCAGGTGACCAGGGCCGCGGCCCATCCGGCTGCGGCGAGGATCGACCAGCCGATCAGCGCCCGAGGCGACGACGAAGACTCTCCCTCCAGCTCACGCAGCACAGCGAGCATCCCCGCCCAGCCGAGCAGGATAGCCGGCAGGGCCAGATGCTCCCGCAAGTAGACGTCCACCCCCCGGGCCAGCAGGGCCGGGGCCGCCGCGGCTATCAGACCCGCCAGAAGCGCCGCCCAGCGCTTGCGCCCCAACAACCGAGCCAACAGATAGGCCCCAACGGCGACCAGGGAGGCAGTCAGCGAGCAGAACACAGCCAGGTGACGATCGAAGGCCGCCTCATCGTATTCGTCGTGGAGCAGACGATACGTCCACCCGGCCAGGGCGTCCTGCGTCAGAAAGAGCTCCTCGCGCAGCCGCGTGCCCGCCGGGGGCAGGACGGATTCATCCACCGTAGGAGGCTCGTCACCACGGGCGTACATCCGCGCCAGACGGACCCGGAAGGCCGCGTCGGAGACGTAGACCGGCTCCGCGCTCCACAGACGCACCCGCAGCCAGGTCGCGCCGAGAACGATCACGATCAACAGCAGGATCGCCACCACCCGGCGCAGACCGGGCGTCCGCATCAATTCTGCCAGAGATTTGCGCATAGGGCTTGCATTATACCACGTCGCCGGCGCGACGGCGTTTGAGCGGAGTTATTCCGTCGACGTCGACCTTCAGTGACTCCATATCAAGCTGTGAACGCTCAAGCGCCGTTTTGGCGGAGACCTCTGTTCGGCCTTCGCGCGATCAACCCCAAAGACACTCCGGAGGAAGGCGTTGGCACGTTTCTTGCGGAATCGCCGCTGCTTTCGGCCGACCCCGCCCCGCCCTGCGCAAGAAACGTGCCAACGCCGGGCGGGACGGCGGTCGACGTTCCTCTCCCGACAGAGGTCTCCGCCGACGCGTCCGGGGCTGCGGTGTATCCGGGCCGCCAAGCCGCGAAGGAGAGTACAAAAAAGGGGCGCGGGGCCCCGGATGCGATCGATGGTTAAGCTAGCTCGGGCGGAGGTTGAAGAGCTTCTTGTAGCGGGAGAAATCGGCCAGGATGAGTCCCATGCCCTCGATGATGGTGTAGAGGGGTCGCGGCGCCCGGCGGACCTCGAGGTTCGTCTCCCGGGCGATGGCGGTGTCCAATCCGGAGAGCAGGGCGCCGCCGCCGGTCAGATTGACGCCGGACTCGACGATGTCGGCGGCCAGTTCCGGCGGGGTGCGCTCCAGGGTGGAGCGAACGGCGCTGACCACGTTGCCGACGGTTTCGCTGAGCGCCTCGTAAATCTCGTTGGAGGTAATCTCGACGGTGTTGGGGATGCCGCTGATCATGTTGCGGCCCTTGACGCTCATCGACTGTTCATCTTCGACGCGCACCGCTGTGCCGATCGCCAGCTTGATCCGCTCGCAGATCTGCTCGCCTACGAAGATGCTGTAGCGGTTCTTGAGGTAGCGGTCGATGGCGGCGTCCATGTCGTCGCCGCCGATCTTGCGCGACTGGGAGACGACGACGTCGCCCAGGCTCAGCACGGCGACCTCGGTGGTGCCGCCGCCGACGTCGACGACGATGGAGCCCGAGGACGCCTCGATGGGTAGTTGCATACCCACGGCGGCGGCGATGGGCTCTTCGATGAGGAATATCTCGCGGACGCCGGCGTTCTTGACCGAGTCCCTCACGGCGCGCTTTTCGACCTCGGTGATCCCCGAGGGCACACAGACCAGCGCCCGGGGCTTGACCACGGAGGAGCCCTGCAGGGCCATCCTCAGAAAGGCCTTGAGCATCAGCTCGGCGGTCTGGTAATCGGCGATGACGCCGTCTTTCATCGGCCTCACGGCGCGGATGTTGGGCGGCGTCCGCCCCAGCATTCGCTTGGCCCCGGCGCCCAGCGCTTCGATCTGCTTGAGCTCGTTGATGGCGATGACCGAGGGCTCGTCGACCACCACGCCCTGATCATCGAGGTGGATCAGGGTGTTGGTGGTGCCCAGATCGAGGGCGATGTAGCGCGGCAGTATCTTACGGAAGAACACCGTGGTTATTCCTCAAGCAGTTTGCGGCACTCCTCGGCGGCGGTTTCCAGCAGATAGATACTCTCGCGCAGGGTGATGTTGCGGCGCTTGAGACGCAGCTCGGTACCCACCACCTCGAGGATGACGGCATGTTCGGTTTCGGATTCCGTCTCGACACGGCGTCGCGGCTCGGGGGCCTGCGGCGCGGGGGCGGGTTCGTCGGTTCGGGAACCGAAGACGGGGATCTCCTCGGCGGGCTCGGTCCGTGGAGCGGCGGCGGGCTCGATGGTCTCCAGCTCGGTGGGCTCGGAATCGAACACGGGAACATCGACGGTTTCGTCGACGGGTTCGGCGGCCTGGAGCTCTGGCTCGGGGCTGGAGTCGAAGGCCGGGATCTCTTCCTCGACGGGTCGGCTGGGTTCCGGCGCGGGCTCGGGGCTGGAGTCGAAGGCCGGGATGACGAAGTCGTCTTCGGGTTCAACCTCGGGTTCAACCATGGGTTCCGGAGCGGGTTCGGCGGTTTTCTCCGCCGAATCGAAGGAGGGCACGACGAACTCGTCCATCTCGTCGGGCTCAGCGGGGGAAGGCGCCTCGGCGGCGGCGGGCTGCGGAGCCTCACTGGGCGTCGGCGCGGGCTCTTCGCTGGGTCGGCTGTCGAAGGAGGGCACGACGAAGTCGTCCTCGTCTGCTTCCTCGACCTCCTCGTCCCGCGTCGCAGGCTGGGGAGGTTCGGCGGCCTCCGTCGTCACCTCTTCACTCCCGGCCGTTTCTGTGGGGGTGGTGTCGAAGGCCGGGACGCTGAACTCATCCAGGGAGGAAGTGTCCTCTTCGGCGGCCCCGTCCTCGTCGGGGCGGGTGGCCGGCCCAAGGATCTCGTCCCAGATACCCGCCGAGCCGTCCTCGGAATCCAGACCGACGGGCACGGGAGGCTCTTCGGCGGCCGGTGCTTCGGGCTGCTGCTTACTCGGCGGGGCGGCCTTCACCTTGCCCGGCGGCGGGGGCGGCGGCTTGGCGGCTCCTCCACCCTTGGGCGGGGGAGGAGGCGGCGGAGCGGCGCGTCCATCCGTCGGCGGCGGCGGCGGACCGGAGCTTTGCGGCTCCGTCGGCGCGGCCTTGCTGCCCTCGGCGGCGGCGTCGGGATCCAGCTTGGTGAAGTCGCCGAACTTCAGGCTCTCCTTCAGCCTGGCCGCCCGTTCGGCGTTGCGACGCTTGATCTCTTCGATATAGTTCTGGTCGACCATTGTCCTTTCCCCTAGATCTGGGCGGCCGGGCGAGCCGAGGCTAGATGAATACGAAACCGCGGACGATCTTCTCCAGGTCCCCTTGATAGATGTGGTACTCCTCGTAGGAGACCTCGCCCACCAGACAGTAAACGTAGCCCTCCTTGACGTAGAAGGCCACCAGGCGCATGTCGGCCTGGGTATCCCGCGAATGGGTTATCTTGATCAGGTAGTAGGCGCCCTTGAGGTCGCCGGAGTCCAGCGTCTCGATAGGCTGCCAGGTATCGACCTTGTAGGGATGCTCGGGGTCCAGGGCGTAGAGCATGATCCGCTCGAAGGACTGCTGGGCCACGGTGTTGGCCACCCGGTTCTCGCCCTCGGGCAGCTTGAGCTTGCCGACGCGGACGTTGACAACGTCGCGCTGGCCGTCGAAGAGGGTCAGCCGGGCGATCTCGGTGGCGTTGAGCCACATCTCGTCGGTGAAGTGGTCGATGGTGTTGTAGGCCAGTTGTCCGCCGTGGATGAAGTCCCAGTTTGTGTCGGGACGCAGCAACTGGACGCCCTCGCGGTAGTAGTTGATCAGGTTCTCGTTGATGTCCAGCTCCGCGCCGCTCTGGGAGATCGGCGTGCCGGAGCCGCCGCCGGCCTGGTCCTCCTCGCCGGCGCCGTCGCGGTTCAGGAAGAAGATCAGCCAGACGATCACCGCCAGGGCGGCGCCGAGCAAAATGATGTGGGTGGCCGAGCCGTACTTGGATTTCTTGGCGCCGCGCCGGGCGAAGCGCACCCGCGGCTCACCGGGCAGACGGTCCTCGACGACTTCGGCTTGGGGTTTATCCTCGTCTCTCAACTGCCGCTCTCCCGGAATCTCTTTGGTGTGTGGACGGGATTGGCGGTCGGCGTCGCAGACCGACCGGCATCCGGAAACGCTTGGAGCTCAAAAGGGATTTCTGACGACCAATGATGTTGTCACTCGCTCATGAACTGGTACATATCGCTGATAGCCTGTCATTACAAACTTTATAGCCCGATGTGCCGTCACGTGTCCAGCATGGAATATATGACGAATCAACCAGCCTTAACCGATCGGACGTCGAGAACCGGGAAGCCGCGACTCCCGATTTACATCCTGGGTTTCCTGGGTACAAGCAAGCTAGGTGCTTGTTAATAGAGGTTCTGAAAGTTATTAGAACTAATCGGTTCAACAAGTCGACTCATCGAGTTGATCTCTTGCGGGAGATGAATGTCGACACTATTATTCTAAATTCCGCTCTTTGAGTTTTCGATGTCGGTTCGGTCTTATATGATAAACCCAAAGCTATTCTATCAGTAGACAATCTATCCATCCGGATGCACTACATGCTGCCGGTAACAATTATTAAACAAAGGATACTGAGCCAAGACAACGACGGACTGGACGGAACAGAGTGTGAAAACCCGGAAACGGTTGGATAACTAGAAAAAGCACACCGAACCCACTTAGGAACCCACTAGGATGATTGTATAACATATCAAGACAAACATAGCGGCATTCTCCTTAATTGTCAAGGATTTTGGACTGTTTCACCCACCCCGGCGCCCGCCGGGGTTCCATTTCTTCCACCGAATAGCAGACCCGCCCGCGCCGACCTTGACGCCCCGGCGGAGGAGGGCTAGAATACCAGCGGCACCCCACACCCCCACCACCGAACCGCCCTGGAGAACCCTTGAAACAGTTTTCACTGATCGCGATGGTACTGCTGGCCGCGTCGACGGCCGCCGTTTTCACGGGCTGTCTACTCAACGGCGGCCCCTCCTCGAGCACTCCGAGCGCTGAATCCGAAAAGGAAGCCGTCGACGGCGACGGCGTCGGCGCCATCACCGACTCCGAGACCTCGAAGCTGACAGCCCTGATCGAAGAGGGCAACGCCGCCCTGGCCGCCGGCGACCTGCGCCTGGCCACGGAGATCTTCGAGGAGGCCGAGGAGCTGGCCCCGGACAACCCCTTCGTCAAGAACAACCTGGGCCTGGTCTACATGGAGAAGGAGTACTTCTCCCTGGCGGCCAGCCACTTCCGCGAAGCCATCGACCTGCTGCCCTATTACTACAAGGCATATAACAATCTGGGCAACTGCTACTACAAGCTCGAGTACAACGATCTCAGCGCCGAGGCCTACCAGGAGGCCCTGCGGATCAAGCCCGACTACGCCCTGGCCCATTGGAACTACGCCATGCTGCTGGAAAAGACCGGCGAGCACCTGGACGCCATCCGTCACTGGCAGCGCTACATCGCATTGGCCGAAGGCGAGGGTGACGTGGCCTTCGCCCGCGACCGCATCGCCGCCCTGCGCGACGCCACCGCCAACGGTTCCGAGAACGTCGACCCCGGCGAGCTGGAGATGGGCTACATCATCGACGATTAATCGTCGGCGCCGCCGCGTACCCTCACCCGTGCGCCCTTCGATGCTACCGGCAACAGCAGCCCCGGTGAACCGAAGGCTTACGCAGCCATTCCCGCGACCACCCCTCCCACTTATGAATAAACGCCAAACCAATCCCGGACCCGCCATCAAGACGATCCTCGCCGTGGCGCTGACCGTCGCCCTCAACGGCCTGATCGGCGGCTGCCGACCCGCCGACGACACCGCCGCCGCCGACGCGGTGGAGCTGGTCCCCGTACTCCCCGGCGGCGACCTGGCCGACCGCGTCGTGGCGCCCGAGCTGGAGCCCGGCGAAGTCATCAGCGTCAGCGGCCGTCTGGCCGACACTGGCGCCCTGACGGTGCTGACCGACTATCACTGGGACGCCTCGGGGATCACCCGCACGGTCTACTATCTCCTCGAGCGTCAACCCGATCTCGACGGCCTGGTGATCGAGCTGGAGAGCGCCGTGGTGAACAAGACCGGCGTCTTCGGCTACGGCGTGGAGCTCTACGGCGGCGAGCTGCGCCTGCCCGAGGTGCCCGAGCTGCCCCGCCCCGGCGCAGATCCGGCCCTGGCGGTCCGACTGGCCGAGCTCGACCTGGACGCCCTCTCCAAACATCCCCGGCACAACGGCGGCTACCGCCCCAGCCTCGACGCCCTGGCCGCCCTGGGCTGGGAGGTCGTCGATCTGGTCGGTCCCGAGGGGGCCGAGGGCTACCTGCTGCGCTCGGTGCCGCTGAGCCTGCCCCCCTTCGCCGATCCGCAGATCCACCGCTGGCTGCAGGGCTACGCCCTCGTCGATGAGAGCGGACGGGTGCAGACACTCTGGGTCGGCGTTCGCGGCAGCTTCGCCGAATGACCCCGGAGGACCCAGAGGCCCGGTCCGCCTCGCGGGCGCGCACCCAGCGCATCGACCTGGGCGGCCTGCGCGAGCGGGCCCGGAGCCTGTGGCGCTTCGTCACTCGGCGAGGCGTCCTGCGTTGGATCCGCGACATCCTCCTCACCCTCACCGCCCTGTTCACCCTCTTATCCCTGCACAACCTGCGCGCCCAGTTCCCCCGGCGCGAGTTCGCCGTCTACCCCCGTCTGGGCGGCTACTACGATTACCGGGGCGCGCTGTGCGTCCACTCCGACTACTCCAACGGCAAGGCCTCCTACGGCGAGATCGCCCAGCACGCCCACGACGCCGGTCTGGACTTCGTCGTCGTCTGCGACAAGGGCACCATGCAGGCCCGCAATGACGGCAAGGTGGGCAGCTACGGCAACCTGTTCCTCTTCTGCGGCGCCGAGCTCGAGCGCCCCGAGGGGCGGATGTGGTTCCTGGGACCCACCAAGATGCCGGCGTCGAGCGGCGACCCCGACGCGGCTACGGCCACCCTGCTGGCCGAGCTCGACGACCACCTCACCGTGATAGCCATGCCCACCGACCCCCAACGTCCCTGGACCGACCTCTCCCTGGGCGGCTTCGACGCCCTCGAGGTGGTCAACCTGACCAGCCTCTGGCGTCGCTGCGACCCCTGGCAGTGGCTGGCGGCGGCCAGCGTCAACCTGATCGACGGCGCCGGCTCCCTGGCCCGCCTGGGCATCGACCGCCGGCCCTTCCTGCTCTGGGACGAGCTGACCCGGCATCGTCGGGTGGTCGGCCTGAGCTCCGTCGACGTCACCGGCCGCACCAAGGTCATCGGCGATTGGTACATCCCCACCCCGGACTACCCGGACGCCCTGCGCTTCCTGCAGACCCACGTCCTGCTGCCCCGCCGCTTGCCCGAGGAGCCCCGCGAGGCCTTCCTGCTGGTCAACAGCGCCCTGAAGGCCGGGCATTGCTACGGCTCCGTGGCCCCCATCGGCATCGGCTCCGGCTTCCGCTTCACCGCCCGCCAGGGCGACAGCGTCGCGGTGATGGGCGACGAGCTGGTCATCGACGCCGCCGCGGGCGAGCCGGTCTCCCTGGAGGCCTACTGCCCGCCCGCCGAGGGCGTCTTCCTGACCCTGCTACGCGACGGCGAGGAGCTGCTGCGCTCCCGTGACCGCCGGCTGACCTACGTCACCAGCCGCCCCGGCGTCTATCGCGTCGAAGCCTGGATCAAGGCGCCCAACCTCCCCTTCGGCGACATCGAGCGCCTCTGGCTCTACTCCAACCCCATCTACCTGCGCCTCCCCGAATCATGAGCCCCCCCTCCAGCCGTCCACGCCACGGCGTCTACCTCCACGTTCCGCTCTGCCGGCGGCGCTGCAATTACTGCGCCTTCTACAGCCGAACCGCCCAGCAGGGTCTCGCCGAGCGCGTCGGCCGGGCCTTGATCAGCGCAGCGGCCAGGACCGCCCCGGTTCGGGGACGCACCCTCTACGTCGGCGGCGGGACGCCCAACCTGCTCTCCGCGCCGCTGCTGATGGACCTGCTGGCCCGGGCCGCCGAGCGCTTCGGCCTGCCCAGCGGCGGCGAGATGACCATCGAGGCCAACCCCGCCGCCCACCACGACCCCGGTTACCTGGGCGCTCTGGTCCGCGCCGGGCTGACCCGCCTCTCCGTGGGCTTCCAGTCCTTCGACGACGCCGAGCTGCGCCTGCTGGGCCGCCTCCACACCGCCGACGACACCGCGATCATCGCCAACGCCCGCCGCGCCGGTGTGCGCTCGCTCTCCCTGGACCTGCTCTACGGCCTGCCCGACCAAGGACCGCGGACCTTCAGCGCCTCCCTGCGTCGCGCCGTGGAACTCGGCGTCGATCATCTATCCCTCTACGCCCTCAAGCTCGAGCCGGGAACCCCCCTGGCCCGGGCCGTGGAGTCCGGCGGGCTGCCCGTTCCCGATCCCGACGCCGCCGCCGACTGTTACGCCGCCGCCCGGGAGCTGCTGGCCGCCGCCGGGTTCCAGCAGTACGAGATATCCAACTTCGCCCGCCCCGGCCATCGCTCGCGGCATAACGAACACTACTGGCGCGGTGGTCGCTTCATCGGACTGGGCCCCTCGGCGGTGGGCGACGACGGCACCGTCCGCCGCCGGGTCACCCCCGACCTCGAGGCCTGGCTGGCCGCAGTCGAGAACGGGCGCGAACCCCCCGTCGAGCTCGAGGAGCCCACCCCCCGCCAGCGGGAGATCGAGTTCGCCATGCTCAACCTGCGCCACCTGGAGGGTTTATCAGTAAGGGTTTTCGCCGAGAGGTTCGGTCGGGATGCCTTAGCCGCCTTCCCCGGTCTGGCCTCCCACCTGGAGGCCGGGCGGCTGGTCCTCTCCGGCGGCGCCCTGCGGCTGTCCCCAGAGCACTTGCTGACCAGCGACGCCGTCCTGCGCGATCTGTTCGACTGATTTGTTATGACCGGCTCCCCGGCCGGGCCTCCTCCGCCGACGGCTTTCCGGCTGTTTCCGTATGCTCGACAAGCCGCCGGTTCGACAGGCGCACATCGAGCATCAATCATTGAATTGCAAGCATCGGGACGCCGGGTGAGCGCGGTCGGTCGGAATGGTGTCTGTTCTGTTTGGCGCTCCCGATGAGCATCGCAACGGCTTGATTAACAGCGGTCCATTCCATGGCTGAAGACCATTTCTCCCAACCGCCGTATTCAGGAAGTGATCATCACCAGAGACTGAACCACGTATTCGCAATTGCTTAAGGCATCATGGAACGTGATCGGACCAAACCAGGCTGATTAGGGGCGGCTTGCCGGGCCGTTCTTTACTTACCGGAAATGCGCCTTGTTGACCCCACAATCATATATCTTGCCCTTATTACTAGATATTACGACACTTAAGCGTCAGTGACAATCTGCAGTCAGGGCATGGACAAGTGTGCGGATATCCAGGCTTACTTAGTCTGACGCTCTTCTTATTTGCCACTTTTTGACTGTGTGTTCAATGACCGGAATCTGATACCAAACACGTCAAATATCAACAATGTACAATCACGATCAGGTCCGAACACGGTATACGATCCCTTGATGAAGGATGCATTGAGACGGCTCCTTGTAACCACCCGCAGCGAGGGGTCAACCAGCGAAGTCGGATAACGGAAGAAGCTGCTAAAGCGAGCAATGGAGCGACGTCAGCAGGTCCTCACTCACGGCCTGGTGGAACATGAATGGAACCAGCAGACGCGGGCTTCCGGCGAAACTCAATACAAGGCCGGGTATGGTGCCACCAAACAACGGGATGGCAACGGCGGCCAGTGTGAACGATAAAGCAATGAATTACAGTCTATCAGCTGGATGAATCGGTTTCGGTGCGAGTGATAATCCCTACCGGAAACACCAAGCCTTGAGGCCCTGGATTGTCGCCACAAACCGAGTATCCGGCAACACGCCTCTCACCCGATGCGGCTCCTCCTGGATACAATGCTGATCTGGTATCTTGCGATAATCTCAACAGAGTAACCGATCCTGCAAACCGACCCCGTCCAACCGCCCGTCGCCGATCCCCCCCGACCGGCGGAATCCATGGATGCTCAATCGCATTAACCCCTTATTATCTTGACCTTTAGAACCCGACGAGATATACTGAAAATCAGTTGCAAAGGCACGCTGTTACCCGGTGCGTGAGCACCGATACCGGTTGACTGGAGTGGGACATGGCTCGGATACAGATATCCCAGGAAGAGGTCGAGCTGATCCGCAAGAGCGCCCTGGCCGAGGTGGACCGGCTGACGGCCAAGCTCAAGGACACCATCAACAGCTACTTTCTGCGCTTCAAGACCGACGACATCCACACTTGGACCTGCTATCGCGGCAACACCGCCCACACCGGCGTCGTCGGCCCGGCGATCATCCCCCCCGAGGGCGAGCCGGCCTTCGAGTACGAGATCGGCGAAGGCGTCGCCACCGGCCCCAGCCTGACCCAAACCCACCTGGTCACCCCGGCCGCCGGCGGCGAAGAGCTGCATTGCGTCGCCCTGGAAACCGGCGAGCGCGCCTGGAAGGCCCAGCTCGACGGCAAGGTCTCCTGCCCGGCGGCCATCGGCTGGGACGGCTACGTCTACGTGGCCTGCGACGACCTCAACCTCTACTCCATCGGCATCGAGAGCGGCCTGCTGCGCTGGAAGTACCTCTTCGACGATCTAATCCAGCTCACTCCCTGCGTCGAGGGCTCCAACGTCTTCCTGGTCACCCAGGAGGGCTTCCTGCTGGCCCTGGACGCCACCCAGAGCTCGCTGAAATGGATCAGCCCCTGGGAATCGGCCTTCAGCGAACCCACCGCCGGCACCGGCGCAATCTACCTCTCCACCTACGACGGCTGCCTGATGAGCGTCTATATGGGCTCCGGCGACATCCGCTGGAAGACCCGCTCCTTCGGCAACGCCGGCAGCTCGCCCACCTACTACGACAACAAGCTCTACTTCGCCATCCCCGAGACAGCCGGTGAGCTCGAAGACAAGCCCGGCTCCCAGCGCCCCTACCTTATCGTCATCGACGCCGCCACCGGCAAACTCCTCTGGCGCTACGAGACCATCGCCTCGCTGACCTGCACACCGGCCATCGCCGAAGGACGCGTCTTCACCGTCGCCCAGAACTACCTCGAGGCCGTCAGCAGCGACGGCGGCAACCGGCTCTGGCGCGTCAGTACCGAGACGCCCATCCGCCACAGCCCCGTCGTCACCGACAACGCCGTCTTCGTCACCACCCGCGATGGTATCCTTCACGGCTTCGACGTCGCCAAGGGCGAGGAGCTCTGGCGGCACCAACTCGAAGCCCCCGCCGTCGACGGCCCCTGCTTCGCCGCCGGCCGCCTGGTGGTCTCCTGCGAAAACGGTATGCTCTACGCCTTCAAATAGCCGGCGCCGCTGCCAACAAAGCGCCCGGCCACCCGACCCGGCGGTTACCCCGCAAACGGTACCTCACCGGGCGGGGTTTTTCACCAGAGGGGCTGGTATTCGGGGCAGGCACAATAAGCCGATGCCAGGCGAGGAGGCTGGTGAAAAGCGCGCCGGACGGATGACCGGGAGGGCTGTTACGCAAGCCGCCCAGCGGGCCTGGTCCGGGGTGCCGCTCAGGATGCCCCTACGGGAACGTTTTGTGGTGTCGGGAGAACAACAGCGGGAAGCTGGTGCTCCATCCGCCGAAAGCCACACTGGACGCCCCCGGCGCCGTTGCCGATCATCACAACGACAGGATCGCCCGTCCGGCGCACCGGCGGGATGCACCGACCAAAGTTTGAAAACCAACAACCGCCGACCGAGCGGTAAAGTGAAACCCCGAGCAACCTGCAACGTAGCTTAATCATCGCGCGGTATTGACAACACCTCAACCAAACCCCACCAGCGATGCAGAGAAACCCGTTCCGGCCGCCAGGCATACTCGCCCCGGCCCTGTTGATGACAGTTCTCCTCCCCCTGGCCTGCGCTCCGGAGCGTCAGGAGGGCGACCCGCAGATCAATGAGTTGGCCGAGGAGGTCAGCGAGAACCCCGACGACGCCGAGCTGCGCTTCCGCTTCGGCCTGGCCTTCCTCGAACTCGAGCCGCCGGACCTCGAACAGGCCGCCGAGCAGTTCGCCGAGGCGACCTATCTGGCCCCGGCCTGGTCGCGGGCTCACTACAACCACGGTGTGGTCCTGGCCGAGCTCGAGCGCTACAATGAAGCCCAAGCGGCCTTCGAGCGAGCTGTCGAACTCGAACCGGACTTCGCCCCGGCCTGGAGCAACCTGGGGTTGATCCACCACCTGCACGCCGAATACCCCCGGGCCGTGGAAGCCTTCCGCCGAGCCCTGGCCGTGAATCCCGACTACTACGAAGCCCGTTTCAACCTCGGCTGCGCCTACGAACAAGTGCGCGACATGCCCCGGGCGGTGGAGGCCTACGAGGCGGCGGTCGAGTTGAATCCCGAGGCCCCGCCGGCCTACCACAACCTGGCCCGGATGTACTACATCGCCGGCCGCTACGCGGAAGCCGTCGAGAAGCTGGAGCACCTGGACGAGCTGCGGCCCGACAACCCGCCCACCCTCTACAACCTCTACCGCTGCCACAAGGCCCTGGGGAACATCGCCGAGGCCGACGCCTACTACGAGCGCGCCACCACCATCGATCCGCGCTACACCGAGATTCCCCTCGAGTCCCACGAGTTCATCCCCATGGATGAGCTGGAGCGGCAGGGCTATCTGCTGTCTCCCGCCGATGAATGACACCCAACGGCGCCGCGGCGCCGGAGTAAAACCTAGTTGCGACCAGCCCATGGCAACGAGCCAACCGGAGGCGACAATGCGTATCAAGCCCCTTTACGGAGTCCTGACCCTGGTCGGCGCCGTGCTGATCGGCTACCTGTTCGGGGTGGCCTGCGAGCGCGATCCCGTCTCCATCGGCGTCGAGGGCGCCGCCACGGTCAAGGTCTACGAGATCCCCGCCGGCAACTTCCAGGGCTCCGAGTACGTCGAGTTCGACGAGCTGCGCCTGGATCCCGTCGACGACGACACCACACCGATGCTGCTCATCTACGGCGACCACGGCTCCGACGGCGTGCTCTGGTACCCCCTGGACCAGGAGTACTGGCACGCCAAGGACGGCAACCTGCACATCGACGACGACGGCCAGGGCACCGAGACCTACCGCATCGTTCTGATGTACCAGCTCGACTAGGAGGAAGCGCCATGAGAAGCAAACTAGCGCTCTCGGCCTGCGCGGCCCTGCTGTTCATCGCCGGCTGCAGCGATCCCGAGAGCCTCGTCGAGCCCTACGCCTCCCAGGTCGCCTACGAGTTCACCCGCACCGAGGTCGACAATGCCGGCGGCTGGCTGGAGATCGCCGAGATCGGCAACGACACCAGCCTGGAGCTCACCCCGGCGGTCAGCGTCTGGGGCGACGGCGCCGCCGACGTCGACGAGGACGGCGACGGACCGGGCGGTCCGGTGACCCACTGGGAGACCATCGAGGAGACCGACTGGGCGCTCGACCTGGCCAACGGCCGGGTGTTCATCGACCTGGCCGACGAGAGCCGCCACTTCCGCGTCGTGGTCACCCGCAGCTCCAGCGAACTCTAGGAAGGGATTATCCCAGGCAAGTCAACAGTTACGCATCGCTATCGGCTTGTCGTCATGCGCCTTGACGCTCGGCAGACTGTTACTTTCCCCAGCCCGCCCGGTGTCGCCAAACCTTGACGCGCTCGAGTGGGGCGCTGAGAGCAGGGAAATCTCTACTCCTGCTTTGCATCCCGGGCCACCCAGGTATACAAGATGCCAAGTGCCTCTATTAGCGGTTTCAGTTATTATCTAGCTCGCTGGTTTATCGAACAGATGCCTTTCGTGAGTTGGATGCCGGCGCTCCCGTTCTAAATGCCGCTCTTTGAAGTTTCGACTTCGTTCGCTTTCAGGCGATGATCCCTTAGAGAAACACCTAAGACGCGCAATGAACCGTCCGGACCGAGCCGCCGCCGAGGCCGGTTCGTCGAGGCAGCTCCATTCCACCTGACGGACACGCAGAGTCACACCCAGCAGACACTCCCGAGGAGCAGGATTGACGATCGAGCAATCGCGGCGCCTGGCCGCCGTCGAACCCTACATCTTCGCCGAGATCGCCGCCGGAAAGCAGGCCGCCGCCGAAAGCGGCCTGGAGGTCATCGACCTGGGCCGGGGCGGTCCGGACCTGCCGCCCTACGGCGAGGCCCTCGAGGAGCTGGCCGTCGAGGCCGCCGATCCCGCCCGCTACTCCTACACCCCCTATTCGGGTTCGCCGAGACTGCAGAAGGCCGTCGCCGACTGGTACGAGCGCCACTTCGGCGTCAGACCCGCCGCCGGCTGCGTGCCGCTGATGGGCTCCAAGGGGGCGCTCTCCCGGGTCTTTTTGGCCTTCGCCGACCCCGGCGACACGGTCATCCTGCCCGACCCGGCCTTCCCCTCCTACCGCAGCGCCGCCGTGCTGGCCGGGCTGGAGATCCACCCCCTGCCCCTGGAGGCTGAGCGGGGCTGGCTGCCCGATCTGGCGGCGATCCCCGACGAGGTCGCCCGCCGAGCCAGGCTGATCCTGCTCAACTACCCCAACAATCCCACCGGGGGCGCCTGCGAGCGCGGCTTCCTCGCCGAACTCGTCGCCTGGGCGCGGGAGACCGACACCTTGGCCGTCTACGACAACGCCTACCAGTTCCTGGGCTTCGACGAACCCGCGCTGTCGATCCTGGAGGTTCCCGGCGCCGAGGAGATCGCCCTGGAGTTCCACACCCTGAGCAAGGCCTACGCCATGGCCGGCGCCCGGGCGGCCTTCGCCGCAGGCGCCCCCGAGGCCGTGGCGGCCCTGCGCAAAATCGAACTCTACCACCAGGCCGGCCTTTTCGCGCCGCTGATCCAGGCGGTCTGCGTGGCCCTGGAAGACGGCGACGACTACGTCGCCGCCAACCGCCGCGTCTTCCGGGAGCGCCGCGACGCCGTCTCGGCGGCGCTGACGGCGATGGGCTGGGAGCATAACCTCCCCGTTGGAGCGGCCTACTTCTTCCTCCGCCTGGACGGCCCCCCCACCACCGACGACGCCGCCTTCTGCCGCGAGCTGCTGGCCGCCAAGGGCGTGGCCCTGGTTCCGGGACGGGCCTTCGGCGAACGGGGTCGCGGCTGGGTGCGCTTGGCGCTGACCCGACCTCGGGATGAACTAGAGCGCGCCCTGGAGCGCATCGCCGACTTCCGGGCCTCCCGGTGATCCGCCGGGCGCTGATCGGTCTGGGCTCCAACCTGGGTGACCGCCGGGCCAACCTCTTCGGCGCCGCGGCCGTCTTGGCCGACGAAGCCGACCTGGAACTCCTGGCCCTGAGTCGTTTCTACGAAAACCCGGCCGTGGGTCTGGCCGCCGGCAGCGGGGACTTCCTCAACGCCTGCGCCCTGCTGGCCACGGGACTGGGCATCGGCGAGCTGGGCCGCCGGCTGGCCGCCGTCGAGGACGACCACGGACGCGGCGAGGACCGCCGTCGCGGCGACGGCGCCCGCCGACTCGATCTGGACCTGCTCTATCTGGGTTCGCTGGTCGGCGAGGAGGAAGGCTACATCGTTCCCCATCCCCGGCTGCGCCTGCGGTCCTTCGTGCTCGAGCCGGCCTGCGAGATCGCCCCCTGCCTGCGCGACCCCCGGGACGGCCGCACCGTGCTCCAGCTCTGGAGAAGCCTGCGCCACCGCTTGAGCTGACGCGGCGCAACGGTATCGTGAAACGAGGTTTAACCATGTCCAGCGGCAAGCCCACCCCCCGGCTGACCGCCGCCGAGATCCGCGCACTCAAAGGCGGGCGGCCGATCTGCTGCCTGACGGCCTACGACTACCCCGGCGCCCTGGTCTGCGCCCGGGCCGGGGTGGACCTGATCCTGGTCGGCGACAGCCTGGGCAACGTCGTTCAGGGCCGCCCGGACACTCTGGGCGTCACCCTGGAGCAGATGACCTACCACACCGCCCTGGCCGCCCGGGCCCTCGATGAGCTCGCCCTGCGCGGCGAGCTGGAGCGCCTGCCCCTGCTGGTCGCCGACATGCCCTTCCTGAGCTTCCACACCACCCCGGAGCGGGCCGTGGAGAACGCCGGGCGCCTGCTGGCCGAGGGCGGCGCCCAGGCTGTCAAGATCGAGGGGCGCCCGGGCATCGCCGAGTACGTCGAGCGGCTGACCCGTGTGGGCATCCCGGTGATGGGCCACCTGGGGCTGACACCCCAGGCGGTGCACCAGTTGGGCGGCTTCAGGGTTCAGGGACGCGGCGCCGACGCCGCCCGGAAGATAATCGAGCAGGCCCATCGTTTGGAGGACGCCGGGGCCTTCGCCATCGTCCTCGAGCTGGTCCCGACGGAGCTGGCCGCCGAAATCACGACCGTCGTCGGCGTCCCCACCATCGGCATCGGCGCCGGGGCCGCCGCCGACGGCCAGATCCTGGTCTTCCACGACCTGCTGGGCTTCCCCGGAGCGCTCAAGCCCCGTCACGTCAAGCGCTATCTCGAGGCCGACTCTTTGATGACCGAGGCCGTCGCCCGCTACGCCGCCGAGGTCCGGGAGGGCGTTTTCCCCGGACCCAAGCACGGCTTCCAATGAACGCGGAGGTGACCGTGAGAGCCAAAACGGCGCTGCTCCTGCTGCTGCTGATCGCCGCCTCGACGCTGGCCGAACGCGAGCTCGAAGCGGTGCGCACCAGCGCCCCGCCGCAGATCGACGGCCGGTTGACCGACATCGTCTGGGAGGCGGCCAAGCCCTCCTCCAGCTTCATCTACCGCGGCATCGGCCTGCCCTGGCCCGCCGGGGAGCAGACCGTGGTCCGCGTCCTCTATGACGACCAGGCCCTCTACTTCGCCGTGGCCTGTTACGAGTCCCGACCCGAAGCCATCGTCTCCGACATGCTGCGACACGACGATCCGCTCTGGCTCGACGACTCGATCTCGATCCTGCTCGACACCTTCGACGACGGCCGCTCCGGCTACTGGTTCATCGTCAACGCCCAGGGCAACCGCTACGATGCCGTGTTCAGCCAGGACGGGACCTACATCGACGAGGAGTGGGACGGCAACTGGAGCGCGGCGGCCCGCGTCGAGGAGGACCGCTGGGTGGCCGAGATCGCCATCCCCTGGCGGGCCATCCACTACATCGACCCCGCCGACGGCCTGGGCATCGAGTTCTGGCGCAACGAGATACCCAACGACGAAAGCTCGGTCTGGGCCAACTACGCCGGAACCCTCTTCCATGCCACCGGCTTCGGCCGGCTGGGCGGTATCGACGACCTGGACACCCCGGTGACCCTCAACATCACCCCCTACCTGACCGCCGAGCGCCGCTGGAACGACGTCGAGGAGGGCATTCTCTACAACGACCCCACCCTGTACGAGGAAGGGGTCTGGGACGACTTCAACGGCGGCGTGGACCTGGACTTCCGTCCCTTCGGCGCGATGAGCCTGGCCGCGACCTGGAACCCGGACTTCGCCCACATCGAGAGCGACCTCAACGAGATCAACCTCTCCCGGGACGAGCTCTACCTCAACGAGAAACGACCCTTCTTCCGCGAGGGCAAGTCGCTCTTCGAGCTGCCCCTGCAACTGTTCTACTCCCGGCGCATCGCGGAGATCGACTACGCCGGCAAGCTCTACGGCAAGCTGGGCGGCCTGCGCTACTACGTCACCGACGTCGAGGGCCGGGTCTTCGACAAGGCCGAGTACACGACCTACCGGGGAGACTACTGGAAGGAGGCCCTGCGGGCCAACGTGGCCGCCCTACGCTTGACCCACGACATCTTCGACACCTCGACCATCGGGCTGACCGTGGTCAACAAGTACCAGCGCGAACGCTTCGAGGTCGAGTACGGACCCTTCGGACCCACCGAGTTCAATCTGGTCGAGGACACCTTCAACGACACCATCCTCGGCGCCGACTTCAGCATGGCCACCGACTACGATCTGCTGGCCGTGGGCCAGTTCGCCTACCAGATCAACGAGAAGAACGAGGTCGAGGACTTCGCCTGGTACCTGGACGGCGAGTGGGAGGATCCCAACTGGACCCTGGGCTTCTCGGCCCAGCAGGTGCGGCCGAACTTCGACGCCGAGATGGGCTACCTGCCCTACTCGGACCTGGACACCCTGGGCGGCGAGGTCTACGGCGAATACCTCTGGAGCATCTGGAACGATTGGCTGGAGACCACCTACCTGGGCGGTTACTACTACCACTACCAGGAGAACGACGGCGGACCGCTGGCCTATCAGGGCTGGGGCGGCTACGGCGGCGCCGACCTGGCCGCGGGCTTCTCCCTCTCCGGCTCCTACTGGCAGGCCTACGAGACCGAGGAGTACTTCGAGGACGAGCGCTGGAGCTTCGAAAACCTCTTCTACTCCGGTACACTGGGCTACGGCCTGGACCGCTGGAGCAACGCCAGCGTCTCCTACATCGGCGGACGCTACTACGGCTACGACCTGCATTACTGGGAGCTGGCCGCCGCCCTGGCCCCCTTCAGCGGTTTGACCCTCGAGGGCACCGTCGAGTACGAGAGGTTGATAGGCGAGGACGAATACTACAGCATGGCCGGCGATCACTGGTTCGTTTCCGCCGGAATCAGCGCCAAGTTCACCGACACCCTCTGGCTGCGTCTGTTCGGCCAGCGCAACACCCTGCGCGGACAGGAGGAGGCCAACGCCCTGCTGGCCTGGAACTACCTCCCGGGCAGCTACGTCTACCTGGCCTACAACCTGCTGACCCCCAGCACCCGGGAGTTGGCCGAGCATATCCTCTTCCTCAAGGTCTCCTTCAGCCTGGACATCTGAGGCGAGACCGCCGCAAGCGTCGCACCCCGGCGCCGTTCCGCCGCCAAGCTTGCCGCTGCGTTTGATCGTAGTGCTCCCCGCAGCAAACCGACCGTCGACCCGATGAAACCGGATTCCCGATCGCTTGAACAGAGTTCCGCCCGGCGGCCCAGCCGGCCCGGCTTCCGACGCCTTCTCGGCTGGATGATCATCCGGCCGGCCCGCGCCATCGAAGCGCTGCTCGACGACGAGACCGCCCTCGGCAAGGGCCTGGCCGTCCAGGGTCTGCTGATCGCCGGCTACACCTACGTCGTCGCCGCCCTGCTCTTCGGCGGCGCCGGGGCGCTCAACCCCTCGGTCCTCGAACTCGCGCCCCTCCAGCAGTATCGTCTACAGATCTTCTACCAGGGGCCGCTGTTCCTCTACGCCACCCTGGCGGCGGCCGGTCTGCTGCAGTTGCTGACCCGCCGCGCCGCGCCCTACAGCAAGATCGTCGCCGCCCTGGGCTTCGCCTACAGCGTGCCCTGCCTGCTGACCACCCTGCCTGTCGAGGCCGTCGCCGGCAGCCTGGTCCTCGCCGGGGCGACGACGCGGGAGGCCTTCGCCGCCTGGATCGAAGGTCCCGGCGCTCTCTTCGGCTGGGCCTACCAGCTACTGGCCGTGGGTTGGACCGTCTTCCTGTTCCTGCTGACCGCCGTCAAGCTGGTCCGGCGCGGCGGCGGAGGTCTCATCCGTGGCCTGGCGGCCGGAACGGCCGCCCTGCTCGCCTTCGCCCTGCCCGTCGGTCTGTTTATCCGCTGACCGACACGCTTAACAACCGAAGGACAACCCATGCAGTTCCTGCTCTACGGATCCCTCATCGTCGGCGGCATCGCCGTGCTCGTCCTGCTGATCTACTTCCTGGGCTTCTTCATCGAAGGTCTGAGCAAACTGGCCGGCGCGTTGATCAAGGCCTTCATCCCCCTGGCCCTGCTGGCCGTCGTCGCCTATCTGATCTACCTGATCGTCGAGGGTCGCCTGGGCTGACGCTCAATCCACGCGAGGACACGATGAGCCGCGAGGGCATGTCCACGGGAACCAAGGTTGTCATTGGCCTGCTGGCCGTGCTGGGGGCCTTCTTCCTGCTCAGCGGCATCTTCTGGTCGATTTGGATCTTCTTCCGCTGGATCCTGGGGCCGCTGTTGGTGGTGGGGTTGATAGTCTACCTGATCGCCAGACGCAAGAGGTGACCAACGCTACGACGGTACCTGATTATCCAACGGGCATACCTCGACCCGAGGACCAATCGAACCGCCGACGAAACGCAACCCCGACGCCTGAATGGAGGGGGCTCGTCTTGATGGCCCCAGCCTCCAGCAGCCTCCAACAAACTCCAGGATGCCGACAGGGTCGACGGTCGGCCGGTCCCGCCTCTGTGACACCAGGCTTGCGGCCGGAAATCGACCGCCGAAGAAACATCCCGTGCCGGTCGAGCGCTACCCGATAATCCAGCAGCAATTGTTTGCGGTCCGGAAACGAGGGAAAACTTCGCGCCGCCGGGCTGGTATCCCCGGCTCTGCGTTGCGACGAGCAATCGGTGATAAGCCCTCCAGCTAACGGGAACCCTCTCTCAAACGGGGATTGCCGACCCCGGGACCAATCGATCGAAGATGACCAGCCGGATGGAAACCGCTGGCCTCCCGTGATCTCCCGACTCGCCTCATCCCGCCGAGTGACTCCGGTCGGCGCCGCCGTCACACGTGATTGATTCGAGGCGTGACGCTCAGCGGGACCGGGTGAGGCGATGGACGAAGACAAGCGCTGCGGCGGGTGTTCGACGGCCGCTTTCCTCTTCCCCCTGCTGCCGGTCGCCGTCGTCGCCCTGGCCCTCGGAGCGCTCAGGTTTATCGTCAAATACCCGCCGGCCCCCTTCACCCCGGCGCATTCTCTGTCGAAAGGCGGCGCGAGGCGCCTCAACGTCCAACCAAGCGAGGACTGACTCAATGAAAAAACTCACCGGCACCAAGGGCACCCTGATCGCCCTGGGCGTCCTGATCCTGGCCGCCGTCGCCCTCTGGCTGATCTTCCCCCTGCTGGGTTTCCTGATCAAGTTCATCGTCCCCGGTCTGGTCGTGCTGTTGGTGGTCTTCTTCATCGTCGGCCGCAAGCGGAGCTAGTCGACGGGCGCATTGACGGCGGCCGGAAGCTCGCGGGCGTTCCTTGCCGAGCCTGACCCGTCGCTCGCCCACTTGAGCGGCTGCTTGACGGAACCGGCCGCGCTCCCGGCATCTTGGCCGAGGCGGTTTTCCGCATTCAACACCGTTGAGCGACCTCGTCAATGCTGGTCAACAACCCCCACGCGGGGGCTGCATACGTCAAGAGGGCGTCAATCCGGCCTACTCCACGGAGCGAAGCAGGACCATCGTCTAACTGCTCGAAACCGCCACCACCCAGACAACTGCGCAATCCGTGACGGACCGATTGGACGCCGCAGTATATACAGAGTCGATCGACAAGAAGCGGCGGGCGGGATCACTCGATCCCACCCGTCGGCGTCTCGGCAGCGGATCACATCGACCGACTTCTAGCGCCGGTCCGGACCCCAGATATCGCCGTCGTCGTCATCGTCGTGGTCGTCATCATCGTCATCGTCGTCGTGATCGTCCGAGGGTCCCCAGACCTCGCCCGAGGAGCCGCCCGAAGAGCCGCCGTTGCGCACCGGGCCGAAGCAGCCGCCCGAGACCTCGACGTGGGCGTGGTACTCGAAGCCGACATTGGCGAAGAGATAGCTGGCCATCAGCAGGTTGCGCAGGGCCATCATATCGACGGAACCGTCCAAGTAAACACGGAAGTAGGGTCCACTGACCGGCTCGACGCGGCGCACGCCGCGCTGGTCCTCGAGGTAGCTGATCGCCTTGTCTTCTTCGTCTTCGTCGACCTCGACCACGATGACGTCGTCGACGGCGTCATCCTCGTCGTCGGTGGTCGGCGGGGCTCCCGGACCCCAGATGCGGCTGGGATCACCGGCGCCGGTGAGCAGCACCACGGCGACGAGCATCACCAGGATGTAGAGCAGTTTACGCATGGGCACTCCTTGGCTGTATGCCTGGTTGTATCTTTGGTTACTTGAACTTACTCGAAGATCGATACCTAATGCAGTTAGTCTGGATTAACACGCGCGTATTGAAATATCACTCCAAGCCGGCGCGACCCACCCCTCACCGCCCGGTCAACACCCCGCCAGGCCCAGGCGACCCCTCGCGAAGGGCTGGGTGAGGCTTTGGCACGTTTTTTGCAGCAGGGCGGGGCGGCCGCCGGGTCGGAGGGCGGCCCACTCCGCAAAAAACGTGCCAAAGCCGGCCCGGGCGTGGTTTACGCGCCGGTCGCCGCGGAGGGCTTTGCGGTGGCCGCAGTTGATTAAGTATAATCGGTCCGCTGAGGATTAACAACCTAATCCGCCGACTCCCTCCCACCTCCCGGAGACCGCCGTGAGCAACCCCGCCCAACTGCCCGATCTATCCCCCCGCCGCTTTCTCCGCTTCCCGACCCGGCCGCGTTACCTGCAGCTCGAGACCACCCTGGCCTGCAACGCGGCCTGCGAGTTCTGCTACCAGAAGGAGGTCGAGCGCGGCCCGATGCGCATGGAAGAGGCCGTCTGGCGCAAGATCATCGACGAGACCCGGGGCCTGGGCGTTTGCTACCGACCTTTTCTGCAGAACGAGCCGCTCTGCGACAACCGTCTCGAAGATATCTGCGCCTATATCAAGCGGGACCCCACGGCGTCGGTCGAGCTCAACACCAACGGGGAGCTGCTGACCCTGGAGCGGGGCGAGCGTCTACTCGAGATCGGCGTCGAGTTGGTGCGGTTCAGCATCGACGGCTTCTCCCAACAGGTCTTTGACGCAACGCGCACCGGTGTCGATCGCGACCAGGTCTACGCCAACGCTCAACGGTTCTGCGAGGCCGCCCAGGGAACAGACTGCCGCACCGAGGTGCGGATGATAGAGCTCCAGGCGAACCAAGAGGAGCGCGGGCAATACCAAAAACACTGGGAGCCCATCGCCGACGAGGTCCAGCTCGTGCCGCTCTACAACTGGCCCTGGACCGGCCAGACCCCGGCCGATGTCGTCCACCGCCCCTGCCTGAAGGTGTTGGATGAAATGTTCTTCTACACCGACGGCCGGGCCGCGCTCTGCTGCTGGGACGTCCACGGGCGCGGGGTCATCGGCGACGTCAGGCTCGAGCACGTGCTGGAGATCTGGAACGGACCGATCGTCGGCAACCACCGTGAGCTGCTGGCCCGGGGCCGCCGCGAGGCGATCCACCTTTGCAGCCGCTGCGACGCCTACGGCGGGCTGAAGTGGCCCTAGAGCGCCAGGCCGCCAAGGCGGACCGCCACGGCGACCGCCGGTTCGGCTCCCACCCGACCGTGGCGCGGTTTGAGTGAACGCTGTGAAAACACGAGGATCAACGGATAGCGTACGGCCAACGAGCAGAAAACCGACTGAGTTGCCGACGGTGTCATCAAGACTGCCTGGCTCACACCCAGGACGGCCCGGAACGGTTATTATTACTGCTGTTTGGCATTGCACGGTGACTTGGCCGAAGTATCAGGCGTGTACTGGTGGACTATTTGCCATGTAACCCGTACTTGTCAGCAGACAATGACCACAATTCGGCTCAGCCATGTCGGACAATGATATTGCCGCGACTGAAAGCGAGGCGCTTATGACACCCAAGCCGCGCATCGAGTGGACAGAGACCTACGAAGAGGATGGCACCGTCATCCGCGTCGGTGTGTACCACTCAGGTGAAGAGGACGAGAAGGAAGAAAGCAAGAAAGCAAAAAGCGCTGAGTGAAAACGCATAGCCGATCCTGCTGACCGAGTACTGTAAGGATCGTGTAACCTTTTATGATCGGATTGTAACTGTATTCTGCTGATAATACGCGTGTATTATTGGAAGGGATTATCACTCGCAAAAGAACCGACTAGTTCAGCTAATAGATATCATTCAATGCTTTATAGCTCATAGTCGCCTCCATTGTCATAGCGTTGCTTGGTGGCGATATACCTGGCCTTGCCTTAAGTTCCGCCAGAAGCCGGAAGCTGTTGGTTTCATTCAGGTTTCGACAATGCTGTGGGTGAGGACATGTTGACGGCGCTCCATTGCCTGATTTATAAGCTTCGAACGTTATCCGCCTTCGCTGCTTGACGCCCCGCTGCGCCTAATCTCCAAGCACCATTCTCGAGGTGGCTTTCCTGTGTTGCGACTGTTTTGTTCATCTTCTGTGATGATCCCCATTGGAAATACCTGTCACTGAGAAGCAGTTAAGAAAGTGGCGAGATTAGGTGTATGCTCTGTGGATAATCTACAACTCATAATGCTGGCATTTAACATCCATCCGTTTGCTATTCGACTCATAGGTGCATCATTATCATGCAATAAGGGTGCTTTTGACAGTATCGGGGTCTAAGCGCGATACATCGGATGGCGAATAGCGGCTCGGTGAACCTACCATTACCGCCCATTTTGGTCCGTTCTTGTTCCATGATGTCCTTGAATAAAAACGCCCCCGCGGGGGCGTTTCTGCAAGAAGTCCAGGCTATAGTGCAGGACTTCGACCGCAATACTAAAACTCCTCGTCCTCGCGCACGCGGGTCGGGTAGGCCAGGGGTTCTTCTTCGCCGCGCAGCACGCGCAGCGCCGCTCCGGCCAGGGCGCCCAGCTCGTCCTCGCCCGGGTAGGCGACGACGGGGGCGATCCAGCCCGTCCACTCGGCGATCCACTCGACGAATTCCTTGCCGTAGGCCAGGCCGCCGGTGATGATGATGCGGTCGACCTCGCCGCGCAGCACGGCGGCGGCGCCGCCGATGTAGTAGCTGATCTGGTAGGCCATGCCCTTGTAGTAGTACAGGGCGGTGCGGTCGCCGGCCAGGGCCTTGTCCTCGACCTCCTTGGCCGAGTTGGTGTTCATGTAGGAGACCAGGCCCCCGCCGCCGGTGAGGGTCTTCTTGAGCTTGCGCTTGGGCGTGCCCTTGTTCGCTTCCTCGTAAACCCAGTCGATGAGCGGGAAGACGGGCACGTCGCCGGCGCGTTCCGGGCTGAAGGGTCCGCCGTAGAGGGCGTTGTTGACCTCGACGACCCGGCCGCCCTCGAGGGCGGCGATGGAGTTGCCCCCGCCCAGGTGGGCGATGATCAGTCGGGTCTCGCCGAGGGGCTTGCCCAGCTCGGCGGCGGCGCGGCGCGCCATGGCCTTGATGTTGAGGCAGTGGAGCATGCTGATCCGGGGCAGCATCTTGTGGCCGGACAGCCGGGCCAGGGGCGGGTACTCGTCGACGCAGGGCGGATCGCTGATGAAGCTGGGCACGCCGCCGGCGTCCCGGGCGATGCCGTAGGCCAGGCCGCAGCCCAGGTTGCTGGCGTGCTGACCCAGGTAACCCTCGCGACCGTCGGCGAGCATCTCGTCGTTGACGGCGTAGGTTCCGCTGATCACGGGCTGGAAGAGCCCGCCGCGACCGACCACCGCCGAGAGATCCTTCGGCGCGATACCGACATCCTCGAGGAAGCCCAGGATGATGCCTTTACGGAACTCGTGCTGATCGTAGATGGTCTTGAAGGGAGCCAGCTCCTCGGTGGAGTGGCGCAGGGTGCGCTCGTGAAGCTGCTCCTCGTCACGGTAGACGGCGACCTTGGTCGAAGTGGAACCGGGATTGATGACCAGAATCAGGTGTTGGGCCATGGGACGCTCCGTCGGCTGGCGGGTGGATTGTCTGCCGGTGGAATCGACAACAGGATACCATAAGCTCCGGCGGCTGTGCCAGGGTCGCGCGGCGGCCGGAACCTTGCCGCTGGAGCGCGGCTCCGGCTATACTGATAGCGTTGGTGATGATTTGAGGCCTTGCTCTGCACACCCCGTGGGAGGCGCCCGATGACCAAGTCCGCCGTTGTGATCCTGCTCTGCCTGGCCGCCCTCGCCTGGGCGGGCCTGGTTTATGTCGTCGATTCCAAGTACGACGCCGATCTGCTGGTCTACCACGTGGATTCCAGGTACGAGGCGGATCTGCTGGTCTACGTGGTCGATTCGAAGTACGACGCCGACGAGGACGGGCTGTGGTACTTCGCCGATTCCAAATACGACGCCGACGTGCTGATCTACTATGTGGACTCCAAATACGACGCCGACCTGCTGATCCACAACATGGATTCGAAGTACGACGCCGGCTGGCGGGGCGGCCACGCCTGGCAGGGCCGCCTGCACTGAGCGGGACGAAGCCGCTGAAGAACAGGCTCGACCGTCTGTTCACCCTACTCGTCCAGCAACGCCAGGCGACCGATATTTCGCAGAGGGATCGTATACCCTTCTAGAACCGGGTTGTGGTTGTAATCTGCTGATAACACGCGTGTAGTATCAGAAGTATCTGTCACTTTTACAGTGCGTTACACACGATCCCGGACCAGCTAGTTTCAACTCGAAACACCCCCCCACCTAGAAAAAACTGTTGAAACGAGGCTATGCCGAATGATGTTCGGCCTGCCAACTCAACCCCTCGGCGCCTGCTAGTTATATTCGTCTATTATTAGTACACTTAGTATCGATGCACCGTCATCGAATCCCATTGCGCCAAGCAGTTGATAATGGAGCTTCATGACGTCGCTACGGGTATCCGAAGATTGGGGGTAATCCAAATACCCGCCACAAGCAGCTCGCTCGATGTGCACACCTGATTGCCCAAGGGATCGTATACCGTGTTCGGACCGATGCATGTATGTAACGCGCTGTTAACAT
>CAZOOP010000009.1:0-86824 GCA_964581465.1 uncultured bacterium
CTGAACTACCTCAGGAGCATACTTCGCGCTTGTTCATAATTAGGTGATAATCCCTTATAATTTACTAACCAGTTATGATATGAAAAAGTCAAACGGCAATCATACAAAAAACCACCCCCAAGGGGCGGTAATAGGCATTTCAGTCATCAAAGCGGCAAATCGACTCACTCCCACAGCAACACCGCCCGGCAGGGGGAACCCTCGGCGGCGGGGATCGACGGAGGCAGGCAGACCAGGGTGTAACGCCCAGGAGCCACCCGTGACAGATCCACGTTCTCCAGGGCCGGCAGGCCGGCGGTGAACAGCAGCCGGTGGACCACCGGCTCGCCCTCGAAGGCGTCGACGCTGGGACCGTCGACACCCAGCAGGGCGACGGGAAGGCCCAGCAAGCGCTCGACCAGCTCCGGCGCGGGATGGGCGAAGTCCCGCCGGAAGGTCGCGGCGTCGCGCCGCGAGTTGAGGGTCTTGAGCAACACCCGGTCGCCGGGGCGCAGCTCGACGCCGTCGAGGACACCGGGTCCGACGACCCGGGCTTCTGCGCAGTCGACGACCACGGCGAGACCGATGAAGGGTTCGAGGCCGAGCTCGCCCAGGCGGGCGCCGTCGGTCAGCAGGTGGGCCGGGGCGTCCAGATGGGTACCCAAGTGGCTGCCCAGGGTCAGCCGGGCGACCTCCCAGCCGTCGACGGCGTGGTTCCGGGTCAGCTCGCGCTGGAAACACTGCTCGCCGGGCCAGGGGGCGACGGTATCCAGCGGGCGGGTGATGTCGATGATGGTCATGACCAGCCTCTCAACAGATTCAGCAGTCCACGAGCCAGGGGATCATCGAGAACGAGGACGCCGTTCAGGGCGTGACTGGCCGCCGGCCAGCGGATAGAGCCGCTGCGCCGGGCCGTCCTCCCATAGACCAGGCCCAGGGGCAGTGTCAGCGCGGCGAAGAACAGGACGCCCAGCGGCGAGGGGTGAACGGCCTGGGGGGCCAGGTGCCAGGCGGCGAAGCCCAGGGCGGGATAGAGGACGCCAAACCAGCATTTATCCGGAAAAGCCCGCACGTAGAGCCCGCGCCAGAGGACCTCCTCCAGCACGCCGTTGAGCACGGTCAGGGGCAGGTGGACCAGGAACAGCCCCCAGTCCGCCGTTCCCAGAGCGGGCAGGGTGTAGAGGAACAGGGTCACCAGGGAGGTCGAGACAAGCAGTGCCGCCGCCGGGGCGTTGGCCCGACTGAACAGGGGACGCTCCTCAGTGAACAAGCCGATCAGACCCCGACGACCCAACAGCGCCAGCGGCACACCCAGGCTCCAAATGAGCCAGTAGAAGACGAATCCCGCCAGATAGCCCGCCGCCGGACCCAGGAACCGCGCCCCGAAGTGGAAGACCGTCCAGCAGCTCGGCACCAGCAGCCCGGGAAGCAGGATGAGAAAAACCCGGCCCCCGCGCCGGATTCGCTCCCCTCGACCGTTGAGTGTCCCGTCGGCGGCCATCCACAATCTCCACACCCAGCGCACAGCCGGTTCGGTGGGGTTATCATCCACAGCCTCAGGCTAGATCAATCAGCGGCCGGTGGCTCGTAGTACTCCACACCGCAGGGGCTGCTGAGCCCCTCCACGGTGAGCGTAGTCTCGCCGCCGGAGAGCAGCTTGAGGGTGTTGCCGGTAGCCTCGACCACCCAGCAGTCGTCACCTTCGCCGACGGCGACGTCCTCGGGGCCGGAGAGGCCGTCGTACTCGGCCTCGACGTCGAGGCTCGTTCCATCGATGCGCAACACCCGGCCGTCCCCGCGCACGGCGACCCAACAGTCGCCGTCGGGATGCGCGGCCAGGCCCATCGGACCGTCGAGATCCTCGACCGTGCCCAGCAAGCCGCCGTCCTCGGAGTCCAGGCAGATCAGGCGGTCGCCGTCGAAGTCGGAAACCCAGACCCGTCCGTTGGCTCCATCGACGACGAGGCCGCGGATGACGCCCAGTCCGTCGACGGTGAAAGCGGCCGCCGTCGCCGCCGCGCCGTCGGTGCTCCAATCCGCGTCGACAACGTAGAGGGTGCCGTTCTCGTCGCCCAGCCAAACCCGCTCGCGGGCCGAGTCATAGACGACGTGACGGGTCGGACCGTCGGCGTCGAGACGGCAGACGGGCAGCGCAGAATCATCGAAACGGACGAAGTCACCGTTGACACGATCGGCGACCCAGCAGCCACCGTCGGACAGCATGGCCACCGTGTAGGGATCGTTGACCAAACCGTCGGCGGTGGCACGCTCGAAATCCAGCTCGAGGTCGTAGAGACTTGCGCGGTCATTGGCATAGTCGGCCACCCAGAGCTTTTCCGCCCCGGGGTGGATATCGATGTCCGTGGGTCGGGTGACGAAGAGGTCCAGCACCCGCTGCTCACCGGCGTAATCGAAGCCGATCAGCCGATCGTTCATCTTGTCCACGACGTAGATGATGCCCACGCCGGGCGTTCCCCCGTCATCGCCATCGCCGTCGGTGCCGGTGTCGCAGGCCGTCCCCGTGAGCAGGGCAAGCAGGGCCAACATAAGTGGGATTAGGATTAGGTTACGTTTATACATCTCGTTCTCCTTGTTTTCACGCAATAAAGCTTGGCGGGATTACAATCGTCGCGCCGTCTACCTTCGCCGAACCAGCCCGCCGCCCGGGAAAGCGCTCGTTGATCGTGCGTGGAGGCGTTGGCACGTTTCTTGCGGAATCGAGCTTGGATTTGGTCCAGGCCGCCTCGCCTGCGCAAGAAACGTGCCAACGCCGGCCCGGGCCGGGTGATTAACCGCGGGATAGTTCGGCGAAGGCTGCGGCGCGTTGTGGCGCTTAGAAACCCAGGTTGAGGCTGAACAGGTGGGCGGCTTCGAGGTCGCCGTAGTCGGCGTAGGCGTAGTCGACGTTGAGCAGGACACTCTGCCAGAGGAAGAAGTGCAGGCCGACGCCGAAGGAGAAGCTGGCGCTGTCGTGGCCGACGCGGTAGCCGCCGCGCAGGCTGGCGGTGTCGTACAGGGTGTACTGGAGGCCCAGGGCGCCGTAGGGCTCGTCGTAGATGGGGTAGACGCCATCGGCGGCCAGGATGACGCGATGCCGCGGATCATTGAAGACCTCGCCGGCGGCGCCGAGGCGCAGGGTGGCCGGCAGGGGGCTCTCCAGCTCATCGTAGGTGATCGTCGGCCCGAGGTTCTGGGCGACGAACCCCAAACGCAGGCGTTCGAGGGGTTGGTAGAGCAAACCGGCGTCGGCGCTGAATCCGCTGACGTTGACGTCGTCGATGCGCGAGTAGAGGTAGTTCAGGCTGACCCCGGCCGAGAAGCCCTTGAAGAGCCGCAATCCGTAGGCGGCGCCCACGGCCAGGTCTCCGGCGGTGAAGGTCTCGGTGGGCATGCCGTACTGGTCGTAGCCCTGCATCTCGCCGTAGGAGAGGTAGCGTCCGGCCAGGGCGACCCCGCCGGCCTCGCCGCCGGAGATAGGCAACCCGAAGGCGCCGAACTCGAAGCTGGTTTCGACCAGGTGCTCGTCGTGGGTGAAGCTGACCTCATAGCGGCGCAGATTGGCCAGGGCGGCCGGGTTGAGCACGGCGGCTTCGACACCGCGGGCGTCGGCGGTGTAGGCCTCGCCCATGGCCAGGGCCCGGGCGCCCACGCCGAGGCGCAGGAAGGGCAGGGCGGCGGTTCCGGCGTCCTCTTCAGCGGCGTGAGCGGCCAGGATCAGAGGGAGCAAAAGCATCAACGCGAGACGGCGCATGTCATCCCCTTGTTGTTAACTCGACCCACCTAGTGTAGTACATTTTTCGTCCGCCGTGAATAGGCGAAGGAGAATCATCCGCCCCAGAGCTCGCTCAGGCGGTCGCCGGCCAGGGCCAGAACCACCAGCAGGCGCAGCAGCAGCGGGATCACCGCCACCAGTACGGCGCGTGGTATCGACAAACCGTAGGCCCGACGGGCTCCAACACCGACGAAGACCAGGGCCATGATCACCGCGATGGGCAGACCGAAGACGGGCACGGGATAGAAGATGTAGGAGGCGGTGGCGTAGGAGACCAAGCGCAGCGAGTCCTGGAAGCCGATCTCACGGTCGTAGAAACGCAGCAGGGCGAAGCAGACCGCGGCGTCGGCCAGGATTACGACGAGGAGTCCGGCCAGGTTGACCGGAACCAGCCAGAGTGACGTCAGCCAGACCCGGCGGGCTGCCTCGTCGGCGCTGGCGGGTCCGATGAGGTAGTTGACCAGGGTCGCCGCGGCGGCGGCGAGCAGCAACACCCCGGCGGCGTGGAGATAGGCCCGCCAGCCGCCGCGCCCTCGGGGCGATGCGGTGTAGAAGGAGCCCGGTGAGCCGATGATTCCGCCGATGACGCCGAAGAACGTCGCCGGTCCGGGCCGACGCTCCCAGCGGTGGGCCGGGCCCTCGTCGGCCCGGCTCCGCGCGCAGCGGGCGCAGAGGCCGTCGCGCCCGGCCTCGCGGCACTCGGCGCAGAGGAAGTCGCCGCAGTGGCGACAGCCGACGACGGCCTCGCGCTCGGGATGATGGACGCAGTTGCCCTGGATCAGTTTTTTCTCTTTTTCCAAGGTTACGGTTTTTCTCCTGTTCATATGTTGATGTCATGAATAACGATCATATTGCGTTGCGGGGCATATAACACCTTATAGCTATCAAGAAATGCAGAACCGATAATACCTGATGTATTAGTAAGCCTAAGCATATTGAGCAGCGCTTCAGGTAATACACCTACAATAAGATCAATATTTTGCGTGCCAATTGTTAGTGTGGCTAAATATGTTTCTGTATTAAAAGTACCAAATCCGAGATAAAAATCTTCTACCTCTCCCCGCCTTTGCAAATTATTAATTAATTCTGGATTCATATAAGATAATTTTGCTCCTGTATCAAATATAAACTTGCTCCTTGTATTTAACAGAGTTGCTGATATAGCAGGTATGCCCATAAAATCTGTTAGCTCTATAACTTCACCATCTAATTCTAACGTATTAGACGCAATTATTATTTTACTATTTTTTGGGTCTATTAGCATATCATTGTCATTCAGCATATCAACACCTACGATGCCATTAATTCGTGTTCCGATATACTCGCTTAATAATGCAGGCGTATATCCCATATAATCTTGAGCAACTGTTTTAGCTTGCCCTGCGATAGTTATTGTTTGCGATTCGGATACGCTAACGGGGGCACCAGTATCGATAATATATCGCATATCATCAACTAAAAGGATGAGATGCCCGTCGATAACCTCATAGTCATAATAATACTCCATCTTATCCCATCCTTTATCTGTGGCTTTTCTCTCAATTTCTTAAACATAGGGGACCATTCGTGGTCCCCGGCTATATTAAGAGAGTTGCTGGTACGGCTTACTTGCCGTAGCGAGCGATGAAGTCCTCGACCATCTCCCGGGCCACGTCGTCGGGGAACTGGCGCGGCGGGGATTTCTTGAAGTAGGCCGAGGGACCCTCGAGCACGCCGCTGAGCTCGTTATCGAGGGCCAGGCGCAGGCAGCGGATGGCGTCGATGACCACGCCGGCGGAGTTGGGGGAGTCCCAGACCTCGAGCTTGAGCTCCAGGTTGAGCGGAACACCGCCGAAGGCCTCGCCCTCGAGGCGGATGTGCGCCCACTTGCGATCCTCGAGCCAGGGGATGTAATCGCTGGGACCGATGTGGATGCACTCGGCGCCGGGGGGGCGGTGAAGGTTGCTGGTCACCGAGCCGGTCTTGGAGATGCGCTTGGACTCCAGGCGCTCGCGCTCGAGCATATTGAGAAAATCGGTGTTGCCGCCGACGTTGAGCTGGCTGGTGCGCTTGACGCAGACGCCGCGATCCTCGAAGAGCTTGGCCAGTACCCGATGGACGATGGTAGCGCCGACCTGGCTCTTGACGTCGTCACCGATCAGGGGCAGGCCGCGCTCCCTGAAGCGCTCGCGCCACTCCGGGCGGCAGGCGATGAAGACGGGGATGCAGTTGATCACGCCCACGCCGGCCTCGAGGGCGGCCTCGACGTAATGGGCCGTGGCCTTCTCGCTGCCCACGGGCAGGTAGTTGATCAGGACCTCGGCGCCGGAATCGCGCAGGACGCGGACCGTGTCAGCGGGCTCGCCCTCGGCCAGGGGGAACTCCTCGGCCAGGTACTTGCCGATGCCGTCGAGGACGGGACCCTGATGCACGGGGACACCGAGAGGGGGCAACTCGGCGGCGAAGCGGTAGGTGTTGTTGGGCGCCTGGTCGATGGCCCGGGCCAGATCGAGGCCGACCTTGCGAGCGTTGACGTCGAAGGCGGCCACGAAACGGATGTCGCGTATGTGGTACCCGCCGAGGTCGGCGTGCATCAGGCCCGGGATCTCTTCTTTCTCCGAGGCCTCGGCGTAATAGTGAACACCCTGGACCAGCGAACTGGCGCAGTTGCCCACCCCAACAATGGCGACCTTGATCTCTCCGGACATGCGGTTGGACCCCCCTAGACGGGTTGGACTTTTACCGTGAAGCAAGACCCTATTTTACGACGAAACATCGGCCGGGGCAAGCTCGACGCCCCGCTTTCCGGTTCACCGTCCGACGGGCCGTCGAGAAACCGTCGACAACGACGCCCGCGTAGTCTGCAGCCATCGAATCGGTCCCGGACATGACGATACGATGCACAACAAACGCAAATCAGAGAGCAAGCAGGTTCCCCGCGTGACAAGACGGTAACGCCGAAGCACGGTACAAAACCCTCGATCGGCAGGGACATTCGGCGGCGGGACCTCGGCGGAGCTCTCTTGCCACCCGACGCTCTCGGCGAAGTCGACTGTGAGGCGTCGGCACGTTTCTTGCGGAATAATGGCGGCATCCCGGAGTCAGGCGTCCCCGCCCTGCTGCAAGAAACGTGCCGACGCCGGCCTTGCCCGGGAGCGCGCAAAACGGCTCCGCCGGGGTCCCGCCGCAGGCGTCATCGCAGACGCCGCGGCTATCGGTCTTCCCCTGAGTCCCCCTCGTCGGGGGCGGCTTGACCTTTCGGTTGGTTGTCCAGGCGACTCAGGGCGTGGATGAAGCGGCGCAAAGTGGTGCCCAGGGCGCCGGCGGCCAGGACGACCACGGCGAGGCGCAGGTAGGTGTAGCCGAAGAAGCAGCCCAGCACGAGGAGCACCAGGCGCTCGGGGCGCCGCCAGAAACCGACGGCGCAGTCGTCGACGAAGATCTCCGCCCGGGCCTTGACGTAGCTGACGGTGCCGGAGAGCACCAGGGCGGCCGCGGCGGCCAGCAGGTACCAGGTCTCGCCGCGGACGGCGAAGAGATGGATCACTCCCACCAGGACGGCGCCGTCGCTGAGGCGGTCGACGAGGCTGTCGGTTAGGGCTCCGGCCGGGCCGCTCTTCTCGCGCAGGCGGGCCACCTGGCCGTCGACCATGTCGAAGAATCCGCTGAGTAAAAGCAACCAGGCGGTGGTGCTCAGCTCGCCCCGGGCGACGGTCCAGCCGGCGGCCAGACTGACCAGCAGACCGCAGACGGTCAGCGTCGTCGGCTCGACGCACAGGCGGGCCAGCACCCGGGCGGGCGCTTCGAGGACGTAGCGGGTGAAGACCCGCAGCCACTTGCGGAAGAAGAGCATCGTCTGCAAATCCGTCGGGAACAGGCGGCCCGGAGGCGGCCGCGATCGGCCCAGCTCCGGGCTGCCGGGAGTGCCTGACGGTCGGTCGCTAGAGCCTGCCGATCACCTCGGCGGTGCGGCAGGAGTAGCCCCACTCGTTATCGTACCAGGAGAGGACCTTGACCAGTCGGCCGTCGACCTTGGTGAACTCGGAATCGAAGATCGAACTGGCCGACTTGCCGATGATGTCGGAGGAGACCAAATGCTCGGTGCTGTACTCGAGAAGACCCTCCAGCGGGCCTTCGGCGGCGGCGCGCATCGCCTCGTTGACCGTCTCGGCGTCGGTCTCGCTCTTGACCAGGCAGGTCAGGTCGACCAGGGAGCCGTCGGGGGTGGGCACGCGCACGGCCATGCCGTCCAGGCGTCCCGCCAGGTGGGGCAGCACCAGGCCGGTGGCCTTGGCGGCGCCGGTGGTGGTAGGGATCATGTTGATCGCCGCCGCCCGGGCGCGCCGCAAGTCCTTGTGCGGCAGGTCGAGGATCTTCTGGTCGTTGGTGTAGGAGTGGATGGTGGTCATGTAGCCCTTCTCGACGCCGAAGGCGTCGTCGAGGACCTTGACCACGGGCGCCAGACAGTTGGTGGTGCAACTGGCGTTGGAGACGATACGGTGCTTCTCGGGGTCGTAATCGTCGAAGTTGACCCCCAGCACCACGGTGACGTCGGGCTGCTTGGCCGGGGCGCTGATGAGCACCTTGCGGGCGCCGGCCTCGAGATGCTTGCCCGCCCCGGCGCGGTCGCGGAAGATGCCCGTTGACTCGAGCACCACGTCGATGCCCAGCTCGGCCCAGGGCAGCTCGGCGGGATCACGCTCGGCGGTTACACGGATGCGCTTGCCGTCGACGATCAACCAGCCTTCTTCGGTGGCGATGTCGGCGTCGAAGCGCCCGAAGACCGAGTCTCGGCTCAGCAGGTGCGCCAGGGTGGCGGCGTCGGTGATGTCGTTGATGGCCGCGACCTGGAAGAGGCTCTGGGCGTGATTGTAGCGGAAGACGGAGCGGCCGATGCGGCCGAAACCGTTGATGGCGACTTTGTACATGATCCCCCCGGGGTTGGATGGGGCTGGGGCGGGGCGATGTTCGCAAGATCGGAGACAAGGGGGCGATGGTGCGGAGTCAACGGGGGCCTTCGTCCTCGGGCCGGTCGAGCAGGGCCTGGGCGCGGGCGTCCAGTCCAGCGCCTCGGTCGCGCAGGTCGAAATGATAGGCGGCCTGGCCCTCGACAAGCTCCAGGGCGCCCTCGACGACCTCGCGGCTCTGTCGGGCGCGCAGCACGGCGGGCCGATGCAGTCCGGCCAGCAGGCGGACCGATCCGGCGCCGAGGCTCCGGACGGCGTCCGGGGCGTGCTCGGGATGATAAACCGCGCCCGAGGCGATATCGACGGAGAGCGGACCCTCGACGGCTCCACCGCAGGCGGCGCAACGGTCCAGCTCGGGCCAGAGACCGTGGTTGGCCAGCAGTTGACGCAGGTAGAACAGGCGGACCAGCGGGGCGTCCAGACCGCCCTCGAGCAGCCGCAGGGCGTTGAGGAGCAGATGGTAGTCGGCGCCCGGATTATCGCCCTCGGCGCTGACCGCCAGGGCCGTCTCGAGCAGCCGCCCGGCGCTCAGGTAGCGCCGCCAGTCGGCGCCGAGCTCCCGAGGAGCCCAGACGACCTGGGCCTCGGAAAGCACGGCCAGCTCGCGTCCCTCGCGGACGTACAGCAGGGCCTCGATGCGTCGCAGTGGAACACTGCCGCCGGTCAAGCGACCTTTGGGCCGGCGCGCCCCCTTGGCCACGGCCCGGACGACACCCCGTCGGGGGGTGAGCAGGACGACGATCTTGCTCGTGTCGCCCAGCGGCCGGGCGGCCAGGACGATGGCCTCGGTCTTGACCAGCGGCATTCCGCTAAGCCTGACTTCGCGGCGCCGCCGTGGGGGCCGACGCCCTGCAAGGGGTAGGCGAATAATGATAACTGGTGCCGGGGAGGAGACTTGAACTCCTATGGGGTTGCCCCCACATGGCCCTCAACCATGCGCGTCTGCCAGTTCCGCCACCCCGGCGGTAGCGACCGCCGCGCCCCCCGCGGGGACGCTGGCGAACCGGCGGAAGTGTAACGCAGCGGGAGGGTTGAAGTCAAGACCCGCAACGTTCGCCGGCGGCCCGACCGCCCCCTTCCCATCTTAGATGCGCTGGTAACGTCACCGCCGGAGCGAGCTTACTGATAGCTCATCTCATACACATTCCGCGCCGCGCCGTTATATAATGCGAGTTGTCGTATACGAATCCCCTACCCGTTCATCAAACTCATTCATGTATCATACCGTACCATCAGCACACCGGTAGACCCCATGCATGGTATCGTACACTTCGACCTGCCCGCCAAGAACCCCGCTGGGCAGGGCGAGTTCTACAACAAGATGTTCGGTTGGAAAACGGAACCCTCCGGCAACTTCATGATCCGTTGCTACTGGCAGCCCGACAGCAGCGGGGTCGTGAGACCCAGCTGGGGCGGCGTGAAGGAGCTGTATCGGTAGAAGCGGATGCGGAGGATGCCATTGGGGCGGGGTCCAAATGATCCCGCCCGTGTCGCGTCCTGATCGCCGCATGCATCCGATAGATTCGTTGAGAGACTGAGCCCAATGCGTGGTCGAAGGGTATGATAACGGGCCGTCCATTTGGGCGGCCCGTGAGCTTTTACCCGTTGAGGGGTTTTTCGATCACCGCTCGTTGTAGGCCCGGATGCCCTCGATCAGGCAGTCCATCGCCGCTTCGAGTTCGTCGCAGTTGAGCACGTAGGCGATGCGCACCTCCTGGGCTCCCCGGCCCGGGGTGGCGTAGAAGCCCGGTCCCGGGGCGGTCATCACGGTGTGGCCGTCACGCTCGAAGTCGGTCAGCATCCACTTGCAGAAGCTCTCGGCGTCGTCGATGGGCAGCTTGGCCAGACAGTAGAAGGCTCCTTCGGGCTTCTCGCAGACGACTCCCTCGATGTCCATCAGGCGCTGGTAGACCACGTCACGGCGGCGCTGGTACTCGCGGCGGCTCTCTTTAATGTAGTCGCTCTCGTCGTTGTAGGCGGCGGCGGCGACGACCTGGCCCAAGGCCGGCGGGCAGAGGCGGGCCTGAGCGTAGCGAAGTACGGCCTCCATCAGATGGTTGTTGCGGCTCATCACGCAGCCGATGCGCGCCCCGCAAGCGGAAAAACGCTTCGAGATGCTGTCGATGACGATGGCCCGCTCCTCGAGGTCGTCGATGTCCAGGATACTGACGGCCTTGACATCGTCGAAGGTGAACTCGCGGTAGACCTCGTCGGAGATGACGTAGAGGTTGCGCTCGCGGGCCAGGGCGGCGATGCGCTCGAGCTCCTCGCGGGTGTAGACGGCGCCGGTGGGGTTGCCCGGCGAGTTGATGATGATCGCCCGGGTGCGCTCGGTGATCTTCTCGGCGAACTGCTCGGCCGTCGGGCAGCGGTAACCGCTCTCCGGCGAGGTGGTGATCGGAACAAGCCGGACGCCCGAGGTGATCGCGAAGCCGTTGTAGTTGGTGTAGAAGGGCTCGGGGATGATGAACTCGTCGTCCTCGTCGCCGATGGCCATCATGGCGAAGCTGATGGCCTCGCTGCCCCCGGTGGTGACCACGATGTGGTGGGGCTCGAAGCTATAGCCCAGGCGCCCGTAGTACTTGATCAGCGCGGCGGTGAGGGCCTGGTCGCCCTGGGAGAGGCCGTAGCGGATGACCTCGGTCTTGAACTCGCGCAGCGCCTTGAGTCCCGCCGGGATCGTCGGCAGGTCGGGCTGACCGATGTTCAAGTGGTAGACGTGGATGCCGCGTTGCTTGGCGGCCAGGGCGAAGGGCACCAGCTTGCGGATGGGGCTGGCGGGAATCGACTTGGCGCGCTCGGAGAGGCGGGGACGGCTGTCCATCGGCGTGCTCCTGGTTTGAAGCTGGGTGGGAGTGGAAGGTTGGCTTGCCGCGGCGATGTTACGACCGGGCGGCGGAGCTGTCAAGCTCATCAGGGTGTGCTGATGGGACCGGTCTGTGGCGGAAAACAATACCTATATATACTATAGTATATGTATTGTTGTTGATAATATAAGATTGCTATGCTAACCCTTGTTCAGGGCGTGAGGGCGACCCGTGTCGAACAGGCGATTTCAAACCCAATGGGAGGAGCACGATGAAGAAGCTGCTGATTCCCGCACTGATGGTCCTGCTGGCCGTCGGCTCAATCATCTTCACCGCCTGCGAGGGCGTCTCCGGGACCGAGGATGATGACTTGCTGGCTGATAGACTTGAAGGTTTTGTTTTTTGTGATGAGGGTTATGGAGTCTGGGAAGCTACAGTAACACTGTACTACAGTGATAACCAGGGTAGTACTTGGTATATCTACGATAGTGATTTGACTGACGAGTATGGAGATTATTGTCTTGACCCCGATTGGCGCGATCATTATCAAGATGATTGTTGGTACAAGATTGTTGCCACCAAGGGTGGGTACAGCGGTTATATCGGGGACTGTATCATGGGGAAATACTACCCAACTAACACAAACATAACGCTCGACGGCTGCCCGCACCCCTACCCCCACGGCGGTCCCTAGAAGCTGATTTCGCTTAAGATACAACACCCAGGCCCCCGCGGGGGCCTGGGTCGTATTCAGTTCGAAACGGCGCGGTGCGTCTACTGGTCGACCTTCAAAGCGCCCCAGCTCGTCTCGACGATGTTGAAGCTGATCTCGCCGGTGACGGTGGATTCACTGGAGGAGGGGTTGTCGACGTCGACGAGCTGGACGGTCTCGCCGTCGCAGGTGACGGTGTCGCCCACGGCGATGGTCGGAGCGCCGCCGGCGTCGGAGAGGGTCACCTCGAGGGTGGCCGCGTCGGTCCAGACGGCGCCGCCCAAGGAGCCGTTGCCCGACAGCCAGCTATGCGGGGCGTTGGGGTTGCCGTGAACGCTGGTGGCGCGGATCTCGCCCAGGGCGGGATTCCGGGTGCCGTCGTCGAGGGCGAAGACGGTGTCGATGTTGGTTTCATCGATCGTCGGCTCGTTGGTGTCGCGATCGAAGCTCAGGGTGACGGTGTCGCCGGCGGCGACCACGCTGGTCAGCTTGGGCATCTGGGTTTCGATCAGGTACTCCAGGGCGTTGATGATCAACTGGAAGCCGTCGCCGGTCCAACCCGAGACGTTGGTGTTGGGGAAGAGGTTGATGCCCGCGGCGTTCTCGGCGGCGTTGATGGCGGCCAGATGGTAGCCGTCGGTCAGCGAGGCCAGGCGGGTGGCGCCGGTGCGGGTGGTGACGAACTCGTGCCAGTCGATCCCGGTGATGCTGGTGATGCCGTCCATGATGTCATAAGTGGTGGGATCGGTCATATTGACGGTGGGGTTACCGTAACTGCCCAGAGGAAAGGGGCTATAGCTGGTGTCGGTAATATATCTTCCGCTCAGCCCCCAACCGCTGGTGTGGGCGAAGGTGGTCGACACGCAGGAACCGCCGATGTCCATATAATCGGCGATGTTGTTACCGAATGTGGTTGCGTTTTGGTAGGAGTAATGGGAGTAGGTTATCACCGCCGCGTAGCCCTGCAAGTCGACCAGGGAGGGTGTCGTATTGCGGGTGTCGAGGTAGGTCACCGAATCGAAGAGCCCGGAGTCGTTGAGCGCCGTTACAAAGGCGGCGCAGTTGGCATCGGCCGGCGCATAGACGATATCCGGCAGGGCGATTCAGGAAGTGAGCAACACGAGAAGCAACAGGATGGCAGGCTTGCGCATGGGAGCTCCCTCTGTTTATCGTTTGGTCTTTGAACGCCGTCTAAGATTCACTGCGACCACGTAAGTGTTAGTATACTCAGAGGCGTGCTCGATTTGTTAGTAAAAAATGAGGCATATTAGTGATTCTTTTTGCCGACCAGAGTGCTTATGGGTAGTTAATACAAAGGAATGTGTGCATGGTCAATGTGATAGGCTCTTCCAAAGATGACGCAAGGGATGAGACAAAGGCCCCCGCGGGGGCCTTTGGGTTCTGGTAATGTTAATCGGCTCTATCGCAGATCGAGAACGATGCCTTTCCAACCATTCCAATGGTGATACTCCGGATCATCGTAGGGTGCATACTTGAAGTGGAGATCAGGCCACTCCAGGTTGGGTGGGTTATAGGTCCAGTCGCTGTCGTATATGGTCTGACCGGGCTGAGCACCGGGTCGGTTGACCTCGACGATTGTCTTCCGCGGCGCGCTTGGTAGACTTGCGCTGTCAGGACTTAGGTCATCGAAGTATAGGTCTGTGCCGGGCATGCAAAAAGGACCTTCAGCTTCAAAGGACCAATTTTTATAACCACCATCCGGCGTGTAAATGGTTTGAATAACTTCCGGATCGATATAAGTCCAATCCCACTCCTCGTAGTAGTCGTAACCATATGGTCCGTCTTGTTTATGCTGGACCTTGGCGTTGAAGGTGCTCGAACTGAAGACCCAATCAAGGGGTGCGTAAACTATGCCCTCGAGGCGACTCTAATCTTCTCCTCTGCCGCCACTCAGGGGGTCCTCTTCACTGGAAGCCATGTTCTCGCAACCGATGAGGGCGAGGGGGGCCAGGGCCGCCAGGGCCAGGCCGGCGATGATCAGGAACCTTCTCACTGCTTTACCTCCTGTCGATGGCTCAGGTTGTTTGTTCCACCACCTCGATTGCAACCTCACTGAGAGGACAAACCGAAGCACGCTGAAAGTCAACATGACAATGTTAAATCGCCTATATAGGCCATATTGAAATATATTTTCCATCTGGACGTTTGCTCGGCGGCGGTCTCCGGAATATGCTGTTATACTGTTAGGATTATTTTCCCTATTGAAAGTGTCGTGATTGGATCCTGCTGTTGGTACATGTGATGATCAGCCTGGTTTGCTCCGAACACGTTCCCTGATGCCTATGAGTTATTGCCAAACTATAATAGGCTCCGGGGGACCGGCCTTTTTGCGGGCCGAGATGTTAAAAACCGGTCTTTAAAGACCGGTTTTTTCTATCGTGCGGTTGATATCGTGCTTACATCGAGAAACCCACGCCGGCCGCGGCGGAGAAGTAGGTGTCGACCTCGCCGGAGAAATCGACTACGCCCAGGCCCAGCGAGAGGTCGAAGCGGATGCCCATGATGTTGAACCCGCCGCCCAGGGTGTAGAGCGGGGTCTGCTCCTCATCGGCCAGGTTGTAGCGGATACCGGCGCCGGCCCAGAAGCTGTCGCCGGGCATGGTCAGCCTCACACCGGCGCTCAAGTCCTGCTGGGGGCTGAAGACGCCCGTGGATTCCTGCAGGTCGACGTCCACGGCGACGCTGAGCAGGCCGGGCAGGATGTGGCCGGCCAATCCCAGACGCCAGTGGGGCTCCAGGCGCTCCGGCGCCCCTACGACGGGCTCGTCCCAGGTGATGGCCCGGGGGATGACGTCGCGACCCACCAAGCCCAGGTTGGCGAACTCGGTCAGTCGGGCGTAGAGTCCCAGGTCCGCCGAGAAGGTGCTGCCCAGAACAGGTTGGACGCCGATCAATCGCTCGGTTATCCACAGCGGACCCGTGGTCCCCAGCTCGGCGTCGTCGGCGGTGAAGGTGGTCCGGTAGGCCTGGGTGATGATGTACTTGAGATTGACCCCGGCCGAGACGGCCCACTGGTCGTCATCGGATCGCAGCAGGTAATCGGCGTAGGTCAGCACCAGGTCCTGGCGGGCGTCGTTGGACAGCCGGGTCAGGGTGCGGTTGTCGTCCAGACCGACGTTGTTGCCCTCGATGTCGCCGACGAAACCCGAAGGGTCCGGGTAGGTCGGCCAGAGGGTCGTCAGTTGTTCAGCGTCCAGGATCTCTTCCTGGTAGAGCGCCAGGACGATGAAGGGGTCGTTGAGCAGACCCGAAGGGACCAGACGGCCGGTGTCGGCGTCGGTCTCGAAGGAGACCTGACCATCGCCGGTGCCGATCCAGGACAGCGCCACCGGACCCAACATCACCCCGCCGCCGTAGCTCAAGTATCCCGCCACCCCGGCCGAGCCATCCTCGTAGTCGGCCAGGTAATCGTGGGTCGCCTCGAGGGAGTCGATGAGGGGCGCCAGGTCATCGGCGTCAATAATCTGGTCCGGGATGCTCGAATAGATGTCATCTTTCGCCGCGTAAAAACCGTCGACGGCCTCGGTGATCCGATCGTCGGAGACGATGCCGAAGTTGGGCACGCAGGCGAAGTAATCCCGGGCGTCGGCCATCGCCGCCGGGTTGTAGTAGACGCTGCTCTCGTCGTCGGCCAGGGCCACGTAGGCCCCCCCCAGGGCCATCGCGCGCGGCCCGTAGATGGGCAGCGCCAGACCCGTAACAGCCAAAAGCAACATCAAGCAAAGAATCGAACGCTCCCGCATCGTCTACCTCCCTGGATCGTGGACGGTCTTTATCTCTGCACAATCGCTAATATCATAATCCCGACCGGGGACGATGTAAAGGGTTCCATCGTTTAGCTATGTCACGCCTTCTTCGCCAGCGGAGGAGCTTGGCCGAGAATCCGCCGCCCACGGCGCCGGTGCGTAACCGAGGCGCCGGAACTGGCACGGTTTTTGCATTTTCGACACCCCGCCGTGAATCCGTAGGGTCGGTTTTCGCAAAAACCGTGCCAGTTCCGGCTCCTCGGCGGATTGCCGGCGGATCGACCGGGGCGGGTGCTCGGGAGTAACCCTAAATCAACCGGCCCCGAAGGGGCCGGTTGATTCGTATCGCGATTGCTCGGGGTTTTTCTGGTGTTAGAGGACGAAGCCTACGGCCACGGAGCCGCCGAGGTGGTTGTTGTTCTCGCCGCTGGAGAAGGTGTTGGTCATCAGGCCGAGGTCGAAGTGGAAGATCTCGCCGACGTGGAGGCCGAAGCCGAAGCAGGCCAGGAAGTTGGCGTCGGCCTGGTCTTCGATGACCGAGTTGTAGTTGGTGTTGATCCCGGCGCGGAGGGAGAAGATATCGGCCAGGTTCCACTCGACGCCGAAGGAGAGGTCGCGGACGCGATCGACGGTGATCTCCCGGGTCTCGCCGGCGTTTGGGTCGTAGACGGTGACGGTGTAGTCGGTCTCCAGGGCGTCGAGGTCCAGGGCGATGTTGAAGCCGCTGAAGGGCTCGAAGGAGACGCCGATGCGCACCTGGGGATCGAGCTGGGTGGCCGGGGAGTCGTCGTCCCAGGCGATCTCGAGGGGGATGATGTTGCGGCCCATGACGCCGAAGTGGAAGAAGTCGCCGACGAAGCCCTGGACGCCCAGGTCCATGGAGAAGCCGTAGCCGGTGGCGGAGGCGCCGACGTTGAGGATGTTTTCAAACAGCCAGTTGGGGCCGGTGGTCAGGGCCTCTTCGACGTTGAAGGGGATTTGGTTGTCGTAGCGCTGACCGTAGATGAACTTGGCGCTGGCGCCGATGGCGATGAAGTTATCGCGCTTGAGTTCGAAGCTGTGGGCGTAGGTAACGGCGAGGTCGTGCTGGGCGAAGCCGGTGGCGTTGACCACGGAGCCGTTGTCGTCTTCGAGGCCGATGCCGTCGCCCTCGATGGTCCGCCAGCCCTGGGAGGCCAGACGGTTGTACTCGGCGGTGGTCAGCAGACCGGCGCCGTAGAGGGCGGTGATCTCGGCGAAGGAGTCCAGGTAGGTCGTCGAGATCAAACGGCCGGTGTAGGTATCGACCCAGGGACCGATCTCGAGCTTGGTCATGTCGACCCAGCTCACCGCGACCGGACCGATCTGGGCGGCGAAGCCGGCGTGCATGTTGCCGATGACGCCGACGCCGGGTTCGTTGAAGTCTTCGAGGGCGCCCTGGAAGTCCTCGATGTAGTTCTGGATCTCCGAGGGGTTCATCGGCAGGTCGTCGGCGCCGTCGTAGTAGCTGCGGAAGCGGTTCATCTGTTCGGTGATGCCGTCCTTGACACCGAAGCCCCAGACGGGGTCCGCGCCGAAGATGATGTCGCGGCGGCCGAAGGCGGCCGGGTTCCAGTAGGCGCAGGTGCCGTCCTCGACCAGGGCCACCTGGGCGCCGCCCATGGCCATGGCTCGTGGACCGAAGAGCTCGGTGGCGCCGGCCAGACCGGCGGCGAGCAAGAGGATCAGGACGATTCGCGTTGACAGTCCTCGCATCGGACCTCCTTGACATCAGCCTTGATATCGGCGGGGATGGGTTCTCGCGCCGTGGGAGAGGCGCTTTCGGCAAGCTGGTAAGGGCTCCCGAAATGTGGCTTCGGGAACTGTATTCCACTTATACCATAGCGGCAAACATCTATTCTTGCAAGCCTGTAAGCTCCAAGTCCGGATAGGGCGAGCGGGACGATACGAGACGAATACCGGAGGCGTGTTCTCGGATAGGCCGGGAGGAATCGCGGATGGCCGGATGATTCGGCTTGGCTTGAGCAAGGAGCCGGCCGGTCAAATGGGGGATCACCGGTGGATGAGAAGCCTATCGTTTTCGGTGGTCACTTTCGGTTGCTGGAGTGAATGAGTTGGGTTCGATACTCAACGGTGCCGATAGAGGGTCTCAGACAGCTCGAATCGAACGAACCAAACCAGGCTGGATCGGTTTTACCTCACTGAGCTGTGGGCCGTCCATCTTCGCGACGGATTAGGGATCATCACATAAGATGAACATCAGATATTCCAATAGGGTGCTTATATCGGCGTGAACAAGTCTGTATTCCCGCCACCAGCAAAGTGGTCAATGTGGCAGGGAGGAGCAGGACGAGGGACCGGCACGTGAAGTGTCCCAGGTGCGACTACCGCTATCACCACCGCTGCGCCGACGGGCGTCATAAGTGCAAGTGCTGCGGCAAGCTGTTCAACCATCGTTTCCGGGGGCGTCGCAACGAGCCGCCGCCGGAAAACCGCCGTGAGATAGCGCGTCTGTTCCGGCTCGGCCTCCCGGCGGCGCGGGTCATCCTGCCCAAGCGCTGTGACGGCAAACACCTGGTCGATGCGATCCTGGGCAATGTCGAGCTGGACTCGATCGTCTACTCCGACGCGACGACGAAAACGCGCTGAACTACCTCAGGTGCATACTTCGCGCTTGTTCATAATTAGGTAATAATCCCACGGATTATTTTTCACGGCCGGGCTGCTGGATGGGAATCCAGGATGTGTCGGCAGCCCACCGACTGTCCGGATCCAAACGGGGTTCGACAGCCGACCGGCGCCTCTTGAGCTGTCTGTGTTTCAGGTTGGAACGAGAACGATGCTCTGTTATGGTCAAAGAACAGCCGTATACTCCTCGGAGAAAAGGTCCGTATGTCGTCAACGGCCGGTTTCGGCGACGTCGGGGCTGGACTCGGGTTCGTCATCGAGGTCCGCTGTTTCTTCGTCGCCGTTGAGGTCGATGTAGCGGTGGATCTCGCTGGGAAGGTCGCGGCGCAGCCGGGCGAGGATCTCATCGGGGTGGCGCAGGTTGATCAGCTCCTCGGCGACCATCGCGGCGCGGCGGAAATCGATGGCCCGGATGGTCGCCTTGACCAGGGGCACGTTGACCGGACTGACCGAGAGTTCGTCGATGCCCAGGCCGACCAGAAAGGGCACGGCGATAGGGTTGGCGGCCATCTCGCCGCACATCCCCACCCAGATTCCGGCGTTGTGCCCGGCGTCGACGATGTTCTTCAACAGGCGCAGCACTGCGGGGTGGAAGGGTTGGTAGAGGTAGGCCAGGGAGGGGTTGGAGCGGTCCACGGCCAGGGTGTACTGGATCAGATCGTTGGTGCCGATGGAGAAGAAGTCGACCTCGCGGGCGAACTGGTCGGCCAGGATCGCCGCCGAGGGCACCTCGATCATGATACCGACCTCGATGTCCGGATCGTAGGGCAGCCGTTGTTCGTCGAGGTCCACCATGCACTTGGCCAGGATGGTTTTGGCCTGACGCAGCTCCTCCAGGGAGCTGATCATGGGGAACATCAGGTGGACGTTTCCCGTGGCCGAAGCGCGCAGTACCGCCCGCAGTTGTGTGCGGAAGGTGTCGGGCCGACTCAGCGAGAAGCGCACCGCCCGGCAGCCCAGGTAGGGGTTGATCTCGACGGGGACGTCGGGGTGGGAGAGGAACTTGTCGCCGCCGATGTCCACGGTGCGGATAACCACGGGCTGCGGGGCCAGTTGGCGGGCGACCACGGTGTAGGCTTCGAACTGCTCCTCCTCGCCGGGCAGGTCGTCGCGGTTGAGGAAGAGAAACTCGGTGCGGTAGAGCCCCACGCCGTCGGCGCCGTGGGTGGAGACGGCGTCGACCTCGGAGAGCAGCTCGATGTTGGCGGCCAACTCGATGCGGAAGCCGTCCCGGGTCTCGGCGGGTTCGTCGCGCAGCTCGCGCAGGGATTGGAGCTGGGCCAGCTCCTCGCTCTGCACGCGGCGGTAGCGCTCGAGGAGCTCCTTGGACGGGTTGAGGACGGCGATACCCTTGCGGCCGTCCAGGATCAGCATGTCGCCGTTCTCGGCCCGGCGGTAGAGGTTGCCCAGGCCGACCACGGCGGGGATCTCCAGGGCTCGGGAGATGATCGCGGTGTGGCTGGTGGCGCCGCCGACGTCGGTGGCCAGACCCAGAACCTTGGACGGATCGATCTGGGCCGCCGCCGAGGGCGGCAGGTCGTGGGCCACGATGACCGACTGGCGCTCCAGCCGGGTGACCGCTGATTCACGCTTGCCCAGCAGGATGCGCATCAGGCGGTCGCCCAGGTCGTGGACGTCGGCCACCCGGTCGCGCAGGTATTCGTCGTCGATATTGTTGAAGGTCTCGATGAAGTGATCGACGACCTGGCTCACGGCGTACTCCGCGGTGCAGTGTTTCTCGCGGATGCCGCTTTCGACGCTCTTGACCAGGGACTCGTCACTGAACATCATCAACTGGGATTCCAGGATGCCCAGCCGGGTCTCGGCGCCCTGCTCGCGCAGGCGCTCGATGATGCTCTCCATCTGCGCCCGGGCGGTCGCCAGGGCTTCGCGGAAACGGGCGATCTCGCGCTCGGGGTCTTCGACCTCGTCCCGACCCACGCCCAAGACCTCCAGGCGTGGCTTGAAGACGGGACCGATGGCCACGCCCTTGGAAACCGCCACTCCGTGAAAGAACATCATCTAAACCGAGCTCCAAAAACGTCGTTACAGATTATGGGATGACATCACAAACGATCAGGGACAGGACAAAGACAACTCGGAAGACTGCCTGCTCTTGAAGTAAGCGGTTGAAACGAGGTTTATCGAGCAGCGCATCGGACTGGAGCCGTATCAAACTGAAGTCGATTCGCAATAAACACTTGGTATCAACTTCAGAGAAAATGGGTACCGTCGAAATTTCCTGCATCTCGCAGTCGTCTTCAAGCTTCGTGCCGCGAAACGGGTATCCAAGGTTTCTGGAAACCACGGGTAGTCGTTACAATCATCTCGGCCGACCAGCACACCCGATCGATTGTCAACTACAATTACCCCGATGATATCCCGTCGCACCGCGGTCCATTCCGGTAAGCGGTCCCATTGATAGTCCACCAGCGATAGCTGCCGATTCATTTTGCATGATAACCCCAGGATAATCCCAGGATAATCCCAGGATTAAAAACCCCGCGGCTCGGCGCGGGGATCGCGAAGCGCCGCTATGCCTTTTGCTTGCGTTTTTCCTTCTCGAGGAAACGCTTGTCGGCCAACAGCTTGAGGCTGCGCAGGGCCTTTTCGGCGTCGTGACCGACCGCGCGGACCATCAGCGCCGTGCCCGGGCCGGCGCCCAGGGCCATCACGCCCATGACGCTCTTGGCGTTGACCTCGCCGGACTTGCCGTCGTTTCGCGAGACGTAGATGTCGCTGTCGAACTTCTGGGCGACCCGGACGAAGAGGGCGGCGGGCCGGGCGTGGAGTCCGAGCTTGTTGTTGACGATGATCTCTATTTGGGGCATGACTCCGCTGGTTTCCTTCTCGAGGGTTGCAGCCGGATCCCGTTTCACCGAGATTCAGTCGGCTCAGTCCACGCGGCCCGTTCATTAACCACGGCATTATAACACCGCCCGGCGAGTACGGTCAACGAGCCGGGGTAGCTCGGCGATGCTCGGCTCGAACGACGGGTCGATCGGCATGGATTGATTCTAATTATTGATTCTATGTTAAGCGGGATGTGTGTGACGCGAAAAAGCCCGCTCATGCCGTCGATCCAATCAGAACGGTCCTTTGTCGGCATCGGTGCTGGTTGTTGTTTAGGTCTTCACCAATCGGTTTTCACTAGTTGGTTGAAGTAGAAAAACGGACCATCAACGGTCGGCGCCGGTGTCTCGTCCCGGCGACCCGTCAGCTTCATACCCTGTCCCATCAAAATGCCCCCCCTCTCCCGGCGTCCACCTCTTGACCGCTTACATCTATTAGTCTATATTGTAAACGTACAATCGGGGCTCCAAAACAGATAGAATTAATCAACTATGATTACGGCGTCCTTGCAGCGGTTCGCCCTCGCAGTGGATGTGGAAGCCCTGACTGCCTTGCCCTGACTGCCTTGAACGAAACAATCAATAAACACATCGAATCCCACGAGGTATGGCTTGAAGAACCGGCTCGATAGGCATGGCAAGCAACCGAAAGCGACCCGGACCGCGCTCTGCGCGTTGATCCCGGCCTTGGTTCTGCTCGCCTTCACCCCGGTTTTCGCCGACGAGATCGCCGACCATCTGGTTATCAGCGAGGTGCTGCCCCGCCCTGACGGCGAACAGGCCGTCTTCATCGAGATTTACAACCCCACCAAGGACGACATCTCCCTCGACGGCTACTTCCTCAAGGCCGCGCATACCGGCAGCGCGGCTTATCTGAACGGCGTCGTACCGGCGCACGGATTCTATCTGGTCGCCACCTTCACCGACGACGATTGGCCCCGGGATTGGGTCGCGCCCGATTACTACTACGACGGCCTCGAGATCAACGACGCTCACGGCGGCGTGGTCCTCAACGACCAGAACGGTCCCGTCGACGCCCTGGGTTGGGGCTCCTCCACCCCGCCCTACTACGAGGGCGTCCCCTGCGATCCACCGGCCCAGGGCGATTCACTGGAGCGCAAGAGCGGCGACTATCACGACGATGACTTGGGCAACGGGTTGGACACCGGCAACAATCTCTTCGACTGCCACGAACGAGGAGTGCCCGAACCCCAGAATTCCGACAGCCCCATCGAGGTGCCCCCCTCCTCCAGCGAAGGCAACTCCTGGAGCTACATCAAGAGCCTCTACGGCGACGATACGCTGTAGCAGCCCCAAGCCGACCCCACCACACCGCCGGATTGTGTTTTCTTGACTCAGGGCCGTAGGCCCTGTTTTTGCTATCCCGCGAGCCGACCTTCGCCTCCTAGACAATTAGAAATGAACCTCGGATAAGACGGGTGCCGCGGCGGCGTTGGCACGTTTCTTGCGGAATCCGACGCTCCTTTTCGAGACAGACTCGGTCGCTCTGCTGCAAGAAACGTGCCAACGCCGCCGCGGGGCAGGCTGAACGCCGAAATCGGGGCGGCGAAGGTCGGCGGTTGCCGCGGGTTGAACGGCTGGCTTACACCGACGCCCCCTTCGGCCGGCGCTACGCTGAGGTATCAACAGGTTTTTATCAGGAAGATACAAATCTAGGCTCAATCTCAATTGTTTTCAGAAGGCAATACATTAAGGGTTATTACTCGCTCTCGAACAGTTATTTATAGTTAAAGATCACTACATAATACTTGACCTACATTTATAATCATAGGGAGTTGTTTCGAGTAAAGCATCCTTGAGGTATGCGCCATGTATTGTGTGGACTCGTCGACGCAGCTAGCCGATACAGATGCTAAAGTATGTAATAGAGTATGGTATCGCATACCCTATCCTGACCGAAACATGATTGTAATCTGCTGATAATACTCATGAAGACTCTTAAATACTTGTTTCATAACCGGTAATTAATAAAGTGACGGCTAATATAGGCGTGATAAAGAGCAGATATAGATAACAGTGCGTTTGAATATTCCCTGAAGACGGCGTGCTACTTGGATCAAAGTCCATTAATAACAGGCAATAAGGACTTGCTAAATGAATGCTTTAACAATAAAGTGCATTTCAGGGAAATGAATAACTACCCAACAAGCCGCACCCCAATCCGCCTGATTTGGTTCGAACACGTTCCATGGAGCCTAGAGTTTTTTAGTTTAGGAGTTATCACACATGCCTGAGTAGGCGTATACCGCTAATAGCTAATCATTATGTGCTTTATGGCTGCGCAAGTTGTCATTATACATGCGTGCCTGGTGGCGGAAAAGCAGACGTGTTCAAAGAGGGCGCTCCTAAGAGGACGCTCGGCTTCGGGTAGTCGCGACTCCTGATTCGCATTCCGGGCATCCTTGATAGAATGAGGCTGAATGCTTTCAAACAGTGGCTTTGGCAGATATGACAACTCTTTGGTTCGTCGAGCTGAAGGCCTTCGGGAGGTAGCTGTCCGCACCTCCGTTCTAAATGCCGCTCTTTTTAAGTTTGCGTCGTCGGTTCAGTTTCAGGTGATCATCCCTTAGTTTACCCTCCGGCAGCTGCTCTTAATAGGCTGCCCGACAGGATCGCCGGCTTTCCGCCTTTGGTGGCCTCTTTAGTTGGTCGGGTTTGCCATTAATCCATCCTGAGGATAATAGGATCATGCTGTGTTATAAAGGATAAAATGACAACATATTAGCAATATCATCGGTCGAGCACGAGTGATAACCCCAGCGTTTATAGAATCTTGATAGATATGTTACAACTCAATATGTTGTCCCTATCCGAAGATGATTTGTGGCACTGATTGCTGACTTGGTAACTAGAATTCTGATAGTCAGAGAACAGGGGCCACTGATTGGCATTCAAGACCGTCAAGGCAAGAGCGCCAAGCAGAAAAGGACGCTAAATGCAATCCAATGGGAGCTTGTGCAGTCTCAGTCAGCTAATCCCCTCTTCGTTACGACACCCTTCATTAAGCAGGAGAATAAAAACCCTGTCATAACGAGCCGCTCCCTGGGTTATTGATACTAGTTCCCTTCTTGTGTTGTTCTCTTTTTGAAGCGAATCGAAGTGAATCACGGTTGAGACTAAACGTTGAGACTAAACACTGTTTTTAATTTTCCACCGTGTCTCTCGTGGCGCCATTCTGACGCCCCTCACCGCTCATAATGGCGTCATTGACTTACAGAATCTTTTACGATAAAGTTCAACGTTGAATACCATTCTCTTCTCTCCGCTTCTTCGACGGTTAAAACAACTCAACCATAACGAGACCCCGTGCGAATCCGGGGCGAACGAAGAATAGCGACGACAATGGAACGGATCATCATCCGCGGCGCGCGGGAGCACAACCTCAAGAACGTCGATCTGGAGCTGCACCGGGACAGGCTGGTGGTCTTCACCGGTGTCTCCGGTTCGGGCAAGAGCTCCCTGGCCTTCGACACCCTCTACGCCGAGGGTCAGCGGCGCTATGTGGAGAGCCTCTCCAGCTACGCCCGCCAGTTCCTAGGCCAGATGGAGAAGCCCCTGGTCGATCAGATCGTCGGCCTCTCGCCCACCATCAGCATTCAGCAGAAGGCGGCCAGCAGCAACCCGCGCTCCACCGTGGGGACGATCACCGAGATCCATGACTACCTGCGGGTGCTCTACGCCCGGGTGGGGCGGGCCCACTGTCCCCAGTGCGGACGGCCCATCGGCAGCCAGAGCGCCGAGCAGATAGTCGAAGAGGTGATGAAGCTGCCGCCGGGAACCCGCTTCATGGTCAACGCCCCGGTGGTGCGCAACCGCAAAGGCGAGTTCCGCAACCTGCTCGAGGGTCTGCGCCAGCAGGGTTACATCCGCGCCGTCGTCGACGGCGAGATGCGCGAGATAGCCGAGATCGAGGGCCTGGACAAGAAGCGTCACCACACCATCGACGTCGTCGTCGACCGTCTGATCGCCAGCGAGCGCATCCGTGCCCGGCTGACCGACTCCATCGAGACCGCCCTGCGCCTGGCCGAGGGCCTGGTGGCCGTCAAACTGGTCGAGCGCGACGGCGGAGAGGGGCTCTCCAACGCCGTCGCCGAGGCCGTGGCACGGTTGGCGGGGGAGAACGGCGACGAGGACACCGCCGGAGTCCAATTCGACGAGAACGGCGCCGCCCTGTTCAGCGAACACAACGCCTGTACGGCCTGCGGCGTCTCCTTCCCCGAGCTGACCCCGCAGATGTTCTCCTTCAACAGCCCCCAGGGGATGTGCCCTTCCTGCGGCGGCCTGGGCTCGACCCTCGAGGTCGACCCGGAGCTGGTGATCCCGGAGCCCACGCTGACGATCCGCGACGGCGCCGTGGCCGTCTGGGGTCGCATCGACGACAACAAGACCTGGCGCCTGGCCCGCCTGGAATCCCTGGCCCAGCACTACGGCTTCGACCTGGACACACCCTGGGAGGAACTCTCGGAGAAGGCCCGCGACATCATCCTCAACGGCTCCGGCGACGAAGAGATCGAGTTCACCTGGGAGTACGAGCACGGCTCCGGCTCCAGCACCCACACCTACGCCGGGGTCATCGACAACCTCAAGCGCCTGCACCGTGACACCAAATCCGAGAGCGCTCGGGCCTTCTACAGCAAGTTCTTCTCCAGCCAGCCCTGCCGTGTCTGCCACGGCAAGAAGCTGCGGCCCGAGGCTCTGGCCGTCACCGTCGGCGGGTACAACATCCAGGAGCTGGGCGAACTCTCCATCCAGGAACTGCTGGGCTTTTTCAACGCCCTCGAGCTCACCGACGCCGAAGCCCACATCGCCCGCGAGCTGCTCAAGGAGGTTGCCAGCCGCCTCTCCTTCCTGGTCAACGTCGGCCTCTACTACCTGACCCTCAACCGCTCGGCGCCCAGCCTCTCCGGCGGCGAGGCCCAACGCATCCGCCTGGCCTCCCAGATAGGCTGCGGACTGGTCGGCGTGCTCTACATCCTCGACGAACCCTCCATCGGCCTGCATCACCGTGATAACGTCAAGCTGATCAAGACCCTGACCGACCTGCGCGACCTGGGCAACTCCGTCCTCGTCGTCGAGCACGACGAGGAGACCATCCGCTCCGCCGATCAGGTCGTCGACTTCGGCCCCGGCGCCGGCCACCTCGGCGGGCGCATCGTCGCCCAGGGCACCCCCGAGGAGGTGATGGGCAATCCGCGCTCGCTGACCGGCCGCTACCTCAAGAGCGAGCTGTCCATCCCCATCCCCAAGCGCCGCCGCCGCGGCAACGGCAACTATCTCGAGCTCGACGGCGCCACCTTCCACAATCTCAAGAACGTCGACCTGCGCATCCCCTTGGGAACCTTCACCTGCGTAACCGGAGTCTCCGGCTCGGGAAAGAGTTCGCTGATCAACGAGACCCTGTATCCGGCCCTGGCCACCGCGCTGCGTCAGACCCGGCTCCCGGCCGGACCCTACGCCTCCCTGGGCGGGATCAAGCACGTCGACAAGGTCATCGACATCGACCAGAGCCCCATCGGCCGCACGCCGCGCTCCAACCCCGCCACCTACGTCAAGGTCTTCGACCACATCCGCCGGCTCTTCGCCCAGCTCCCCGCCGCCAAGGTCCGCGGCTACTCCCCCGGTCGCTTCAGCTTCAACGTCCGCGGCGGACGCTGCGAGGCCTGCCAAGGCGACGGAGTCAACAAGATCGAGATGCACTTCCTGCCCGACCTCTACGTCACCTGCGAGGTCTGCAAGGGCAAGCGCTACAACAAGGAAACCCTCAACGTCCGCTACCGGGGACACAACATCTCCGAGGTTCTCGAGATGGACGTTTCCGAGGCCCTCGAGCTCTTCGCCAACATCCCCCAGATCGCCCGTATGCTGGAGACCCTGGCCAGCGTCGGCCTGGACTACGTCAAGCTCGGTCAGCCCGCCACGACCCTCTCCGGCGGCGAGGCCCAGCGCGTCAAGCTCGCCCGCGAGCTGACCAAACGCTCCACCGGCAAGACCGTCTACATCCTCGACGAGCCCACCACGGGCCTGCACTTCGCCGACATCGCCAAGCTGCTCTCCGTCCTGCAGACCTTCGTCGACAACGGCAACACCGTCATCGTCATCGAGCACAATCTCGACGTGATCAAGAACGCCGACTACATTGTCGACCTGGGACCCGAGGGCGGTGAGGACGGCGGGCGGATCATCGCCCGCGGCACCCCCGAAGAGGTCGCCGCCAACGAAACCAGCTACACCGGTGTCGCCCTACGCACCGTGCTGCCCGGTATCGACGCCAACGTGGCCTGAGCAGGCCCCGGCGCGACACCGGCGTGCCGTCCTGGGCTGATTGTCGCGCCCCACTAGGCGGTTTTGGCACGTTTCTTGCAATCCCTCTCGCGCGCCCGTTCCCCCTAGAGGTCGCTGGAACCGCCGCGGGCCGTCGCCGGTGAGAAAGTGATAGCAAGAAACGTGCCAAAACCGCCTAGTGGGGCGCGATCCAGTGGTGAAGGTTCAAGGGGCTTGCCGGTGTCGCGCTGGCGGGCGGGACGCTGCAAGATTGTCGGCAACCTATACCCCGCACATTTTCGGAGGCGCATTAATGAGCAAGTTCTTAACCGCCGCGTTGATCATCATTCTCGTGTTCATCGCCGGTTGCGACGGCGAGGGCGGCGGCGACGGCGTCAGCTATGAGTCCGTCCAGACCGACGCCGAGGGCGTCGAGACGGCGTACACCTGCACGATCAGCGAGATGTTCGGCGGCGCTTGCTACCGGATGAGTTGGGAGACCGCCGAGGGCGAGGAGGCCTTCAGCGGTTACGGCGTGCCTTTCGGTGAAGACCTGTTGACGGTGGGTTACGCTCCGGCGACGCTCAAGCACTACGTCGGGGCCTACCGGATGACCGACGCCGGTCTGGCGGGCATCTGGACCAACGGCTTCGAGTCCGGTGTGGAGACGATGGGCGAGGCCTCGGAGCCGCCGACGGCGGTGGAGTGGGACCTGCCCCGGGAGTTGGACTTCGCTGGGACCAACCCCGACGGCAGCGAATACGGCGGTTACCTCAGCGTGGCTGTTTTCGGCACCGGTCCCTCGCGCGGGGTGATGATCACCCAGCACGCCGGCTCCGAGAGCTACCAGGGCCGGGCGCTCTACCTGGGTGACGCCGTGGTGGTGGTTTATCAGCTCGGTCTGGAGCTGACCGTCCAGTACTACGTTCCCGATGGTGAAGGCGGCTGGAGCGGCGAATGGTACGCCGACGGCGCCCCGAGCCTGGGAACGGAAACCATGATGCCGCGGAACTAGGATTTGAACACACGCGCACAGCTCAGCTTCATCGCCTGTCTGTTGGTGAGTTTCGGTTCGGTCGCCCGGGCCGGGGTTTATCCTTTGGAGGGGTGCAATCCCGACGGCGAAGCCTACTCCGGCGAGCTCGAGGTTCGCGAGCACTCGCCGGGCCTGCTGCGCTTGGGCTGGCTTTTCGGTGGTCGTGAGCTGCTCTGGGCCTGGGCGGCGCCCTTCGCCGACGACCTGCTCGGCGCGGTGGTCGTCGACGGCGACGAGGTGCTGGTCGAGGTCTTCCGTGTCGCTGACGCCGGCCTGGCCGGCCTGTGGAGCGACGGTCTGGCCCACGGTTTCGAGGAGGTCGGCGAGCCTCCGGAGCCGCCCGCGGCGCTGGACCTCGAGGGCAACCGGGTCTACCGCTTCACCCGTCAGGCTGCCGACGGTTTTCCAGTCACCGGCGAGGTGACCCTCTCCGCCGTTCCCGACGCCGCTCCGGGCATCGCTCGGGTGCGCTGGGAGTTCGCCGGTGAAACCGCCGAGCACATCGGAGAGGCCCTCCGCGTTGAAGGCGGACTGGCGGCTGTCTTCCGAACCAACGCCGGTCCGGGCCTGGTCTGCCTGGAAGTCGACGGCGACGGCTGGAGCGGAGTCTGGTTCGTTACGGGAATGGATAAACCGCTGCCCGTGGAGTGGCGGCGCTGAGTTTACAGTCATCCCACGGGCCGGGGTTGGTGATTCCACGGCGCCCCGGCTATACTGTTGTTACATTGCGGATCCCATACCTCAAGCTAAGGAGGAAGTTGATGAAGAGGTTCCCGACGTGGCTGTTGATCCTGACCCTGGTATTGAGCCTGGGCTTAGTGGTCGGCTGCGAGGACGAGGGTGAAGAGGTCGACGAGGATGTCGCCTCCGACGGCCCGCCCGAAGGCGTCAGCACGACGGCCGAGGAAGACGAAGGCCAACCGGCCCCCAACACCGCCTCCGGCGGTGGTGGCAAGGGCTACGCCCTGTCCGCCTTCTACGACAACGCCATGGACGATTACCTGATCTACGCCCTGGACTCCGCCGGCCAGCTCTGGTGGAGCATCCAGGGTTCCTGGGAGGCCGACGGCAAACCCTGTCCCGGCAAGGCCCCCTTCGACCTCACGGCCTTCTACGATCCCGCCGACGACGAGTGGCTGGTCTTCGCCCTCGATTCCGCCGGCGATCTGTACGTCTCCGGCGCCGAGGAGTGGATCCCCTACGAGTTGCCTTCCCTGCCGGGCAAGGCCCCCTACCGGCTCAGCGGCTTCTACGACAGCGCTCTGGACGATTACCTGATTTACGCCCTGGACTCCGCCGGCCAGCTCTGGTATGTCACCCCGGACGGCTGGCAGAAAGACGGCAGCCCCTGCCCGGGCAAGGCCCCCTTCGACCTCTCGGCCTTCTACGATCCCGCCGCCGACAACTGGCTGGTCTACGCGCTGGATTCCCAGGGCGGGTTCTACCAGTCCGGCGCCACCGAGTGGACCAACCTGGAGGTCCCCCTCTCCGGCAAGGCCCCCCTGCGCCTGGCCGCTTTTTACGATTCGGCCATCGACGATTACGCCATACTGGGGCTGGACGCCGCCGGAACGATCAGCAGCGCCAACCCCGACGGCTGGGTCGAGATCCTGGGCGGCTGCCCGGCCAAGGCTCCCCTGGACCTTACCGCCTTCTACGATCCGGAACTCGATGACTACATCGTCTACGTCATCGGCGCCGACGGCGCCCTCTACACCAGCGACGGCGAGAACTGGCGGGAGGCCTGCGGCAAGATCTAGCCATCCTCCGTTTGAGAACGCAAAACAGGCGCTTCGGCGCCTGTTTCTTCTTTGGGGTTATCGCCTGATACTGAAGCGACGTTGAAAAGACGATGAGCGGCGTTTAGAGCGGAAGTGCTGACTACTACCTCACGAAGGGCTCCAGAGTATAAAGCAATAGGGATTATCACTCGCACCTGATCCGACTCATCCGGCGAATAGACTGTCATTGGTTGCTTTATAGCTATTTATCGACGCCATTGTCATACCGCTGCATTGTCATACCGCTGCATGGTGGCGATGCACCTGGACCTGCGTTGAGTTCCGCCGGAAGCCGAAGGCTGTTGGTTCCGCTCAGGAGTCGACCACGCCGTGAGTAAATGATCTGCTGACGACGCTCTATTGTCTGCTCTAGCAGCTTCAACCGCTATCCTCCTTCCCTGGTTGACGCCTCGCTGCTGGTTTTTACCAAGCCACCTTCTCGAGGCGGCTTTCCTGAGTTGCGAATACTTGGTTCAGTTTCTGGTGATGATTCCAAGCAATAAATGTACTTCGATATCTGATAAATTCACTAACAGGGAGCATATTTAGCCCCCTTAACTGTGAAGCCAAGGATGTAAGTCAGGAGTCGCCTCTAACCGAAGCTCAGCGTTCTATTAGAAGCGTCCTCTTCAAGCACGTCTGGTTTTCTGCCAACAGGCTACGCACGTACAGTGAGAGCTTGCACAACTATAAGGCACATAATATCAAGCGATCAGCCATATATGCCTGTTTATGAACGTGTGATAATCACAAATCTAAAAGACATGCCACAGTTTCTGCCGCTGTTGTTTAAGCCAGGGGCCTCATGAGAGACAGCATGACGGTCTAGTAGGTGGATGAATAGGTTTACTTCCATTTAATACCATTGGTTTTTCAAATATCTGGAACAGGACGTGAGTGATGCCAAGCTGATCGGCTTCGCCGTTTGAAGGGGGAGATTATCGAGCCGGGTCTTTCGGGGGAAACGTACCCGCGCAAATCTGGATGGACCCGGGCGGCAGAGCTTTGTTGTATCCTACCAGTCCAGTCGCAGGCCGAGCTCGACGTCCAGGCGCAGGTTGCGGAAGCCGTCGCTGGGGCGGCCGCCGATCAGCTCGTAGGCCGCCGTCGCCGACCAACGCGGTCCCGCTCCGAAGTCGACCCCGACGGCGTACTGCTGGACCAGCAGGGTCGTCGCGTCGTCGAGGGTTCGCACCGGGTAGGTCCCCCAGTGTCCACCGAGGTGGATGCGCCACCCACCCTGCGTCGTCCAGTCGGCCCCGAGGCCGCCGTGTATTCCATCGGCGAGGAGGTGGTCCAGCTCCGTTCCCCGCGCGTCGCTCAGTCCCGTGCGCGCGGGCCAGAGGCGGGCTCCGCAGCTCAGGGTGAGGGCGTAGCGCTCCTCGCGGAAGCCGGTCAAGGGGATCGCTGTCCAGAGCTCCAGCTCCCAGGGCAGTCCGGGGCCGACGGGGAGCGCAGCGGCCGATTGGAGGGTCAGGCCCAGGCGCCAGTCGTCGACGCTCAACCTCACTCCCCCGGCGATCCGCCAGCCCGACAGCGCATCGGCGAGCTCGACGGCTTCCTCACCGGGGGGGTGTTGGGCGTACCGGCGCGAGCCGTAGAGAGCCGCGGCGCCCAGGCCGAGGCGCAGATCGCCGCCGTAGGAGACGACGGCGCCCAGGCGCCAGAGGGAGCCTTCCACAGCCAGCTCATCGTTCTCTCCCAGGTGGAAGTCGTAGCTCAATGGTCGGTCCAGCCCCAAGCTGAGCGCCCAGTCTCCGGGGCGCAGCGACGCGGTGAGACCGGCCGTTCCGAGCCGGGTGAAGAAGCTGTCGGCGCGCCCATCGACGCCCTCGATGACTACGCTCTCGCCGCGGCCGCCCAGGCGGAAGCCTAGTCCGCCGGATTCCGGCGCCGCCGTCGGGTCCGTCAGGGGGTCGGCGTGACGCCGGTTGATCAGGGCACGGGTAGCCGTTTTCTCGCCGCAGGCGTTGTAGGAGGCCAGGGCGCGCGGGGAGCCTTCGAGGTAGTAGTTGTGGCAACCGCCGAGGAGCCCGGCGACGAGTGCCGGAAGTAGGCAGAGTAGCTGACGAGCTGTTCTGGTCATCGGATATTTCATCGGTATACCGGCGGTTGTTGACGCCGGCGACCGCCGCTGGGTATGGTCTACTGGAGGTGGCCGGCCCGGGTTCTCTTCTTCCGGCGTTCGCGGGCCGTGGTTAAAGAGACCCGCCGGCCGCCGGGCAACTGGTTTAGAAGGTATAGATAGCGTATAATAGAAGGGTCCGCTCCCGCTACCCTCCGGCTGGAGAATCCCGTGTTTGATATCAGTTTCGGTATCAAAGACCTCATCGATATCCTCATCGTCGCGTTCATCGTCTACGAGCTTTTGGTGATGATCAAAGGCACGCGGGCGGTGCAGATGCTGATGGGGCTGTTGCTGCTGGTCGTGGTCAGCATCTTCGCCGAGCTGCTGGGCCTGCGCGCCCTGGGATTCCTTTTCGACAACTTCAAGACCGTCTGGATCATCACCTTCGTCATCCTCTTCCAGCCCGAGCTGCGGCAGGTCCTGGCCCACCTCGGGCAGAACCGCTTCATCCGCTTCTTCATCGGCACCGAGACCAGCTACGTCGACGAGCTGGTCACGGCGGTCGAAGAGTGTATCAAGCGCCGGATCGGCGCCCTGATCGTCATCGAATATTCCGACGGCCTGCGCTACTACGTCGAGCGCGGCGTCAAGATCGGCGCCCAGTTGACCTCGGAGCTGCTGGTGACCATCTTCACCGACCGCTCCCCGCTCCACGACGGGGCGACGATCATCCAGAACGGTCTGGTCGCCTCGGCGGGGACGATGCTGCCCCTGGCTGACCCGCCGGGGCTTTCCCGAACCTACGGCGCTCGCCACCGCGCCGCCATCGGCATCAGCACCGAATCTGACGCCGTGGCCGTGGTCGTTTCCGAAGAGCGCCAGGTGGCTTCGATCGCCCGCAACGGCAAGCTGACCGAGTTCGATCCGCAGCGGTTGGGAGAGTTGCGCGCCGAGTTGATCAAAATCTTCGGTCATGAGTGAGACGATGGACAAATCCAAGGACAACAGCAGCGGAATCCGGCGCTTCTGGGCGCATCTGCGGGAGAACTGGGGGCTGAAGGTCGCCGCCCTGCTGGTGGCCTGCGCCTTATGGATCTACGCCGCGGCCACGGCCGAGCGCATCCGAACCTACAACGTCCCCGTCGTCCTCACCAACGTCCCCCCGGGAACCATCGTGACCGCGGGCAACGAGCGCAGCGTGCCGGTCAAGGTCCGCGGCCGGGGCATCGACCTGATCTCCACCGACGACGAGGAGTTCAGCGCCGTGGTCGATCTGCAGGGACATCAGCCAGGCTCCCTCGTCCACCGGCTGACCTCGGCCGATATCGAGCCGCCGCCGGGCTATGACTTCACCGTACTCGAGATCAGCGGCGAGGACGAACTGCGCATCACCCTGGACGCCGAGAAAACCAGCATGATCCGGGTGCGTCCCCGGGTCTACGGTCAACCCCCCGAGGGCCTGGTGTTGCTCTCGGCCTCCAGTCAACCCGACTGGGTCAGGCTGCGCGGCCCCGCCGCCGCCCTGGACTCGATGGACTACGTCGAGACGGCGCCGGTGGACCTGAGCGGACTGACCGAATCCGGCGGCGTCCAGGTCGGCCTGATGCCCACCTCGCCCAGCGTGGAGCTGGTCGACAGTAACGTCGTGGTGGTCAATCTCGAGCTCAGCTCCGCCGAAACACGCAGCTATACGCTGCCCGTCGAGCTCGAGGATCCGCCGGAGGGCTTGCGGGTTTCCATCGAACCCCGCAGTGTCGAGCTGCTGATCCAGGGTCCCGCCGCCCGGCTCGAGGAGCTGATCGAGCCCGAGCTAGTCGTTCACGCCCCGCTGCCCCTGCCCGGCGTTTATGAAGTCCCCGTCCTGCCCCGGCTGCCCGACGGCGTGCTGGTCAAGAGCGTCTCGCCGCCCCGGGTGACCCTGACCATCGAGAAGAGCCCGGGCGGCTAGTCCCGGTTTGCCCGACAGCTTCAATCCCGGCCCGGTAAGCAGTCCAGCCCCAAGGAGTCCGCCGTGCAGCGTACAGTCATCGCAACCCTCGTTCTTATCCTCGTCGGCGGCGCCGGCGCCCAGGTGCCCGAGTTGGAGCTCGATCCCGACGACGCCGTCGACGAGGAGCTGCGGCCCGCCATCACCGCCTACCGGGAGGGCCGTCTGGACGAGGCCGAGGCTCTTTTCGTCGACTACCTCTACGAGGCCCCCGAGGGCGAGGACCCGCCCTCGGCCCCCGAGGCCTACTTCTACCTAGGCCTCATCGAGGAACACCGCGGCAAGCTCGATCAGGCCGAAATCTTCTACGAGGCCGCCCTCGATCTGCGCAAGGACTATCAGGAGGCCCTGACCGCCCTGGGCGTCCTGATGAGCATCCGCGGCGACTACGATGAAGCCCGCCGCAAGCTGGAACGCTCCCTCGAACTCAACCCCTCCTCACCGATCACCCTGGCCAATCTGGGCCACGTCTACCTCGAGCAGGAGGAGTGCGGCCCGGCCGAATCCAAGCTCCGCCTGGCCCTAGAGCTCAAGCCCGACTACGTCTTCGCCCGACTGGGTCTGGGCTTCATCCTGATGACCCGCGAGCGCTACCAACAGGCCGTCGAGGAGTTCCGTTACGTGCTGGCCCTGGAGCCGGACAACTTCGAAGCCCACGCCAACCTGGCCGACCTGTTGGCCCAGCGCCGGGACTACGGCGACGCCTACGAGCACTACCGCTTCGTCCTCGACGAGGATCCCGACGACTTCGTCGCCCTGCAGAACCTGGGCAACATCTACGCCATCATCGGCGTCTACGATGAGGCCGAGGACTACCTGGAGGACGCCGAGGAGCTGCGCCCGGACAGCGAGCGCGTCCAACTGCTCCTGGACTACGTCCGCCGAAAGATGGCCGAGGGACCGCCGCCGGGACCCGTGGTCAGCCAGGTGACCCTGGACGGCAACGCCGGCGACGAGCGCGAGCCGATCCTGGAGGCCTTCGGCCTGCGCGCCGGAGACCGCTACAGCGAGACCGCCGTCAACCTCGGCGTCGAGCGTATCCGCGAGTTCTTCGCCGGGCGACCCATCGGCGGCGTCGACGTCAACGTGCGCACCACCAAGCAGTTCGATGAGCTGGCCGTCGCCGTCGAACTCGAGGTCGTCACCGGCGGCGCCTCGACAATCAGCGTCATCGAACTGCGCGGGCTGGTCGACACCCCCACCGGTGTCGTCGAGCCGATCCTCGAAGAACACGGGATCTACATCGGAGCCGAGTACGACACCAACGAGCTCTTCGCCGCCATCCGCGAACTCTACGACACCGAGCTCTTCAACTCGGTCAGCCGCAACCTGCGCCCCGGCGCCGAAACCGGCCAGATCGAGCTGATCATCCTCTTCGAAGAGGTGCGGTAAAGAGAGGTGCGGTAAAGACGACCCTCCCAGCCTGGTTCCGTTTGTGTCCGGAGACGAGAGTAAAAAGCTTCACTCCCACTGACGACTCTGCTGCCTCAACGCTCCTTGACCTGAGCTGTGCTGAAGGAATGAATCGTTTCAAATACTGCTTGGCTGGTTGGTTGGCGAGCACTGTGTTCTCCAGCCCGCTGACGGCGGCTTCGACAGTGCGCGCGATGCAGTTTCGTTCTATTCGCCCATCGATTGAAAACCGCCAAATGACCGTCATCCACCAGCTATCATCAATGACGATACCGCCACACCGGCCAGCTACACGATGAAGCTGACAGCAAGCGGATGGGTAGTAACTGCCTTATCCCGAAACCGTTTGTGACGGACCTACACGCTATCAGCCCGATTCCGAGGTAGTCGCCGCCGTTCTGATCGTCGACCGCGATGCCTGAGCACCCCGCGATATCCGAGACCCCGCCAAACACGCCGACGGCATGCATACACGCCCGGACCGGCATTGGCACGTTTCTTGCGCAACGCGGTTTTCCACGGCGGCGGGTTACACGAATTCCGCAAGAAACGTGCCAATGCCGGCGCACCCGTTGTAGAGAAGGTTGCCGGACTACGAGTATCTGTTTGGCGGGGTCGCCGTGTTCTCTGGATCCTCGATAGCTGTTCTACCTCTCCCCCCCCCTCCAACCCGAATGAAAATGAACAAACGCAGCGCATTCGCCTTCCTGCTCCCCGCCGTCGCCTTGGCCGTCATCCTGTTGGGCGTCCTGGGCGCCGCCGACCCCGGGCCCCTGCTCTCCAGCGCCGATCCGGCCGAGATGGGCTTCGACCCCCAACGCCTGGAGCGCCTGGACGGCTTGATGGACGAGTTGATCGCCGCCGGTCGGATGCCCGGGGCCGTCCTGCTGGTGGCGCGTCACGGCAACGTTGTCTGGCGCGAGGCCTACGGCAGCGCCGAGCTCGAACCGACCCCCCGACCGATGAGCGTCGATACCCTCTTCGACCTGGCCAGCCTCACCAAGGTCCTCGTCACAACCACCGCGACGATGATGCTGGTCGAACGCGGCGAGTTCCGGCTGGATCAACCCGTTGCCTACTACGTCCCGGCCTTCGCCGAGCAGGGCAAGGGGGACATCACCCTGCGCCAACTCCTGACCCACCAGAGCGGCCTGCCCGCCTGGCGGGACTTCACCCAGACCACCACGGACTACCAGGGCGTCATCGACGAGATCTGCGAGATAGAGCCCAAGTACGCTCCCGGAGTGCGCTACCTCTACAGCGACCTGAACATGATCCTGCTGGGCGAGGTCATCCGCCGCGTCGACGGCCGCACCCCGGACGTCTTCGCCGAGGAGGAGATCTTCGGTCCCCTCGGGATGAACGAGACCGGATTCAACCCCGAGGGAGCCAAGGCGCAGTCAGCCGCCGCCACCACCGCCGCCGCCGAGCGACCCGGCGTCCCCGCCGGAACCATGCTCGTGGGACGGGTTCACGACGAGAACGCAGCCCTGATGGACGGCGTGGCCGGTCACGCCGGACTCTTCTCCACCGCCGACGATCTGGCCGTCTTCGCCCAGATGATGCTCAACGGCGGCATCTACGGCGATACCCGCCTGCTGGGGCCGCTGACCGTCGAGCTGATGACTCGGGAGCAGTTGAGGGTCAATTCCACCGTCCGGCGCGGCCTGGGCTGGGACCTGCACTCGGCCGAGTTCTGCACCTCCGGGGATCTGCTCTCCCCCGAAGCCTACGGACACACCGGCTTCACCGGCACCAGCCTCTGGATCGACCCGGCCAACGACCTCTTCGTTATCTTCCTGACAAACCGGGTGCACCCCGACGGACGCTCGCGCTCCTTCAACGAGGTCCGGGCGCGGATCCATAACGTCGTCGCCGCCGCCATCGTCGAGTGAACGCAACCACGCCGGAAGACCTTTGCACCAGCCGCCGGATACCCCGGCGGCTTCGTCCATCCCACGGTGAGGCGTTGGCACGTTTCTTGCGGAATCCCGTGACGGCACGACCAACAACCGTCCCCGCCCTGCTGCAAGAAACGTGCCAACGCCGGTCGTGTCGGGGTTGACCGCCGGTTCCCGAGCAAAGGTCTTCCGGCGTGGCGGGTACGGTTTATGTATTTTGCACAATTCCCATGTTTTTTATCGGTTATAGCTGACAAATCGGCGGTGGGCTGCTATACTTTATCAGTGAACGCTGATTGAGAACCGCTTACAACAAGGCTAGGCATGAGACGAGCTCATCTCATTCTGGTGGTGGTCGCGTTAGGTCTGCTTGCCGGCTGCGCTTCCGTGGTCGATGTTCCGGACGAGGCTGAGACCTTCTGGCCCCTGGAGCTGGGCTATCGCTGGAGCTACCATCTGATCACCGACGAGGGCGAGGAGACCTTCGAGCTGGCGGCCGTCGAAACCGTAGATGACTGGTTCCTGCTGCGCGGCGACGACCACGCCCTGATCTGGAACACGCACACCGGTGTGGTGCTGCGTAACGAGGCCTGGCCGCCCTCCGACGACACCTCGCGAATCCGCGTCTACCTGCGTCCGCCCCTGGTGGAGGGCGAGAGCTGGCCGCTGTACTTCGACGGAGGCGGTCCCACCGTCGAGATCGTCCGCGCCGACTTCACCTATGAGACCGACGAGACCGCCTGGCCCCACTGTTACGAGGTGCGCTACAACTCCTTCTGGATGGTCTTCGCCCGGGGTATCGGCTGGGTGGCCGAGGGCTACCTGGACACCGAGATGGCTCACCTCGTCTCCTACGACTTCGACTCCGACTTCGGCTCGCTGGAGTGACGATATTATAGGACGTCATCGTCAACCAAACACGGGACCGCTCCAGCGGTCCCGATTCATATAGAAGGTTCATGCTTGACGAAACCTCTTCAAACCGATCGAAAGGCTATTCGACCTTGACCGTGACCACTCGCCGTCCTACACTTGAATATCAATTTCAGCCTGATGTAGAGACTTCAACGTATGATCCAGGAGGCCGCAGATGAAGAGTACCGCTTATCTCGCCATCTTCCTGCTGCTCGCGGCGTCGGCGTCGGCTGCGCCGTCGGACAGCCAGACGCTCAATACAATCGAGGACGGGAGCGCCATCGAGGAGACGACACCGGCGCGCAGCCTGAGCGCCCTGGCCTCCACGACGACCAACCCGACGGAACCTCCGGTTCCCGACAGCCAGGTCCTCTGGCACTATCAGATCCCCGACGGCGGTCCCCAGCGGCTCAACGCCGCCCTGGGATACAACGAGCAGTACGCCTGGAGCGGCGGTTACTTCGGTGGCGGCAAGCTGTTCGAGATGGCCGGCAGCGGCACGCCGGAGTGGGAGTTCGATCGTGACGGCTCCTTCGCCACCGCGGCCTCGCAGAGCGGTGATATCTTCTACGGCGCCTGGGAGCATAACGGCGCCTTCGAGGTCTACCAGTTCGCCGCCGGCAACTCGACGCCGGTCTGGACCTGGGACGGCGCCGCGGCGGGCTACCAGCCCGGTAACATTCAGTACCCGGGGATGGCCGCCTGCAGCGACGACGGCTCGGTCTTCGTCGTCGGTGGCAACGACGGCGACTCCCTGGCGGTGATGATCTTCAGCGCGGGTTCTTCGACGCCGCTGATCTTCGAGGACGAGTCCCTGGCCTACAACCCGCGCCAGCTCCGCCTGACCGCCGACGGAGGCAAGGTTATCCTGCGGGCCGCGGCCACCCTCTACCGCATCGACACGGCCACGGCCACCCTGGAGGCCACCTACGATCTCGGAGCCTCGACGGACTGCTTCGGCGTCAGCGCCGACGGCTCCGTGGTCGTCTTCGGCTTCAGCGGTTTCCAGGTCATCGAGTGGGATGGCGCCGATTACCAACTCCAGTTCACCGGCTACTGCCCGGGCAGCAACTACGCCGGTCTGGGCTGGGTGGGCGACGACAACGAGCAGATCATCGTCGTCTGGTACGCCGCCAACTACCTCAAGAACTGGGTCACCCGCTTCGAGAAGTCCCAGGGCAACACCCCGGTCTGGACCTACGAGACCCCGGAGGCCGGCGGCGCCTACCAGGACACGCCGGAGTGGATCGACGCCTCCGCCGACGGTGAGTGGATCGCCATCGCCTTCGCCGGTTCCCAGACCGACACCAACGACGAGGTCATCATCCTGCGCGACTCCGACCCCGTCGGCCCCTGGTGGGGGTTGAACACCCCGGGTTCGGCCACCTGCGTCGACATCTCCGACGACGGCCGGTACCTGGTCACCTCGGGCAAGGGGGTCCACCTCAACCAGATGGGTTCCGGCGGCGACGTCTACGCCGTCGAGATCGATCAGACCGTGGGCCTCGCCGACGGCGACTTCCGCGCCCGTTCCGTCGATGAAGGGGTGTTGCTGGAATGGACCGTCGAAGGCGCGGTTCGCGTCGAGCTGACGCGGGATGACGCGCGACTGGCCGACGGGCTGGACGGTGAGGCCGCCTACCTCGATCGCGATCCGGGTTCCGAGCCCCGCAGCTACCTGCTGATCGCTTACGACGCCGACGGCGAGGCTGCGGTCTTCGGCCCCCTGAAGGTCCTCCCCGCGGCCGTCACCGGCCGCACGACCCTGGAACGGCCCTTCCCCAACCCGAGCGAGGGAAGCGTCAGCGCCGTTTACGAACTGGCCGCCGAGGCCGAGGTCGAGCTGGCCCTCTACGATCTGGCCGGGCGGCGGGTCCGTCTGCTCGAGGTCGGCCGTCGCGCGGCGGGTCGCCACGCCGTCGAGATCGACACCGCCGGACTGAGCGCCGGGGTCTACCTGCTGCGCCTGTCCACGCCCGACGGCGAGGCTCAGCGTCGCCTGGTCGTCGAGCGTTAGCCCCTTCGGCCTGCGCTGATGGATTGACAACGGGACGCCGAGGGCGTCCTGTTACTCTACTCTACTCTACTCGACAGTGGTTGAAGGCGAAAAGCGTGGAGGCTGTCGACCAGTCGCCACTGCTTGGTAGCGGTGTTTACCGAGTCGCGGTTGCTTCCAGATTGAGCGGCCCGGGTTTTCGCAGTCGCGCGGGGGGGTGCAGCCCTCGAACAGCGCGGAGAATCGGGATGGCTTATGGATCGCTTAACGGCGACGGATCGCGATGGACGCCGACCCGGAAGCGTTGTGGTAAGCCGCCGAGTGATGGGCGGGGTGCCGCAGAGGATCAACCCGTCGGACTAATTGATCAGCGGCGCGGCGCCCCGGCGCAGTTGGACCCGGCGGTCGACGAGGGCGCCGACGCGCTCGCGGTGGCTGATGACGATCAACAGCGCTTCGGGCAGCTCGACGCGCACCCGGGTCAGCAGTTCGCGCTCGGCGGCGTCGTCGACGAAGCTGGTGGTCTCGTCGAGAATCAACAGGCGCGGGCGACGGAAGAGCGCCCGGGCCAGGGCCAGGCGGCGGCGCTGACCGCCGGAGAGCTCGCTGCCGCCCAGGCTCAGGCCGCGGGCGCCGATCAGCGGGCTCAGGCCGACCAGCTCGAGCAGACGGCGGGCTTCCCCGCGCTGGGCGGCGTCGCCGTCGCCTGGATAGAAGACCGCCTCGAGGGCTCCGCCGGGGAGGAACTCGGGCTCCTGATCGACGAGCAGGGCCTGGGCGCGCCAGGGGCCGCGACCGAAACCGGCGGCGTCGCGGCCGTCCACGGTGATCGTTCCGGCGTCGGGATCGTAGAGGCGGCAGAGCAGGCGGGCCAGGGTGGTTTTGCCGACTCCGGAGGGGCCGTAGAGGTGGTAGCCGCGCCCGGCGGCGAACTCCAGATTCAACCCCTCGAAGACCCGCTCGCCGTCGGGGTAGGCGAAGGCGAGGCCGGTCAGCTTCAGCCTGGTCCAATCCCGGGGCGGCGCCGGACCGTCGAGGGCTTCGACGGGCTCGCTCCACAGGTTGTCGAGGCGGCGGTGGACCACGATCAGGCTTTCCAACGGCCCCAGTGAGGCGTAGAGACTCTTCAGGGTCACCAGCAGCCAGCCCAGGGCCACGGCGGCCGAGCCCAACTGACCCAAAGAGAGGCTGGTCAGGGCGGCGGCGTCGAGTCCGGCCCAGACGGCCGCCCCCAGGGCCAGGGCGGTCAGCAGCTCTCCCAGGGGTCCCAGGGCCGTCTGCAAAGCGGTCTGGCGGAGCAGGCGGCGGCGGCGCTCGGCCCCGGTGCGCGAAAAGCGGCGCAGCTCGAGCTCCCGGCCGCCGTAGGCCCGGACGAGGCGCGGAGCTCCGGCGGCCTCGACGGCTCGGCTCCAGTAGTCGGCGGTGCTGTCGTAGAAGCGCGCCGCCTGACGACCGAGGCGCCGCGTGAGCCAGAGGAAGGGCAGGGCGGCCGCCGGGGCCGCCAGGCCGATGATCAACCCGACCTTCCAGTCCAGGTGGATCAGGTAGCCCCAGAGGGCGGTGGCCTTGAGCCCCTCGAGGATGAAGCCGCGGTAGACGCCGCCGGCGGTGTTGATGAAGTTGCGGCAGTCGAAGAACAGAGAACTGGCGGCGTAGGCTCCGGAGCGGGCCGTCAGCAGGGGCAGGCCGAGGAGGTGGCCGAAGCTCTTCTGGGTCAGCTCCAGCTCGATGCGGCTGTTCAGCACCGTGGTCAGCAGGTTGCCCAGGGCGCCCAGGGCGGCGCGCAGAATGAAGGCCCCGGCCAGGATCAAGACCGCGCCGAGCAGCCCGTCTCCGGAGCCGTTCTGAAAGGCGTCCAGGGTGTGACCCACGCCCCAGACCAGCCCCAGGCCGACCCCGGCCAGGGGCAGGCCCAGCAGGCCCAGCAGCAGCAGACGGCCGCGCCAGGGCCGCATCACGGCCAAGGCGCGGCGCAGGTCCCGCCAGCGCTTGATGATTTCCAGGCCCATCGACTCAGTTCCCGTAGAGTTGGCGGTAGCGGCGGTAGCTGCCCAAGACCCGGACGACGTAGCGTCGTGTCTCGTCGAAGGGGGTGGTCAGCAACCAGAGGTCCGGTGGCAGTGTCTCACGGGCCGCCACCCAGCGGTCGGCGTTGCCCGGTCCGGCGTTGTAGGCGGCCAGGGCCAGCAACAGGTCGCCATCGTAGCGCTCGAGCATCCGGCTCAGGTAGGCGGCGCCGAGAAGCAGGGAGTCGGCGGGCTCCCGGGGGTCGTAGTCCTCCAAGCCCAGCTCGGCGGCGGTCAGCGCGGCGGTGCCCGGCATCTGCTGGGTCAGCCCCAGGGCTCCGGCCCGGGAGACCACCCCGGGATCGAAGCGGCTCTCCTCGCGGGCCAGGGCCGTCAGCAGCAGGGGATCGACGGGGACGCGCCCGACGGCGGCGCGCGACTCTTCAGCGTAAACCAGGGGGTAGGCGAAGGGCAGGGCCAGCAGGCCTTCGGGTCGGGCGGCGTCGGTGAGGGCCAGGGCGCGACCGGCCTGCTCCAGCCCCGGCGCCGGCGCATAGTCGCCCACCTCGCAGCGTCGCCGCACCCTGGCCAGGGCGGCGGCGGCGCGCATCAGCGGATCGTCGCCCCGGTGGTACTCCAGGGCGGCCAGGTAGCCCTCGAAGAAGGTGTCGTCACCCACACCGGCCAAATCGAGGAGCAGGTCGAGCTCGGGGTCGCCCAGGGTGCTGTAGCAGCCCTCGAAGAGGCCGCCCCAGGGAGCGGGGTCACCGCCGGAGTAGTCGTAGAGCCACCAGCGATCGTGGCGGGCGGGCAGCTCGTAGAAGGGGTGGCTCCAATTGGCCTCCTCGGGCGGCGGCTCGCCGGTCGCCAGACCGGCCAGGCGTGGGACCCAGTAGGCGCAGTGGGCGGCGTAGGCGGGGTCGTGGTCGGCCTGGACCATCGCCCGGGAGGCGCCGGCGAAGTCACCGGCCTCGGCGAGGATCATCGCCCGGCGCCAGGCGGCTCGGGCGCGCTCCTGACCCTCCAGCCCCCCCCGGAGTGCCGAGGCGTAGAGCTCCGCCGCCCGGGCGGGAGAGCTGTAACGCAGCAGGTTGCCCCGGTAGTAGGCGGCTTTGGCGGCGGCCCGCTCGGCGTCGCGCTCCAGGTAGGTGCCCTCGAGCTCGGTGGGGACGTCCGTCGCGGCGACGGCGATCCACAGCTCGTCGGCGGCGGCGTCGTTGCCGCGGTTGAACTGGGCCACTCCGGCGTAGAGCCGGGCCGGGCCGTCGAGCTCGCCGCCGTAGAGGGTTTCGTACTGGGCCAGGGATAGACCGTAGCGGCCCCGGGCGCTCTCCAGCTCGCCGCGCAGCAGCACCGCGGCCGGGCCGTCGGGCAGCCGGCCCAGCTCGTCGGCGGCGGCGTCGAGGTCGCCCAGCTCCAGGGCCAGGGCGATCTGCCGCGCCCGCTCACCGGCGGGGACGTCGGTGGAGTATTCGAGCAGCTCCAGGGTCCGGCGTCGGGCCGTGTCGTCGGTCGGTTCGTTCTCTGCCAGCAGCTCCCAGGCCAGCTCCCGACGGCGGTCCTCGCCGGAGAGCAGGGCCGTCCAGTAGGTCAGCTCGTCCCAGAGCGGCGAGGCGGCGGTGACCAGGCCGCGCTCCTCGTCCAGCTCCCGGGCGACGCCCCGCCCACCGCCCCGCTCATCGAGGAGGCGGCGGTAGTCGGGAAAGACCAGGCGTCGCAGGACAGGGGTGGTCAGCGACCAGGCCGTCTCCAGGGCCCGGCGGCGCTCGGGTCCCTCCTCCACCGGATCTAGCTCCCGGGAACGGGCCAGTTGGGCCAGGCAGCCCAGCGGGCCGTTGTCGAGTGGCTCGAGGCGGGCCAGGCCGTCCTCGCGGAAGCCTGCGTTAAGCAGGGCCAGACCGCGCCCCAGCTCGAGGGCCGGATCGTCGCCGGGCGGTGGTTGTTCGTCGGGGTGCGCCCGGACCAAACCGGCGAGTTGGAGACGGACCAGTTGGTACTCCGCGCGGGGGTCATCCAGGGCGGCCAGCAACGCGGCGGCGCGGTGGGGCTCGCCGTCGGCCAGAGCCAGTTGGGCGGCGGCGTAGTCGCGCTCCGGCGAGCCCTCGGGCAGCTCCTCCAACAGAGCCCGCGCTCCGGCGCCATCGCCGATGAGCAACAGGTCGGCCGCCGTCGGCTCCGGGATCTCCAGCTCGGCCAGGGGGTCGGTCTCCCGGGGACCACAGCTAGCGGCCAACAGGACCGCCGGGACGACCGGCCAGAATCGCCGCCAGCTCCGGGCTGTAATCCTTGTCTTCATGGGTATGGAGGGGGGGTTCCAGGGTGAGCTCGACGCCGCCGTCGCGGCGGGCCTCGACGAGAACCAGGCGGGCCGGGGCCTCCCGTCGGCCGTGGACCGGGCGCAGCCGCTTGGGCTCCAGGCTGCGACGGCGCAGCTCGTGGAGCAGCTCGGCTGTCCGTCGGGCGGTGAAGATCAGGTAGAGCGCGCCGCCGGGATTGAGGATGCGTCGCGCCGCGTCGATAAAATCGGACAGGGTTCCCGCCGTCTCCCGCCTGGCCTGGTCCCGCGACGGCTCGGGGCTGATCCGGCCGTCACCGGGCGCGCGAAAGGGCGGATTGGCGAGCACCCGGTCGTATACTCCGGGCGGCGGCAACCGCTCCGGCTCGCGCAGGTCGCCGGTGGTCACACTGAGCTCCAGACCGTTGCGACGGGCGTTGAAGTGGGCCAGCTCGGCGAGGTCGGGCTGGAGCTCGATCCCCCAAGCCTTCGGGGTTCGCTCGAGATGCAGCGCAGCCAGGGCGCAGGCTCCGTGGCCCAGCCCGAGCTCGGCGACGGGGCCGCCGGGAGGGAGGAAGTCGGCCAGCAGCACCGCGTCCAGGCTGGTCCGCGGTCCCCGGGCCGGCTGCCGCAGGGCCAGGGCTCCACCGAAGAGGGAGTAATCCTCGCCGGGCGGGTCTGCGCTTGACGCGGGGTTCCTCATCACTTGGGATGATAGCAGCCCCGGGGCGTCTCGACAAGGCCGGGGGCCTCTGGTAAACTCGCCCCCGTCGAAACCAAGGAGGACCATGGGCTCCAACCCGATCAAGCTGACCACCCCGCTGAGCGAGGAAGACGTCCGGGCGCTGCGCATCGGCGACTCGGTGAAGCTCTCCGGCGTGATCTACACCGCCCGCGACGCCGCCCACGCCCGCCTCGTCGAGCTGCTCGAGGCCGGCGAGGAGCTGCCCTTCCCCGTCGAAGGGGCCGCGCTCTACTACGTCGGCCCCTGTCCGGCCAAACCGCCCCGGGTCATCGGCTCCGCCGGACCGACCACCAGCTACCGTATGGATCCCTACACTCCGTCGCTTCTGGCCGCGGGCCTGCGCGCGATGATCGGCAAGGGCAAGCGCGGTCCCGCGGTGCGCGAGGCGATGCGGGAGCACGGCGCGGTCTACTTCGCCGCCGTCGGCGGAGCCGCCGCGCTGATCGCCCGCTGCGTCAAGGAGCTGGAGATTATCGCCTACGAGGACCTCGGCACCGAGGCCGTGCGCCGCCTGGTGGTCGAGGACTTCCCCCTGATCGTCGCCAACGACGCCCACGGCGGCGACGCCTACCTCGAGAACCGCAAGCCCTACCAGAGCCTGGTCCTGGACTGAGCCGGGGCGAAGCCGTTTCACGGCCCCGCTTCCCAGCGGTGAACCGAACGAGAAAACCGCCCCCGGGCGGTTTTCTCTCACATCATCAACTGTCTGGGGCGGTTGAAGGCCCACCCGTTCAAGAGATCGGTTTGCGGTTCAATCAGCCGGTAGACTGTCGCCGCCGGACTTGCGTGACAGCAGCAATCCGACCAGCGCGCCGATCGTCATCAGGCCGCCAGTCACCAGGTACAGGCCGGCGTAGTTCAGCCGGTTCACCAGGGGCGTTGCCAGGATCGGGGAGAGGAACTGGCCCAGGTAGAGGGCGGTCGTCGAACCGCCGAAGGCCCGCCCGCGCAGCTTCTCCGGGACCAGGCCGACCAGGCGCACGTTGAGGTTGGGCAGGAAGAGGCCCATCCCGCCGCCGGCGATGATCAGGCCGGTCAGGGCGCCGTAGTAGCCGTCGGCCAGGCCGAGGAGCAGGTAGCCCAGACCCATCAGGGCGAAATTGAGGGCGAAGATCCCCCGCGAACTCAGGCGACGGCGCAGCCGACGGTAGACCAAAGAGCCCGCCGCCGAGGCCAGGGTCATCAGGGCCACGGCGACGCCGACGGGGGTGTTGGATTCCACCCCCAGCTCGCGTAGATGAAAGGCCACCTGGGTCGGGATCAGATAGAAGGCCAGCATCCCGACGAAGGCCAGCAGGTAGAAGGGCAGTAACCGCCGCAGGGGCAGGGGGGTCCGCCGGGTTTTCGTCGGCATCTCCGGTGGGAGCCGCTTGGGCTCGCGGACGCTGGACAGCACGCCGGGCAGGACGATCAGCGAGAGCAGATAGACCAGGAATGGATAGCGCCAGCCGACGTCGGCCAGCAGGCCGCCCAGCAACAGGAAGACCACGCCGCCCAGCGCCGTGGCCGCGCCCTGCAACCCCATGAAACGATCCAGCTCCGCCCCGTGGAAGCCGTCGCCGATCAGGGTGGTGAAGCCGGTCATCGTCCCGGAGACGGCCACTCCGAGAAGAGCGCGACCGGCCAGGATCGCGGCCAGGCTGGGCAGGACGAAGCCGGATGAGCCAGCCAGGGCGTAGAGGCAGACGGTCAGGACCAGCACGGGACGCCGGCCCCAGCGGTCCAGCAGCCAGCCGAAGAGCGGTCCGCCCAGGGCGATGAAGATCGCCGGCAGGCTCAGCGCCAGCTTGACCCAGAACGCCGCGGCGGGGACGGCGGCGAAGGCCTCCTCCATCGCCGGCAGGGCCGGGGTGATCGTCGCCCCGGCCATCACCGTCAGTGTCGAGCCGGCCAGCAGCGTCGCCCTGTAGAGTCGTTCACCCATCGCGACGGCCCTTTCGCCCCGCGCTCCGACCGCTCAGGAGCCCCCGCAGCAATAGGCCGGACTCGGCGGCCAGCCAGTAGAGGGGCAGGTAGACCCGGGAGCGGAAGCCCAGCTCCTGGGTCTGATAGCCCACCAGGGCGCCGATGAGCGGGACGGCGGCGGCGATCAGCGCCAGCTTGAAGAAGACCCCGCCACCGGTCAGCGTCCCCCAGAGGCCGCCGGTCAGCAACAGGGCGATCCAAAGGGGAGCTCCGGCCAGCAGGCGGCGCAACCAGAGACCGGGATGGGCGCGCCGGGCGGCCAGTTCGTCGGCGACTTCGGGAAGGAGCCGTCGTCGCAGGGAGGCCAGCTCGGCGACGGGCTCGAGGCGGCCGACCAGGCCGCGGCGTCCGGCCAGGTAAAGGCAGCGGTGGGGGCTGTTCGCCAGCCGCTCCAGGGTGCGCGCCGGGGTGCCGTCCCAGAAGCCGGCGCGCACGGCGCAGGGCGCTCCGGCCAGACCCGTGGGAATACCCGGTTCGGCCTCGCGGCAGTGCAGGAAGCGGCGCCAGCCGCGGCGCATCCCCTCGGCGACCAGCACGCAGTCCCGCCCGGCGTCGCGACCGCGCCGGTCCTCGGGTTCGGGGATCAGCAGCCGCCCGACGACCAGCCCGAGCTTCGGATCGGCCAGGGGCGCGGCCAGGCGTCGGACGCCGCCCGGAGTCAAGCGGCCGTCCCGGCCGGGAAAGACCAGCAGGGGACGTGCGGTGTCCCGGGGATCGGCGACGACGGTCAGGCCGGCCCGGCGGTAGGCTTCGGCGCGGGAGGGATCGGCCTCGATGACGGCCGTCTCTTGGAGATCGGCGGGGGGATGGCGGTGGGGCTTGTTCGTGCGCAGCCGCTGGGCGACCGGGACGAGGAGCAGGGGGTAGATGACCAAGGCCAGGGCGGGGACGCCCAGGCCGACCAGGATCAACAGCAGCGGGGGGCTCACGGTCGCTCCGGATCGACGGCGGCGGCCCGGTCCTCCCGGGTGGCGAGCCGGGCGGCGTTGTGCTCGGCCAACGTTCGACTGAACGTGTGGGTGCCGTCGCCGTTGGAGACGAAGAAGAGGTAGTCGTGCTCGGCGGGGTTCAGGGCGGCGGCGATCGCCTCCCGACCCGGGCAGCAGACCGGACCCGGCGGCAGACCGGTGACGCGGTAGGTGTTGTAGGGGCTGTCCACCTCGAGGTCCCGGTACTCCAGCACCTGCTTGTGCTCGCCCAGGGCGTGGAGCACGGTGGCGCAGCTCTCCAGCTTCATCCCCCGCTCGAGACGGTTGGCGAAGACACCGGCGATGAGCGGGAACTCCGTCGCGGCGGCGCCCTCGGCCTGGACGATGGAAGCCAGGGTCAGCAGGCGGTGGCGTTCGGCTTCGTCAAGCTCCGCACCGGCCTCGTCCTCCCAGACCCGGGCGGCCTGGTCGAATAAGAGACGGGCGATCTCGACGGCGTCGGCGTCCACGGCCGCCTCGTAGGTGTCGGGAAAGAGGTAGCCCTCGGCGGAATCCAGGTCCAACTCCTCGCGGGCCAGCTCCGTCGCCTCGGCAAGGAAGGAATCGGCGTCGCAGATGTCCTGCTCCTCGAGGGCGGCGGCCATCCGCTCCACGGTGAGCCCCTCGGGCAGGGTGAAGCGTCGGGTGACCACCTCGTCCGAGGTCAGCACGGCGGCGATATCGGCGAAGCAGGCCGGGCGGGGCAGCTCGAAGGTGCCGGCGCGCAGCTCGGTGTCCAGGCCCTCGATCTTCAGATAGAAACGTAGCAGGCGGGGGTGCTCGGTGACCTCGGCCGCGGCGAGCAGCCGGGTGACCTCGTCGGCGCCGGCGCCGGGAGGAATCTCGACCACCACGCCGCCCTGGGCCTCGAGGTGTGTGGTGGCCAGGTCGTCGAAGTAGATGTAGAGGGAGACGCCACCTACGATGACGACACCGATCAGTCCAATTAACACCCAACGGAAGATGCTGCGGGCCATGGTTTCCCAGCCTTGTTGAAGAGCACGCGACGCTGACAATCGATGATACCGCCGGGGGACCGGATACGCAAGCCGGAACAACGGACTTGCCGGATGCGCGCCGCTGGTTTCGAACCATTTGATCCGAAGAGAAACCCCCGATAGACAACGGACCCGCCCGCGGGCTGGTCCCTCTGATCGAATCCGCAAACGGCCCGGTTATCCGCCGTGGCTGATTATGCCCGCTTGCTTGATGAGCCCTGCTTGCTTGATGAGCCCTGCTTGCTCTCCCGGTCGCGCAGACATCCGGCGGCGCAGCTCTCCATCGAGAGGGCGAAGCGCTCCTTGAGGCTCATCTTAGCCGGTTGCTGGACGACCAGCCTGCCGTTGGGTCCGATATCAAGGGCCACACGGCTGCCCACCTTGAAGCGGTGGTAGCAGAGAGTGCAGCCGGCGACCTCGGCGGTGACCCGTTTTCCCGAGTCCAGCTCGACCCTGATCGGCAGATTGCTGGTCGAGCATTTTTCCTTCAGCGAGCTCTCGAAGGAGAGGATGGTCCCCTTCTTGCGGTGGATCATCCCGGAGATGCGCCCCCAGACGAACATCAGGGTGATCACCCCGCTGGAGGCCCAAAAGAGGAAGCCCGAGTCCTCATAGGTCGGCTCGACGCTGATATGGGCCAGGACCGCCGCCGGGAGGAGCAGGAGAAGCAGGACTGTCACGCGCTTGGGCATGGTCTCCACGGGCTGTTGTCGCAGGGTGCCGATTTTGCGTCGCTTATTATACGGTAAAGCGTCGGAGATATCGTCGCCCGTGACCAATCGAGACGTAAGGTCAATAAAAAGTAGACAGAGCTATCAGACCAATTCTGGAAAACGTCGAGCGGTCAGCAGCACACCGACGATCAGCTTGGTGTCGATGAACTCGCCGGCTTCGATGCGGCGCAGCAGCACGCCCAAGGCGACGCGGTACGGACGGACGAACTCGGTGTCATCGACGGGCGGATCGGGCGGTCGGCTCAACCCCCGGCCCAGGTAGAGGCGGATCATCCCGCTCGAATAACCCACCGAGTGGGCGTACTCGTGGAGGAAAGACAGCTCCCGCACCGCCAGCCCCAGCTCCTCGAGCAGCTCGCGACGGGCGGTCACGGCGGGGTCCTCATCGGGTTCGACCACACCGGCGGGTAGCTCGAGCACCGTCCGGCCGACTGCCGGGCGGTGGTGCTCCAGTAGATGCACCGTGCCGTCGTCTTCCAGGGGCAGCACGGCCACGGCGTGGGGCGGGTGGACGATCTCGTGAGCCGTCCGCCGACCGTCGGGCAGCCGCAGGCGCCAGCGCTCCAGCTTGAGATAGACGCCGGAGAACAGCCGCTCTCGCTTCAGTATTTCGCTCTCTATCCGCTCCCCTGTCACGACGCTCTCCGTGATGATAGCCGGGCGACCCGCGCCGAATTCCGAATCAAGAGGGTCGGCATACGACCGGCGTTGGCACGTTTCTTGCGCAAGAGAGCGTGGGATCGACGGGAACCGCACCCCGCCCCGCTGCAAGAAACGTGCCAACGCCTCCCCCGTTGTGGGTTCCATGGGGCCGGGCGGTGATGGATCGTTTCGGCGCTGGTCGCCCGGTTGTTGACGGGAGTTATTGATGAACCGTGAGATCACCCTAACACTGTTGCACTTGCAGAGCAAGCTTGCTAGTTTCAGTTTCGCAGGCAACCCCTGGCCTCAGACGTTGACCTTGAGTTACAATAACTACTTGTCACTGGCAGGGTTCAAAATGCGCCAAAGGGGGAGACAACGTGGACAAGCTCTTCATCGAGAACCTGGAGCTGCGGGGCAAGCGGGTGATGCTGCGCCTGGATTTGAACGTGCCCAGCGACAAGAACGGCGCGGTCACCGACTCCACCCGCATCGAGGCCGCCCTGCCCAGCATCCGCTACTGTCTCGAGCAGGGCGCCGCGTTGGTTCTCTGTTCGCATCGGGGGCGTCCCCAGGGTGAACACCTGCCCGAGATGTCGCTGCGCCCGGTGGCCCGTGAGCTCGAGGAACACCTCGGGCGGCGGATAAAGATGCCCGACGAAGACCCGCGCTATATCATCAACGATCAGGCCTTCGAGCTGGCCGACAAGCTGCGACCCGGCGAGATCCTGATGCTGGAGAACCTGCGTTACGAAAAGCGGGAGAAGGCCAACGACCCCCACTTCGCCATGCGGCTGGGCTCCCTGGCCGACCTCTACGTCAACGACGCCTTTCCCGTTTGTCACCGGGTCCACGCCAGCGTGGTCGGCGTGCCCAAGTTCCTGCCGGCGGCCTACGGCTACCAGGCCAAGAAAGAAATCGACTACCTGGGCAGACTGCAGCAGGACGTCGAACGGCCCTACATCGGTATCCTGGGCGGGGCCAAGGTCTCATCGAAGATCGGCGTCATCGAGGCCTTCCTTAAGAAGGTCGACAAGCTGCTCATCGGCGGTGGACTGAGCTACACCTTCATGGCCGCCGTGGGCCGACCCATCGGCCAGAGCATCTACGAACCCTACTACACCGCCGTGGCCCACGAGATGATGGAGGAGTATCCGGGCAAGATCGTCCTGGCCGTAGACAACTACGTAGTCGAAGAGATCGGCCCGGATTTCGACTCTGAACTCGTCGAGCGCATCCCCCCGGAGATGGAATCCGTGGACATCGGCGAGCAGACCCGGGAGCTCTTCTCCACCGAGATCGCCCGGGCGCGCACTGTTTTCTGGAACGGCCCCCTGGGTTACTTCGAGGATGAGCGCTTCGCCGCCGGTACCCGCTTCATCGCCCGCGAGGTTGCCAAACTCAAAGATAAGGGCGCCTTCACCGTGGTCGGCGGCGGAGATTCCGCGGCGGCCATTCGCCAGGCCCCCGACCTGAACTACGATAACTTCTCCTTCGTTTCCACCGGCGGCGGCGCCTCGCTGGAGTTCGTCCAGGGCAAGGTGTTGCCCGGTCTGCGAGCGCTCAGCGACCGGGGGTGAACCGGGAACCGCGGGGCGGCTTTGGCACGTTTCTTGCGGAATCCGGCGTGGTCCGATCCATCAGGCCCGGCCGCCTGTTGCAAGAAACGTGCCAAAGCCGCCCCGCTCGGGTTTGTTTGCTCCCGGGTCGTGTGGGGTGGGAAATAGATGGAAATAGCGGCCTCGGGCCGCTATAATGTACTAATCCGCTGCTATTCTTACTTTATCTCATTAAGAAGCGCTTAGCAAGAAGTGCTCAGTGGAGTCGGTTTGTCCTGCTCGGTATGTCAGTGGAACGCTAGCCGGCGCCGAGCGTATCAGATCAAGGCGTCATGATCCGTGACCGTATCGATTCGAGCCGGTTCCGGAGAGTTGAGCCCGTGACGGATTTCTGTCTGCGCCATAGCAGCTATTACCATATGTTTCTAACGATATGAAAGAGCTCCGCTACAGGATAGCCCTCTTAATGTTCCTCGTCGTCGCCTTCATTGTGGGTGGCTGTGGCGAGGAGCGACCCGTGGACTTCGTTCCCGCCGATGATGAACCCGATCAGACCATCGCCTCCTTCACCCTGCGTCAGACCGAGAACGGCGAGTTGACCTGGGAGTTGGTGGCCGAGCTGGCCCTGATCTGGGACAAGGAGAACCTGACCATCGCCAATGAGCCCGTGGTCGACTTCTTCGAGCAGGGTGAGCACCAGGCCACCCTCACCGCCCACGAGGGCACGGTCAACATGCTCTCCAACGATATGCAGGCCCGGGGCGGTGTGGTGGTGGTCGCCGCCGACGGCGCCGAGCTGCGCACCGAGGTGCTCAACTGGGATTCCCGTCGCGAGCGGCTGTTCACCGAGCAGCCCGTGAGCCTCATCAAAGCCGGCACCGAGATCACCGGTCAGGGCTTCGAGTCCGACCCGGATCTAACCGATTGGCAGATTCGCGAGCCCAGCGGCACCGTGGCCGCTGAGGAGCTGGGCGGTCAGACACTGTAAGATTACCGGGGGTTTCCACGGATCGAAGCGAGTATCCGGACCATAAGGCGGTTTTTGAACGGACGCGGGGCGGCGACCCCGCGTTTTGCCATTTGACATGTGGAACATGCTTGTGCGGCATCAGGCCGATTCGGCCGGCTCAGTTGGTGTTTGGTGATCATGGAACTGTATTATCACTCGTTATTGGACCTGTTTTTCTAGCTAAATGGTTGTCATTCAATGTGTTTTTGTTCATATGCATAGCCATTGTCATCCCGCCGCTTTATGGTGATATCCTGGCTTGCATTGGGTGGCGCCGGAACCAAGTGGTTGTTGGTTCCGCTCAGGAGTCGACGGGGCTGTGCGAAATTGATCTGCTGACTGCGGTCTATTGCTTGGTTTAGAAGTTTCGTTGTTATCCGCCCCAGTTAGTTGACGCATAGCTGCAGGCAATAACCAAGCCCCTTTTTCGATGCGGCTTCCCTGAGTTGCGAAGGTTTGGATCAGTTTCTTTTGATGATCTCCATTTTATCCGGTGTTTCGGTGTTTGAATCCGGAGCGACTTTCAATGGTTGATACTGCTTTTTCATTGATAAGAAGGCCGATAGTAGGTATGGCGGGCATCAGTTATATCGACTTGCCTGCCATATCGGAGGGCTCCAGCTCTATCTGACGACGGGCAATGGATCAACAAGCCCCGCTAGTCCGGGGTGGCCTGGCGTTACCGAGGCACTGCTGGCTTATTGCTGTCTTTGAGGCGTGCTGAGGGCTTGATTGCTGCATATTCCAGATTCGATTCGCAGTTGGTAAAAGCGAGGACCCGCAGGTCCCCGCTTTTGGTGTTTCTGGTCGAGTAGGAGCTAGCGCACCAGGGCCAGGCGGCGGGTGAGGATCTCGCCGTCGGCGCGCAGGTGGGCGATGTAGACACCGCTGGGGCTGTCGGCTCCGTCCCAGCTCAGGACGTGGCGTCCGGCGGCGAGTTCACCGTTATGGACGGTGGCCACGCGACGACCGGAGAGGTCGTAGACGGCCAGCTCGCAGTCCGTGCGTTCGGCCAGGTCGACCTGGATGTTGATCAGGCCGCTGGAGGGGTTGGGGTAGGCGTCGGAGAGAGCCAGGGATTGCGGCGCGGTCTCCTCGACGCGGATGTTGAGCGGACCGTAGGTCAGCGTCTCGCCCTCGGTGGTGACCATCTCGAGGTAGTAGGCGTGATCACCGGCCGGAGCGCGGTCCAGGAAGCGACTGTCGCCGGAGAGGAGATTATCGGTGAGACGCTCCTGGTCGCGGACCAGGTGCAGGCCGACCAGCTCACCGTCATCCTCGACGGTCCAACTGAGCAGTACGCCCTCTTCACGTTGGTCGGCGGTGAACTGGGCCACCTTGACCTCGGAGTTGGGGCAGTACATCGTGCCCTCGTAGGGGCGATAGTTCTGGGCGGTGGCGGTGACCATGATGTCGCCGTCGGTGGAGACGGGCAGGTCGGAGAAGCTGGCCACGCCGGAACCGTTGGTGGTGGCGGTCTCGTGGACTTCGTCGCTCTTGAAGAGGCAGACGAGGGCGCCGTTGACCGGGCTGCCGCCGCTGGTTACCGTCACGGTGACGTTGCCGCCGGTGTAGGTGTCGGTGTGGTTGGCGGCGAGGTCGTTGACGGCGGCGTCGTAGCTGGGGGTCTCCGAGGGACCGAGTACGTTGTTCTCGTAAACGCACCAGCGGTAGTAGGCGTTGCCGCGGGCGGTGCCGGCGTACTCGTCGCGCATGTCGGCCACGGCCATGCCCAGGTTGACCTTGTTCTCGTTGAAGACCGCGTCGAAGAACTGCTGGTCGAGGCGGTCGCTCATGCCGCCGCCGGGGAAGCCGGGGGAATACCAGCCGTAGCGTGAATTCATGATGACCGCGAACATCCCGCCGTTGGGATTGGCCACCAGGGCTTCGGCGAAGCTCACCGGGCGATCGAAACCGCCGCACATGCAGCCGATGGAGTAGAACCAGCCGGCCTCGGCGCCGTTGGTGAGCGCATTGACATCGTTGACGTACATGTTGTCGGGGCCGGTGCCGATCAGGCCGTAGTTGGAGTGGGCGCAATGGTTGACCACGGCGCAGTTGCCGGCGTTGATCTGAGCGACGACCAGGGTCTTGTTGATGTTGCCGAATTTCTCGTAGAGCTTGGTGAGGTTGTAGTTGCCCGGCAGGTAGGGGACCACGACGTCCTTGCAGGAGCCGCCCGGGGTCGAGGAGTCCAGGTAGGCGCCCAGGAAGAGGGCCTTCTCGACGAAGCCGTCGGGCACGTTGGTCTCATAGGTCAGCACCTTGGAGACCATGGCGCTCAGGGAATCGGCGGAGCGGGCGGGCAGGCGGGTGACATAGACGTCGGAGTACATATCCGGGATGTCTCCGCTTTCGCCCCAATAACCGTCGCCGTCGGTGTTCCAGGTACCGTCGAGGTCGGCGAAGTAGAGATCCGTGGGGATCTGACGGTCGTCCTCGGAGGTTCCAGAGATATTGACGTAGCCGCGGCGATCGGGGAGCACGTTGGTGTCGCCGGCCAGGATGAACCACTGGGAGGACCAGTTGGAGTTGGCGTCGATGATGAAGTTGCGGATCTTCTCGGCGTTGTCGCGGCCGGAGTAGTTGGCGTAGATGTGCTCGGTGGTGACGATCGCCGTGGTCAGGCCCTTGCGCAGCTTCCAGTCGCGCAGCGGCTCGGCGGCTGACATCATGGCCTCGGGCACGATGATGACCCACTCGGCGGTGGAGCCGAAGTCGGGGCCGTTCTCGGTCGGGCGGTAGCTGGGCTCGACGACGACGGAGGGGTTGTAGACCTCGTCGGGGTTGATGACCAGACTGGTCACCCGATTCATATAGTTGGCGGCCACACTGGGAGTGACGCGATCTGGGGTAACCGTGGCGTAATCCAGGGGCTCGGTGGTAATCTCGAACTCGATCTGGGTTATCAGGGTCAATGAGCCGGTGGCGGGTTCATAGATGAAGGGGGAGAAGGCCACCTCGGCGATGCCGTAGCCGGCGAGGTTGCCGCCGCCCAGCGACCGCATGATCTGGGCCGGATAGGCCGCCGCCGATTCGTAGATAGCCGGGTCGGGTTCGGCGAAGTATTCGGCGGGCTGCGAAACGGGACGGGGCTCGGCCATGGGCAGAACGACCCAGGCCCCGGGTATCTCCCGGGTTTCCATCCCGATGATTTCGACGTCGACGGCTCGACCGCCGCCGGGCACGAAGATGTGCAGCGGGATCTCGGGCAGGGCGGGCAGGCCGGCTTCGCTGGGGTAGACCCCTTCGCCGACCGAGGGGATGACGTAGCCGTTGGACTCGATGAACTCCACCGAGGCCGGATCGACATCGTAGGTGTAGGCCAGCGCCACTGCCGGGAGCAGAAGCAAAAGCAACGCTAAACGACGCAAGGTTCCCTCCTTGGGGTTCTGGTGAGAAAGCTGAGCGCTTCTTCGGAAGAATAATTTCATGTTTATATATGTCTCGATAAAAGACCCACAGTTTTTTAGATTTCGAGCATACTATATGCGTACTTTGTAAGTTGTTAGCAGAAAAAATCCCAGCCGTCAAGGACGTAGTGAATGGAGAGGGGTGTCTATCTGGCCATTTGAAGGTCCATCTCGCCCGCCTTCCGGCATTCGCGGGGGTATTAGCCTTGTGTAATTACCCCCTTGCCAACTCGGAAATTTGTGGATATAATGCACACTGTATCTAAGGAACAAGCAGATAAACAAAAAACGGGCACCCGACCCCGACGTTAAATCCTCCGTATTTGAGGAAAGCCCAACAGCGCTAAAGGAGCAATCGATGCGTCGCCTGACGGTTATTCTGATTACCCTGCTCGCCGCCGCCTCGTTGGCCGCCGACGCGCCGTACGTGTTGGCCAGCGACGCCATCAACGCCGATTACGATGCGGGCTTGATCAGCCGCTACGAGCAACTACTCTATCTGACCCAGTTCGTCAAAGCCCAGGATCAATTGCCCGAGGCCTATCAGCCGTATTTGGCGGTAGATGAGCCGCTGATCTCCGGCACCCCGATTCTCGCCTACGTGCAGGATCATCTCGACGAACTGCCCACCCTCCAGGCCCAGGAGATTCAAAACCTGATCCTGGCCCGGCCGACCTCCATCGGCTCGGTGGAATCAAGTATGTATCCGGTCAAGATGCATTACTACCAGAGCAGCCAGATCGGCGAAGCCACGACCATGCTCGGTTATATCGAGCACTCCTGGGGCATCGAGACCACCGACGGCGGTGATTCTAACCGCCTGTGGCCGCCGCCGCCCGATTACAACTTCGGCGGTGACAACGACTACGATTTCTATTACGAAAACACCAGCGGCGGCATCATGGGCTACTGCGCCGGCGAGATGCGCTACTCGCCGATAACCGATCGCTACTGCTACACCAGCTACATCGTCATTGATATCGACATGGCCTCCTCGGCCAACAAGTCCACGGTTTGCCACGAGCTGGCCCACGCCGTCCAGTTCGGCGCCGATTTCGCCGAGTTCCGCATGCGCGAGGCCGGAGCTGTCTATCACGAAGACGTCGTCTATCCCGGAATGGGACACGACTACAGCATTACCGGCATGTTCCAGTCCAAACCTTGGCGAACTATCGTCAACACCGGAGACCTGTTCGAGTACGGTGCCTGGATTTGGTACAAGTTCCTCGAGGTCAATTACTTCGATAGCGACGGGTACTGGTACGACGACATGCTGCGGGATTCGGTGCAGCCGACCAACTACAACCAGCCCAGCGTCTTCGGCGTCTTGGAGGATATGCTGGCCGGCAAGGGCACCAACATCATCGACGCCTTCACCGAATTCTGTGTCTGGCGTTTATTCTGCGGCGCCGCCCACGATGATTATCACTGGCCCGACGCCATCGGTCAGCAGGTTTACATCGATCCCGTCAACCGACATATCGATTATCCCGTCACCGACGGCGCGCCCAAGGCTGGACAGGAACCGCAGAAGATGGGCATGAACGGCGTCTACTTCAAGACCAACGACGACCATGAAACCCTGCTGATCACTTTTGACGGTCGGGACGACAGGATCTACAAGGTCAAGGTCGTCGGGTATCGCGAGGGCGCCTCGGTCGAGTCCGACGTGTTCACCATGGACGTCGACAACGAATACTCCTACGGGCAGTTGACCATTCCCGATTGGTCGCCTTATGACGGCGTCTACATGATCATCTGCTTCTACAACCTGGGCAACATGGACCCCGACGATCCCGACTCCGATTACTGGACGGGCAAGGGCGACTACACCTACACGGCCCATCTGAGCGAGATGGACGCCGAAGTCGCCGATCTCGACGCCGTTCACCGCGAAGAAGGCGTGCTGCTCTCCTGGAGCGCCGCCGGCGACATCGTCGGTTACAACGTCTACCGCGATCAGGCCCGCCTCAACGACACGTTGCTTCCCGCCGACGCCGCCGCTTACCTGGACACCGAGGCCGATTCGGGTTCCTATGTCCTGGGAGCGCTCACCAGCGACGGGGAAGAGGTCGTCTTCGGTCCGGTCAAGGTCGATCCCGCCCCGCGTCGCGGCGTGGTCGCCCTGGAGCAGAACTTCCCCAACCCGTCCGCCGGTGAAACCACTCTCAGCTTCGAGCTCGCCGAGGCCGGCGCTGTGCGCCTGGCCGTCTACGACATCTCCGGCCGACTGATCGAAGTCGTGGCCGACGAAACCCTGGGTTCCGGACGTCACAGCTACACCTGGAACGGCGCCGACAATCCCTCCGGCGTCTACATCTACCGTCTCGAGACCTCCGGCGAGGTGCTGACCCGCCGCCTGGTCATCAGCCGCTGAGAACCCGGCAGCAACAATGCGCAAAAGGGACCGCTTCCACGGTCCCTTTTGCTCTACCCCGGGCTGTTCATCCGGGCGAATAAGCGAAAAACCGGGACGCATTCGCCGAGCAGTTCCCAAGATGCCGCTTCACGGCGCCCCAAGCCCTGTGCTATCTTTAGGGAAACTGGACCCCAACCCCAACACATCCGGGAGAAGTCTTGCGCCGAGGAATCCCGCTGCTTCTCGCGGCAATGATCGCGCTCTCCGCGCCGGTCCACGCCGCAGGTTACTATCGCACCCTGGCCCAGATCAACACCCGCCCCCTGGGGATGGGCGGGGCCTTCACCGCCGTGCCCTGCGAGTTCGAGGCCGCCCTCTACAACCCGGCGGCCTTCGTCCACGGCCAGGGCTTCGGCGGTCTGCTCGACTTGGGCCTGACCGGTTACTGGCTGGCCCGGGGCTTCGACTCCGCCGCCCGCGAGGCCGACGTCGAACTCGGCGGCGCCCCGGATTCGGACTACCTGACCCTGGCGCTGACCACCCTGCTGGGCGCCCGCGGCCTCTCCTACACCGTCGGCGGCTTCAGCGCCTACTTGAACCTCTGGGAGGCTTCCCTGGCCGATCCGGCAACCTACGCCGACCGCCATTTCTTCCACGTCGACGGCCTCTGGGCCAACCGTTCCAACACCCTGGGGCTCTGCTACAGCTTCGCCGAGGACGGGGTCAGCCTGGGCGCCGATGTTACCTACTACAGCCGCGAGGTGCCCGTCGAAGGCGTCGCCGATGATGACGGCCCAGTCTACGAGCGCCGTGGAGGTTACGGCTTTACCGTGGGCGGCCTGTGGGAGTTCACCCCTGGAGCGCGACTGGGAGCCACCTTCGTCGAACTCCCCGACGGCTTGGAGAACGCCCGCGCCGGTCTCGAGGGTTTCGGCGACGAGACGATCAACCTGGGGCTGAGCTGGAACCCCTACCCCGACGTCGTCGTGGCCCTAGACGTGCGCAACCTTGTCAACGCCCGGGCCGCGGGATTCCGCGAACTGCACGTCGGTCTGGATCAGCGCCTGATGCCCCACGTTACCTTCCGCGGTGGCTACGCCCTCACCGCCGACGAGGAGCACCTCTGGAGCCTGGGGCTGGGTGTGGGCGACGGCAGGCTGGGGGCCGCAGGGGGCATCGAGACCAACCTGGCCCAGCCCAGCTACATCCTCAACTACAGCTTCATCAAGAATCAGACCACCCTGGACGCCTTCCACCTGTTCAGCTTCAGCGTCACCTTCTAGCCCGCCGCGCCTGACCCGCACCCCCGCACTGTGTTACAATAATGTTTCACTGAAGCGTCGCCGAGCCATAGTCTCCGAGCCATGGTCTCGTGGCTTGGTAAGCTGATGCGAACACTTGGCGGTTTTTACGCTGCGCACGGCGGTGTGGTCGATGGGCGAGAGGGCGATTCCCAGTGCTTTTCCCCTATTCGGCGGCGATTGATTCCGCTGATCCTTGTTGCTGATTCATGTAATGGCGCTTCGGTTCAACAGCTTCTCGCCCATAGGTTAAGGATGCGGTCAAGCCGTATCCGCAAGCACCCTCGTTGCCCACTCGAGCCCCTTGAACAATACACAGCCGGCCCGAACAATCCGCCAACCGCAACCAACGGATTTGGATCTTCGCGGATCCGCTGGACTGGAGTCTCCGCCAATCACCATCCCCGTCGTTAACCAGGGGAGGTCATCGTGAAGCGCATTACTATCATAGCCGCGCCACTGCTCCCGCTGTTTTTGCTGATCCTCGCCTGCGCCCAGGTCGAGTTCAACCTCGAGCTCGTCGACACCAAGACGATGATGGAAAACCAGGTCCTGGGTTCCTACGAGGAGCTGGGCGAGGATATCTGGATGGTTTCCGGCGTCCGCGGCCTGCCCGAGGAGGACCTGCCCAGCCTCGAGGAACTCGCCGAGGAGGACCCCCAACGCGCCGCCGCGCTGCTGGCCTACGCTGACTCCCTGTTCCTCGATGAAGAACTGCGCCGCCTCAAGGAGCAGGCCCTGCTCGGCGAGACCGCCGAGGGCTACCTGGCCGCCACACCCCTGCTCGAGGACGACCCCTATGTCGTCGAGCTCATCGAGCGCGAGAACGCCAACCGACGGCGTATCTATGAGCGCCTGGGCCGCCTCGACCCCGAAACCTCCACCCTGCCCGATCCCACCGCCGAGACCGCGCGGCGCTACGGCGACCTCTACCTGACCGACGTACCCCCGGGACACCGGTACCGCGACGCCGCCGGCGAGTGGCGTCAGGCCGACTGAACCCCGGTGATCCGGCGGGCCGGCCGACGCCCTGAAACGCCCCCGATTAACCCGCGGCGAGGCTTTGGCACGTTTCTTGCGCAGAGGCCGGTGGGGACGTCGATTAGGCGACCCCGCCCTGCTGCAAGAAACGTGCCAAAGCCGGCCCCGAGCCGGAGCCGCCTCGATTGTCCGACCCGCCGGATCTCCGGGGGGCGTGCCCCTGGAGTTGACCGGCGGCCGAGCTTGTTTGGCCCTTGATCAGTCATCAAAACGATTCGCACCCGCCGTACCACGTTGTACTCAACCGGGCCGCCGAGCAGGCTGCGCTGCCTTTCCCGGCCCGGTGCGACGATACCCGACCTTCCGCTGGGAGACTCCTTGAGCAAGAAAAAGAATAAGAAGCCCCCCTTCCGTTCCCGTCATCAGGGCATCGCCTTCCAACGCCACGAGTTCCAGCGCCTGCGCCGCCGCGCCGAGCAAGCGGTCAAGCGCCTCGAGGAGGAGAACCCCGACGGCGCCGACGAGTTCAAGGAGGAGCCGCGCAAGCTCATCGAGGCCTTCGGCGAGCTTCTGGCCCGGACGGATTGGCGCACGGTTCGCTACGACCTGCGGGTGATCGCCCGCTACGTCGAGGAGAACCCGCCGCCCACCGAGGACGACGACGAGAAGGTCGCCGCCTACGTCGACCGTTGTCTGGACGCCATTATCGATGAACAGGCCCGGGCCTGGCTGACCACCATCGGTTTAGGCGTGCAGGTGCAGCTCGTTGAAGAGGAGGCCTACCGTCTCGGTTGGGTCAACCTCTTCCTGCTCAACATGCTGGGAAACCACGAGGCCAAGCCCCACACCATCCCGCTGCTGCACAACCTCTTCTGGGCCAGCTACAACGATTACCTCTTCCAGCGCAACGTCCAGGCCTTCATCGGCCGGGTCCTCGATCCCGACCTCCAGCTCGAGGCGGGCTATCGGGAAGCCCTCGAGGCCGACTGGGCTGAGGCCGGCCTGGAGCCCGCCGACCTGGCCGCCAAACTGGACCTGGATCCGGAGAAGGTGGTCGAGTCCCTGGCCGAGACCGGCCGGTTGGTCAGGCTGGCCGAGGAGAAGCTCCAGCCCCTGTTCCCCACCGACGAGGCCGCCTCCCAGGCGGGCGAGCAGATCCTGGCCCAGGCCGTGGACATCGTCCGCGCCGCCCAGGACAACCGCTCACGCTCCGAGGAGATCGACGCCGCCGCCGCCGGGGTGCTGCGCCAGTTGGCCGCCGCCCGGGGCAACGACTTCCAGAGTTCGACGTACCTGGAGGAGTTGGAGGAAGTGCTGGCCGACCTCGAAGAGAACGGCGCCGAGCTGGTCGCCCGGCTGGCCGCCACGGCGCGGCGCAGCCTGCCCCACCTGCCGCCCCGGCTCAACCCCCTCTTCGACGCCCTGTTCTTCGCCGGGGTGCGTCTGGTCAACGCCCGGGAGTTCGCCGAAGCCCAGGCCCAGGCCGAAGCTCAGGCGGCTCAGAGCGGTGATGACGACGACTACGACAACGAGGATGACGAGTAACCGCCCCGATATCGTCGCGGGTATCAAATAGGGAGCAGACGATGAAGCGCCGTATCGTGCGGACCGACGCCGCTCCCGCCGCCGTCGGTCCCTACAGCCAGGCCGTCGTCGCCGGCGGATTGGTCTTCACCGCCGGTCAGTTGCCGCTGGACCCCGCCAGTGGCGAGCTGATCACCGGCGACCTCGCCGCGGCGGCCCGCCGGACCCTGGAGAACGTCGACGCTGTGTTGCGCGCCGCCGGCAGCTCGCTCCAACTAGCGGTCAAGCTGACGGTGTTCATGACCGACATCAGCCGCTTCGGCGAGATGAACGAAGTCTACGCCGAGTTCTTCGGTGGCGACCCACCGGCCCGTTCCGCCGTGGAGGTTTCGGCTTTACCCAAAGGCGCTCCCCTGGAGATCGAGGCCGTGGCTGTCCTCGAAGCCCCCGAAGCTTGACAGGCCCCGCTCCGCCCGCTATCATCCGGTTAATCAGACCAGACGAACGCGCGAACGCCCAACGCTCCCGCAAAACCCCCGTCCGCCCAACCTCTGCGAGGTGACGATGCTCCACCCCCGGCGAATGCTGATTCCGGCGCTGCTGATCGGCCTTTTGCTGACCGCCTGCACCGACCTGCCCATCAACGAATACGGCGATACACCCACCGACGGCCAACTCAAGGTCCAGGCCCTGGCCGACGTGGCCGAGCAGGTCGCCAAGCTCGACGTGATGCGTCTGGGGCTCGTCGAGGGCGTCGAGGACCTGGGCTCCGACGACGATCACACCCTGCTCCATGACCGCTTCGAAGAGGCGTTGATCACCGAGCTGTCCCGCCGGGGTTACTTCGCCGGTTCGACGTCGGGTGGAGGAACCTACGGTTCTCCCGCTTCCGGCGACGATGACGGCGGCAAGACCGAAGCCGAGATGGAGATCGAAGAGGCCCGGCGCGAGCGCGAAGAGATCGAGAGCGGCAACACGCCCGAGCCGTCCGGCAACGGCGGCGGGGCTTCCGTGGCCGGCGGCTCGCTGAGCTACCGCCTCATCGAGTGTCGCGTCGTCTACTACAAGTCCGGCTCCAGCGTCCAGCGCAACGCCGTGGCCCGGGCGCACGTCCGGATCCCCTCGCCCAGCGGCGAAGGCTACGCCTGGGTCGGCGAGATCCAGGGCGGTGTCGAGGACTACGTCAAGGTCTCCGCCGCCGAGGAACTCATCGACACCCGTTACCCCGACATCGGCCCGGAGAGGCCCGAGGAAGAGGAAACCCCCATCCTCGAGCCGATCATCGTCACCGCGGTCACCGTGGGCCTGATCCTGCTATTCAGCTTCACCAGTCAGTAAGGCGCCGCCGCTTAAGCAGCCGGACCGTAGATGACCATCCGAACCGCCCGGCCCCCTCGTCAAACGCCGCGGTTACTCGGTTAACAACGGGGACCCCGTCGGGGTCCCCCTTGCTGAATCGAAGTCAAGCCAACCATGAGCGATAACCGATTGCTCCTCATCCTCGCCGGTGTCGGCCGCTGGACCGCCCAGATCCTGGTCGGCCTGTTGGTCTTCACCGCCTCGGCGGTGATCATCGCCACCCTGGCGCTGCGCATCGCCTACGACGAGGAAGAGCTCAAGGAGCTGGCTCTCGAAATGATCAACGAGAGCCTCTACGGCGAGGTGGAGCTGGGTCGGGTCTACCTCTCGCCCATGGTCGGCCTGGTGATTCGCGACCTGCGCGTGCTCTCCAGCCCCGAGTTCGACCGGGTGCCCGCCGTGGTCATCGACGAGCTGGTTTTCGCCTACGATCTGGCCGCTTTCCTCGACAAGGGCGTGCTGGAGATCTACGCTTGCGAAATAGGAGGGTTGCGTCTCCACCTGGTGGAGAAGCCCGGCCTGGGCTGGAACGTGGAGAACCTGGCCCCACCCAGCGAGGAGGAGCCGGAGCCCGAGCCCTTCACCTGGGGCGACGTCCCGGTGCGCGTGCGGCTGTACCGTGTGGGCGTCCGCGAGCTCTCGCTTTTGGTCGAGGACGGCGTCGCCGCCGACCTGGGCGGGGTGAGCCTCGAGTTGTTTGGTGTCGAGACCGACCGACGACTGCCCCTGGAGCTGCGCTTTCACAAGGACCCGGGGCCGGTCTCGCTGCGGATGGGTCCGCCGGAGGCCCCGGAGTTGGCCGCCACTGTGGACGAGCTGGGCTTCAACTTCGATGTGTCCCTGGAGCGCCGAGGAACGGCGGCCGCCGTCGTCGGCTCATATTATCTGCGCGCCGCCGGGGCCGAGGTCACCGCCCCCGTCCCCCTGGCGCCCGCCGGGGAGCTCTTCGCCGCCGGCGACTTCTCTCTGGACCTCGACCGGATGCGCTTCGGCCTGAGTCTGGAGCGCCTGAGCCTGGGCGATTATCTGCGCGTCGGCCTGGAGCTGGGCGCCGAGCTTCACGGCGACCCCCGGGCCGTAGTGCGCCTGCGCGAGCTCTTCGTCGACCTGCGGCCGCTGACCGAGGACTTCGCCGCCGTGCTGCCGCCGCTGGCGGCCTCGGGGACCCTCGACGCGGCGGCCACCGTGGTGGTTCCCCTGCGCGGCGGCATCAAGACCGTTTCCGTCGAGACCGAGCTCGAGCTGCGCAACGTCGCAGCGGCCCTGCCCGCCGCCGACGCCGAGCTCTACGGCCTCGACGCCGTGCTGAGCGCCTCCGGTGACATCGACCTGGACGACCCCCGGCCCGTTCTGAACATCGGCGCCGAGGTCGGCCTGCTCAGCGCCCGCCAGGGGGGCTACGCCGCCTCCGGCGTGGAGCTGTCCGCCGCCGGGATGGTGGACACCGCGACGATGCGCTTGGCCGGCATGAACCTCGCCCTGGGTGTGGGGAGTGTGAGCGGCGAGATTGACGGCGCTCCCGTCGCCCTGGGCGATCTGAGCTTGGCGACCGTCGTCGACGCCGACCTCGCCGCCGGCGACGTCAGCGGGCGCGACCTGAGCCTGCGCCTGGGCGAGGCCCTGGTCTGGGACGGCTCCTTCGCGATGAGGGGATTCGCCGCCGGGGGGCTCCGCGCCGAGTTCAATGAGCTCTACGCCCTGCCCGAGCGTCTGCTGGCCCTGGTTCCACCGGGCCTGGTCGAGCTACCCGAGGTCTACCCCTACGGCACGCTGCGCCTCTCCGGCGAGGTCGCTCTGGCCCCCGGGGCTCTAGGGGCGGTCGATCCCGTCCAGATGGCCCGGCTGGTCGATACCGACCTGCAGTTGCGCCTGATCGACAGCGGAGTGGCCACGCCCCAGGGGGGCGTCGACGGCCTGCAGCTCTCCCTGGGGCTGGCCCTGGCCGACGGCGACGGCAGCCTGGGGTTGGACCTGAGCGTGGACGAGGTGGTCGCCGACGTGGGCCAGGACCTCCAGGGCATCGACCTCCATCTGGCCGGCGAGCTGTGGGACCTGGAGGAGCTGACTCTGGAGACCCTGACCCTGGATGTGGCCTCCCTGGACACCCATGTCGAGATGCACGGGGGAGTCAGCAACCTGCTGGGGACGCCCGAGGTGGCTCTGCTGCTGGACGCCCGGGTGGGGCGCATCGGCGAGCCGCTGGCCGTCAACACCGGGCCGTTGCAGGTCTCGGGCCAGCTCGGTCTGGAGCTGGAGATCACCGGCTCGACGGCGGGCCGCCGACCCCTCGAGCTCGACGGTCGGGTGCGCTTCCATCAGCTCAACGCCTCCCAGGGAGCCGTCTTCCGCGTCGAGGGCCTCGAGGGCGAGCTGCCCATCGATCAGGGGCTGATCCCCACCGCGCCCCTGCCCCTGCCCGGTTCACGGGAGACCGAGGTCTCACCCTACGTCGAGCGGCGCTACGACATCCTGAAGCCCTTCACCCCGGAGCCCAACCTCTACATCGCCCAGGTGAACGCCAGCGGGCAGACCATCGAGGACCTGGAGCTGACCTGGGAGCTCAGCGGCGGCGCCCTGCACATCTGGCGCCTGGGCCTGAGCGCCCTCGAGGGTGACATCCGCGGCGAGGTCCACCTCTATCTGGATCGCGAGAAGCCCCGCTACAACACCCGGCTGGTCTTCGGTGGCGTGAACCTGGGCCGCCTGGTCGAGGGGCTGGAGGCCGACGAGAACTCGGCGATCAACGGCGACCTGACCCTGGCCGGCGAGGGCTTCGACTTCCTCGGCGACTTCAACGTCGAGGGCTCGGTCAACGTCACCAAGATCGGCCGTCAGGTCGTCGACCGCCTGCTGCTCTTCATCGATCCCGAGGAGTCCGATCCCTCGATCACCTCGGTGCGCAACCTGCTGGGCCGGGTGAGCCGCCAGCCCAAGCTGCTCAAGATGGACCTGAAGAACCAGAAGCTGACCCTGGAGCTGCACATCGAGAACACGGGCTTCAGCCTCTTGTCCCTGTTCGCCTCCTTCGTCGACATCAGCCGGATAGTCATCCCGCGCATCCCCGTGGGCAACATCCTGGAGCGCGTCGCCGCCGAGGCCCGGACGCCGGGCTAGGCATAGCAAACGGACGGGTCAGCCCCCCGTCCGTTTACTCCATTGATGACCAAACAGGCGGCGGGGATTTCAACCCCCGCCGCTTCCATATCCACGGCCGCCGCCATCGGGACCGTTGAACAGAGTGTAGGTTTTCAATCGCCGCCGCTTTCCATTCAGGTCGGTTGGGAGGGGGCAGCCGAACGTCACTGGATGCGATTAGGCAGTGCCACCAGCCTCGGCAATGAGGTCTGGGGCGCCGACCTGGTCGTGTGTTCCATAAGAGAACTGAACGAAGGGCGGAGATTTCAACCCCCGCCGCTTCAGAAAGTGGGTGATGCTCCGTGCTACTCAGATGGTCCAAATGCGGGGACTATGGAAGCCCCTCGGTGTCGAGTCAGTATTACGAATAACCGCCCCCTTGCGATTACTCCACGGGATACAAATGCCGGGCACAAAAAGAGGGGGGCTGGTTAAGCCCCCCGTGGTAGGCCGTGAAGGAATCGAACCTTCAACCCACTGATTAAGAGTCAGTTGCTCTGCCAATTGAGCTAACGGCCCAAGGTGCCGTCGGCAGCGCTCAGGGCGCGACGGCGCGGGTATTGTACGCACTGGACCGGGGGGATGTCAAGGGTCGAGGACGCCGAGGTCGTGGCCGCTCATGATCTGGTGGAGCTTGTGGCTGTTGAGGTCCAGATCGAGGGGGGTCACGGAGACGCAGTTCTCAAGGATGGCCACGTAGTCGAGCTCCGGGTTCTCCTCGTCGTCGATTTCGCTCATCTTGCCCGAGAGGCGCCAGCCGCCGTCGTCGTCGTCACGCCGGTAGCGGGTGTCGAAACCGAAGCGTCCGTGACGGGTCAGCCGGATGCCCTTGAGCTCGGCGGGGGGGATGTTGGGGATGTTGATGTTGACGCAGGTGAAGGGTGGCAGGCCGAGTTCGAGTAAGCGGGCGCAGAGGCGGGCGCTGAGGCGGGCGGCGTTCTCGAGGGCGCCTTCGACGGGGGCGCCGCCGGGGGGGCGGTTGAAGGTGCCCAGGCTGACGGCTACCGAGGGGATGCCCAGGAAGGCGCCCTCCATGGCGGCGCCCACGGTGCCCGAGTAGAAGATGTGGGTGGCCAGGTTGAGGCCGGAGTTGATCCCGCTGACGACCAGATCGGGGCCGTAACGCACGGGGGGGACGGGCTCGTCTTCGCGGATGACGGGGTCGGGCTCGCCGATGCGGCTGTAGAGATTGCTCACGGCGTACTTGACGCAGTCGGCGGGCTTGCCGTCGGTGGCCACCGCGCACATCCCCTCCTCGATGGTCACCTCGGAGACCTGGATGGAGCGGTTGAGGGTGATGGCGTGGCTGGCGCCGGAGCGCTCGAACATCGGCGCGCAGATCATCAGCTCGCCCAGCTCGCGCAGGCGGCGGGCCAACAGGTGCAGCCCCGGCGAGTGGACGCCGTCGTCGTTGGAGAGCAACAGATGGTGCTTGGTCTTTTTTGTCATTGCTCCATCGGGGGGGGCGGGGGAGCCGGGCTCCCGTGGAATGGTCGGCGGGGCGATTGGATCTTGCATACCGATTGCCGAAGCTCGGGCGGGAGTGCCGTCAGGTCGAGGCGTTTCCCATCCTTCGGCGCAACGCCGATTCGTGATCGGCTAAGGAGATAACGCAAGGGATCGTAGACTATATCCGGACCTGATTGCGATTGTATACTGTTGATAATAGAAGTGATACTCTTATGGTACCTGTCATAAAACGGGCAGTCGAAAAGTGGCAACCAACACGGGCCTGATGCTTAGCGAACCCTGATATCAGAGCACTTGCATAAGGCACTTGCATTAGCTCTGACGTAGGGCGCCTCTGACTCCTAAATGTCGTAATAACAAGTAGTAAGGGAATGCTAAATGTATTTGTAAAAAACGCTAAGCATATCCGAATAGTGTAATATGGCCAGGCAAGCCGCTCCCAATCAGTCTGACTTGGTCCGAACATGTTCCTTGATGCCTAACGCTAAGGATCAAGCGTCTGGAGGAATCCGGTACACCTGCGGTGTCCCGAGACCGAAGCCGTCGCCTCAGGTGCTCTCCGGTTGATCCTGTCCGCCCGCCGCTGCGTCTGGGATCATCCGGGCGTCACTCGTCGCGGGTCCAAATGGTGCGGAAGCGGCGTCGGCGCGGACCGTCGATCCCGGCGCGCAGCAGGGTCAACGAGGCGTAGCCCTTCAGTATCGCGCCGAGGTCGGTGTCGGCGTTGGCCGCGTCCGGGGAGGACTCATCGGAAAGCTCGACGGCGAATGTCGCCGTGTCGGTCTCGCGGTAGCGCACGCCGTAGCGTAGGCGGGCGAGGCGGGTGTTCTTGAGCCCCCCGGCCCGGCCGGGAGGGACGTTGAGGTTGTGGAGAAAACCGGGCTGTTGGCTCTTGCGCAACAGGCGCCGGGCGACGATGGCCGCCCAGTCGGCGGCGGCGGTGTAGTCATCGGCGTCCGGGGAGGACCAGGCGAGGTCCTCGGCGTCGTAGCCCCCGGCGGAGACGGCCAGGGCTCGCACCCCCCAGAAGGCGGCCTCGCGGGCCGCGCCGACGGTGCCCGAGTACTGGATGTCGGCGCCGAGGTTGAGTCCGTTGTTGATCCCGGCGACCACCAGCTCCGGCGGGTCGTCCGTTGTCCCCAGGGCGAAACGGACGCAGTCGGCGGGATAACCGTCGACGGCCCGGGCGGGGCGGTCATCGGTGGTGCGGGCTTCCTCGACGCGCAGGGTTCCTCCGAGAACCCCGTAGAGCCCTGCTCCGGCTACCTTACGCGCCGGAGCCACGACTTCGACCCGGCCCAACTCCTCCAGAGCCGCAGCCAGGGCCGCCAGACCCGGGGCGGCCACGCCGTCGTCGTTGGTGACCAGGATGCGCGGTGCGTCGGCCATCAGACCGCCTGGCGGGAGACCACCAGCCAAACGCCGGCGATGATCAGCACGAAGCCCACCACCTGCCACCAGGTGATGGTCTCGTTGAGCATCAGGGCGCTGACCAGGATCACGATGGCGAAGCCCACCGAGGTGAAGACGGGGTAGGCCACCGACAGGTTGAGCCGGGAGAGCACGTAGGTGTAGCAGACCAGGGCCAGGGCGAAGCTGGCCAGCCCGCTCCACAGCCAGCCGCTGGAGAGCATACCCTTGACGTAGGAGCCGAAGCCCAGGTCCTCGAGGGTGCCGATGCGGGTCATCGCCACCTTCATCAGGATGTTGGCGCCGGCGTTGAAGACGATGCCCAGGCCGAGCATGAGATAGGTCATGGTGTTCCACCGTGATTGTGAAGATGAAACAGCTTGGAGAATGTTCCCCCCGATTGTACACTATGGGAGAGGGTAGGGGAACCGCACACCGGGAGTTCTCCGGTGTGGTGATCCGGCGTGACGATACGACGGCCCCGTCCGTCGAGGTGACGCATGGCGGGAAAAGGGTCAGGTGTAGCCTGTCACAGTCTGCTTTATCGGGGTGCCGACGGCGCCTACCCCGAGGGTCTTTCTCGGTAGGCCGGGCTGAAAAGGCGTGGTCTGTGGCGAACCTAGCAATCAGCCCACTTGTAAGTGCCCTGAGAGCGGCTTGCCGTCTGAATCTACGTGCAGTATTAACGATCAATTGTAATCTGGACGGCTTCATCTGGGAAGGGAGCTATGAAAACGTACTCGACGAACGGCGTCAGCAAGTGAGGCCGCCCAGCTGATACAGGTTCTAAATCATGCACTAGCCTACTGGTAACATATCGCTCACTATCAATACTAAAATCTATGGGTGGGACCAACAGCCTCCGGTTTAACACAACACGCACTAACCAGGCTAGGTTGATTGCCACAAATCGATAGTATGATAATGACAGTATTATGAGCTGGATAGCATTGAATGAAAACCCATCAGCGAGAAGTGCCGGTCCATAAACTAGGGGATCATCACATAAGATGAACATCAGATATTGCAGATGGGTGCTTATACAGCGTGAACACGTTTGCTATCCTGGCACCAACCATGGGGGCGATGCGGCAGGGAAGAGCACGTCAAGTGTCCCAGATGCAACTACCGCTATCATTACCGCTGCGCCGACGGGCGTCGTAAGCGCAAGCGTTGCGGCAAGTTGTTCAACCATCGTTCCCGGGGGCGTCGCAACGGGCCGCCGCCGGAAAAACGCTGTGAGATAGCGCGTCTGTTCCGGCTCGGTCTCCCGGCGGCGCGGGTCATCCTGCCCAAGCGCTGTGACAGCAAGCATCTGCTGGGCGCGATCCTGGACAATTTGGACAATGTCGAGCTGGACTCGATCGTCAACACCGGCGGATGGAAGGTCGATAACAGGCTGTCACTCAACGGTTTTCACCACAAGCGCATCAACCACGACAACCCCTGGCCAATGGCAAGGTGCCTATCAACGGCTCAGAGAGCTCCCGAGGCTATGCTAAAAGCCTACCACGGCGGTTTCAAGCTCAACGTCAGACTCTTTATCCGTGAGAGGCCGCTCAGATTCAGCCATCGCGACGACGACAACGCGCTGAACTAACTCAGGAGGATACTCCGCGCTTGTTCAAAATTAGGTGATAATCCCAAACTAGTGATAATCCCTTGTTGTTACGGGGTGTTTCCGGCGCGTGGTGAGGGCCTGGCAAACCGCTCTTTATTGGCCTCATTTGGTCCGAGCATGTTCCCTGATGTCAGGCAATGCTTTTTAGCCCTCCCGGCCGTCTGGTTTCCGGGGGTGGGTTAGATAATGATCTTCAATACGTTCAACTATGCACTGAGATCTATAATCATCAGCCCGTTGAGTATCCAATAAGCCTGAGTTATGAAAGAAGCAATAAGCGGTCTATGGCTAGCTGTTGCATCGTACCGACCAGCCGCCACTTCGAGTCGATTCCTTTTTTGTGGGGTTTTTCCCGGGCATCCACCCTATATGCCGCCTCCTGGGCCGGTGATATCGATCCAGCTTGCGCCGGTAGTTCCTGACCGAAACTACGGAGAGTGGTGACTGCTCATGGCGAAGCGGCGTCTGATTGGTTTTTGGTGGGGAGCGGCGATCCTGGTCGGCGTTGTGCTGGTCAGCACCCTGGCGCCGGTCTTCGGTCTGGACCTGGTCGCCCTGCTGGGCGAGGGACCGCTGATCGTCCTGATTGCGGCCCTGATCCTGCTGGGGCTGGGGCTGCTGTTGGGCTCGGTCCTGGGTGCGGTGCGCGAGCCCCTGCGCCGCTATCACGGTGAGGATGAGCGCACCCGCCGACTGTTGGCGATCGGCCGCCCGGTCCGGGCGCGACTGGTTTCGCTGCGCGAGGATTCGTCGAGCGGTCTGGTCGGGGTCAACGACGCCCCGGCGGTGGTGCTGGAGCTGCGCTACACCTACCGGGGACTCGAGTGCACCGCGAGTTGCTCCACCTTCGTTCCGCCGCTGCTGCTCCCCCGTCTGATCCCCGGCGCCGAGGTGCCTATACTGGTCGATCCCCTCGAGCCTCGGGAGTGCCTGGTCGATTGGCGCTCCTTCTGATCATGACGAGCAGGCTCGGTGTCAATGTCTCGCTATTCTGCGTTTGGCATCCGGGAACGTGTTCGGACCAAATCAGGCTGATGGGGAGCGGCTTGCCGGGCCGTTTGAACCCCCCGGGAATGCGCCGTTGTTGATCAAGCGTTCATTTCGCATGTCCTTATTGCTTGTTATTAGCGACCTTAGGTTTTGGCGGCACGTTCCCCTCAGGGCATATTCAAGTATGCCGCCTACTTGATTCCCCCAGATTACCACTTTAGATAGCCGCCACTTGTTGACTGCCCGTTCTGTGACAGGTATCCGCTTGATGGCGATACGCCCTGAGGCGCAGTGAGTGCCGCGGCAAGCCGAAGGCTGTCGGTTTCCCTCGGGACTCGACCGGGCTGAGGGCGCCGGATCTGCTGACGGCGCTCCAGGGACTGCTCCAGAAGTTGTGATAATGATCCGCACACGCTGGTTGACGCCTGGTTGCGGGGAATTATCAAGCCCCCTTCTCAATGCGTCTTTCCCGAGTCGCACATGATGGTTCAGTTTCTTGTGAAGCCCTTGCTTGCTGAATGAGAGGCCTCCGCGATACCCCTCTGCTTCATGTCTCCAATCAGCGAGTCGAGTTCGATCGTCGCAGATCCAGCGCAACTTGACTGGTGATAGAATAACATGAGACGAGATGCGGCAAGCAGTCAGTGGTCGACGGCCCTTGCTTCGCGAGCGGCAATCCGATTGTCCAAAGCATCTGCGAATCGGATCGACGGAAGATCCATCCTCGACGCCGGGCCAACCGCTGGTATATGATATAAGGAAGTAATCCCTCGCATCTACGAAAACGACAACCCTTCCACGGAGGTTGATCAATGGCCAAGCGCGGCTTCAGCATCGGTTTGTTTGTCATTCCCTTCGTCGTTCCGTTACTGGTGTTCGTTCTCCTGCCCGCCCTGGGGCTGGACCTGGAACAGGAGCTGAGCGAGACCTGGTTCACCCTGCTGATCATCGGCGCGATCGTCATCCCTGTTTTCTTCACCATCTTCCGCAGTTTCGGCGGCGCCTTCAAGGCCATGTTCGGCTCCAAGGAGTCGCGTTTCATCAAAAAGCACGGCATCGCCGCCCAGGGCGTGGTGCAGTCGCTCGGCGAGTCCAGCCAGGGCGGCACGATCACCATCAACGACCAGCCCTACCTCAACCTGACCTTGGAGATCCAGGACGGTGGAGGCCAGCCCTACATCGTCAGCTTCGACACGATCATCCCCCGCTCCGCCGTGCCCCAGTTCCAGCCCGGCGCGGTGATCCCGGTGCTCATCCACCCCGAGGACCCGCAGAAGGTGATCATCGACTGGGAGGGCGGCGGCGGGCAGGCCGAAACCCCCTCCTACGGCCGCAAGTACAGCGCCACCGACGAGCGTTTGCTCGAGGAGCAGGGCATCGCGGGACGGGCGACCCTGGTCGACATCCAGCCCACCGGACGCAGCGAGGACTACAACCCCGTGGTCTCGGTCACCTACGACATCGATCCGTCCGACGGCGAACCCTACAGCTTCACCAAGGAAACCGCCCTGCCGACCAAGATCATCCAGATGATGCAGGCGCGCATCGGCAAGACCTTTCCCTGCAAGATCCACCCCACCGACGGCACCAAGGTCTCGATCCACCTCACCTGAGCGCGGGAGGCTTCCGCCCGGGGGCTCGCTTGGTGTTGGATCCATCCAGACGACCGTCTCCGCCAACCATGCGTCGCGGCCGGTTGATTACGGGGCCAAAACCGGGTCTTAAGGAGATGTTCAATGGGCGGGTATTCTCCCTTCGGATGTGCAGCACCCGGTTCCCCGATTCAGCAAGCGGGCGCTCATTGCTTGTTGCTGAAGCACGTATGCGCCGAGGGAAGTTGAACGGGCAACGAGTTCAAGCCGTCGTTGGGGCGGGTTGTCCACCGTGCCCTTGTCGCCGCCTCTAATAGCTGTTCATTTGTGATTGGTGCTTATGATATTAAACGCGTACTAACAGCGGGTTATCATCACGATCCAGTAAGAACCAGCAAACGATCCGTGAAGCAACAAAAACGCCCCGCCGCGGCGGGGCGTCTTCTACCGGCGTTTTAATCGGCCTTGGCTAACGGAACGTCTTGCGTTCGGGGCGGATGAGAATCCACTCGCCCTCGCCGCACTTGCAGGGGGGGAAGTTGTCGCCGCGCTCGAGCTCGATCTCGAGGCGACAGTTGGCGCAGCGGTAGTGGCCGCTGAAGGGGCACTTCTGTCCGGGGTGATAGCCCATGTTGCGTAATCGCCTTTCTCGCTTCGACCGGGTGATGGATCGGGGCCGGCCGGACGTGCTTCTGGCTGTTGATAGTTAAACCTTAATTTTAGCAGGTTTTAGCGCACATTTCATTACGGTCCGCATACTCATCAACGCCGGAGCTCTCTGGTGAGTTCCCGAAGCGGTCGTTTTGCCGTCGCCCGACCACGCATTTGCTTGACTTACCTGTCCGGATTGCCCTATAATGCCCTTCGCCGTGCCGAAGTGGTGGAATTGGTAGACGCGCTAGATTCAGGGTCTAGTGAGCTTCCCGCTCGTGTGGGTTCGAATCCCACCTTCGGCACCAGCACTCATGCAAGATTCATGCAAGATTCATGCAAGGCGCCCCCGCGGGGGCGCTCTTGTGCCATTCGAGAACGACGTTTTAGCGTGATCGACTCACCCTCCGCCGCACCCGATCAGCTTGAGGCGACGCCGTGCCCTGTTAATCGGGTGGATGGATCACCGTCGCAACGCCGCCCAACATATGCCAATAGTTTGGGTACCGGCCGAGGGCTTCTTTACAGTCGTTTTCCGGTTTCCGGTAATCCGGCGGGATGACCGCTGGGGGTTCGAAGGGTTCGCGACGTGGACGCTTACCGATCCCCACAGCGCCGTGGATACATCCGGTTGCCCCGTCCCGCGGGGCTTTCCGACAGGCCCAGCTCCGCCCTGGACGCCCCTCACCCTGTCCGTTCAAAGAGATAGCGGAAATGGGATGGGTTTTTGTCTATAATGTAGACTGTAAGAGAAAACAGTCAACGATAGACTCAACAGCGCTTTCTTACGCCGGTCCAGGGAGGCCATGGTGCGCAGCCGCCTGATCGCAGTCCTCGTCATCCTCTTGGTTGTCCTGGTAGCCACCGCGGGTGCGGAGTGGTATTTCGAAGAGATCGCCGACTTTATCAACGGCGACCTGACCGCCCCGCCGGCGGTCCACTTCTCCCCCCAGGGGGAACTCCACGTCGCTTTCATCAATATCGCCCCAACCCAGGAGCTGTGGCTGTACAACTACGACGGCGGGTGGAACTCGGAGCTTGTCGACGGCTCGTACGCCTTCGATATCAGCACGATCGACTTCGGTTTCGACGACCAGGATCCGGCCATGCCCATCCTGGTCGGTTACGACGAGACCTTCGGCTTCGCCAAGGTCTGGCAGTGGATCGATCCCGACTGGGAGACGGCGACCGAGTACCTGCCGGGTACGGCCCCCACGGGCATCGATGTCAGCGTCGAGGAGCACCAGCGGGGCAACGTCCTCCGCTTCGCCGCCCAGGTCTTCGATACGACGGACCAGGTCGTCCATCTCACCGATTACGACAAGACCACCAGGACGATGACCCTGGATCAGGTCGAATCCTACCCGTCCACCGCGGACTGGTCCCGCGTGATCTACAATGATGTCGACGGCCTGAGCTACGTCATCTACTCCAATCTCAGCCTGTTCTTCGAACGGGAGACCGAGCTCGCCGGCACGGGCAATACTCTAGATTCGGACATCCGCTGCTACCGCGAGTTCGACGCCGCGGCCGGTTTGAACGAACTCTTCGCGGCCTACTACGACGATGTCTACGGCTTGATCAAGGTTTACTCCGCCAACGCGAGCGACCCCGACATCTGGTACGAGATGCCCGACCTGGGCATGATAGGCCTCACCTACCCCATCGCCCAGACAGTCATCGATGTGCACACCGTCGGCGGCGAAGATTACCCCCAGATTGTCTTCATCGCCGACGACGGCGGCGGCAACGTCTTCTACCACGCCCGCTTCAACGGCGCCGAGTGGATGTTGACCCACCTGGGCGACGCCGACGGTACGATCACCAACTACCTGGACTTCGAGCTCGACGAGAACGGGCATCCCTGGATCGTGCATTACCACGCCCAGGGCTCGATGGATGACACCGTCAGGCTGATCTATAACGACAACTTCCCGCCCGAGTTCTTCGGCCTGATCTATCCCGAGGACCTGCAAACCGTCTATACGGGGCAGCCGACCTTCGAATGGGAGGTTTCGCAGGATTTCGAGGACCCCCAGGTCAACTACGAGGTTTATCTCGATCCCGAGGAGGCCTTCCCCGATCCGATCATCCTCGACGCCGGCACCGGCACGACCTACACACCCACCTCGGACGAATCCCTGCGCGACGGCGTCTACTACTGGAAGGTCCGCGCCGCGGACAGCGGCGGCGAGGACACCTTCTCCCTCGACAACTGGCTCTTCGCCGTGGCCGCCGACGACTTCCCCGAGATCGAATCGGCCACCGCCGAAGACCAGAACGGCGAGCAGGGCATCCAGGACCTCGACAGCGTGGTCTTCGTCTTTTCCGAGCAGGTCAACCCCGACGTCATCGACGCCTCCAACATCGAGGATTACCTGCCGCTGCCCGACGGCCACACCTGGCTCGACGGCGATGGTCAGGTCTACAACGCGACATGGTCCCGGACCAATCTCACCGATGACACCCTGACCATCCGCCTCTCGACCTCGAACGGCGCCCCCAGCGTGGCCGTGGGCGACGAGATCGACCTCTCCACCGCCGCGGCGCAGTTCACCGACCTCACCGACCAGCCCGTTACCGGCAGCGTGATCATCGGCGGCAGCTTCGGACCGGCCGGTCCGGAGTTCGATATCGCCTACGATTACCTGGAGACCTTGGAGTACGCGCAGGACAACCGCATCGGCTGCGGCTTCGCCGACGGTGTTGAGGCGGCCTCCTGCGAGCTCTACTACTCCCAGGGCGGCTTCACCGACTGGAACGTCGTCGCGATGACCGAGGACACCGATGACTGGTACTACACCCTGCCCGCCGCCGAGGTGATGATGGAGGGCCTGGTCTACGCCTTCCACGCCTTCGACTCCGACGGCAACGAGTCCTGGTACCCCGAAGACTTCGCCACCGGCGGCCACCTCCACGCCAACACCCACGCCGCCGTCTTCACTCCCGAGGAGCTGAGCTTCCCACCCGGCGACGGCGTCGAGGACTACGTCCTGCTCTGCTGTCCCTTGGAGATGCCCGCCGACCGCAACTCGCCCGACGAGCAGCTCGGCGACGACTTCGGCGGCGCCTACGATCCATCCCGCTGGCGGATGTTCGGCTGGAACCCCGGCGGCGGCCAGTACGTGGAATATGATCCGCCCTCGGAGAACCTGACCCTGGAGCCCGGCCCCGGCTTCTGGATCATCGTCCGCGACGGCGCCGCCAGCATCGACCTCGAGGACTGCCGCTCCCTCAAACCCGATCCGGCCGCCCCCTTCATGATCCAGGTGGAGCCGGGTTGGAACCTGATCGGCAACCCCTACCCCTTCACCGTCTCCTGGGACGACTGCTACACCGACGACCCCTCCAGCGTCACCCAACTGCCGATCACTTACTCCGACGGCTCCTACTCCTACGACCAGACCGAACTCTTCGGCGGTACGGGTTACTGGATCTACGCCGAGTTCGCCGACAACCTGTTCATCCCGGCCGTCGGAGTGGCGCCGACGGCCGCCGGTGATGAGCCCGCTCGCCTTCGTTCGTCCACCGGTACGACCGCCTCGTCGTCCTCGACCGGTGGCGGACTGCCGGCCCTGGAGGTCGTCGAATCCCGCGTCGTCCCGGCGGTGGAGGGCTCGCCGCCCCCCGGCGCCACGGCGGGCACCGCCGAGGGCTGGGGCGATCCGGGACACTGGCGGATGGCCTTCACTCTCAGAAGCGACGAAGCCGCCGACGTCCATCACCTCCTCGGCGTCGATCCCGCCGCGAGCGACTATCACGACGCCCTGGAGTGCCGCGAGGCCCCGCCGCTGCCCGGCCTGCCCTCCCTGTGGTTCGAGCATGACGACTGGCCCGCCCGGCGCGGCAGCTACGCCACCGATCTGCGCCGCCCCTATGAAACCGGCTCAGCCTGGGCCTTCTACTGCGCGGCCGAAGGCACGGCCGAGTTGAGCTGGCACATCGAGAACGGCTGGCCCGGGGGCTTCGGCGCTCTGCTCGAGCTGCCCGACGGCCGCGTCGTGGATCTGCTCTCCACCAGCCGGGTCACCCTCGACGAGAGCCTGCTGAGCAGCGGTCTGCCCCTGCGCGTCTACGTGGGCACCGACGAGTACCTGGGCGACGAGTTCGCCGCCCGCGGCTTCACCCTGGCCCAGAGCTACCCCAACCCGGCCGACGGCCTGATCCGCATCGAGTACGAGCTGCCCGAGGCCGGAGCCGTCGAGCTGGCCGTCTACGATCTGGCCGGCCGCCGCGTGGCCACCCTCCACTCCGGCGAGCAGACCGCCGGGCGTCACACCGTCTCTTGGAACGCCGCCGAGGCCGCCCCCGGCGTCTACCTCTACCGGCTCAGCGCCGACGAGGGCTCTTTGACCCGCCGCCTGGTCGTCGACCGCTGATCATCAAGCCTGGTGAAGCGAAAAACCAACGGCCCCTGTGGGGGCCGTTGTTTCGTCTCGATGGACGGCGGATATCCTCGGCAGGGGTCCGTTAGTCGTCGTGGTGCGTTTTCGTGTTTCCAGGTTTGCCCAGCAGGATGATGGCGCTCCAGACCAATCCGCCCAGGGCCTGAAGCTGGGGCGCCCGCAGGCCCAGGAGCAACACCGGGTTGTCGTTTCGGAAAAAGCCCAGCGCGAGCCATAGCAATGCCAATACACCGACGACGACGGCGGAGAAGGCGCGGGGACCGCCCAGGCGGCGGCGCAGCCGGGGCAGGATTGCGAAGAGCGATAGGCAGGCCGCCATGAAGTAGGCTTGGACGGGGTGGATACGGAAGGCCGCCATCGCGCCGGGGTTGAAGGCGTAGGCGGCCGGGCCGTACTCGGCGATGAAGGCGCCCGGAGTGTACATCCCCGGGTTCAGAGCCCAGGGCAGTTCGCTGGGTGTGCCGAAGGCCGTTCCGTCGACCAGAGCGCCCAGCCAGACCACGGCCAGGGCGGCGGTCAGGGAGTACAGAGCGGCGGCGACGAGCTCCCAGGGTTTCTCGTTGTTCTTGGCGGCCCTGCGCCACAACGCGCCCAGTCCGGCGGCCAGGCCGGGCCAGAAAGCCAGACCCTGGTAGGTGATCATCCGCTGGACCGACCCCAGGCCCAGATACTGGGGCAGGAAGATCAGGTACTCGACGAAACGGGCGGCGAGCAACCCCCAGAGCAGTGCTTCGAAGAAACGACGGTTAGCCGTCCGGGTATCCAGCGGGGCGAAGCCGCTGAAAAGCCGCCAGGCCAGCAGCCCGGCGGCGATCAGGAACAGGTAGACCAGGCGGAGCCCGCCGCCGAAGATGGGCAGCCGGGGGTACACTACAACCGGCCGCGCAGGGCCTCGATCTCCGCCAGCAGCTCCCGCCTGCGGGTCTCCAGCTCGGCCTTCTCGGCGTCGATCCCGCCCAGTCGGGCTTCAAGGGTCTCGACGGTCTCGCCCTCGCGCAGCTCACCCGAATCCAGCCGCTTCTGGATCTCTCCGCGCTCATCGGTCAGGTCCTCGGCGTGGTCGTCGATATCGTCGATCTCGTCCTCGGCGCGGTCGACCAGCTCTTCGACCACGTCTTCCAGGAGTTCCCGGTGATCCTCGGCCAGCCAGTCGGGCACGACGGTGATCGCGTCGAGTTCGACCAGGGCTGCGTCGTAGTCCTTGCCGCGCTCGTAGGCGGCGGCCGTGGCGTAGCGCACGACGCCCCGGGGCTCGGGCGCGCCGTCGGCCAGGGCGGTCAGGGCCTCGGTGGCCAGCTCGGGTAGCTGGGCGTCGCGGCGGTCGTTGAAGTGGGCCAGCACCAGGGCGGGCCAGGCGTACTCCTTGGGGCCGTCGTTATCGATGGAGCGTCGGGCCAGGCTGACTGCCTCGTCTTGTTCGATATCCCGGATGACGTAGATGTAGGCCAAGTGTGCGTCGAGGACCGCGTCGGGGCCGTCGGGGGCGTCCAGCCCGTCCTCATAGACCTCGGCGGCCTCGCGGCGATCGCCCAGAGTCTCCCAGGCCAGTCCCCAGTCGCGGTAGCAATCCACGCCGTAGCCGCGCTCGGCGGCGGCCTCGAAAGCGGCCAAGGCGTCGCGGTCACGCCCCTGACCGACCAGGGCCAGGGCCAGGCGGTAGCGGGCTTCGGCGCGGTCCGGCTTGAGCTCGACGGCGCGCACGAGGTGGGTCTCGGCACTGGCGTAGTTCTCCGCCGCCAGCTCCAGCTTGCCCAGCCCCAGGTTGGCGCCGTAGTGCTCGGGGTCGAAGCTCAGCGCTTCGGCGAACTTGTCGGCGGCGTTGCGGTCCTGGCCGCCCTCCAGGTACTCCATCCCGTGGGTGTAGTGGACCTCGGCGATGCCACGGTCGATGAGCGGGTGATCCTCGATGAAGCGTCGCGCGTTCTCCATCTCGCGCAGGGCCTGGGAGTAGCGCCTGTCCTTGAGCAGCACCAGGCCGAGCTCGACCTGGGCGGCCACTTGGCGCTCCTTGGTGCGGCCCTTTTCCTTCTCGATCAGGGCGATCAGGTCCTCGACCTGGGGCTGGAGGTTATCCAGATTGGCCTCGAGGAGCACGTCGCCGTCGGGGGGCAGCAGCTCGCGGGCCTCGGCCAGGGCCGTCTTGGCCTGCTCGGCCAGGCGCATGGCCTGCTCACCATTATTGTAGCCCGAGCGCAACCGCTCGATTTTGGCCCGCACCAGCTCGGCCTCGTCGTCGATGCCGGCGTCGTCAGGTATCTCCGGCTCGGCGAAGAGCTGGCTCATCAGGCCGAAGTAGTTCATCGCCGAGTAGAAGTGGACCTCGGCCAGTTTGATCTGGGCCGTAGTGATCTGCCAGCCGGCGATCTGCTCCAGGCTGGCCACCTCCTGCTCGTAGAGCAGGGCCGGGTCGTCCTCGTCGGGTCCGGGTTCGTCGAAGGGCGGCGGGTTGTCCCGGGCCGTTTCGATGGCCTGTTCGACCCGGTCGTGGCCGTTCTGGACGGCCTGGACGTCGCGCTCGACGAGCTTGAGCTTGTCCAGGGCGGCGTCGTGCTCGCCCTGGGCGCGCAGGGCGGCGGCTTCGTACAGGGCCAGGTTGAGGGCGTCGATCTGCTCGCTGGCTTGGTAGACCAGGCGGCGGGCCTGCTCCAGGGCGTCGGCCCGCGCCGATCCCGGAGAGAGGAGCAGGACTAACAACACGGGGAGCGAAAGGAGACGTTTCTTCATGGTTGCGGCACCATCCTGGCGGGCTCGACTACTGGGTGGGGGGAACGCGCGAAGCCCCATAAAGATAATCCAACAAACATCCGATGACAACCTCCGCGTCGGGACAGCCCGGGCTATGAGACGTACGAGTGGGGCGTGTCGACTGGTGCATCACCATGGAGCGACCTGGGCCAATCAGTTGTGAGCGTCAATGTTGCGTGAGCGAGAGCACCTGCTAACCGGCGAGGAGATTGCGTACTTCTTCGACGATGTCTTCAGCGGCGACGCTGGTTTGGTGTCCGTCGGCCAGACGTTTGAGGTTGACCTTGCCGGCGGCGGCCTCCTCGGGGCCGATCAGGGCCACCAGGGGGATACCCAGCCGATCGGCGTACTTGAACTGCTTACCGAGCTTGGCCTCCTCGAGGTAGACCTCGGTGTCGATCCCGCAGCGACGCAACCCGGCGGCGAGCCGCAGCGCGGCGGAGCGGGTCGCGGGGCCGAAGTCGGCCACCAGTACCCGGGTGCGGCTGGGCCGCTCGGTGATCATCCCCAGTTGCTCCATTGCGGCGAAGATGCGGTCGATGCCGATGGTGGTGCCCGTGGCGGGGAGATCCCGCTTGGCGAAGCGGCCCACCAGGCCGTCGTAGCGACCGCCGCCGGTCAGCGAGCCGATGTGGGGCTTGGCCGGCAGGACGCTCTCGAAGATCGGCCCGGTGTAGTAATCCAGCCCCCGGGCCAGCCAGGGGGTGAAGGACCACTGCTCGTCGGGGACGCCCAGGGCCTCCAGGGCCGTGAAGAGGGCTTCGAGCTCGTCGAGGGCCGGGCGCAGCTCGGCGGCGTAACGGCCCAAGGCGGCGAGCTTGTCGGCGGCGGCGGCGCTCCCGGCGGCTTCACCCAATTCGAAAAGGCGCAGCAATCGGTGGACGGCCTCGGCGGGGACCCGCTCGCGATCGAACTCGGCCTCGACGCCGTCGCGGCCGACCTTGTCGTACTTGTCCAGGCAGCGGCAGACCTTGGCCAGCTCCGTCTGGGGATCCAGCCCGGCCCAGGCGGTCAGGGCGCCCAGCAGGCGGCGGTCGTTGACCAGGATGACGAAGCGTCGCTGGTCCGCTCCGAAGCCCAGATCGGCCAGCACCCCGGCGGTCAGGGCGATGATCTCGGCGTCGGCCAGCGTCGAGTCCACCCCGACGATGTCGGCGTCGCACTGCACGAACTCGCGGAAGCGGCCCTGGCGCAGTTGAGGGCGGTCGGCCCGCCAGACCGGCTGGATCTGGTAGCGTCGGAAGGGCAGGGGTATCTGATCCGGGTACTGGGCCACCACCCGGGCCAGGGGGACGGTCAGATCGTAGTGCAGGGCCAGCTCGTCGCCGCCCTTGTAGGCCAGGTTGTAGATCAGCTTGTCGGCCTCGCCGCCGGACTTGCCGGTGAGGATCTCCAAATACTCGAAAGCCGGGGTCTGCAGGGGGGCGAAGCCGTAGCGGTGGAAAGCGCCGCGGATGGTCTCGAGGATATCCTCGCGGGGGATCATCGCGGCGGGCAGGAAGTCCCGGGTGCCTTTGAAGATGCGGGGGGTGATGCGCTGGGGTGTCTGGCTCATGGCTGGGGTGGGTTGGGAGCGGACGACCGGGCGTGTTGACCCCGGGGCGTCCGGACCGCTAGAATGAGGGAGTGGGATGCTGGCGGAGTCAGGTTGCAGTCTTCAGTTGACGGCCTCGATTGTTATCGCAACCGCCGGCTGCTGGATGGCCGGTGATTCCGCTTTCGGGTTTTTTAGCCGCTTCACCGTTCGAAGAATCCACCCGGAGAGCTACTCGGTACTGACGGGACCGAAGCCTTTTCCGCCGGACCAACGGTGCGATGACGCCGTTAACGGGCTTACCGGATCAAACAACCCGCTGGAGTGAATATGAACGATCCGCGTCAACGCGGCGGTTGTCTGACCGCCTGGCTGGTGCTGGTCATCCTGGCCGGCGCCTTCACCGCGACGATGAACTTTTTCCTCTCCGACACCTCGGCGGACTGGGCCGGCCACGTCGACTTCTCCGATGTCTGGATCTTCGTCGCCTGGGGTTTGATCGGCCTGAGCCAACTGATCGGCGGTGTTGCGCTGATGCTCTGGAAGCGCTGGGGCTTCTGGCTGATCAGCGCCGGAGCCCTGGGCAATCTGGGCATCCAGCTCTACCTGGAGTACCCGGTCTATTTCCTGCTCTGGGTCTTCATCGGGCCGTTGCTGCTCTTCCTGTTGATGCGCCCCCAGTGGGATGATTTTACCTAGCCGACGATCCCGGGGCTGCTTCCGGAGGATCTAAGCGCGCCAGGGGCAGCAGGTCGCCCAGGAGCTGGCGTAGGTTCTTGAAGGCCCGCTGGCGTCCGGCGATGCGCAGCGCCGGGATCAGCACCAGCGACCCGTGGTCGTCATCTGGGTCGGTTTCCTTAAAAAGATATTCAGCGCGGAAGCGCAGGCGGCGGTTCGGCTCGGTCGGGCCGCCGTCTGTTTCTTCAATGAGTTCCTGCTCGAAGGTTCCCAGTTGCAGGAAACCCGGCGGCTCCAGCGAGAGCAGCACCAAACCCGGGGGTTGCCGCGAGAGCCTCGGGGTGATCAGCTCGTACTCGAGCTCGATGCGATCCCCCCGACGCAGCACTTGGTCGAAATGCAGTCTGTGGGCCAGGGTATGGTAGCTCTCCCGGGGCAGGGCGTCCCAGATGGATTCCAGACGACCCTCGAGCTCCTCGCGCAGGCGGTCGGCCTCGTAGACCCCGCCGATGGAACGCAGCGGGCCGGTCTCGGCCCAGGCGGCGGCGACGTCGCCGGAACGCAGGAAGCCCCAGGCTCGGTAGTGGCGGATGGTGCGCTCCAGGCCCTGGGGCAGGATGCCCAGCTCGACCAGGTCCAACCCCGGAGGGAGCAGCGAGTCGGGGTGATCCAGCAGGCGGGGGTCCTCGGAGAGTCGTTTCTCCAGGGCCACCAGGATGCGCCGCCGCAGGCTGTCCAAGCGGTCGTGGGTGTACTCGGGCAGCCAGTTGTCGTTGATCAGGATCCAGCGCGGCCGGCAGAAGAGATAGACCGCAGTGTCCAGGTCATCGTTGCGCAGAGCCCGCTCGGCATCGGCGACGTCGAGCATCGCCCGGCAGGTGCGCAGGCCGTTCTCGACGGATTCGGCCAGTTCCGGGTCGTTCACCCGCCCGTAGAGCTCGATGGCCTCCTCGTAACGTCCCATGTCCTTGGCCTCCTCGGCCCGGGCGAAGACCTCCGAGGTCGAGTCCTGTGTACAAGCCAGAAAAGCACAGGCCAGAAAAGCGCAGGCCAGCAGGGTGCAAACCGGCGGCGTCGTCGGCGCGACGGTGTTCCGGGGCCATCGGGACTGGATTGAACGATCACGCATACTTACCAGTCTAGCATATCCGGGCGATTCGATGCGCCCGTGGCGTTACCGCGATCGACTTCTCGTCTGCAAACAGGTCGGCACAGGTGGCGCGGTAGCATTCAGACGCTGGTCAGGACACCGGAACCCGTTGATTGGCGGGCTGATGGCGGGGCTGGTGATCAGCGGAGCGAAGCGGACCCGCATCAACGCTTCAGCGGGCTGCCGGGTAACCGGAAGGCTGTCGTTACCGCTGGATAAGCCGCCTGCTGAAAAAGCGGGACCGCCCCTCGTGAGCAATTGCGGGTGGGATCATCACCAGAAACCGAAACAAACCTGCGCAACTTGTTAAAGATGCGTTACTTGTGAAAGACGCATGTGACGTGGGCCTGGTTCCCACCCGCGGTGCGGTGTCAACGCGTGAAGCCGGAGACGGGCCGAAACCGCTGAAGCGGGCCATGGACCGCCGTCGGAGGAAACAACAGCCTCGGGCTTCCGGCGGAACTGAAGGCAAGGCCGGGTTTGGCGCCGTCATCCATTGGTATAGCAAGGCGGCGGTGTGACAATAGCGGCGAGTGTGAACTATCAAGCTATGAATGAAAACCTACATACGGATGAATCTGTTAGGGATCACTTAACTGTCACGGACCATGGTGTTACTGGATAACGTTCTGAGACATGCGGTCAGCAGGCAATCAGGCGCGCACATTGAGTGAGCTGCTTGTGGCAGGTACGTGGATTTTCACATTCCCAGGATGCCCGTAG
>CAZOOP010000010.1:0-12022 GCA_964581465.1 uncultured bacterium
CCTGTCGGGATTACTCTTTAAGCCTTCTGCCACATCGCCTCCTTTACTTGTGGCAAAATAGCATCCTGGTAACTCTCGTGACTACAAGATTATAACGATATATGATGATCCATAAGCGTTAAGGTATCCCATTATTATATTGGTAGGAGATGCAGGGGTTATCCGAGGTGTCAAGTGCCACGGAAGTGTGCTGGCCTGTATGGCCGTTAGAATCCACTATCTCGATTTCCCAGCTTGAACCATCCAAAGCCGCGTGTTTTAGATCACCGTTGGATGAATCATGGTAGGAGATGTGTGGCTTGCCGTTGGAATCCAAGGTAAGAGATGTGTACTGGCCCACATCACCCTCCGAGTCTACTGTCTCGATATCCCAGCTCGAGCCGTTCCAGGCGGCGTACTTTAGGTCGTCGTTTAATGAATCATAATAAGAGATATGGGGATTGTTGGAGAAATCCAACTCCAGTGAGTTGGCCCAGCCGACAGAGCCCTCCGAATCCACCGCCTCTTTCACCCAGCTAACACCATTCCAATAAGCGTACTTGAGATCATCGTATAATGAATCATAGTAAGAGATATGTGGGATATTGGAGGGATCCAGCGCCAAGGAATTGGACCCGCCTACTTCAATAGCTTGGTCCACAGTTTCTATCTCCCAGTCAGAGCCGTTCCAGAAAGCATACTTCAGGTCTTTGTTGGTAACGTCGTAATAGGATATATGCGGGTTGCCGGAGGAATCCAACACCAGAGAGGTATCCTCACCTGTGTCACTATCGGAGTCAACTATTTCTATGTTCCAGCTCGAGTTGCTCCAATAGGCGTACTTGAGGTCGTCGTTGGTATTGTCGTGATACGAGATATGGGGATTGTCGGATGAGTCCAACGCCAGGCAGTTGTACATACCGACATCACCATCCGTATCTATTGTTTCTATCTCCCAGTTAGTGCCACCCCAACTTGCGTACTTCAGATCATTATTTGTGTCGTCGTAGTAGGAAATGTGGGGTTTACCTGTGGAATCCAAAACAAGAGAGGAGAAGAAGCCGACGTTTCCAACCGGGTCTACCGCTTCAATCTCCCAATTCGAACCGTTCATGTGAGCATACTTAAGATCTTGGTTGCGGTACGAATAGTACGATATATGGGCTTCACTGTTGGCATCCAGCGTCAGGGAAGGCGAATAGCCGACATCGCCCTCTGAATCCACCGTCACGATGTGCCATCCCGGGGACTCTCCCCTCGTGGTGAAACTCCAAACCTCCGACCACGCGCCGAAGCCGTCAGCGTTCTTCTCCCGTACTCGCCAGTAATACGTTATCGATCCGTCAAGGTCAGTTACTGGTTGATAATGATACTCGTCAATCTCCTCGATATCGATGGCTGGGCTGTTGAACTCGGGATCATCGTCGACCTGGAGGTGAAAGCCGCCGCTGGTCGCGACCGGTTCAGTAGAAGGGCTGGTTGTATGCGGCGTTTCATCGTTGTTCCGCTCGATTCGTGGTTCGGCCGATCCAGTGTTACCGACGCTGGCCACAGCGGCCGCGGGAGTACTGTGGCCCTCGACCCCTCCAATGCCATAGGTGTTAGTGGAACGGGACTCGTCGGTGTCCGTCCACTGGAACGTCGGCCGCAGCTCGACATCGGTAGCGCCGTTGACGGGGTGGATCAACGTCGGCGCCCCGGGGAGCTCTTCGCCGTCGTCGGCACCCGTACCGGTGTCGCAGACAACAGCAACCAGGGACAGGGCCAGGGCGATGATTAGGTAAAAAAGTCGACGGCGCATGACGTTTCCTCCCAGTTATACCTATTTCAATATCAAGTATACTTCATTACCTGTAAAACGCTAAGGGCGATAATCACGCTCCCCGCAGAATGCCCAGGCTATCGGCGAAGGCCGCCGGGGGCTCGCTGGTGAAGGTCAGCACTTCGCCGGAGACGGGGTGGGTGAAGCCCAGCAGGCGGGCGTGGAGGGCCTGGCCGGTAAGGGGCAGCGCGCGCGAGGCGGCGCGGCTGCTCCGCGTGGCGTAGACGGGATCGCCCAGCAGGGGATGGCTCCGGTGGGTCAGGTGGGCACGGATCTGATGGGTGCGGCCGGTTTCGAGGCGGCACTCGAGGAGGGCGGCGGAGAAACCAGCGCCGCCGAGGGCTTCGAGCACCGTATAGTGGGTGACGGCGCGACGGCCGCCCTCGACGACGGCGAAGCGCTTGCGGTCCCGCCGGTGGCGGGCCAGGGGGGCGTCTACGGTCCCGTTTGCGGGTTGGGGGACGCCGTGGCACAGCGCCAGATAGACCCGGCGGGCGCTGCGCTTGGCGAATTGCCGGGTCAGGCCGAGGTGGGCCTTGCGGGTGCGGGCCAGCACCAGCACCCCGCTGGTGTCCTTGTCCAGGCGGTGGACCACGCCGGGGCGCTCGGGATCGCCCACGACGGCCAGACTCACCCCGCGGGCGGCCAGGGCGTTGAGCAGGGTGTCGTCGGGGTGGCCCCGGCCGGGATGGACCACCAGCCCGGCGGGCTTGTCGACGACGACGACATCGCCGTCGAGGTGCAGCAGCTCCAGGTCGGGATGCTCCCGGGGCTTGAGTGGGTCGACGGGAGCGGGCTCCTCGAGAACCTCGGTGTCGACGACGATCACCTCGCCGGCCTTGAGACGATGCGCCTTGACCGTCGGCCGCCCCGCGACGGTGACCAGATCGTCCTCGACGGCGGCCGCCAAACGTGAACGGGAGAGGCCGCGCGCGGCGAAGCGGACGGCCAGGAAGCGGTCCAGGCGCAGTCCAGCTTCCGCCTCATCGACGGTTAAGGTGAGTTCGTCCGGGGTCATGATGGAGGCTGGTTTTCCGCGCCGTCGTCGGGCGGCCTTGACCGTAGTGGAGAAAGCGGTTAGGCTGATCGTGGGACGTTTCGTTCGGGAGGTCGACAATGCCTTACATCCGCTTTCGCGGACCCTACGCCGTGCTGGTGCACTCCGAGCGCGACGGTGGCCGGGTCGTCCAGCGCCACTTGGCCTACTTGGGCAAGCGGCGGCGCATCGAGGAAAAGCTGCGCCGCCGCCTGGAAGATGAAAATCCGGAGCTGGAGTTCGATTGGCCGGCCCTGGAGCGCCGTCTTTCTCGTGGGGCGACCAAGGGGCGGGGTGACGCCTGGCTCGAAGAGGACTGAAGCGGATTAATCGCGGCGGAAACGGATGATCCGCGCCCCCTCGTCGGGCTCGAAGTCCCGCTCCCAGGGCTCGTACCAGATGAAGGCGTCAAGGACCAACAGGTCACCGTTGTCGTCGACGGCCACATCCAGAGGCATGCGCAGGCGCCACTCACCCTCGCCGTAGATGACTGCCAGCAGGTTGCCCTCGCCGTCGTACTTCTGCACCCGGGCGTTGCGGGTGTCGGCGACATAGACGTTGCCCGTGGTGTCGAAGCAGACACCGTAGGGGGCGGAGAGCCCGCCGTTGTGCGCGCCGAAGCCGCCGATGGTCCGCCGGTAGGCGAAGAGTTTCTGTTTGTCGTAGCCGGGGATGTAGTCGGGATGGTCCTCGTCGGTGGGTGTGTCGATGATCTCGAAAAGCTGCACCCGATGATTCCAGGTGTCGGCGACGGCCAGCATCTGGTCCGGACCGTAGTCGATGCCCAGGGGCAGGCGGAATACGCCTTCTTGATCACCCATACCACCGCCCTCGGCCAGCAGGGTGCCCAGCGAGTTGAACAACCTCAGCATACCGCTTGAAGTGTCGCTGACCACGATCATCGAGCCCGGTACTGGTTCCGTCGTGACATCGCCGGGCTGGTACATGTTCGAGTATTGCTGGAGCACCGGGTTCTCCCACTCCTGGTAGCCGTGCTTGAAGGGCGGTTGGCTGGTATAGATGTAGTTCCAGCCGGGTCGACCCGGGGTGATGGGCAGCTCGGGCTCGGGCAATAATAGATAATAGGCGCTGGCTCCCTCGGGGAACTGACCACCGGTGTCCAGGGAGTAGGACTCGGAGACGACCACAATGTCGGGGTCGGGACCATAGTTGGTCACGAACAGCGGATAGCAGTGCTCGTCGCGACCGCGCCCCCAAGCCCAGTAGGCCGTCCACTCGGCCCCGCCGTCTTCGTGGAGCTCGAAACGCTCCAAGAAGGCTCCGCGGATGTTGGTGACCAGCAGATTGCCCGACTGGTCGATATCCATCGAGTAGGGGTACCAGTAATCGTACTCGGCGATGCCGATGGAATGGGGGCCGGGCTCGTCCACGGTGGCCGTGAGCTCGAACCCCCCCACCACGCTGTAGCTCTCGGTGGGCTCGGGATAGACCACGGGATCGCAAGCGAGCGCCGTGAACAGAACCGCCGCCGCGACGAGCACCATCACGATGACGCACCGGTTACTTTCTAGTTTGATTCGCCGCATTTCTCTAGGGGTTAGTGGGCGCTTCGCGATGGCTTCCGGTGTAAACTCCGCCTCGGCAAAACCGCCGCTGGACAAACCTGAGTCGCCCTTTGTTCGAGGGGGAGGCTTTGGCACGTTTCTTGCGCCCTCGCGTGGGCATTTGGGACTAAGCGTGTCGCCCTCCGCAAGAAACGTGCCAAAGCCGGGCGGGATAGGGAGCCGCTTTCGAGAGGAGGTTTTGCCGAGGCGGCGCATCTTTGAATGGTACCATTTATCCGTATTGTATCACAGCGAGCGCTCCTCCGTGCGCACTGGCCGATGTCGAAGGGTTATGTTAATCTGGTTTCGTCGACCTTCAACGAAAACCCTCATTTTAAAGGAGACACATGGCTGATTCGCCGCAGGCGAACAAGGCCCGTAATCTGGAGGCGGCCTTCGCCCAAATCGAACGCAAATACGGCAAGGGCTCGATCATGCGCCTTGGCGACGACGAGGTTCAGCGTGTCGATGTGATTCCCACCGGTTCGTTGGCCATCGACAACGCCTTGGGCGTAGGCGGCCTGCCCCGCGGTCGCATCGTGGAGATCTACGGCCCCGAGGCCAGCGGCAAGACGACACTGACCCTGCACGTAATCGCCAGCGCCCAGCGACTGGGCGGCATCGCCGCCTTCATCGACGTCGAGCACGCCCTGGACGTCCACTACGCTCGCAACCTCAACGTCAACGTCAACGATCTGCTGATCAGCCAGCCCGACACCGGCGAGCAGGCCCTGGAGATCGTCGAGATGCTGGTGCGCTCGGGCTCCCTCGACGTGATCGTCATCGACTCCGTGGCGGCCCTGGTGCCGCGCTCCGAGATCGAGGGTGAGATGGGAGACAGCCACGTGGCTCTGCAGGCCCGGTTGATGAGCCAGGCCCTGCGCAAGCTTACCGGCATCGTCAACAAGACCCGCTGCTGCGTGGTCTTCACCAACCAGATCCGCGAGAAGGTCGGCGTGGTTTTCGGCAATCCCGAAGTCACCCCGGGCGGACGGGCGCTCAAGTTCTACACCACGGTGCGCATGGAGGTCCGGCGGATCGGCTCGCTGAAGACCGGCGGAGACAACATCGGCAACCGCAGCCGCGTCAAGATCGTCAAGAACAAGGTCGCTCCGCCCTTCAAGCAGGCCGAATTCGATATCATCTTCGGAACCGGCGTCAACCACGCCGGCGAGGTTATCGACCTGGGCGTGGATGCCGGCATCGTCGAGAAGTCCGGCGCCTGGTACTCCTACGGCGAGACCCGTCTGGGCCAAGGCAAGGAGAATGTCCGCGACTATCTGCAGGAGAACGCCGAGCTGCTCGAGGAGATCGAGGTTCAGGTGCGTGAGAGCCTGGGGATGCCCGTGCTCGGCTCGAAGACCCAGCCCTCGGCCAAAGCCGAGGAAACCGAGGAGTCTACCGACGACGAGTAGGCTCCGCATTACGGCAACGCAACGGAACCCCGCGGGGTTCCGTTTTTTACATTCTGGAGCGGGATTGGAACTGATCAGGTAGATAGCGGCGCCTGACTAGTCTTGTGCTCCAGCTGGATGTGCCGCGCGTGCATACATCTTCATCATGCTGGGTCCTCTATAATATTGAAGGGATCGAATACACACTATCCGGACCTGACTGTAGTTGTATCCTGTTGATAATAGGTGTGATGATTATCGGATACCTGTCAAATAACGAGCCATTGAAAAGTGGCGGCCAATGTGGGCCTGGTCCTTGGCGATCCTGGATATCAGTGTATATATCAGGAATAACCACAGAAGATAAACTACACATTCGCAACTCAGGAAAGCCACAGCGAGAATGGTGTTTGGAGGTAAGCCTAAGCGGGGTGTCAACCAGCGAAGGCGGATAACGTTCGAAGCTGCCAAAGCGAGCAATAGAACGTCGTCAGCAGATCCTCACCCGCAGTCTGGTCGGTTGCTGATGCGGAACCAACAGCCTCCGGCTACCAGCGGAACTAAAGGGAAGTCCGGGTATATGGCCACGAAACAAAGATATGACAATGGCGGCGATTATGAGCTATAAAGCATTGAATGATAATCTATTAGCTGGATGAGTCGGTTCCGGTGCGAGTGGTAATCACATATTTTATGCTCTGCAGCAGATTGCAATTAGTTATTTAATGTAGTAATAACAAGCAATAAGGGTTTAAAAAGTAGCGCTTGCTCATAAACAGCACGACTCCAGGGAGTCAATACCGGCCAGCGGGCCGCTCCCGATCAGGCTGGAAGGCGCGAGTTCTGGAAGGAGTTTTAAGCCGGTAGGGGCTGGTTTGATTGCGCTCGGGATCACTTAGTGGCGACGGACCACCCCTCCATGTACTCTCCGTGTGGCGGTTCTCAAAGACGTGCGCTTGATGCTTTGCCGATCCGTGATCGTTTATGATGCCTTACTTTACCAGTTATCCGGATAGAGTCGGCGGCTATGACGAGTCGGATATCCAGCGCAACCGCCTGTCGGCGACATCTAGTCGTCCCGGATGCTGGTCCGGTTTCCGGTGATGATCCGTTGGATTACCCCCCCCGGTGTTCGCGTTGTGCTCCACGTAGCTTTTCCGCTGGGAAGCGGAAAAGATTGCCTAGCGGGTTGCCAAAGTTCTTCGAGTGCAGTATTATTTATATTAGTCATTAATAGCTCAAAACCATCCAAGCACTGAACTGTCAAGGAGAACAGCTATGAATGCTAAAGCCTTGCCCATCATCTTTCTCGCAGCCCTGGTCCTCGGAGGCTGCCAAACGGGAACAGAGCAGGACGTCGAGGGTGGAAGCCCCGACCCGCAAACCCGCCCCTGGACCTGCCGAACCGTGGACGCGACACCCTACATCGGGCGCTACACCTCCCTGGCCCTGGATGACGCCGACCAACCCCACATCGCCTACTACAGCGTCACCTGGGGCGACCTGATGTACGCGCGACTGGATAACGGCGACTGGATCATCGAGACGGCGGACGCCGCGGGCAACGTCGGCAAGCACGCCGATCTGGCGCTGGACTCCTCGGGCGACCCGCACATCGCCCACTACGACCACAACAGCCACGATCTGCTCTACACCCGTCGCGTCGACGGCGACTGGACCCGTGAGGTCGTCACCAGCGACGGTCAGGGCGCCGAGTTCCCCTCCATCGCCCTGACCTCGGACGACGAACCCCGCATCGCCTTCTACGACTTCATCAATCAGCGCCCCTGTTATGCGATCCGCGAAAACGAAAGCTGGCGGATCGAGATCATCGAGGATGAGATGTACCTGCAATCCAACGTTCGTCTGGCTCTCGACTCTGCCGACAACCCCCACGTCGTCTACTTCGACGGCATCGGGTACTACCTGCGTTACGCCCGCTGGAACGGCGCGGCCTGGGAAGTCGAGATCGTCGACCCCACCTTTCAGGCCGGCTACTATTGCTCACTGGCCCTGGATTCCACCGATGAGCCCCGCGTCGTCTACGCCGGTGGACCGGACCACAACCTCAAGTACGCCCAGCGTGACGGGAGCGGCTGGAGCTACTCCGTCATCGATTCGCGGGTGAACCTGGGCGAAGCGACCTCGCTGGCCCTGGATTCTCGGGACCGACCCCACGTGTCCTACCAGGACGAGGAGTGGGGCAGGCTGATGTATGCCACCCTGGAAGACGACGGTTGGCGGCGCGAGATCGTCGACGCCGCCGGTTTTGTAGGCCGCCATAGCGACATCGCCCTGGACTCCTACGACCGGCCCCATATCTCCTACAACGACCACGACAACGGCGACCTCAAGTACGCTTATTACGAGTAGCAACCGAATTTCTTGATAAACCCCGGGCGGGACCGTCGCGGCTCCGCCCGGTTTCCATATCGCACCGTTTGGTGGTATGGTTAAGCGGTAATCAGCGTGTCAACGCCTCTGGTATCGACCACCGGCGCCGTCTTTGCAACCGAACCGACGCCGGGTGTATCTTAGTCAATGGATGCGCAAATACACCTACTCTTCACCGCCGACGGCCCGGCCGTCGGAACAAAACGCCGGCGGCACTATATCCTACCGCCGCCGAGCCAGGAGCTGACAAGATGGATATCACCGGAATCGTCGCCATCGTGATGGGTATCGGCATCGGGATGCTGGCCATCTGGGTGGAGTACAAGCGCAAACGCCTGATCCACGAGGAACGAATGGAGGCGCTGCGCCAGGGCATCACACCGCCGGATTGGCTGGTCGACATCGAGGAAAAACGCAAAACCCCGCTGCAGCGCGCTCTGGGGCTCTTCATCGCCGGGCTGATCCTCCTAGCCATCGGCGTCTGGCTCTATGTGGCGATGTGGTGGATGGGCCTGGGTTCCCTGGCCTTCTGGGGCGCCGGACCCGCCTTCGTCGGTCTGGCCCTGGGCGGCGCGGGACTGCTCATCTACATGATCTACAAGCGACGCAACGGACACGGCGAGTAGCCAAAGCTCATAATTGACTGAGGCTACAATCGCTATATCAATAATCCCGCTCCGTTGATCGCGCAGGCCGATCAGCGGAGCCGAGGACAGCCAGGGGACCGCAGCTTGGAGCGCGAACGCGAACTAGAACTGGTTCAGCGCGCCGTGGACGGAGACGAGCAGGCCTTCGCCGAGCTCGTTCACGCCACCCAGGGCCTGGTCTTTACCTGCTGTCTGAAGGTGCTGCGCAACCGCGAAGCCGCCGAGGAGGCCGCCAACGAAGCATATCTGCGCGCCTGGCGGGGTCTGGCCGGTTTCCGCGCCGAGGCCCGCTTCTCCAGTTGGATCTTTCGGATCGCACACAACGCCGCCGTGCGCATGGCCACCCGCAAGCGCATCAAGACCGTCTCGATGGACGATGAGGAGCACGTCGGACTGGCCAACGTCGCCCGCGAGGAGCCCCGGGCCGAGCGCCGTCTCGAAGGCCGCACCGAACTGGAACTCGTCCGCGAGTTGCTCGACGAGCTGCCCGAGAACCACCGCCGGGCCATCGAGCTGGCCTATCTGGACGGCGTTAGCTACGCCGCCGCCGCCGCCGCCCTGGGTTGCACCATCGGCACCGTCAAGACCTGGGTCCACCGCGGCCGCAAGAAGCTGCGCGAACTTTACCTCGAGGAGACCGGCCGCCCGGCACTCCAACGCTAAACCAAGCGCGATCCCCGACGCCCCCGTACCCCACGGCAACCCACCGGCGAGAGGACGACGAGGCGTTGGCACGTTTCTTGCGAAGTCCCGCATCCCTCTCCACCAGACCGCCGCCCGCCCTGCTGCAAGAAACGTGCCAACGCCGGGCTACGCCGACAACTTTGGGCTTTCGGAGGGTGGGGCCGGGGCGTCGGGGAACGTCGCGGAGCCGACATCGACCAGTTAGCGGTGGGTGACGATGGAAACCGGCAAACGGCGCGACCGTCAACAGGCTCAGTGCAAGTGCAGGTGTCAGGCTAACGGTATGCAATGAGTCGTACGTAGCGGGTATCCATAATGGAAGCTGATGGATGAGCCGCCGATAAGAGATTACTGTAAATGATCATGTTTGATTTAGGGATTATCACCTAATTATGAACAAGCGCGAAGTAAACTCCTGAGGTAGTTCAGCGCGTTTTCGTCGTCGCGATGGTTGAAGCTGAACGACCTTTCTCTGCGAAAGAGCCTGTCGTTGCGTATGAAGCCGCCGTGGTAGGCTTTGAGGCGGCGTTTGGCGTAGCCTTAGAAGTTCTCGAGGCCGTTGATGTGCCCCTTGCCATTGACCAGGGTCTTGTCATGGTTGATGCGTTTGTGGTGGATGCCGTTGATCGAGAGTTTGTTATCGACCTTCCAGCCTTCGGTGTTGATGATTTATTCCACCTTGAGTTTTTCAACTCGGCCTCGCGATCGGCGGCGATGCGCTCGCGGATTCGCTTGTAGTAGCGATAAGCCGTATTGTGATGAATGCCCAGATCCTTGGCGACCCATGCCGCCGGGAGGCCGAGCCGGAACAGACGGGCTATCTCACTGCGATTTTCCGGCGGCGGCTCGTTGCGACACCCCCGGGGACGATGGCTGAACAACTTGCCGCAGCGCTTGCACCTATGCCGCCCGTCGGCGCAGCGCTAGTTACACCTGGGACATTTGACGCCACATTGACCACTTTGCTTGTGGCGGGATAACATACTAGTTCACGCTGATAAAATACCCTATTGGAATATCTGACGTTCATCTTATGTGATGATCCCTTGATTAATGCGTGTTGCGTCGGTGCGTTGTATTTGTGTTTTAAGAATCGGTCGATCCATACTGGTAAACCGGTCTCAGGTGCAACAGGTGCGGATGCTCGACAATCAAGCCGCTCAGCGGGCGAAAAAGTTCGGGCGACTGAAACCACCGGGTCCGAAGGGGTATCCTAAGGGATGGACGAACTGTAAACACCGTTCAGAAAACGTTGCGGGATCAGGCGCTCGGATTCAGCAATCCCCCGCACCCGACAAGCAAACGCCCCGCGCTAACCAGAGGTCTGACCATGGAGCCTCCCGATCTCCCCGAAACCGCCCAGAGTGAGCGTCGTGTTCGCAGTGGCCGTCCCAACCCGGCTTGGAGTGCGCTTGAAGCCGGTGAGAAACTGCGCGCCGAGCTGCTCGATGATCTCGACCTGATCTACGACGCCGTCGAGCGGACCCGTGGCAACCTTCACGATCTACCGAGCCGAGGCGGGCGCCGTCGCTGGATCGATGAGCGGTTGACAAGCTGCTCCCAGACAATCGAAGAAGCCCTCAACGGTCTGCTGGAAGACCCCCGGAGCGCGGCCTTCCGCCCCGTCGATCGCACTTACGGACTCTAAACCCGCCCAGGCCCCGCGGAGCCACTGGAGAACGAAGATGGACCTGCAGGAAGCCCTTGAGCAAATCGATCGCTACGTCGCCGGAGAGCTCAACGCGGAGGTTCGGGCCAAGATCGAGGCCCTCAGCGACGAGAACTCCGAGCTGCGCCGGGCGCTGCGCGCCGCCCAACGTATTCAACGCCTTCTCGGCGAGGCCGTCCTCGACGAGGCTCCGGTCAGCCTGGCCGTTCGGGTGCTCAAGCAGGTCAAGGCCGAGGGACGACCCAAGGTGGTCATCCCCCGTCAGCGACGCAGCCACCGCTCGATCTGGGTGTTGGTCACCGGAGTGGCCCTGGCCCTGGGCATCGGCTTGGTGGCCCTGCTTCCCGGCATCGCCGAGGCCCTGGGTGTTCAGGTCGCCGAGGGCGATGTGGCCCCCTTCGTCCACTGGATCCCCGTCGGCGCCGCCCTGGGCTTCGCCCTGTTCTCGGTGGTGCGCACGCTGATCCACCTCAAGCAGGACCGGGCACTGCGGCGCTACGCCAAACAGAGCGATTCCTGAGCGATATGACTATCGATAGAGCGACGGGCGGGTTCGAAACCCGCCCGTTTTCGTGCCCCGTTGCTGTTCGACAAACACTCTTCCGGAGACGCTGAAGGAGTCACCCGACTTCCAGTTGCATACATTCGCCTGGTTGGAGGCGTGCTGAGCGCCCCGAAGCCGGATGTCTCACCTTCGCTAAATGGCATGTCGATATTCCCGGAGAACCAGGAAGACGAACCCCACCTGAGTTATCGGGAAGCAGCGAGCAATGAAACGGTCTCTCTGTGCGGCAAAACCCCTTGCCGGAGTAGTTGGGGACGGCTCGGTGGC
>CAZOOP010000010.1:12122-56250 GCA_964581465.1 uncultured bacterium
TGTGCGAATGCGGTCGGGAGGGTGAGGGTTGCAATGCTAAAACCCCTTGCCGGAGTAGTTGGGGACGGCTCGGTGGCTGTGCGAATGCGGTCGGGAGGGTGAGGGTTGCAATGCTAAAACCCCTTGCCGGAGAACCAGGGCAGACCGGAGACGTCGAAGTAGAAGTCGCGCTCGTAGCCGCACTCGGCGCAGACGGCGCTGATGACGTCGTAGGGCTCGTCTTCGTTGAACCGCAGGGACTGCATCGCATCATCGAAGGCGGCGTGGCCGCACTCCGGGCAGACGGCGGAGTAGACGTAGTCGTACTCCTCGGCGATGGCGGTGACGGGGACAGCGTCGGCGAAGCCGGTGGCGGTGGGGGCGTCTTCGGCGGCGGTGACCAGCAGGGTCAGGGCCGCGAGCAGCAGCAGAAGGGTCTTCATCGTTCTCCCTTCCGGCGGCCGAAGACGGCCACCAAGTTGAAGAAGAAACGCCGGGGGGTGCCGCAGCCGTTGCAGATGCAGACGAAGATGTCCATAGGTTCGCCCCGTGAATTCTCGTGGCGGTGATCGGAGATGATGCGGTAGCGTCCATGGCAGTCCGGACAGCGCTGGGCGTCGATGTAGCGGTACTCCTCGGCCAGGCTGAACACGTGGCGGGCGTTGCGGATGTCGGCGGCGGGCAGCTCGAGGCTGCGCCGCTCGATGAAGCGGTCGAGAAACTTCTTCCAGTTGCCGTCGGAGTCCATCACGGTCTCCCTGCGGTCGGCTAATCGCCGGTGCCCGGAGCGAAGACGCCGCCCAGGCCCAGGCTGTACATGCAACTGACGTTCTCGGAAGCACCGGCGGCGCGGGCGCCGTAGAAGACGATCTCGCCGGGGTGGGCGCTGCCCAGCCAGAGGCGCAACCTGCCGCCACGCGGGTTGTCGGTGCTCACCAGGTAGCGGCTCTCGATGAAGCGGTCGCGGATCCACAGCGGCGGCGTGGCGGTGTCGTCGAAGAGCAGGTAAAGGTGGACCCGGTTGTCCACGCGCAGGCTGCCCAGGTACTCGCGACCCAGCTCGGTCTCGCCCAGGCCCTTGTCGCGGTCGGCGTTGGCGGCCAGCACCCACAGCGGGGCGCGGTAGGAGTCGGGCAGGGCGGTGGCGACGTAGCGCTCGTCGGTGTAGGGGGCTGCGCCGACCTCGAGGCGTCCCAGCCGGTAGTACTCGCGCCAGCGCGAGGCGTAGCGGGAGCCGGTTACCACCAGCTCTCCGGCGAAGTAGGCGGTGGGAGTCAGCAGGGTGTGGACGCCCCAGCGTCGTCCGGTGCCGTCGGCGGCCAGCAGGGCCAACCGGGCGCCGGCCAGGCTGGACTGCAACGCTCCGGGACGCTGGGTGAAGCGCAGGACCAGCTCGCCTACCTCACCGGGAGCCAGGACGAGGGATTCGGTCAGCCGGACGGCCTCGCCGGACTCCAGGCCGTCCTCGGTGGTGAAGAGGCGTCGTCCGTTGAAATCCACGGCGCGCAGCAGCAGTCCCGGGCGGTCCCAGGCCGGTCGCAGCTCGTTAAGCTCCAGGGCGGCGTCGCCGCCGTTGGTCAGCCAGAAGGCCCCGGCGCGGGGGTCCTCGGCGGTCACGTAGGCCGGGTGGGTGGTGTCCAGCAGCAGGGCCGGGCCTCCGTTGCCGGCCACCTCGACCATCAGGGCGTCGGAGCCCAACTGGTTGCGGTTGTCGATCGCCAGGGCGTAGAGCAGGTGGTGTCCATCGGCGGCGGCGTACTCCCCGGCCAGGGGATTCCAGCTCCCGCCGGGAATCTCATAGGGGGCGTAGCCGTCGGCACCCAGGACCCGATCGTCCAGGTAGAACTCGACCTGGCGCACGGTGCCGTCGGTGTCCACCGCCGCGGCGCCCACCGGGGTCGGTCCGCCCAGGCGCGCTCCGGCGGCCGGGGAGTCGAAGTAGACGATGGGATCGCCGATGCCCGCGCCCCGGAGCTCGGCGGCGGCGCCTTGATCGACGAGTTCGGGCGGACCGGCGACGGGGGCGCCTTCGCCGGGGACGGCGGGGCCGCCGGAACCGGCGAGCTCCTCGCCCGTGGGAAAGACTCCGCCGGCGGAGCCGCTCAGACCGCCCACCGCCAGGTTGCGCGGGCTGACCTGGGTGGTCACGACCACGGGTTCACCGGCCGCCGGGGTGTAGAGCTCCAGCCGCACTGCGATGCTTCGGATGCGGGACCGCGTCAGGTGACCGGTTTCGTCGTCGGTCAGCGCGGCGTAGTCCAGGCCCTCGCCCCGGGAGTCCAGGTAGGTCAGGTCGAAGTCGCGGACGTCGCCGCTGAGCGTCCGGCTCAAACGGCCCAGCGTCTCGCCGGGATACTGGACCTCGGCGCTGAGAATGCCGCCGGGCAGCAGGCGGAAGCCCCGGCGCTCGGCGGTGTCCTCGGCGTCGCCGTCGGGCGGCGCGTCGGTCTCGTCGCCGGTCAGGTCGGCGGCGATGGTGATCGCCCCGGGTGCGGCCTCGGGCACGGCCTCGAAGAGTCCGGCGCCGGTCGGGTCGGCCCCGGCGTCGACCAGGGCGGTGTTGATCGCGGCGATCGCCTGACGGGCCTGGCGCTCCAGGCGGGCACGCTCGTTGGTGGCCGAGTAGCCGCGCCCGGCTCCGGAGAGGATCAGCATGATCGGCACCAGGATGATGGCGAAGACGGCCATGGCGATCAGCAGCTCGACCAGGGTCATCCCGGCTTCGTCGGGTCTGTCGCGCCGGACTGTCGGGGGGAGCTTCATGGCGCTGTCGGGGTCCTCGCTAGATCGTGATCGGCTTGAACGTCCGCGCCGATCGATCGTGATGGTCGGCGTGGGCTATGAGCGACCGCGGTGCGGGAGGTTCCGGCTTCAAAAAGGCGCGGGGGCGCCTTGAGATGTTGATTGGCGGGAGTTTACCGGTTTCGCTTTTCCTGCCGACGAGGGCTCGCTCCCCGGTTCATCGGGGCCGCTGGACAGGGAGCGGCCTCCACGGATCGCTATCACAACTGGAGCCTTCGGCACGTGGCCTAGCCCGTCTCGACCAGCTCGCCCTTCTCGGCCACCACCCGTCCGCCGACGATGGTGCCAACGGCGCGTCCACTCAGCTCCCGCCCGGCGAAGGGAGTGTTGGCGCCTTTGCTGACGAAGTCCGCCGGGTCGACGGTCCAGCGCAGACCCCGGTCGATGATCGTCACGTCGCCCACGGATCCCGGCACCAGGCCGCCCCGACCGGGCAGGTCCAAGCGTCGGGCCGGATTGGTCGACAGCTTGGCCACGGCTTGGGCGAAAGAGAGGTGACCGGGCTCGACCAGCTCGGTCAAGGTCAGGCCCAGCATCGTTTCCAGCCCGACCACGCCGAAGGGCGCCCGCTGGATCGGCAGGTCCTTCTCGGCCGTGGTGTGCGGAGCGTGGTCGCTGGCGATGACCTCGAGGGTGCCGTCGACCAGGCCGGCGACGACGGCGCGGCGGTCCTCCGGCGAGCGGATCGGCGGGTTCATCTTCATCCGGGCGTCGAAGGAGGGAGCCAGGACGGAGGTGTCCAGAGCGAAATGGTGTGGGGCGGCCTCGGCGGAGAGATCGCAACCCAGGGCTTTATAGCGCCGGATCAGCTCGACGGAGCGCAGCGTGGAGACGTGGTCGATGTGCAGAGCCACTCCGGCGCGCCGGGCCAGCAGAATGTCGCGGACCGTTCCGACCTCCTCGGCCTCGGGGGGGATGGGCTCCAGACCGGAGAGGGTGGCGAAGGCGCCCTCGCTGACAACGCCGCCGGCGGAGAGCAGCTCGTCCTCGGCGTGGCTGATGACCAGGAAGCCCAGGTCGCGGGCGTAGGACAGGGCTCCGGCCAGCAAGGAGGCGCCGTGGACCGGGTGGCCGTCGTCGGAGACGGCCACGGCGCCGGCTTCGCGCAACTCGTGGAAGGGCGCCACGCCCAGGCTGGCCAGCCCCCGGGTGACCGCGGCGATGGGGAAGACGTTGACCAGGCCCTGGTAGTCGGCGACGAAGCGCACGTACTCCAGTGCGGCCTCGTTGTCGATGAACTGGCCGGTGTTGGCTTTGCAGGCGATGGAGGTGAAGCCACCGGCGGCCGCGGCCCGGGTTCCGGTGCGGATGGTCTCCTTGCCCTCCAGGCCGGGCTCGCGCAGGTGGACGTGCATATCGATGAGTCCGGGGACGACGAAGAGGCCCCGACAGTCGATTGTCCGGCAGGCCGACCGATGAAGACCCCGCTCGACCACCGCCACCCGGCCGTCCTCGATCAGCATATCGCTGACGGCGTATAGCCCCACCGCCGGATCGACGATGGTGCCGCCCTTGAGCAACAGCGACGGGACCGGGGCCTTGGGTTTCACTCTCGCTCCACGGATTGGAGGACGGAGCATCGTGGGTCGGAAAAACATCGGGCGGCCGCCGCGGCCTGATCGACTGCCCGCTGCGGATCCTTTGAATTGAGCCCTTGGGCTGATTGGTGCAGGTCCCCGACGGCTGGGAACTATCATCCAGCGGCGACGATGTCGCCTGCCTCTTCCTCAGCGGTGCGGACGATCCACTAGAGCAGGCTGCCCGCGATGATAGTGCCCGGGACTCACTTTCTCAGCGTGTTTCGATGGATTATTCTTGCCTGGCTCGTCGTATGCCGGCAGTGCAGCATAGACGAGAAACGAGCGTGGGCTGGAGCCTTCGCTTGAGCTGCTCCGTGCGGGCGGCGGTTGATTCACCTTCCCGGTTATCGGCGTCCCGGCATCGTTGATCAATCCCCAGCGCCTGGCCGATTCGGTGGTCCGAGAAGGCGAAGTGTGCTTGACGGCGTTCAACAACAGGGGATCATCACCTGAAACTGAATCTACGTCGAAAACTCAACAGAGCGGCATTTGGATTAGTAGTACTGACTACGACCTCATGAGAGGCTTTAGCTCGACGAGGCGAAGAGTTGCTATACCTGCCAAGACAGCTATTTGAGAACAGTCAGTTTCCCCCATGGCTGGCAAGCTCAGGGGGCGAGATTGGATGCGGGGCTTACAGACTCTCAGCGTCCTCAGAGGCGCAAGTCTGGTTTTGTGCCACCAGGCCACACATGGATTGTGACAGCTTACGCAGCTATCAAGCGCATCATAACAAGCTATTGTCGATAGATACCTGTTCCGGCGCTTGTGATAATCCCAATCACAGACTCAGTGATCGCGCTCCAGGACGAAGCGGGCCAGTCGGACCAGCACCTCGGGATGGGACAGTCGCTCGGCGTATTCGACGGCCTTGCCGACCTGCTCGACGGCCATTTTCCTGGACTCCTCGACGCCGTAGAGCGCCGGGTAGGTGGTCTTGCCCCGCTCGGCGTCGGAGCCCACGGCCTTGCCCAACTTCTCCTCGGCGCCGTCGACGTTGAGCAGGTCGTCGGTGATCTGGAAGGCCAAACCCAGGTGCTCGCCGTAACGGGTGACGGCGTTGAGCGCGGCGTCGTCGGCGCCGCAGACCAGAGCGCCCAGGCGACAGGAGGCGCGCAGCAGGGCGCCGGTCTTGTGGGTGTGGATGAAGTGCAGGATATCCTTGCCGGCCTCCCGGCCCTCGTACTCGATATCGACCACCTGGCCGCCGATCATCCCGAAGGTTCCCGCCGCGACGGCCAGCTCCTGGCTGCAGAGCAGCAGGCGGTCGGAGAAGACCGGGTCGCGGTTGGCCGCCCGACCGATCAGGTCGAAGGCGATGGTCAGCAGGGCGTCACCGGCCAGCACCGCCGCGGCTTGGCCGTACTCGACCCAGACCGTGGGCTTGCCCCGACGCAGCCTGTCGTCGTCCATGCAGGGCAGGTCATCGTGGATCAGCGAGTAGTTATGGATGCACTCGACGGCGCAGGCGACCTCCGTGGTCCCCGCGGGGTACTCGCCTTCGACGGCCTCGGCGCAGGCCAGCACCAGAATCGGTCGCAGGCGCTTGCCCACGGCGATGACGGCGTAGCGCATCGCCTCGTGGACCGAGGACGGGAAGGCCCCGGCGTGGGGCAGCAGGCGTTCCAGCTCCTCGTTGATCAACGTGGCCCGGGACTTGAGATAATCGGCAAGCTTCATGGATACCTCGGGGGGCGCTGGTGCGGTTAAAGAGATCGCTATGAGATCTTGTTGATATCCTGGGATTATCGTTGCAAACAGCACAAACATTTTGGACGGATGATAGCTGCTGGTTTGTTGAGGCCGCGATTTATCAAGGGATCATGCACCCCGTTCGGATCGGGTTGTGATTGGAATCTGCTGATAACTCGTGAGTGATACCGAAAATGACTGTCACTGGATAGCAGTCTAAAAAGGGCGGCGACAAGGGGTATGCTCTGTTGACAATCAACTATGACGGTAGCTTGCAGTAAACGCCCATGCGATTTCGACTCGACTCTAATTGCATCAATAACAAGCAAACAAGGTTGCCCTTGACGATATCGGGATCAAAGCGCAGTGCACCCGGACCGCGAATACCCGCTCGGTGAACAACTCATGATCAGACTGATTTGGTCCGAACACATTCCATGACGCCCTTTCTCTTCCGATAACCGCCGATGATTCTGCATCTGCTTCGTCGATCATACGTCGGCGGGCGGTACCTTTGCCGAACCCCCTTGATCAGTCGCCTCGCCCGGCCCGGCGTTGGCACGTTTCTTGCGCAAGGAGGCGCCCTCGAACCGGACCACGTTCGACTCCGCAAGAAACGTGCCAACGCCTACCCGTGGGAGCGGCGAGGGGTTTCGTGGTGTCGGGGAGCGGTTCGGCAAAGGTCCCGCTGCGCGCCGGATTAGTCCAGGGGTCTCTCGGCGGTGCCGTCGGCGGTGTCGACGAGTTCGGCCAGGCGGCGCTCGGTGGAGTCGAGGCGGGACTGGCAGTGCCGGGCGAGACGGGAGCCCTCTTCAAAGAGGGAGATCAGTTTGCTCAGGGGGTATCCGCCCTTTTCCAGCTCGGCCACGACGGCCTCGAGGCGTTCGAGGGCTTCTTCGAAGCTGGTCTGGCTCAGGTCCGGGGTCTGCTGTTCCTCGCTCAAGCTTCCTCCTCACCAGGCTGTCCAGGCCGCCGTCGTGGAGTTCGATGCGCAGTACGGCGCCGGGTTCGAGGTCGGCGGCGGTGGTGACGGGGCCGTTCTTATCGGAAAGGTGGCCGTAGCCCCGGGCGATGACGGCGTTGGGTTCGAGGGCCGCCAAAAGTCCACCGAGTTCACCGAGGCGTTGGTGTTGTCGGGCCAGAGAGTCACGAGCGGCCAGCTCGAGGTCGGCGCGACGGCGGTCCAGACGCAGTTGTTGCAGACGGGGAGCGCCGCTCAGTCGGGCCAGGGGCGCCCGGGCGGCCTCGAGGCGGCGCTGGAGGCTGTTCAGCCCGTTGCGGGTCAGGGAGCGCAGTCGTTCCTCATCGAGGTCGATGCGCTGGCGGAATGAATTGAGACGGTCGAGCAGTCGCTCGGGGGCCAGGAACTGTCGCAGGTTCTCGAGGCGCTGACGTTCGAGGGTCAGGCGGTCCCGGGCGATGCGGCGCAGGGCTTCGCCGGCGCGGGTCACTCGGCGGCCCAGCTCGGCCCGCTCGGCGGTGACCAGCTCGGCGGCGGCGCTGGGCGTCGGGGCGCGGATGTCGGCGACCAGATCGCAGATCGTCACGTCGACCTCGTGGCCCACGGCGGAGATAACCGGGATCGGGCAGGCGTGGATGGCGCGGGCCAGGGCCTCGGAGTTGAAGCAAAACAGGTCCTCGTAGGAGCCGCCGCCGCGCCCGACGATCAGGACGTCGACCAGTCCCGAGGATGCCAGGGTTTCGACGGCCCGTGCCAGCTCCTCGCCGGCGCGGGCGCCCTGGACCGTCGAATGACGCAGCAGGATGTCCAGACCGGCGTGGCGTCGTTCGAGGACGTTCAGGATGTCGCGCAGGGCGGCGCCGTCGCGACTGGTGACGATCCCCACCCGCTGCGGGAGGCGCGGCGGGGGTCGCTTGTGTTCGGTGGAGAAGAGGCCCTCGGCGGCCAGGCGTGCCTTGAGCTCCTCGTAGGCCTTCATCAGGGCGCCCAGACCCTGGAGGATCAGGCCGTCGACGATGATCTGGTAATCTCCCCGGGGGGCGTAGACGCTGATCCGGCCGTGGGCGACGACGGCCTGGCCGTTCTCGGGGGTGAAGTCGAGACGGCGGGGGCCTGGGCGGAACATCACCGCCTTGAGTATCGCGTTATCGTCGCTCAAACGGAAGTAGAGGTGGCCGCTGGAGTAGAGGCGAACGTTGGAGAGCTCGCCGGCGACCCAGACGTCGGGGAACTCGGTCTCGAGGGCGCAGCGGATCTCGGCGGTCAGCTCGGAGACGCTTCTGGCCCGCGGCTGGTCTGGCGGGAGCGGATTCTGCAGGGCGTCTCCCTTGAAGGGGTTGGCTGATACAGTCGTCGAGTGGTCGCGACGGGAGTCCTCGCGAAACCTTGCGCGTCGATTCAATCGACGGTCTAGTCACAGAGGACGCCAAGAGAGTCTGACCCGATATGCCGCCTGGCACCGCGGGGAGTGCAAAAACCCCCGCGACTGGGCTAATCTTAGCCCAGGATTTGCGGGGGGTCAAACGACAAAAGGTCGGGGCGGAGTCAGCCGCCGTTGTGGTTGGGTACGCGTCGCAAGCCCACGGCGGCGCGGTTGACCAGTTCGCCGATTACCGTGGTGGCCGAGTGCGAGCCGCAGTTGAAGGTGACCACTTCGGCCTCGCCGCTCTCGACGGAGACCAGAACGTTGAGGGTGTCCCCGTCGATCTCGATCTCCTTGACGGCGCGAACGATACGACGTGCTGCCTCGCGTGCGGCGCGTTTGTGGTCGGCTCGGCTGCGCACGGCGTTGAAGGTGGCCATCACGCAGTCGCCCATCAGCTTGTCCACGACACCACCGTAGTCCTCGACCAGTTGACCGACGATGTTGAAGAATCGCTGGAGTAGTTCGGCGGTGGCGCGGTCCCCGAGCTTCGCGCTGAGTTCGGCGAAGCCGGTTACATCGCAGAACAGAACGCTGATCTCACGCCTGCCGTTGGGCAGTAGTTCTCCTTGCATAAACTCCTCACAGATCCGGGCGGCCCCAATGCGACGGGGTTCCGGCGAAGGTTTCAAGCGTTGCCGGTGCGACCCTCTTTATCGCGGGATCGTACCGCAAGCGCGGCACCGTTGTAACGCAGGCTGTCTGGTACAGCACGGTGGCACCTTCTCTGTGAGGGGGGAGAATCTAGTCTTTGCTGTCGCTGGGATTATTGATGACCATTTAATGCGTCTCAGGAGGACGCTGTTTACGATTCCACTTCTGAGTAACAATATAGCACAAACATCATCAATCGCCAAGTCCGCCAGCGGTTAATCAGCGATGTGGCAGGCGCGTGGTCATGGATAGGGGTCTCGATTTATACAAATGCTATTGTCAGTGCGGAGTGAGCCTATTAGGCAGTAACGTCTACAAGATGCGCCGGGTTCCAGTCATTCTGGGTTGGCACTGCTTTTTATGAAACAACTAGTAAATTGACAACCTGTTGGCAATTTCTACATTGGCGTGTTCAGCCTACAGGATAGCAGTCAGTATCCATGATTTCTTGTTTTGTCACTTGATCAAGCGTGTCGAACGGTAATCTCACCTAGGCATAGCAAACGATCCCGGACCAGCTAACTCAAACTCGAAACATCGATCCATCTCGAAAAACGACTGATACAAAGCTCTGTTGAAGAAAGATTTGTCTGCAGCCATAACCCTCGGCTTTAATTCGTTATATATACATAACAATATGATGCTTAGCGTTGAGCATCGTCATCGAGGCCAATGGCGCAAAGCAGTTGATTTTTGAGCGCCGAGATGTCTAAACGAGCATCCTCTTGGAATCTGGAAACTTACTTACCTGCCCTAAACAGTTCATTTGATATGCATACCTGATTGCCTGTTAATTGCATATGGGATCATCACAAGATACTGGACCAGCATTTGTAACCATGGAGAGCCGCATCGGGTAGGGAGCTCGATAAATGCTCGGCAAAAGCAGTCATCTCGTCAGACCGGCCAGCTATTATAATTTCTAAATCAAGCAATATACTATTATTAGTATGTTATTCTATAATAGCATTCAAAACCTGTGAGCGGGTCCAACTGCTTCCCGATTCCTGTAGCATTAATAAAGCAAGTCGAATTTAATTGCCACAAATCGGCAGCATAATAATGACAGCGGTATAAGCTATAAAAACCTTGAATGGCAATTCATAAGCTGTAAGTACTGGTTCAATAATAAGTTATAATCCGTTGCACTATTTTGGAACGTCATCCAGAAACACTATGTCTGTAACAGTTACGTGATCCTTTCACATATGAACACATGGCATCGCAGAGTGTGTTCTCAGCAAATCAGGCTGATCCGCGTTGGGTCGTTAGTCGCCCATCTCCTCGCTGAATTATCACAGCGACCTTCGCCAAACCCGTTCCCGGCCCGCGCAACGCTCTCGCCGTCCTGCGGGGAGGCGTTGGCACGTTTCTTGCGGAGTCGGCCGTGGTCCGGTTCAAGGGCGTCTCCTTGCGCAAGAAACGTGCCAACGCCGGGCCGGACGAGGGTTGTTGGCGAATCGGTTTGGCGAAGGTCGCGGGGTATCTTTTCACTGCCGATACAGCGCGGCCTGGAGAGTTGAAGTCGGATGGTTCAGGACCGATGGACGAAACGACCGGGGTTCGGCTTCCGGTCGTTTCTTGGTTTCTCTTGTTCTAGGCGGTCCGGGCCTCGCTCAGTGGGCCGAGAGCCAATCCTCGCCGGAACCGATCTCTACGGTCAACGGCACGCTGAGCTTGATCAGCCCTTCGTGGGCCTTTTCCATGGCCTCGCGCAGCAGCTCGCCGACTTCGGTGACGTTATCCACGGGTGTTTCGACGAGGAGTTCGTCGTGGATCTGCAGCAGCAGGCCGGCGTCGAGGTCGGAGCCTGTGAGGGCGTGTTCGGCGCGGATCATGGCCAGCTTGCAGATGTCGGCGGCGGTGCCCTGAAGAGGGGCGTTGAGGGCGGCGCGCTCGGCGGCCTCTCGTGTGCGGCGGTTGGGGGAGTTGATCTCGCCGAAGGGGCGCCGGCGGCCGAAGAGGGTCACTGTGTAGCCCAGCTCGCGGACGCGCTCGGTGTGCCGCTCCATCCACTCCTTGACCGCCGGGTACTTGTTGAAATAGTTGTCGATGAACTCCCGGGCCTCGTTGCGCTCGATGCCCAGGTCCTGGGCCAGGCCGTAGACGCCCTTGCCGTAGATCAGCGAATAGTTGACGACCTTGGCGCTGTTGCGCTGCTCCGAGGTGACGGCGTCGGTTTTGATATCGAAGAGGGTGGCGGCGGTGGCGGAGTGGACGTCGGTTCCGGCGCGGAAGGCCTCGATGAGTCGGGTTTCGCCGGAGACGTGGGCCAGCAGGCGCAGCTCGATCTGCGAGTAGTCGGCGCTGATCAAGCGTCGGCCCTCCGGGGCGCGGAAGGCCCCACGGATTCGCCGTCCCGTTTCGGTGCGGATGGGGATGTTCTGCAGATTGGGGTCCGAGGAGGAGAGGCGTCCCGTCGAGACGGCGGCCTGGTGCAGAGTGGTGTGCAGGCGGCCGGTGGATTCGGCTACGGAGCGGGGCAGCTTGGCGGCGTAGGTGCCCTCGAGTTTGGCCAGTCGGCGGTGTTCGAGTATCACCCGGGCGATCTCGTGCTCCTCGGCCAGTCCTTCTAGGACGTCGGAGGCGGTCGAGTAGCCGGTCTTGGTCTTGCGCCCGCCGGGCAGGTCCAGCTCACCGAAGAGGACCTCGCCGACCTGTTTGGGCGAGGCGACGTTGAAGTCGCGGTCGGCCAGCTCGTGGGCACGCTCTTCGAGCTTGGCCATCTCCGTCTGAAGCTCCTCGGAGAGCGCGGCCAGGCGCCCGGTGTCCAGGGGCAGACCGCGGCGCTCGACGGCGGCCAGCACCGGGATCAGCGGCAGCTCGATTTTCTTGTAGACACGCTCCAGCTCAGCCTCGGCGAGTTTCCGGTCCAGGATGGAGCGCAGTCGCAGGGCGGCGGCGGCGTGACCGGCGGCCTCGTCGCGGGGGGAGTCGAAGAGTTCGGCCTGGTCTCCGGCGTCCTCGCCCGGGCTCTCGCCCAAGTGGCGGCGGCAGTAGTCGGCCAGACCCCGGGGCGGCCGGTCGGCCTCTAGCAGCCAGCCGGCCAGCATCAGGTCCTCGTAGCTATCCATGGACTCGGCGAGGGGCTTCAGATCGTAGCCGACGACGGTCACCCCGGGGTCCTTCACCAGTTTATCGACCCAGTCCGGGAGACCGTTTTCGCAGGGGACGCCGATCTCGGCGTTCTCCTCGATGGCCAGGCGCAGGCCGCGCAGCGCATAGCCGCGGTCGGCACGATGGTCGCCGAGTGGAATCAGGCCCAGCCTGCCGGTGTCCTTGGCCTTTTCCACGAAGCCCTTCGGCGGGCCGTTCTCGGACACACTGAGGCTTACCTCACGCCGCTCGGTCAGTCCCAGCTCGCGCAGGATGCTGGCGAAGCGCAGCGTCTGCAGCTTCTCTACGGCGGCGACCGCTGGCTCGCCCAGGGTCAGTTCGTCGAGCTCCGGAGCCGGGGCGTCTTCATCGAGGCCGACCAGTTTCCAGGTCAGCCGGGCCGCCTCGATGTTCTCGCGCAGCCGCTCGCCCAGTTTGCCCGAGACCTCGTCGGCGTGCTCGATGACGCCGTCGAGGTCGCCGTACTGGTCGAGGAGTTTTGCCGCCGTCTTGGGTCCCACGCCGGGAACGCCGGGCAGGTTGTCCACGGTGTCGCCGGTGAGAGCCAGCAGATCGCGCATCCGTTCCGGCGCGACGCCGAACTTCTCCCTGACGTATTCGGCGTCGCGCAGGCTCTCCTCGCCGCGTCTTCCGTGGGCGATGTGCCGCACCCCGGGGCCGATGAGCTGCATCAGGTCCTTGTCTCCGGTGAAGATGTACACCTCGAAGCCGGCCTCGCGGCCGCGCCGGGTCAGGGCGGCGATAACGTCGTCGGCCTCGTACCCCGGCTCCTCGACCACGGGCCAGCCCAGGGCCGGGTAGAGCTCGCGCAACCGGTCCATCTGGGGCGGTAGCTCCGGTGGGGTGGGTGGGCGCTGCGCCTTGTAGTCGGGGAAGATCTCGTGGCGGAAGTTCTTGCCCGGAGCGTCGACAACGAAGGCCAGGCTGTCGGCGGAGTGTTCGCGGCGCCGGGCGGCGTAGTCGCCGGCGGCGGAACCGCCGAAGAGGTGGCGGCGGATGAGGCCCAGCATCACCCGGGTGGCGCCGTAGAGCGCGGCGACGTTGACGCCGTCGGCGGAGCGCATCGGGGTCTTGATGGAGTGGAAGGTGCGGAAGACGAGGGAGTAGCCGTCGACGAGCAGCAGGTGGGGGGCGGACATCGCTCTCCTCGGTTGGCGTTGGATTCCTTGCGATTATAGCACCCAGCGGCGATGGGGTTAACCGGGCTTTCTTTACGGACCACCCCGGTCATACCCCACCGGTACCCTGATGGGGTGTCACTGTTGTAACGAGAGTATCGAAGCGCCCCCGCCGTGGATAGATCTTGTGGTGATTACCCGAAAAAACAAGGGATTGTATACCCCGCCCGTACCGGATCGTGATTATAAATTGCCGATAACACGGTGGAAGATTCTCGTAGGCATCTCACACGATCCCGGACCAGCTCACTCCAACTCGAAACAACAATACCCTTCAAAAAGCGACTGTAACGAGGCCATGCTGATATTAGTTAGCACGCAACCTTATTCCCACGGTGCCCGCTCATTATATGCTTGTTAATAGGCTACTTATGATCGTAGCATAATCGTCGAGGGCAACGGTTTCGAGCAGTTAATTAGTGTTTGGGATTATCACCTAATTATCAACAAGCGCGAAGTGTGCTCCTGAGGTAGTTTAGCGTGTTTTCGTCGTCGCGATGGCTGAATCGGAACGACCTTTCACGGATAAAAGCTTGAAGTTGCGTTAAAACCACGGTGATAGGCTTTGAGGCGGCGTTTGGCGCAGCCCCGGAAATTCTCGATGCCGTTGATAGGCACCTTGCCATCGACCAGGGTCTTGTCGTGGTTGATGCGTTTGTGGTGAAAACCGTTGAGTGACAGCCTGTTATAGGTCTTGTATCCATCGGAGTAGACGATCGCGCCCAGCAGGTGCTTGCTGTCACAGCGCTTGGGGAGGATGATCCGCACCGTTGGGAGGCCGAGCCGGAACAGACGCGCTATCTCACGGCGCTTTTCCGGCGGCGGCTCGTTGCGAGGCCCCCGGAAACGATGGTTGAACAACTTGCCGCAGCGCTTGCACTTACGACGTCCGTCGGCGCAGCGGTAGTCGCACCTTGGACACTTGACGTGCCGGTCCCTCGTCCTGCTCCTCCCCGCCACATTGACCACTTTGCTTGTGGCAGGAAAACAAACTTGCTCACGCCGATATAAGTAGCCAACTGCAATAGCTGATGTTCATCTTCTGTGATGATCCCAAAGGAATTGTTAATCCACGTACCTGCCACATGCATCCACATGCATCTCGCTCGATGTGTGCACTTGATTACAAACTAACTGCTTTGAACGAAATGCTATCCAGTAATACTATGCTCCGTTGCCGCTTAGTGATACCTTCTTGTATATGTCACAAAATAGGTAGGGATCAACACAAGAAATCGGACCGACTGTTTGCCTTAGGCAGCATCAAACATGATCCTAACAACAAAGGAGAGACAATGCGTAAGGTTCTGGGAGTCCTTGTTCTGCTGTTGGGGGTCGCCTCTTGCATCCTGTTCTTCATTTCGGCCTCGCAACTGGCCGAATCCGGTGATGAGCTGACCTACCTGCGCTCCGTGGGAGGCTCCACAGTGGCCGAGTACTACTACCAGGAGATCGGCCGCTTCGGCATCGCGGTCTCGATGAGTCTCTACGCCTTGGGTCTGGGGACGCTGGGGCTGTGTCTCGGCCTGGGGGCTCGTTTGCTTTTCAAACCACCGGCCTAGGAATCGCTCAGCCGCAAAGCATTGTTCAACAATAAAAAGGGACCCCGGCGGGGTCCCTCGTAGTCGGCTCAGTTAGAGCTCGATTCTGTCGGCGATGCTTACGGGGCTTCCGTATCGCTGATGCGTGTGACGTTGACGGCCTGGAGGCCCTTGGGTCCTTCCTGGACCTCGAACTCCACCTCTTCGCCCTCGAGCAGGGTCCGGCGACCCGTGCCGTTGATCGCGCTATAGTGCACGAAAATGTCGGGGCCGTCTTCCTGTTGGATGAAACCGTAGCCTTTGGCGTCGTTGAACCACTTGACGTTACCGCGCATACTGCTGTTCCTTTCTTTTCCACCGCTTCAAACATGGCGGCGGTTCTTGCGACAACGCTCGTACCGGGTCGTTCCGGATCATCAAAGTACGGCCAATGCGGGCCGATCCGGTCGGTACAAGCCTTCCCCGAAAGGGGAACCGAAGAAGATTAACAGAAAGCCGCCGCCGGGTCAAGCTTTTTGTCTTTCAAGCTGGGAAGCTCGGGGAACGAGGCGTAAACACTGGAACCGTAGTTTGGGATTGTCAGTGAGTATTGAGCTTCTGCAACGCGGATAAGCCTTTCCTTCCGTACTTGAAACGCCGGGGGTTTCCGATATCGATCCCCCCTCAGACTGACCTCGGAAAAGGCTCCGTTTATTGCGACCTACTATCAGTTGGCTCTACCGCCCTTCCGGGTAACGCGAATGGCTTCGTTTTGTCTTATACTATATACGCCATAAGGGGCCGCACTGATTGTTATCGACACCATACGCCGTACCGGTTCACCCCCGAAAACCGTCGGAGATTGCAGGCGGCGTGCCATTGGATTGGGGCTCGGTGTATCGTGTGCTCATCGCCGTGTTCCAGTAGGAAGATCCTCACAACCGCTGAATCAGGCCGACTGCCGCTATTCGTTCCGGACATCATTCGCCATCATCGATCTAGTAACATTCCACCGCTGCCAAAGGAGTCCAATGAGTAAGTTTCCCAGTGATATCGAAATCGCCCAGGCAACTAAAATGCTGCCGATCACCGAGATCGCCGGCAAGCTCAACTTGACCAAAGACGACATCTACCTCTACGGCGACCACATCGCCAAGGTCCACGGCCACATCCTGCGCGACCGGCCCTACGAGCCGGGCAGGCTGGTGCTGGTCTCGGCGATCACCCCGACCAAGGCCGGCGAGGGCAAGACGACCACCACCATCGGTCTCTCCCAGGGCCTGGCCAAGCTGGGTCAGAGCGTGGCCTGCGCCCTGCGCGAGCCCTCGCTGGGACCGATCTTCGGCATCAAGGGCGGCGCCGCCGGCGGCGGCTACTCCCAGGTGGTGCCGATGGAGGACATCAACCTCCACTTCACCGGGGACTTCGCCGCCATCGCCGCGGCCAACAACCTGCTGGCCGCCGCCATCGACAACCACATCTACCAGCGCTCCTCGGTCAGCTTCGATCCACGCACAGTCACCTGGCGCCGGTGTGTGGACATGAACGACCGCGCCCTGCGCGACTGCATCATCGGCCTGGGAGGGCGCAAGCAGGGCGTCCCCCGCGAGACCGGCTTCATCATCACCGCCGCCAGCGAGGTGATGGCCGTCCTCTGCCTGGCCCAGGACTTCAACGATCTCAAACACCGCTTCGACAACATCTTCATCGGCTTCACCTACGACCGTAAGCCGGTGCTGGCCAAGGAGATGGGCGTCACCGGCGCCATGGCCATGCTGATGAAGCAGGCCCTGCGTCCCAACCTGGTCCAGACCCTCGAGGGTGTGCCGGCCTTCATCCACGGTGGACCCTTCGCCAACATCGCCCACGGCTGCAACTCGCTGTTGGCCACCAAGATGGCCCTCTCCACCGCCGACTGGGCCATTACCGAGGCCGGCTTCGGTTTCGACCTGGGCGCCGAGAAGTTCTTCGACATCAAATGCCAGTACGGCAAGCTCAGCCCCAGCCTGGTGGTGCTGGTGGCCACCTGCCGCGCGCTCAAGCTCCACGGCGGCAAAAGCAAAAAGCACCTCGACGAGCCCGACCCCGAGGCCGTGGCGAAGGGGCTGCCCAACCTGGAGAAGCATCTCGAGAACATCGCCAAGTTCAACCTGCCCGCCGTGGTCTGCGTCAACCGCTTCCCCCAGGATACTCCGGAGGAGCTCCAGGTCGTTCTCGACCGCTGCGCCGAGCTCGGCGTGCCCGCGGCCGTCGGCGAGGGCTTCGCCAAAGGCGGCGACGGCATGCGCGAGCTGGCCCAACTCGTCATCGACGGCGTCCGAGACTGCTCCACCGAGTTCAAGCCGCTCTACGACTGGGAGTGGTCCGTCGAAAAGAAGATCGAGACGATCTGCGGCGAGATATACGGCGCCGAGCACGTCGAGTTCACCAAGAAAGCCAAGCGGATGATGCGGCGCATCAAGAAGTTCGGCTACGACAAGCTGCCCATCTGCATGGCCAAGACCCCGACCAGCCTCTCGGACAATCCACGGCTCTACGGCCGTCCCAAGGACTTCATCATCACCGTGCGCGACATCCGCATCTCCGCCGGTTCGGCCTTCCTGGTCCCGCTCACCGGCGACGTGATGCTGATGCCGGGTCTGCCCAAGGAGCCGGCGGCCTACAAGATGAACATCGACGACGAGGGCAACATCAGCGGCCTCTTCTAAGCCGCCGGACGCCGCCGCCGTCAATGCTTTTCACATTACTGTTGGGGACGGGCTGTAATGGAATGCATGGCTTGGCGGTCCAGCTCCTTGCAAGCCCCTATCGTTCTAAGGCTGGTGGGTTTTTCCGAATGTTTGACCAGGGGCTGCTTCAGGGGGCTGTGATGAGAACCGCTTCGACCACCGCTCGCCTTGCGGCAAACCGCCCAGACAAGCCCACTGTAGTTACTCTTACCCTCAGTTGTTATTAAAGGCACGCCGGGTGATTACCGACACCCTTGCTCCCCGGCGTACAGCGGAAGATGTCTATTCACCGCCCCACTCCAACCGCAACCGATCATCGGCGGCTCGAACAGCGTTGAGGGCACGCTGGTTTCAAACGCCCCGAGCTGAACCCACAAACCACCCCGGGAGGGTCATGGCCCGGCTCAACGCCGCCATGCGTCGCGCCGTGCGCAAGCGACTGCGTACCGACGAACAACGCAAGAAGCACCGTGGCGCTATCATCAGCATGCTGGTCTTCGTCTGGGTCGGCGGCTATATGTCGTTTGTCTTCCTCGAGACATTCTGGGTCGCCGTCGGCCTCGCCTCGGCCTGGGCCATCGCCCTGCTGGTCGTTACTCTGCGAGACTACAGAGATCGGGCCTTCGTAGTCCAGTCCATCTACGAGGAGTGCGCCGAGCGCTGGGAGGCCTTCCGCGAAGAGGTGGACGGCTCGCCGATCCGGGCCGATGTCGAGTCCGCCTTCCCCAGGATCATCGAGAACTACACCACCGCCCGCCAGCGACTCTCGGAGATCGACAGGCTTCCGGACAAGCTCGATCCCGTCGTTAACGAGGTCGAGCGCGACGCCCTCACCCTGGCCCGGGAATGGCTGCGTATGGAGAAGGTGTTCCTGCTGTTCAAGCGGGGTCGGGACATCGGCTCCGAGCCGCTGCAGGGCAAGGCCCGCCAGTTGATCGCCTTGTTGGGCAAGCGCACCGTCGAGTTCGCCGGGCTGCTCGAGCGCCTCGTCGAGGCCCTCAACCGCCTCGAAGCCTTCGAGCTCGACAGCGAGGTGGCCCTCGAATTCGGCACCTCCGGCGGCACCGCCGACCTGGGCTTCGTCGAGGCCCTGGTCGACGAACTGCGGGATTGGAGCGCCTGCCTGACCAAGGCCCAGGAGGAGTTGACCAGGGAGAAGTTTTAGCCGGTTCGCACTGCCGAGACGGGTCACCAAATCTTAACCGGTTGGGATCATCACATAAGATGAACATCAGCTATTGCAGTTGGGTGCTTATGTCGGCGTGAGCAAGTTTGTTGTCCTGCCACCAACAAAGTGGTCAATGTGGCGGGGAGGAGCAGAACGAGGGATCGGCACGTCAAGTGTCCAAGGTGTAACTACCGCTGCGCCGACGGGCGCCGTAAGTGCAAGCGCTGCGGCAAGTTGTTCAACCCTCGTCCCCGGGGGCGTCGCAACGAGCCGCCGCCGGAAAAGCGCCGTGAGATAGCGCGTCTGTTGCGGCTCGGCGTCCCGGCGGCGCTGATCATCCTCCCCAAGCGCTGTGACAGCAAGCACCTGGTCGATGCGATCCTGGACAATTTGGACAATGTCGAGCTGGACTCGATCGTATACTCCGATGGATACAAGGACTATAACAGGCTGTCACTCAACGGAATCCACCAAAAGCGCATCAACCGCGACAAGGCCCTGGTCGATGGCAAGGTGCCTATCAACGGCCCAGAGAGCTCCCGAGGCTATGCTAAAAGCCTACCATCGTGGCTTTAAACGCAACTTCAAGCTTTTATCCGTGAAAGGTCGTTCCGATTCAACCATCGGGACGACAAAAACACGTTAAACTACCTCAGGAGCACACTTCGCGCTTGTTTATAATTAGGTGATAATCCCAACCGGTTAGCATTCTGCATCAACCATGTATCAACGGATGAGCGACGTCTGTGGGCGGGCCGGCCGCACACGGATATCCGACAATCCCGGAGCCTTGCGGACCGAGGCTGATTGAAGGGGCGCAGCGTGTCGGGTGGAGAGGCGAGCCACACCGCGCCGCTCGAGGGCTTGCCGGGGTTACGAGAAAACGCCGGGGATCGATCCCCAGACTCCGAGCGCCGCGAACTATGGAGGATGATTGGCGGAAACCGGCAAGATGACCCGCCACACCGGCTCTATCAAACGCTCAGCGGATCAACGTAAACAGTCACCAGTCGACCAACACCCCGAAGCGGGAGTGAAGCATGACTGATTTCAACGAAGCGGCCCACGCCGACACGATCGAATACTACCGCTTGGCTCTCGAGGCCCGGCGTCTGGACCCCTACGCCCGCGAGGCGGTCAAGGTCGACGCCGAGACCCTGGAGATGGTACGCAAGACTCCCGACGTGCTGGAGATGAACCGGGCTTTCATGGAGGGAGGCCTGGCCTTCCGACTGACCCGGGCCCTGGCGGTGGACGGAGCGCGCTTCGCCGCCTCGACGCACACCAAGCTGGGTCAGGACGAGCTGGCCGAGCACTGGGACGAGCGCGCCAAGGCACTGGTCCGCACCGAAGACTACGCGGCCGTCGACGCCGTCGCCGAGCAGTGGAGCCAGACCGAGGCCGAGCTGCGCGAGAAGATCGAGCGCACCAAGCAGCTCGTCGACGAGGGCCTGGAGTGTCTGCTGAAGATCGGCGCCGCCAAGGCCGGCAGCAAGCTCTCCGAGGGCGACCTGACCAAGCTGCGCGCCGGCCTCGAGGAGCTGCGCCGCCGGCATCCCGACATGCGCTTCCCCGAGCTGCTCCGTTTGCCCTACGTCCGCGACCGCCTGCCCTGGTCCACCGACAAGCTGCCTCTATTCGACGACCTCTTCGAACGGGTCAACCGCGATGAACTGAAGGGGGGCTTCTAAATGGATCCCGCCGTCAAGCAGATGATCGACGCCATGCAGTCCGGTGTGGACGCCCAGGCCGGGATGATCTCGGACCGCGAGCTGCTGGACCGCGCCTACGCGGTGATCGACAAGATGAAGGCCGTGGCCGCCGAGGGCTGTGACCTGGCCGAGTATCAGCAACGGGTGCAGTCCAAGGGCATCATGGCCGAGTACGGCGACGTGATGATGAAGATGGCCGAGGCCCAGAGCGCCGGGCTGGACGAAAAGATGGCCCAGGCCGAGGCGATGGCCGAGGAGCTCGAGCCCGTCGACCTGAAAACCCTGGACCTCACCGACCTCTCCGTCGTCGTCAAGCCCCACCGGATGGTCTACGAGTCCCAGGTCAAGAACAACCCCAACCTGCCCCACCAGAAACAGGCCTACGAGGCGCTCTTCGCCCTGGCCGAAGAATGCGCCACCATCCCCGAGTTCAACCGCCGCAGTCTGGCCGAGGGCCACCAGCATCACCTGGGCCTCTCCGCCGCCTGGGACGCCAACCTCAACTCCCTGCGCAGTGAGATAAACCACCAGCAGCCCGAGATGATCAGTTGGGCCTTGGACGCCCTGGAGAAGACCCGGGAGTACCCCTCGCCGGAGAACATCGCCTACGCCCTCACCGAGCTGGCGCTGACCAACGAGCAGCGCACCGCCCGGCGCCGCAACACGATGATGCCTTTCACCTGCTTCACCGACGCCCTGGCCGAATACCTGCTCTGGCCCCATATGCACACCGAGGAGCAGCGCCGCAAGATTAACCGACTGCTGGACTTCTCCAATGAGCTCACCGGCTGGGAGATGGACGAGGCCTTTTATCGTCCCCTGGTGCGACGGAGAATGGAGACCGGGCAGGACCAGATCTCCGCCAAGCAGGGACCCGACTACCTGGGCCTGACCGCCATGGTTCGCGCCGGTTGGCACCTGGACGCAAAATACAGCCCCGAGGAGAAAAAGGCCTTCGGCGACTTCGCTAACTTCCCCAAACCCGATCCCCTCCCCCACCCCTACCGCACCGGGCCCGTCGGCGGCGTCGAGCTGGTTCTCTCCACGCCGGCCTTCAGCCTGCCCTTCGACGAAGCCTACAGCGTCCGGCTGACCCTGACCAACCACGCCGACGAGCCCCGACCCCTGGACAGCGCCAAGGGGCTGCGCTTGTGGGTTTTCGCCGACGACGCCGAACCGCTGACCCTGCGCACCCCCGTTACCTTGCCCGACGAGTTGACCCCCGGACAGAGCGTCGTCCTCGAGGGCGATCTCTACGCCTGGGGCCTGCCCAAGCGCGAGGGGCTCTACCTGGTCGCCTTCGATGTCGGTCTGCGCGGCGAGTTTACCTGCGACCTGGCCGAAAAATACTCGGACCCGGGCAAGCTGACCGCCTTCGTCCTGGCGAACTACGCCCTGCAACCCTTCCAAGGCGGCACGGCCACCGCCCCGGCCCAGGTGATGCCCCGCCGACCAACCCCGGACTACCCCTTCCCGATCCCCCTGACCAACCTCTAATCATCACAGCAACTACTTAATCGGGCGGCGGGTTCACCCCGCCGCCCTTGGTTAAATAGCGTCCCGCCCACGAGCTAGATGGAGTTCACTTCCCACGACACACAACACCCTGCCGAATACCTTTCAGATCAAGCGGGGACAATGGCCAAGCTGCTTGTGACGGGTCTGGGTATCCCATAATCCGGATGCGCCTTCCGGTGGGTCGGCGATCCCATAATCGACAGCTAATCGACGTCGGTCCCGCCGATAGCAAGCGCCCCCGGTACACCCGTCGATATGAGTATCCCACCGGCGAGCGCCGGTGGGAAGGACGGTGGGGAATGATCCTCGAGAACAAGTCTCGTATCTGCCCCCTGATGCCGATTGAGGGTGGTCTTTCGAAGTGAATCAGCTCGGGGACCATCACCAGAAACTGAACCAGCGTTTGCAGCTTTGGAAAGCCGCATCAAGAAGGTGAGCTTGATAATATCCGAAGCAGGCCGTCAATTAGTCAGACGGATAGCTAACGCGAGTCCTAAGGCGAGCGATGGAAAGGTATCATTCTTACGTTGCGCCCCAGCTCGTTAGAACCCCGAACGGAACCAACAAAAACCGGCTCCAAGCGGGCCTGACGCAAGTCCAGGTGGTTTGCCACGAACAGACAGTGCGACAGAGGCAGATACAAAAGTCGTAAAACCTTCATTGACAGTCAATTGGATATACACCACTCCCAAACGAGTGACGGCCTGTCAACGTTTGGCCAATACCATGCCCTACAGCGATACTTGCGGAATCCATCACGCCCGAGAGACCTTTGCAAAACCCATCCGGCGGAACCGTTACGCCCGGGTCCGGCGTTGGCACGTTTCTTGCAGCAGGGCGTGGCGGCCTCTCGTCCGACCCGGCCCCACAATTCCGCAAGAAACGTGCCAACGCCTCGCGGTCCGGGCGCGGGGCGGGCTCGTTTGTCAGGATCGGTTTTGCAAAGGTCTCGCCTTGAAGTGAATTCCCCACCTGGAGACCTTGGAAAGAAGCCATAGAAAATCAACATTATCCGCATGAACCTCTCTCCGGGTGCATGGCTGCGGAACCGTCGCCAATTCTTCGGATAAATCCACCCTAGATGCTTGTCGGAAAAAACTTCACCTTTATTCAACTTTACTGTTGACAGGTGGGGAAAAGGGGTTATACTATATCTGTGTGGTGAAAGGTGGGGAGAAGTGGGGGATAATGATTGCCGACACGACACTGACCGGGGACGACAGGAAGGTAATGGGACTGTCGCGGATAGGTGGCGGCAAGCTGATAGAAGGCCGGCGCGGGCGTCATGGAGGGTGTTTCGGCCAAATCAGACCGTTGCGTGTCGGCCGCCCCGTCCCCCGACGTCTTCATAAACACCCATTCGAGCGATTCACTGAAGAGCGCCGGTAACCGTCCGGGCAAATGACAGCGTCTTGAGCGATAAAAAATCAATAGACAACCTGTTAGCGACATATCCCTGTGCGTCTTCGAATGATGAAACCAGCAAATTGAATCCTCAAACAAGCCTGAACGGCGCCGCGACCCGGCCCACTGATAGAACCGTTCAGATCCCGCCACGCAGTGTAACGAATCGCCGGTTGAAACGGCAAGACGCCAGATAACAGCGCAGCGAAGGTCGAACCCATGTTCCTCGGACGTTACGAATACAGCCTGGACGCGAAGGGTCGCCTGGCGATCCCCGCCAAGCTGCGCAACGGCGAGGAGAGCGAGGACTGGGTACTGGCCCAGGGACTCGACGGTTGCCTGTTCCTCTACCCTGCCCCCGTCTGGCGCGAGGTGGCCGAGCGTATCGAGTCCCTGGCCACCAATCAGCGCGCCGCCCGCCGCTTCGCCCGCCTGCTCTTCTCCGGCGCCGTCGAGGTCAGCCCGGACAAGCAGGGGCGCATCGGCATCCCGGTCCACCTGCGTCGCTGGGCCGCTCTGGAACGCGAGGCCGTCGTCGTCGGCGTCGGCCGACGCATCGAAATCTGGTCCAGCGAGAACTGGGAATCCTACAGCGACGACGGCGGTTACGAGGACGCCGCCGAGACCCTGGGCGAAATAGATTTCTAACGTTGCCACACCGTCGGCCTGAGAGAATGCGAGACCCTGTGGAGCGCCATGTTCCAGTCATGCTCGAGGAGGTCCTGGAGGCCTGGGTCGCCGACCCGTCCGGGAGCTACCTCGACGCCACCTTGGGCCGGGCCGGCCACAGCCGCGCCCTGCTGGAGCGTTTCCCCGAGGCCCGGGTGCTGGGTTGCGACCGCGACGCCGAGGCCCTGGAACGGGTCAAGCGAGAAACCGACGCTGAGCACCAGCGCCGCCTGCGGCTGATCAAGCTGTCCTTCGCCGAGCTCGATGAGCTGGCCGAGCGCTTCGACGGCGTCCTGTTCGATCTGGGCGTCTCCAGCGAACAGCTTTCCGATCCCGGCCGGGGTTTCAGCTTTGCCCGGCCCGGTCCCCTGGACATGCGGATGGACTCCGCCGCAGGTCCCACCCTGGCCGAGTTGTTGTCCAGTATCGACGAGGAGCGGCTGGGTCGTCTGATCCGTGACTACTCCGACGAGCGCCGCTGGCGCCGTATCGCCCGGGCTATCATCGAAGGCGGACCCTACACCGACACCGCCGAGCTGGCCGACGTCGTCCGCTCCGCGGCGGGACCCTCCCGGCGCATCGACGGCGCCACCCGAACCTTTCAGGCCCTACGTATGGCCGTCAACGACGAGCTGGTCCAGCTCGAGCGGGGGCTTAACAACGCCCTGGAGTTGTTGGCCCCGGGCGGCCGTCTGGTCGTCATCGCCTACCACTCCGGCGAGGACCGCCTGGTCAAGCGCTTTCTGCGCCACCGTAGCGGCGGTTGCGTCTGCCCGCCGGGCATACCGGCCTGCCGCTGCGAGCCCCGTGAGGAGCTACGGCTTCTCTGGCGCGGCGTGCGCACTCCGCGTGACGAGGAAATCGCCGCCAACCCGCGCGCCCGCTCGGCCAAGCTGCGCGCCGCCGAGCGGCTGGAGTCCGGGAGGAACGGACGATGAGTCCCCGGCGCGGCTACGGCTTCTGGTTCCTGCTGATCCTGGGCGCCGCCGTCCTGGGCGGCCTGCACCTCTTCCTCAACAGTCGGGCCTACGGGCTGCGCGCCGAGATCGACGAGCTGCGCCGCCGGGTGGTCGAGCAAGAGGAGCTGGCCCGCCGCATGGCCGAGAACTGGCGACTGGCCACCGCGCCTCATAACCTGGAATCTCTGGCCGCCGAGCGCCTGGAGCTGGTGGTCCCCGAGGAGCTGGAAACGGTGACCGTCGAGTGAAGCTGCGGCTTTTGGCGAGTAGACCTGGGGGATAATCGCGGAATAGTGGAATAGCCGGCGCAGGGTGCTGAATGAGAGGCTACCGGTATCACTGTGGATCACTCGTGAGGACTGACCGGCGGTGCGCGGTGGGGAAAGACTCGCAGTCGAGTAAGAGTTTTTGCGGGAACCATCGAAGGAACAAGGCTGACGGGTGTCCCGTCTGTTCAACCCCACCGGATCCGCTCTGCGTTCACCAGCTTACTCAAGGCGTCGGCGCGCGCAACACGCGGAGCGATCTCAACATACTACGGCTGAAGCAGGCGAGGCTCGATCGAAAGTTGCTGGATTAGCTCGCAATCAGCGAAACAACCGATCGCAAAGACAACCAAGAATCGGCGAAGGACGGACGGGTGATGAACCAGCGGGAAACGCGGGGGAAAGCGACCCGGGAACCGGGGAGCCGGCGGCTGCGCTGGCTGGCCCTGGGCCTGGGTCTTTTCGCCCTGGTCATCGCCGGCCGCCTGGTCGACCTGCAGTTGCTGCGCGGAGCCGAGCTCCGCGATCAGGCCCAAAGCCAGCAGGTGGCCCGGGAATCCCTGCCCGGTCTGCGCGGCACCATCTACGACCGCAACGGCACAGTGCTGGCCATCGACCGTGAGATCACCACGGCTTTCCTGGCGCCCCGGGAGCTCACTCCGGAGCAGCGCCCCGTCGTCGTCGAGGGTTTGGCCGAGATCCTGGGCCTCTCCCGCTCCCGCTTGGAGGAGCTGGTCCTCCGCGACAGCTACTTCGTCTGGCTCTCCCGCCGTCTGGAGGACTCCGAGGAGCTGGCCCTGCGCGAGGCCGGCCTGCCCGGCGTCCACCTCCGTGAGGCCGCGGCCCGCTTCTACCCCCAGGGACCCACCGCGGCCCATGTGCTGGGCTTCGTCGGTGTGGATCACCAGGGGCTGGAGGGCTTGGAGCTGCTCTACGACGAGGAGCTCAGCGGCGAGCCCGGCTGGGTGCTCAAGGTCACCGACGCCGCCGGACGGCCCCTCTACCCCCTCGAGGAAACCCTGGTCGAACCACGGCGGGGCGAGGACATCTACCTGACCATCGACGCCCGCTACCAGCACATCGTCGAGCGGGAGCTGGCCCAGGCCGTCGAACGCAACAACGCCCGCGGCGGGATGGCCGTGATGCTCGACCCGAGCGACGGCGCCGTGCTGGCTCTGGCCAACTATCCGGGCTTCGACCCCAACCACTTCGGCGACTACCCGGCCGAGGTTCGCCGCAACCGCGCCGTCACCGACCTGTACGAACCGGGCAGCACGCTGAAGACCCTCACCGTGTCCGCCGCCCTCGAGGAGGGCCTGGTCACACCCCAGACCGTTTTCGACACACCGCAGCACATCCTGGTCACCGGGCGGCGCATCCGGGATAGCCTGCCTCACGCTCCCCGGCTCAGTGTTGCCGGGATCATCGAGCGCTCCAGCAACGTCGGCGTGTTGCAGATCGGTGAGATGCTGGGCCGGGAGAAGCTCCACGATTACCTGCGCGCCTTCGGCCTGGGGGAGCCCACGGGCCTGGAGTCCGTCGGCGAGGCCGGCGGCATCCTGCGTCCGTCAGAACGTTGGTATCCCCTGGACACCGCCTGCGCCAGTTTCGGCCAGGGCGTGGCCGTCACCGCCGTCCAGTTGGCCGCCGCCTACGCCGTGGTTGCCAACGGCGGCCTCCGAGTCCAGCCCCACCTCATCGTCGGCGAAGCGGTGGAACGAATCGATGGTGACAACGACGAGGGAACCTCCCAGAACGCTTCCGAGGACGCTCCCGACGACGCTTCCGCGACGTCTCGGCGGGTCATCTCCAGCCAGACCGCCGAGACGATGCGCGCCATCCTGGTCGGCACCGTCGAGCACGGCCTGGCCGACGACGCCGCCGGTTCCGGCTACCTGGTCGGCGGCAAAACGGGCACCGCCCAGAAAATCGGCCCCGGCGGCTATCTGGAGGGCAACCGGTACATCGCCAGCTTCGTCGGCTTCGCCCCTGCCGAAGACCCGCGCCTTGTGCTCCTGGTGATCCTCGACGAGCCCGGGCCGATCTACGGCGGCGGGCCGACCTGCGGTCCGGCCTTCGCCCGTATCGTCCGTCAGGTGCTGGCCCTCGAGGGCGTCCCGGCGCCGGATTCCCTCTCGGTGCGCGTCGTCGAGGCGTCGACGCCGGACGTGCTGCGCACCCCCACCCTGGAACCCGCCGAGTTGCCGTCACTGATCGGCCTGGATGCCCGTCGCGCCGCCGCTCTGATCTCGGCGGCGGGCCTGCGGGCCGAGTTCCAGGGCAGCGGAAGCGTCCGCTCCGTCGACACCACCGGCGAGGTCCTGCGCGTCAAACTGGGGGTGGCCCGATGAGCCGCGACTGGGGACACCTGCGCGCCGACGTCGGCCTGCCCGTCACTCTGGGCGAGCTGGCCGACTGGGCCGGCGCCGAGCTCGCCGACAACGCCCGGGAGCTGCCCGTGGGCGGCCTGGCCGGCGACTCCCGCGCCGTGGCCGAGGGCGACCTATTCATCGCGCTGACCGGCAGCCGCGTCGACGGTCACGACTACCTGGACCGCGTCGTCGGCCGCGCCGCCGCCGCCCTGGTCTCCCGACCCCGGCGCGACCTGGAGTTGATCCAGCTCGTCGTCGAGGACGTCCGCCGCGCCTTGCTGGCCGTCGGCGCCGGTTTCCGCGACCGCCGTCCCGACCTGCGGGTAATCGGCGTCACCGGCTCGGTGGGCAAGACCTCGACCAAGGACTACCTGGGGCGGATCATGCTCGACCACGCGCCGACACTGGTCACCACAGGCAATCTCAACACCGAGATCGGCGTGCCGCTGACCCTGGCCCGCTTGACCGACGAGCATCGCTTCGCCGTGTTGGAGATGGGCATGCAGTGGTCCGGCGAGATCGCCTCCCTGGCCCGCTCAGCCCGACCCGAGATCGGCGTCATCACCGCCGTGGGTCCGGCCCATCTCGAGTTCTTCTCCAGTGTGCGCCAGATCGCCCGGGCCAAGGCCGAGCTGCTCGAAACCCTGCCTTCCGACGGCTTCGCCGTACTCCCCGTGGGCGAATACCTGGATTACCTCCGCGCCTTCGCCCCCTGCCCAGTCATAACCTTCGGACTGACCGAGGGCCACTGCCGGGCCGAGGGCCTGCGGCCCCTCCACCGAGGCTCCAGTTTCGAACTCGTCTGGGAGCCGCCGCCTAGCCTGGGGTTCAAGCCCCTGCGTCGCACCGTAGAGCTACCCCGCCCCGGCGCTCACCAGGTGCTTTCGGCCCTGCGCACGGCCGCGACGGCCCTGATCGCCGGCGTGCCCTCGCAGCGCGTCGTCGACGGCCTGAGCGACGCCGAACTGACGCCCCAGCGCGGCGACGTCGTCAAGAAGGGCTCGCTGACTATCCTGGCCGATTCCTACAACGCCAACCCGATGAGTATGGAGGCCGCTCTGCGCACTCTGGCCGGTTTGCCCGCCGAGCGACGACTGGTGGTGTTGGGCGACATGCTCGAGCTGGGACCGGCCGCGCCGGAACTCCACCGCGAGATCGGCCGACTGGCCGCCCGTCTGGGGATGAACGTGCTGATCGGCGTGGGCGGCTTCGCCGAGGAGCTGGCCGCCGGCGCTCGCGACAGCGGGATGAGCCGGGTCTACGCCGTCCAGACCCCCGAGGAGGCCGCTGAGCTTCTCAACGAGCTGCTGCGCCCCGGCGACGCCCTGCTGGCCAAGGCCTCCAACGCCCTGCGCCTCGATCAACTCACCGACCACCTCCCCGCGCTCTAGGAGAGGGAACGTGCTCTACCACCTGCTGGCACCCCTGGCCGACGAAGTGGGCTTCTTCCGCCTCTTCGGTTACATCACCTTCCGCGCCGGCGCCGCGGCGATCACCGCCGTGCTGCTCAGCTTCATCTTCGGACCGCTGATCATCCACTGGCTCCGCCGCAAGCAGTTCACTGAAAGCACCCGGGAGGACGGCCCCCAGCATCACAAGGCCAAGGAGCGCACCCCGACGATGGGCGGCCTGATCATCCTGCTGGCCGTGGCCGTGCCGACCCTGCTCTTCGCCGATCTGACCAACCGCTACGTGCTGATGACCCTGGCCGTTACCCTGGGCCTGGGCCTGCTGGGGTTCCTCGACGATTACCTCAAGAACGTCAAAGGACGACCCCTGGGCCTGGTGGCTCGCTACAAACTGATCGGCCAGGCCTTCCTCGGCCTGGGCGTGGGCTGCATCCTCTACTTCTGGCCCCTGGACCCGGCTCACTCGACAATACTCACCGTGCCCTTCTTCAAGAGCGTCCAGATCGATCTCGGCTGGGGCTACATCCCCTTCGTCGCCCTGGTGATCATCGCCGCCTCCAACGCCGTCAACCTGACCGACGGCCTGGACGGCCTGGCCATCGGCTCGACCCTCTTCGCCGGACTGGCCTACGTCATCTTCGTCTACGTGGCCGGTCACGCCGTCTTCGCCAACTACCTCGAGGTGCCCTTCCTGTCCGATATCGGCGAGCTGACCATCTTCGTGACCTCCCTGGTGGGGGCCTGTCTGGGCTTCCTCTGGTACAACTCCCACCCCGCCGAGGTCTTCATGGGCGATACCGGCTCGCTGGCCCTGGGCGGAGCCATCGGCACCGTGGCGATCTTCTGCAAGCAGGAGCTGCTGTTGCTCATCGTCGGCGGCGTCTACGTCATCGAAGGGATGTCGGTGATCCTCCAGGTGGGCTACTTCAAGCTGACCAAGGGCAAGGGTCCCGACGGCGCCGGCAAGCGACTGTTCCGTATGGCCCCCCTCCACCACCACTTCGAGCTCAAGGGTTGGGCCGAGAGCAAGGTCATCACCCGCTTCTGGATCATGGCGGCCATGTTCGCCCTGATCTCCATCGCCACACTCAAGCTGCGCTGATCCCGCGAGACCTTCGCCGATTCCTTCGAATAGGCTTGGAGCTCGGGTACGTTCGACGACGAGGCGTTGGCACGTTTTTTGCAGCAGAGCGACGAAGCATTGGGGAGGAAGGTGCGCGGGATTACGCAAAAAACGTGCCAACGCCGGGCGCGGGCCGAGGAATCACCGGTGAAGTCGGCGAAGGTCTCGCTCAGTTCCACTGTTTGTTCAACCGGTGCTCGATCCAGAGCGGTGCGTTGCTGAAGGTGGTTGCCCAGCTTGGTTGCAAGCGTTGACTTTAACGATTCATCGACGCCCATCCGGGTGTTTAACCGACGAGGTGAACGAGATGCCGGACTATAACCCGCCCTATCCCGATCCCGCCGCCGAGGAGGCCGAGGGTCAGTTGACCTTCGAGCTGCCGCGCAAGATGCGCCCCGGCCGCCTAGACCCCTACGACGATCTCTACTTCGACATGCAAACCGCCAAGCAGGGCGAGGCCGCCGAGTAACCGCCGTATAACAAGGAAACCGATGAATCTCAAGCGTTTGGACATCCAGCTCTTCCTGGTGACGAGCGCCCTGTTCACCGTCGGCCTGTTGATGGTCGGCAGCGTGGGTCAGCTTCCCGGCGCCGACGGCGGTCCGGCGGGGAGCTATTTGCCGGGTCAGCTCTGGAAGCTGCTGCCTGGTGTGGCCCTGCTGCTGGTTTTCTGGCGCGTGGGGGCGGCGCGGCTGGTCAAGCTGGCCAAGCCGGCGCTGATTGTCGGATTCCTGCTGCTGCTGTTGACACTTTTCCAGGGCGTGGGAACGGAGAGCTCCGGGGCCAGGCGCTGGCTGACGCTGGGTTTGTTCAGCTTCCAGCCCGCCGAGGTGCTCAAACTTTTCCTGCTGCTCTACCTGGCAGATACGCTCAGTCGGCGCCGCAACCGCCTGGAGAGTTTCAAGCGCGGGATGCTGCCTCCGCTGCTTGTGGTCGGGGCGGCCTGCGGGCTACTGCTCCTGCAGCCCGACCTCTCGACGGCCCTGCTGCTCTTCGTAACCGCCCTGGCCATGTTCTGGATCGCCGGGGTGCCGGGGCGCCATCTGGCCGTCTCCCTGGCGGTGATCGTGCCCGTGGTGATTCTGCTGGTCTACCTGGAGCCCTACCGTTGGGCCAGGATCACGGCCTTCCTGGACCCCTGGCGCGACGCCCAGGCCGGCGGCTATCAGATCGTGCAGAGCCTCCTGGCGATCGGCTCGGGCGGGTTGACCGGCGTGGGGCTCGGTGCAAGTCAGCAGAAACTGTTCTACCTGCCCGAGGCGCATACCGACTTCATCTTCAGCATCCTGGGCGAGGAGTTGGGTCTGTTGGGTACCCTGGGTGTGCTGGCCCTCTTCGTCGCCCTGGTGGTCATCGGTTTGCGCATCGTTCGCCGTGTTCGCGATCCCTTCAGTCGTTTGCTGGCCCTGGGTGTGACGGTCTGGCTGGGCGTCCAGGCGCTGATCAACATCGGTGTGGTCACGGGGCTGCTGCCGACCACGGGGTTGCCCCTCCCCTTCATCAGCTACGGCGGAACCTCGCTGGTCAGTGGTTTGGCGGCGGTGGGTATTTTGGCCGGCGCGGCCCGAGAAACCGCCGAGAGTCGACCCGCCGAGGTCGGCGAACCCCTGGAGCGTCCAGCGGTTCGTCGGGCCGAGAGCAGCGGGGAGTCCCGAGAATCCAAGAAGCTCCGGCGGAGTCCGGCCCGCACCTTCGGCAGGCCCGCCCCGCGTCCGGTCACCGGCTCGGCCTATCTGGCCCGCAGCCGCACCGCCGCCTCGCGGGATTGGCGTGTCTCGCGGCGCGCTCGGAAGGGCTCCGGTACGTCGCACTCCCGCAAGGGATTCAGCCGACCCTTCGGCGAGGTCTATGCCCGCGCCGATCGACGCCGGAGGTGGCGCTGATGGGTGGTCGGCGGACGATCCTCTTCGCCGGGGGTAAGACCGGTGGGCACCTCTTCCCCGGAGTGGCCGTGGCCGAGGAGCTGCTGCGGCGGGAATCAGAGCTGGAGATCGCCTTCTGCGGTGCCGGGTTCGAACTGCCGCGCCGGGTCTGTGGTGAGCGGGGCTGGGACTATCACTTCATTCCGGCTGCCCCAATCTACCAGGCTTCACCGCTGAAGCTGGTTTCCGGTTTACTGACGAATCTGCGCGGTGTGCGCCGCGCCCGGAGGCTGCTGCGACGCCTCCGTCCATCGCTGTTGGTGGTCTGCGGAGGCTTCGAGGGTTTTCCTCCGGTTCTGGCGGCGCGTTGGTTCGGTGTTCCCGTGATGCTGCTGGAGCAGAACGCCCGGCCCGGCCTGACCAACCGCGTGTTGGCCCCGCTGGCCGCGGCCGCGGCTTGCGCCTTCCCCGGTCCCGGGGCTCGCCTGGCCGCTCGACGGGTGGTGGTCACGGGCAATCCGGTGCGCGGCGATCTGGCCTCCTTCGAATCCGATTACGCCGCCTTCGGTCTCGAACCGGAGATGCTGACCGGTCTGGTCTTCGGCGGCAGCGCCGGAGCGAAGAGCATCAACGAGGCCGTCGTCGCCGCCGCTCGACTGTTGGCAGAGTTCGCCGGGGTCCAATGGATAATCCAGACCGGCGCGGCGATGCGCGACGAGGTGGCCCGAGCAGTGAGCGATGCCGGCCTGCGCGCTCACGTGACCGCCTTTCTCGACCCCATCGGCGCGGCCTTCGCCCTGGCGGACTTCGCGGTGGCCCGCTCAGGCGGCGGAGCCTTCGAGCTGGCCCTGGTCGGCATCCCGAGCGTCTTCGTGCCCTACCCCCACGCCGCCGCCGACCATCAGAGCGCCAACGCCCGGGCCTTCGCCGCCGCCGGGGGAGCCGTGGTGCTCCGCGACGAAGAGCTTACCGGTGAGCGCCTGACCGCCGCGGTGCGCCCCCTGATAGAAGACGCCGGGTTGCGACGTCGGATGGGCCGGGCGATGCGTCACCTGGGCAGGCCCGATGCCGCCCGCCGCGCCGGCGGACTGGCCCTCTCCGTTATCTCCGAGGCCGCCTGACGATCCACCGCGGCATCCGCAGATCATGACGATGGAGGAACGATGACCCTGATGTTGGGAAGAGTCACCCGGGTGCACCTGGTGGGCATCGGCGGCGCCGGGATGTCCGGTATCGCCGAGATCCTGCTCAACCTGGGCTTCGAGGTTTCCGGCAGCGATCTGCGCGCCGGGGCCTCCGTGGAGCGCCTGCGCGGTCTGGGGGCTCAGATCAACGTCGGCCACCAGGAGAAGAACGTCATCGGCACCGACGTTGTGGCGATCTCCTCGGCGATCCCGCCGGACAACGTCGAGGTCCTGGCCGGACGCAAATACAACATCCCGGTGATCAGCCGCTCCGAGATACTCACCGAGATCATGCGGTTGAAGTACCCCGTCGCCGTCGCCGGGACCCACGGCAAGACGACAACGGCCAGCTTCCTCTACGCGATCCTCTCCACGGCGGGACTGGACCCCACGGCGGTGATCGGCGGCAAGCTGGCCGCGCTGACCCTGCCCGATTCGACGGACTCCGGCGAGCTCGCCCCACCCCCGGCCGACGGCTACACCACCGGGGCCACCCTGGGTGACGGCGACTACTTCATCGTCGAGGCCGACGAATCCGACGGCACCTTCCTGGACATCCGCCCGGCCTACGCCCTGGTGACCAACATCGACGCCGACCACCTCAACTACTACGGCAGCTTCGGCGAGATCCAGAAGGCCTTCGTCCGCTTCGCCAACTCCGTGCCCTTCTACGGCGCGGCCGTGGTCTGCCTCGACGACGGCGCGGTCCAGGACATCATCCCCCGGCTGCGGCGGCGCTACATCACCTACGGCTTCACCACCCAGTGCGACGTGCTGGCCCGGGAGGTCCACCTGCTGCCGATGAGCGCCCGTTACAAGCTCTATCGCGGCGGCGAGGCCCTGGGCGAGGTCGACCTGAACCTGCCCGGTCGCCACAACGTCCTCAACAGCCTGGCCGCGGCGGCCACGGCGCTGGAGATCGGCGTGGAGCCGGCCAGAATCATCCAGGGACTGCGCAGCTTCAAGGGCATCGAGATGCGGCTGCAGAACATCGGCAACGTGGGCCGGATCACCATACTGCACGACTACGCCCACCACCCCACCGAGATCGAGGCCACCCTGGAGGCGATCAAGAGCGGCTGGACCGGAGTCGAGCGGCGCATCGTCGCCGTCTTTCAGCCCCACCGTTACACCCGGACCAAGGCCCTCTTCGAGCGCTTTCTGCGCTGCTTCTACCAGGCCGACCGCCTGATCGTCACCAACATCTACCCAGCCGGCGAGCCCGAGATACCCGGCGTCGACGCCCGCTCCCTGGCCGAGGGCGTTCGGTCCCACGGTCACCGCGACGTGGAATACGTGCCCGACCGCCGCCGGATACCCGCCGCCCTGGCCGGAACCTTGCGCGAGGACGACCTGGTGCTGGTGCTGGGCGCCGGAAACATCTGGGAGACCGCCCGCGAGATCGTCACCCGTCTGCGCGACGAGAACGGAAAAGAAGAATGAACCTGCGCGAGCTCAGCCTACAGCTCAAGGCCTGCCACATCCCCCGGCGGCTGGAAGTGCCCCTGGCCGGGTACACCTGGCTGGAGGTCGGCGGACCCGCCGATGTCTTCGTCGAGCCGCGCACGGCCATCGAGGCCGCCACGGCGCTGCGCCTGGCCGCCGAGCATGGCGCCCCGGTCCTGGTTCTGGGACGTGGCACCAACCTGCTGATCGGCGACGGCGGCTACCGCGGTATGGCGCTGCACCTGGGTCCATCCTTCGACGACGGCCGGGTGGTGGTCGAGGGACGCGGCTGCATCGCCGCGGCCGGAGTGCGCTTGAGTAAGCTGTTGGAGCGCCTGGCCGTGGTCGGTCTGGGCGGCCTGGAGGACCTCTACGGCATCCCGGGCAGCCTGGGCGGCGCCCTGGCGATGAACGCCGGCGCCTACGGCAGCGCCATCTGGCCCCGGGTGGGCTGGATCGAGTTGGCCCTGCCCGCCGGTCGCGTGGTGATGGTCGACGCCGCCAAGATCGAGTACGGCTACCGCAGCGTCAAGCTGCCGCCGGGCGCCGTGATCACCGGGGCCAGGCTGCGCCTGGAGCGCAGCGACCCCCGGGAGCTCCTCGACCGCCACCGTGAGCTGACCGTCGATCGCGAGGGCAAGCACCCCCTGGCTTTCCCCAACTGCGGCAGTGTCTTCAAGAACCCCTCGCGCTACAACACCGCGGCGCGGTTGATCGAGGCCTGCGGACTCAAGGGGCGCAGTGTCGGCGGAGCCATGATCAGCGAGAAGCACGCCAACTTCATGATCAACACCGGTGGAGCCACGGCGGCGGACTTCCGCGCCCTGATCGAGCTGGTGCGCGCCTGTGTGGAGAAGGAGCACGGCCTGAATCTATGCACCGAGGTGCGACTGGCCGGCGAGTTCACCCAAGATGAGAACGACGGTGGGGAGGTGAGGGATGGAGGTTCGGCATAACCGCGGTGAGGACGGCGGTGAGTTCCGCCGCCGCGCGCGCCGCTCACGCCTGATCGCCCTGCTGATAACCGTGGTGGTGCTGGCCCTGGCAACGGTGCTGGTGCTGCGCTCGGGCTTCTTCGCCCTGGATCGCCTGGCCGTCGAGGGCAACGCCGTGGTCACCGAGGAGGAGATCGCCGAGCTGGTCCCTTGGGGCGAGAACCTGCTGGAGATCGACACCGGGGAGCTTGAGGCCCGGCTGTCCGAGCATCCCTTCATCTCCGTCGCCGTGATTGAGAAGGAGTACCCGGACAAGCTGATCGTCGTCCTGGAGGAGCGCACGCCGGTCTGCTGGCTGGGCGGCGGCGAACTGCTGCTCCTCGGCGGCGACGCCGTTGTCCTACCCCGAACGGAACTGGCCGCCGGCGGCTTCGATCTGCCCGTGTTGCAGCCGGCCGACGATACGCCGCGCCTGGGCGAGCTGGAGCACTACGACGCCCCGGCCCTGATCGCCGCCTGCGCTCTCTGTGCCCGGATGCAGCGCCAGGCCCTGCCGATCTTCGACGAGCTGGCCGAGATCTTCCCCACCCGGGAGCATCTCGAGGCTCGCACCGTTGGCGGGGAGTCGATCCTGCTGCCCCTGGACGCCTCTCCCGAAAGCCTGGCCGCCCTGCAGGCCGTCTGGAGCCGGGAGCGCCTGACCGGAATCGAGGAACTGGACGCCCGTTTCCGCGGACAGATCGTCGCCCGCGGGGGCGAGGCCGCCCCACCGCCACCGCCGGACCCCCTGCCCGGCGAGGAGCTTTTGGTTTTCAACACCGCAGAGCAGTGAGAGGAGGCCGCCCATGGCCCAGAAACAGCCCGCCAACATCGTAGTCGGTCTTGACATCGGCACGACCAAGATCTGCGCCATCATCGCCGAGATAGGAGATGGCGGACTGGAGATCATCGGCGTGGGCACCGCCCCGGCCCAGGGTCTGCGCCGCGGCGTGGTGGTCCACATCGAGGATTGCGTGCGCAGCATCAGCGAGGCCGTGGCCAAGGCCGAACTGATGGCCGATGTCAAGGTCCAGGCGGTCTACGCCGGGGTGGCCGGCGGCCACATCAAGAGCTTCAACTCCCGGGGCGTGATCGCCGTGAGCTCCCAGGATCACGAGATCCGGGAGCACGACGTCAAGCGGGTCATCGACGCCGCCCAGGCCATCGCCATCCCCCTGGACCGCGAGGTCATCCATGTGCTGCCCCAGGAGTACATCGTCGACGATCAGGACGGCATCAAGAACCCGGTGGGGATGAGTGGCGTGCGGTTGGAGTCCGAGGTCCACATCGTCACCGGGGCGGTCACCAGTGTGCAGAACATCGTCAAGAGCGTGGAGCGTTCCGGGTTGAAGGTGGCCGACATCGTGCTGGAGCCCCTGGCCAGCTCCCGGGCCGTGCTGACCGAGGACGAGGAGGAGCTGGGCGTTGCCTTGATCGATATCGGCGGCGGCACCACCGACATCGGCATGGTCATCGATGGCGCTCTGCGCTTCAGCTCGATCATCGCCCTGGGCGGCAACAACGTCACCAACGACGTCTCGATCGGCCTGCGCACGCCGACCAAGCAGGCCGAGATCCTCAAGTGCGAGCACGGCGCGGCGGCCTACGAGCTGGTCGACGCCAAAGAGATGATCGAGGTGCCCAGTGTGGGCGGTCGACCGCCCCGGGTGGTGCCCCGCCGCCAGCTCGTGGACATCATCGAGCCGCGGATGGCCGAGATCTTCGAGCTGGTCAAGGGCGAGATCGCCAATAGCCGTTTCGCCGAGGCCTTCCGCGCTGGGTACGTCATCACGGGCGGAGCATCGAAGTTGCCCGGGGTCTGCGAGCTGGCCGAGCGTATCTTCGGAGCCCCGGTCCGCCTGGCCCGGCCCCAGCCCGTCGGCGGTCTCTTCGATTCGGTCGACGACCCGGCCTTCTCCACCGGGGTGGGTCTGATCCTCTACGCCGCCGAAGGGAGGGCCTTCGGCGAGGGCGACCTCGACGATGGCTCGCTCTTCGACAATATCATCCAACGCATGAAAAACTGGTTGAAGGACTTTTTCTAGACTTCCGTCGTTAAAGGAGTGGATTATGTTGGAGCTTCTCGAACAGGAACATCAGACCTTCGCCCGCCTCAAGGTCATCGGGGTCGGCGGCGGCGGCGGCAACGCCGTCAACCGCATGGTCGAAGCCGGTCTGCAAGGCGTCGAGTTCATCGTGGCCAACACCGACGCCCAGGCTCTGCTGCAGAACAGGGCCCACAACAAGATCCAACTCGGAGCCCGCCTGACCAACGGCCTGGGCGCCGGAGCCAAGCCCGAGATCGGCGGCGAAGCGGCCGAGGAGAGCCGCGACGAGCTCCTCCAGGCCGTACGCGGCACCGACATGCTCTTCATCACCGCCGGACTCGGAGGCGGCACCGGCACGGGCGCCGCGCCGATCATCGCCCGGATGGCCCGCGAAGAGGGCATCCTCACCGTGGGCGTGGTCACCAAGCCCTTCAACTTCGAGGGACCGGCCCGGGCGCGCAAGGCCGAGCGCGGGCTCAAGGAGATCACCGAGCAGGTCGACACCCTGATCGTGATCCCCAACCAGCGCCTGCTGGCCGTGGTCGAGAAACGCACCTCCTTCCAGAACGCCTTCGCCATGGCCGACGACATCCTGCACCAGGCTGTCCAGGGCATCTCCGACATCATCATGGTTCCGGGGATGATCAACGTCGACTTCGCCGACGTCAAGACAGTGATGAGCGGGATGGGCCAGGCTCTGATGGGCACCGGCTACGGCACCGGCGACAACGCCATCCACGAGGCCGTGGCCAACGCCGTCAATTCGCCCCTGCTCGACGGGGTCTCCATCGAGGGTGCCATGGGCGTGCTAGTCAATATCACCGCCCCGCCCGACCTGCCCCTCTACGCCGTCGAGGAATCGATGAGCAAGATCCGCGAGTCCGTCGACGAGAACGCCGAGATCGTTTTCGGCGTGGTCGAGAGCTCCCTGCCCGACCAGGTCACCGTGACCGTCATCGCCACGGGCTTCACTCAGACCAGAACCAAGGTCCACGACGAGGAGCGCGAGGAGAAACAGTTAATTCCCGACGGGCTTATCGACGAGCTGGACCGCCTGGAACGCGAGGGCGCCGAGGGCAAGGACGAGGCCACCATCCCCTTCAAGGATCTCTACGAGCGGGAGGAAGATCTGCAACGGCCCACCTTCATGCGCCTCAAGGAGTACCAGGACAAACGGCGTCAGGCCGAGATGTAGGCTCCTGTTTGGCGAAGCGGAGGCCACTCTGCCTTCTTCCACCGGGAACGCTCATCGGCAATGCTAAAAAACGTGGTAGGGGCGAGGGGCTTCTGTGGCGGAACCAAACGATAGCTCCACCAGGCGCGTTCATCGGCAATGCTAAAACTGTGGTAGGGGCGATGGGCATCTGTGGCGGAACCAAACGATAGCTCCACCAGGCGCGTTCATCGGCAATGCTAAAACGTGGTAGGGGCGATGGGCTTCTGTGGCGGAACCAACCGCCGCCTCGACCAGGAGCGCTCATCGGCAATGCCAAAAAACGTGGTAGGGGCGATGGGCATCTGTGGCGGAACCAAACGATAGCTCGACCAGGAGCGCTCATCGGCAATGCTAAAAAACTTGGATGGGGCGGGGGGCTTCTGTGACGGAACCAACCGCCAGCTCCACCAGGAGCGCTCATCGGCAATGCTAAAAAACTTGGATGGGGCGAGGGGCTTCTGTGGCGGAACCAACCGCCAGCTCCACCAGGAGCGCTCATCGGCAATGCTAAAAAACTTGGATGGGGCGGGGGGCTTCTGTGACGGAACCAACCGCCAGCTCCACCAGGAGCGCTCATCGGCAATGCTAAAAAACGTGGTAGGGGCGAGGGGCTTCTGTGGCGGAACCAACCGCCGCCTCGACCGGGAGCGCTCATCGGCAATGCTAAAAAACTTGGATGGGGCGAGGGGCTTCTGTGGCGGAACCAACCGCCAGCTCCACCAGGAGCGCTCATCGGCAATGCTAAAAAACTTGACAGGGGTGCCGGGCTTGGATACAATGCCCTGCGTCCTCGACCGGGGCTCACGGCCCGGGGGCGGGTAGCTCAGTTGGTGAGAGCGCCGGTCTTACACACCGGAAGTCACAGGTTCAAATCCTGTTCCGCCCACCAAGCCCGCCTCTTGAGGGGTTTTAAAGTCACTTTTGGTCGAGCGAACCTCGCGGTGGTAGTTCAATTCGGTTAGAGCACCGGCCTGTCACGCCGGAAGTTGCGGGTTCGAGTCCCGTCCACCGCGCCAGTACTACAATCAACGGCCCCAGCGGGGGCCGTTTTTGATTCGGGAAAGTGTTGATCATCCCGCGGCGCGGGATGGCGGCCTGGCAAAGATGAAGGGTCCGAGCGCTCCAGTGATGCCTGACCAGACCCAGCCGGGTCAACCCGGAATAGCAATCCGTCTTGAAAAAACGTCCGACACGGTGTTGTAAAAAGTGGATGATCACTCGCACAGGAACTGACTCATCCAGCTAACAGACTGTCACTCATTGCTTTATAGTTCACACTCGCCGCCAATGTCATCCCTCTGCATTGTCTTTTCAGCGCAGGTGGCGATGTACCTGGACCTGCGTTGGGTACCACCGGAAGCCCGAGGCTGTTGGTTCCATTCAGGTTTCGACCAGGCTGTGAGTAAGTGACCTGCTGAAGACTCTCCATTGCTTGCTTTAGCAGCTTCGAACATTATCCGGCTTCCCGCGGCACTCAGCTCGGACTCAGGTGCATCGCCACCAAGCAGCGGAGGGCGCTTCAGCTTGCCTCCCTATCTTGAAGGGTCTCCGGGTGTGTGGCGACTATTCCCTAAAAAAGCGGCCGAATCCCCCGCAGCTCTTGCTAAAGACCTTTTTTGCTTCCCTTTGACGTGTCGTTGTGTTACATTCCCTTAACTGAACCCCGTAAAGACCTTCCCTGGCGCGTCTAGACCCAGCCTCCGCCGGGATTGCGACGGGGTGACGATATCGATTTTCGATGATAATCAAACAGCTCCATTGTGTCAGGTAAGCTCTGTCAGATAAGCTGATTTGACGGGTCGGATAACTCAAGCCCGACCGCACACAAAACCACCAGGCCCGCCCGGGGAGTACCCGACGAGTCGCAACCAAAACCTCGAGTATTCCGGACACGTCCAGGTGATTTGAGTCCAGGTGATTTGAGGTTTAACCCAGGCTATGACCCACCAAGAAAACGAAGAACAAAAACCGAACGTCGAAGAGACCACCGCCGCTGACGCTGAAGGCGTCGAGGAAGTCGACGAGACCCCCGAGCCCGAGCGGACCGAAGACGAAGCCCCGGCCGCTGAGGCCGAGGCGACCGAAGAGCCTCCGGCCGAACCCGAGGACGCCGCCGGCGAAGCCATCGAGGAAACGCCCGAGGAAACGCCGGAGGAAACGCCGGAGGAGGCTCCGACCAAGAAGCTGACCATCGACGACATCGACGAAGAGCACGCCACGATGGACGAGTTGATGGCGGTCTACGAGGACACCCTGGCCGAGCTCCAGGAGGGCGAGATAGTCCAAGGCGTCGTCGTCGCCGTCAATCCCGACGAGATACTCGTCGACGTCGGTTACAAGTCCGAAGGCCCCATCGCCCGCAAGGAGTTCGGCAACAACGAAATCAACGTGGGCGACGAGGTCGAGGTCTTTTTGGAGAAGAAGGAAGACCAGGACGGCATCATCGTGCTGTCCAAGGAGAAGGCCGACTTCGCCCGCACCTGGGCCAAGATCAAGGAAGCCTACGAGAACGACCTGGTCATCGAGGGCCGCGTCGTCTCGCGGATCAAGGGCGGCCTGGAGGTCGACATCGGCGCCCGCGGCTTCCTGCCCGCCAGCCAGGTGGCCCTGCGACCGGTGCGCAACCTGGAGGGTTGTGTCGGTGATCTCTTCGAAATGAAGGTCATCAAGATCAACCGCCGTCGCCGCAACATCGTGCTCAGCCGCAAGGCCGTGCTCCAGGAGCGCCGCTCGAAGATGAAGGAAGAGCTGGTCAAGGAGCTCGAGGAGGGTCAGATCCGCGAGGGCGAGGTCAAGAACATCACCGACTTCGGCGCCTTCATCGACCTGGGAGGCATCGACGGGTTGCTGCATATCACCGACATGACCTGGGGCCGCATCAGCCATCCCTCGGAGATGCTCTCGATCGGCGACGAGGTCAAGGTTCTTGTGCTCAACTTCGACCGCGAACGCGAGCGGGTCAGCCTGGGCCTCAAGCAGCTCACACCGCACCCCTGGAAGGAAGCCGCCACCAAGTACGCCGAGGGCACCTTCATCCGCGGCAAGGTCGTCAACATGACCGACTACGGCGCCTTCGTGGAGCTGGAGGACGGCATCGAGGGCCTGATCCACATCTCCGAGATGAGCTGGACCCAGCGCATCCGCCACCCCTCTCAACTGCTCAACGTCGGCGACTGGGTCGACGCCAAAGTGCTCAACCTGGACACCGAGAAGCAGCGCATCAGCCTGGGCCTCAAGCAGACCGAGGAGGACCCCTGGGAGACCATCTCCGAGCGCTTCCCCCGCGGAACGCGCCTGGTGGGCAAGGTGCGCAACATCACCGACTTCGGCGCCTTCGTCGAGGTCGACGAAGGTATCGACGGCCTGGTGCACATCAGCGACATGAGCTGGCTGCGCCGGGTGCGCCACCCCTCCGAGGTGGTCACCAAGGGCCAGGAGATAGAGGTCGTCGTCCTTAACGTCGATTCGGACAACCGGCGCATCTCTCTGGGGATGAAGCAGCTCACCGAGGACCCCTGGGAGCACATCGAGGATTACATCTGGGAGGGCGCCTACGTCGAGGGCAAGGTAGTGCGCATGGCCCGTTTCGGCGCCATCGTCGAACTGGCCACGGGCATCGAGGCCCTGCTGCACATCTCCGAGATCGTCGACGCCCACGTCCCCAACGTCGAGGACATCCTCAACATCGGCGAGGACCTAACCTGCAAGGTCATCAACATCAACCGCGAGGAGCGCAAGGTCAACCTCTCCCTCAAGGCCTACAATACCGACATGGGTATCGGCCCCGAGGACGACCCGATCATGACGCGGTTGATCGAGCGGCAGGAATCCAGCGAAGCCGCCGAGACCGAGTCCGAAGCGGCCTCCGCCGAGGATGGCTCGGAAGAGGAAGAAGCCGCCCCCGAGGAAACCACAAGCGAGGAAACCGAGGCGGTGGAAACGGCTGACGATGACTCCGACGACGAAGACAGCTCGGACGAGAGTCCGGACGAAAGCCGGGAAGAAACCGAGGACAAGCCGGCTGAGGTCGAAGAGGAAACGGTTGATGAGCCGGAGGAGGAACCGGCTGCCGAATCGACTGAGGAGCCGGAGGAATCCCCCGCTCCCGCCGACGCTGAAACCGCTGAAGAACAGGCCGAGGTTAAAACCGAGGAAAAGGTCGAAGAGGCTGAAGCCAAAGCCGAGGACGAGACCAAGCCGGAGAAAGCGGACGAACCTGAGGAATCCGACGATTCCGACAAATCCGATGAAACTGACAAATCGGAGGACGATTCCATTTCCGAGCCCGAGGCTGAGAAGAACGACTGACCGACTCGGATAACCCTAGCTCATCGCTGCGGCACGGGCACCTGAGAAATCACGGACAACCCGCTATACTTATGCTGGGATGGGGACGTCCCAAGGTGTCCGACCGCTGATATCCAACGAAAACCCGACTGGGTTTCCGGGGTCTTGAACACTTTTGCGTTTGTTGTCTATGACACTGTGGAAGTTGTTTTCCACGCTTGAAGGCAGTAACCCCGTTTTACGGGCTAACCAAATACCGGCGTTTGCCGGGCAAACCTGGAGGAAGTAGATGCGCAAGATTATCCTGATCGCCGCTGTCGCGGCCCTGGCTCTGACCCTGGTCGGTTGTGGCGGCGAGGTCGACGGCCTCTCCGACGAGACCTATGCCGAGATCTGGCTCAACACCTACGAAGATTGGGACGGCGAGACCGACGCCTGGGACAAGGCCCTGCAGGAGTACGGCACCAACGAGGAAGAGTACAACGAGTTCACCGTCGATCTGCTGGAAGCCGACACCGCTCGTTACGATGAGGTCACCGGCCCCATCAACGACGACTTCGCGGCCAGCATGGCCTACGCCGGCTACACCATGACCGTCGGCCTGGGTGGCCTGTTCGAGGGCCTGGGCGAGGGTCTGGAAGAGGGCCTGGAAGGCATGGGCGACCTCTTCGGCGAGCTCGAGTCCGGCATCAACGAGGGTCTCGAGGAGGCTAGCGAGGCCATGGGCGAGGCCGTTGACGAGGCTGAAGGCGCCATGGAAGAGGCCACCGAGGAGGCTTCCGAGGAGACCGCTCAGTAAGCGGTTCTTTCCATCGTTATGTAAAGCGGCCCCCCACCGGGGGCCGCTTTTCATTGTGCATATCAGGATAACACTTG
>CAZOOP010000010.1:56260-86457 GCA_964581465.1 uncultured bacterium
CCCTTTTTACTATGTTCTATAATATGACTTGCTCCCTATACATTCTCTCACAAAGGAGATTAGATGAAACGCATTCTTATTCTGCTGGCCCTTGTCATGCTGGTTTTCCTCGTCGGCTGCGGTTCTTACGACTCCGCTGAATACGCCGAGACCCTGATAGACTTGGAGCTATCCAGCGAGGACTACGATCCGGAATCCACTATCCGGCTTTCCACCGAACGACAAGGCTACGAGTTGCCTGACTTCTTCGCCTTCGAGACTGAGCTGCATTCGAACCCCGAGCTGGTTCGTGAGGTCAACGAAGAGCTGGCGGATCTGGCCCCCGACCCCGATGAGCTGGCGGCTTTTTATTACGAATCCCTGGATGGTCGGGAGGGTTCACCGTTTGATGACCTAAGAGACCGGCCGGAGATCATATTAGACTTGCTCTCTAGTATTGAAGCAAGTTACTCCTCTGGAGATACATTTGGTTTCGGAGAGCTGGAAGGGATCTTTGATGATAATGATAATGAAGCGTTTTATTTCTTCAGTTTCGCGGCCTTGCTCGAAGACAGTCGCCTTTTTATCTCTGCAATCAACGAACACGAGCCCACCGCCGACGATTATGTCGATTACCTCGATGACTATGACATCAACCCCCGCTCGGCGACCGCTCTGGGCTTGATACTCAGGCGCGCCTACTGGGAAGACAAACCCGATTACGTGGTCGAGCCCCTGGTCCTCTATCTGACCGAGCTGGGTTTCGAACTGGTCAAACCCCTGAATACACCGGTTCCCCTGGAGAAGTGCCACGAACTCAACCTCTATGCTTTAGAGCAGATTTTGAAGGGCGGCCTGACGAGTGACGAAGCGCTGTCCAAGGCCCTGAAACGTTATGATTTAAGTTCTGATAAATTGAACGAGCTCAATCAATGGCTTTCCGAACACCCCGAGATCCAACACGCCAGCCAACGCTATCTGGCACTGGCGCTTGATGAGATGACTGACGAGTACAAGTCCGAAGCCGGTCTGACCTGGCATCGCCTGGAGATGATCAACGAATATTCCAACTCCAGCGCCTATGGTTACTCCTCCAACGACATCGACGCCTGGCACTCCATCGCCGATAATTACAATGAGTATCTGGAGGATTTGGGTAAGGTCAAAGGACTTACTCCGGAGAACGTCATCAAAGCCCTAACAGCGGCCTTTAATAAGATAAGTGGCGAGGAGTACGACACCACCCATCTTGTTGCCGATGAAGATCTACTCCAAACCCTTTCCGAATACGATGTCAGCGCCGAGCAGCTTGGCCAATACACGGAAGACCTGTTGACCAACAGCCAAGAGCAAAGCAAGCTGCTTGGTTTTGCTGAGAAGCAAGACGAAGATGTGGAACAAGCGCTTTGCGCCTTCTTGGCCCGCCGAATTGGCGAGCGCTACCTGGAGCAATTACGCACCGTTATCGAGAAGTATCGTGACGACCAGACGTCGACTATCAGCGAAGAACAGATGCCCTTCCTCCAGTTGCTACCCTCTAATCAAACCAAAGAACTGCCCTATTACACACCGGGTAGGGAGTTGCCGGGTTTTGATCGCACCGATTGCACGGCGGTCGAGTTCGCTATCGGTACTATAGCCAGTACACGGGACCCGGAGACAACGAACGACAGCATTAAATTCACCTACAACACCCTTGAACAGGACAAAGACCATTATCCCCTTGTCCACTTCTTCCTGACCTATGTCTGGTACGAAAATGGGGAGAAACAGGTGATAACCAAACCGATCGCCCTAGTATTCAATAAAGATCAGGGGCGCTTGGTTATTCAGCGTGTCTTGGAGGTGGATGAATTCTATCTCGAATATTACCTGGATAGCTGGACGATAGACCAGATAACTACCCAGGAGCATGGCACAGTGCTGGATGCGTACCGGATGCCAAGATATGAGGATGATGATCACATTCTACCAGAGTGGTTTAAGCTTGACGGGAGACAGGAAGCAGGAGAAATAGGAGAGGCTACGGAAGAAGCCGGCGAGATCGCTGATGCTGAAGCCGAGGGTCATTACATCGAGGTCTGGGACGGCCCGATGAATCTGCGCGATGCTCCCACTCTGGATTCCAATGTGCTGACCAAGGTTGAGACGGGCGAACGGATGCTCTTCATTTCCGAAGGTCCGATGGACTACCAAGCGGATACCTACGCACCTTGGATAAAATGTCGAACCATGGACGGTGTAACTGGCTATATGTTCAGCTACTTCACCACCTACTCCGACTAAACCTGGTCCGACGCACCAGCAATGGAGGCAGTGGAGTAAGCTATGGTGGACTTAATGGGATACTAGGGCGCCATGGAAGAGGCTACACCTCAGTAAGCACGGTTTCACCGCAGTAGCGTTGTTCCAACGGCCCCCCACCGGGGGCCGCTTTTATCTTAGTCCGGGTTTGAAAGCTGTTCTCTACGGGAAGGCATATCCGTGACCAAGCAGCAGGGTTGGATAGAGAGCTTGAGGTCCAGGCGGGCGCTTGAATGGTGTCGGTTGACAACCCCCGACGTTTCCGTGCATTCGAGGCTTTGGCGAGCATTGACAGAAGAGGGAACCCCTGCTCGCAGGAGATAGAGATAAGCAGAAGGGGAGCCCGAGGGCTCCCCTTCAAGACGTAATCAATCACTCAATCAAGCTGGGGTGGCTAGTCCGCGAAGGACTCGGTTACCCGCGTCCAGGCGCCGTCCAGGGCCAGGGAGAGGCCGCCGGTGGAGTCCAGGCAGAGCAGGTCGAAGCCGCCACCGGGGATGTGGATCAGTTCCAGCTCCCAGGGACCCTCGCCGGGGCAGGGCACGTGCTCGGTGGATGCCAGGGAACCGGTCTCGGCGTCGTCGTAGAGACGCCCCTGGTCGTCGACGGCCAAGAGCAGCACGCCGCCGGTCTCGGCGTCGACGTGCAGCTCGACGCACCCCAGTTCCTCGCCGGTGGTGTTGAAGGTCGTCGAAGCCTGCCAGGTGCCATCGACGAAGCCGTAGAGCAGGCCGTCGTCGGCCAGGATGAAGGGGTTGATTGTTTCGGCCGTCGTGTCGTAGTAGACCTCGACGTCGCGGGGCGGCGCCGCCGGTAGATCGGGTTCGAGGCGCATCCATCCGGCCTCGACGCCGGTGATGTAGACGGCGCCGGTTTCGTCGAGCAGCAGCGCCAGGATGAGGGTCTCCGAAGCCTCGTAGACGGCGCCCCGGCAGAACGGCGCGGCGTCCGCCGGCGGGGCGGCCAGCTCAACCCAGCTCGCGCCGTTGGTCTGGTAGAGGCGGCCCGCTCCGTCGATGACGAAGATGAAGATCGTCTCATCGACGCCGGTGATCTTGCGCAGGTCCAGGCTGTAGGGTCCGGCGGTGGGGCAAGGTTCGCCGACGACCGACCAGCCCTCCGGCTCCAGCTCGTAGAGCTGACCGTCGTCGTCCAGGGCCATGATCAGCTCGCCGTCGTCGCCGTGATAGGCCGACAGAACGGGCTGGGCATGGGAGGCCGCGGCCAGCAGGGCAATGATGAAGGGGATCAGGCGTTTCATGGTTCATCAACCTCCCGGACCTCCAGGCCCGCGTTCTGGGGCTGCCAGCCCTCGCCGTCGGTGTTGTAGATCACGCCGTGGGAGTCGCAGAGCAACACGGCCAGGGTGTCGGTCTCGCGGTTGATGTAGACGTCCATATCGTAGGGGGACTCGCCATCGGCTGTGCCGGTGATCTGGTTTATCACGGCGCCGTCCTCGAGCATCCAGAAACGCCCGGCGGAGTCGGCGACGAAATGGTAGGCGGCCTCATCGGTGTTGTAGGCGCTCATCGAGAAGGGCGCCTCGCCGTTGATACCGGCGTCGATCTCCAGCCAGCGGTTGCCGAAGGCCCGGTGGATGACGCCGTCACCGTTGATGACATCGATGAAGAAGACCTCCTCGCTCGGGGTGGCGAAGGCATGGATGTCGAAGGGCCCCGGTCCGGGGACGGGGTCGAGCACGGGCGCCCAGCCCTCGCCGGTGTAGGTGCTTACGCGACCGTCGTCGTCGATGACGAAGAGCAGGGCGCTCTGCCCCCCGGCGTCGGTGCAGCCGGAGAGGCGGTAGTCGCCTTCATCGAGGCCGGCCAGCTCGATCCATTCCGTGGGTCCGACGATGTAGGCCGAGCCGTCCCCGGCGACGACGAAGAGCAGGATGCGCTCGTCGACGGCGTCGTAGACGGCGGTGACGTCGTAGGGTCCCAGGGCGGGGCAGCTCGCGCTCGAGGCCGGTTCCCAGTTCTCCTCGCCGCCCTGATAAACGGCGCCGGTTTCATCGATACAGAAGGAGCTGAAGGCTTCACCGCTGGGCTGCTGGACAACGCAGACGCTCAACCGCGCCGGCGCGGTGGTGACGGTCAGCAGAATCAGCAGGGAGGTCAGGAAGCTTCGCATGGTCTCGGATGGTGGTTGAAGTACCGGGGGTTGTCTTAGCGCAAATCGGGGTCGCGCAAGGTCAGCGCCGCGGCCCCCAACTGCGCGGGGGACGGAGGTTCGTTTAGTCGCTATGGGTTCATTGTCCGCAGTAAAGCCAGGGCCGGAACCATTGGCAAGTGTGTTGGGAAGGCGTTGGTGGGAGCCAAGCTCAAGGGTTGCACCAGGGGTGGGCGGCATCCCGAATATCGGGTCGGTCATGCTCGCCGTTACAAACCCGGAGTGGCCGGCCAGTGCAGTCGGATTGATTGCAGGTGACGCCGGCCGCCTTCCCGGGTTCACCCCTAAGACGAGCACGGCGCACTCCGGCCGGTCTAATCATCCGGCACTTCTGGGTCTGGAGGGACAATCCCGCTACCCGGTATTGCGAAGTCGCCTAGCCCGTTTTGAAACGGTAGTCGGGCAGCAGCATCGGGCTGACGCGCTCGGTCTGCACGCCGTTGGAATCGAGCTCGGCTTCCCACTCCTCGACGTGCTCCAGGGTCAGCTTGGAGAGCTTGACCTCCTCGGCGTAGGCGGCGGCTGCGGTGCCGGCACGGCGGCCGAAGACGGTGATGTCCAGAAGCGAGTTGCCCATCAGCCGGTTGCGCCCGTGGACGCCTCCGGTGACTTCGCCGGCGGCGAAGAGTCCGGGAACGTCGGTGGCGGTGTCGTCGGAGATCCACAGCCCGCCGTTCTGGTAGTGCAGGGTGGGGTAGACCAGCATCGGTTCCTTGGAGATATCGATGCCGTGGCGCATGAACTGCTTGAACTTGGCCGGTAGCTCGCGCTCGATAGTGCCCGGTCCCTTGAGGATCTCGATCATCGGTGAGTCCAGCCAGACGCCGACGCGGCCGGTGGGTGTCTGGATGCCGTTTTCCCGCTCCAGGCACTCGCGCATGATCGCCGAGGACTCGACGTCGCGGGGCTCCTTGGGGAAGACGAAGTCCAGGCCGTGGCGGTTGACCGGCTCGGCGCCCAGGCCGCGGACCTTCTCGGTGATCAGCAGGCCGACGTTCTGCTCCGGGTAGGCGGTGCCGGTGGGGTGGTACTGGATGGAGTCCATGAAGCGCAACCGCGCTCCGGCGCGATAGCCCATGATCAGGCCGTCGGCGGTGGCGCCGTAGTGGTTGGTGGTGGCGAAGCCCTGGATGTGCAGCCGCCCGATGCCGCCGGTGGCCATCACCGTGGCCTTGGCGCGGACCACCAACAGCTCGCCGGTCTCCATGTTCTGCAGCACGGCTCCGGCGCAGCGTCCCTGGGCGTCCTTGACCAGCTCGACGGCCGGGGCGAACTCGACGACCTGGATCTGGGGCCGGTTGCGGATCTCGTCGCGCAGCACGCGCATGATCTCCGCGCCGGTCATGTCGCCGGCGGAGTGCATCCGCTTGCGCGATGTCCCGCCGCCGTGCAGGACGTGCATCCGGCCATCGTCGTCCTTGCCGAACATCACCCCCATTTTCTCCAACCAGCGCAGCACCAGGGGCGCGTCATTGGTCAGCGCGGCGACCAGCTCGCGGTCGTTGGTGAAGTGCCCGCCGCCGTAGGCGTCGAGGAAGTGGATGACGGGATTGTCTTGGGGTTTGTCGGCGCCCTGGATGCCGCCCTCGGCCATCACCGTGTTGGCGTCGCCGTGGCGCAGCTTGGTGATCAACAGCACCTCGGAACCTGCCTCCTGGGCCACCAGGGCCGCCGCGGAACCGGCTCCGCCTCCGCCGATGACCAACACGTCGACGTTGTAGGCCGGTTTACCGAGGTCGACCTGCTGACCGGCGATCAGCGAGTGGGCCTCGATCAGGTCGGCGAACTCGTCCGGGGTGCGCTCGCCCCGGTTGGGACCCACCGCCAGCTCGCGCATCCCGGTGTCCTTGTAGTCGGGGTGGAACTTCTTCAGGACGTTGTCGCGCTCCTCCATGGTCATCGGCGGGAAGTAGCCGATGCCGCGAATCCGACCCAGCTCCTGGGCGTCGGCGGTGTTGAGGTTGATCTTGCCCGGGGTGTCGCTCAGGGCGAGCTGGTCCTTGATCTCGTCGAGGATCTCCTCGTCGAGGCCCTCGACCTTGAGCAGCTCGCGCAGGTCGCGGAAGTCGCCGTGCTGTTCGCGGTACTCGACGATGCGTCCGGGGGCCAGGCGGCGGGCGATGCGCCCGGAGCGCGTGGATTCAACGACGCTGATGAGTTCCTTCAGCTCGGGGGTGTAGCCCATCTAGACTCCTCGACCGGGGCCGCTCAAGCGGGGGAGGGCCGGTTGGGCCGCGACGCCGAGTCCAGGCGGCGGACGCGCGGCGGATAACGTTGACGGGAATAGGGGAACCAGCCCAGGTGGAATGGCTTGTTATCATCGTTCCAGCGAAACGCGCTAACGTCGGCGACAGGCTGGATTATCGGCGGAACCCGACACAGGTGCTTGCGAGCAGTTGCGCGACGCGGGTAGGTTACTCGAAAGGTGACGGCGGTCCGCCGCGACGAGTGTGGCGGCCCCTTGGCCATGGTCATTGTCATGGTCTTGGCCATGGTTGGGCGAAGCGGCCGTAATATGGTTCCAAGGCCGGGTAGACAACCGCCCACCCGTGGGGCCGTACCCCGGGATCCGCCCGGCTGCTCGACCATCGGAGCGACGCTTGACCCCCGGCGCGCCCGGGACCGATTGAATCAACCCGGAAAGGGGTTCGGCCATGCCGACGAGAGCCCATTATAGCAAGAAAGCGGCCCGCGGTCAGCAGGCCGCGGGTCGCTTTTGTCGTGGGCTTGCGCCCTTACCTGGAGGGGAAACCGTCCAGGACGTTCTCCTCGGACCAGCGGAGTCGGAAGAGTTCCAGGTGCCGAGTGCCCAGGGAGCGCGCCGGGATACGGCTGGAGTCGATGGTGACGCTCTTGCCCGGGCGCGAGCCCGTCGGGTAGTTGGCCGTGGTAAGCCGCGGTCCGTCCGGCGTGAGCTCCTCGACGGCCAGGGTCCAGCGATCGAGGAGTTCCTTCTCGGCCTTGAGCTCGGCGAACCCCGAGGTCTCCTCGTAGTGCTCCCGGGGGGTGTAGGCGACGAAGTACTCGGGCTGGGTCTGGTTGATCAGCTCTTCCTTCTCCTCGTACAGGTCACGCTCGGGAGTGCATAGGCCGAAGGTGTCGATGACGTAGCAATCGGTTTCGTAGCCGATGACGCCGATCTCGCTGACTGCCACCCGGGGCCGTTCGCCATCGCGATCCTCGAACACCTCGTTGATCTCCCGGGCGACCTCGTGGAGCATCGGCAGCCGGATGCGGGAGAGGAAGACCACGCCGGGCATGATGAAGGCCAGGGTGAAGAAGACGAAACTAACCACGGAGCCGGTAGCCACGGCCAGGTTGCGTCTGTTCTCGCGCAGGCTTCGCAGCATCCGGGGCCACAGGCGCGACAGGCCCCAGAAGGTCAGGGCGATCAGCGAGATGCTGATCAGCAGGGTGTAGCGAGTGCTGATGCGGGTTACGCCATGGAACACAAGGAAGAGGATATTACCCAGGGCGAAGGCGGCCAGGGGCCAGACCTCCACCAGGTTCTTTTTCATCAACCGTCGCTTCTTATCACGCACCACGGCGACGATGATGACGATCAGCAGGGCCGCTCCCACGGCAAAGTCGCTGCCGGCCAGATTGCTCATGGACTCGGCGATGACACGCCAGGCCTGCGCTCCGGAAAGGCCGACGGCCTTCATCGAATAGGGCAGGGGGATCAGGGAGCCGAAGGCCCCCAGGGTGAAGCCCACCCAGGGCAGCAGCGGCAGCAGACCCAGCAAGATCAGCTCGAAAACCTTCTTCTTGTCGTTGCGACGACGGATGCAGTAGTCCACCGCCAGCAGGATGGTGAACAACGCCAGCTCGGGCCGGGCTAAAATCCCAGGGCACCGACCATAACGAACCAGGGTCGGCGCTCCGGGGAGTCTCGCTCCCCCAGCCAGAGGTAGAGGGTCAGCGCGAAGAGGAACAGGGCCAGGGGCATCTCCATCCCGGCCAGGTGCCAGCGGGCGATCAGCGCCGAGAAGGCCAGGCTGATCGTTCCGCAGATCGCCCCGCAGAAACCCACCCTCAGGCGTCGCAGGGAGCCGTAAAAGAAAACGGTCATCCCCCAGGCCAGCAGTCCGCCCAGGATGGATGACCAAACGATGATGTCCACGCCCAGCCAGTAGGCCGGGGCCAGCAGCAGGGGCCAGAGGAAGGAGGTGTTGACGTAGACCTGCTCGCCGGGATTGAAGGCGTAGCCCTGGCCCGAGGCGATGTTGCGGGCGACGCGGAAGGTGATGTAGCTGTCGTCGATCTGGGTATTGATGAAGATCAGTGAGACCAGCACGGTCACCAGGCCCAGCACGGCGGCCCGGATGAACTCACGGCGATTGAATGTAAACGACGGTTCGAGCATGGCTCCCCCTTGCGCTTTGCTTGACGTCTCTCGACGTCGGCGGTGGCGATTGTAATCGGTCCGCCGGAAGCACGCGGGGGTCGGTTGGATCAGTCCGGTTCGCGGTCGGCCTGGGTCTCGGAGTAGCGGCGACGCAGGGTTTCTTCGCCGGCCTTGATCAGCGCTTCGAGCTCGCCGTCGTATTCGCCGTGCTCGATCTCTTTGACCCGCTCGCCGAGGTCCGGGGCCTCGGGGCGCAGATGCCGGGCGTAGAGACGCCGGGCCAGGATGCCGATGTTGTACTGGACGTTCTCTCCGGGACAGCGGCTGGCGCACAGACCGCACATCAGGCATTCGAAGGACAGCTCGGCCACCCGTTCAAGTTCACCCTTCATCGCCGCCGACATGTACTCCATCGTCTCCAGGTCCTGAGGACAGACCTTGGAGCAGGCGTTGCAGCCCATGCAGCGCAACAACTCCGGGTAGTGTTCGATCAGGCTGGCTGCGTCGGGCTCCAGCTCCTCGATATCGTAGGCCGATTTATTGGCCGGATAGAAGGGAATCTGGGTCAGGTACATCTCGGGCTCGACCACGGTCTGACAGGCCAGGCCGCTCTTGAGGCGGTAGTCCCCCGCCGTGCGGTAGACCGTGGCGCAGGCCCCGCAGATGCCCCCGCGACAGCCGCAGCCGCGGACGAACTGGTAGCCGGCGTACTCGATGGCCTTGAGGATCGTCAGCGTCTCGGGCACCCGGTACTTCTTGCCCATGATGTAGATGTCGATCAGGCGCGCCTTGCCTTCTTCACCCATCGCGTGTCTCCCCGGTCTCCCCCGGTTGTGGGGGAACCATGGGGCGGATTGCGTCGGTAGCTCCACTGATTGAATCGAGTCAAAAAGGGAGCTCGACTTAATCAGTTTAATCCGCCTTCGTCCAAGTTGTTGTGTTCCAGGTCACAAAACGGTGATGTTTATACAAGAGTCCTGCTACGCCAGTCTGTTATCATCTCTCTCAATTTATTAATGAATATTTTTGCCTCTCCTGATTTCACATCAATCGCTTGCTTGGCAATGCTCTTCATTAACTCATCTTCAGTTCTCATTAGTTTTGAAGCAAGATTTTTGATTTTAACCTTTGCTATATCTGCAGCTTTAGAAGTTGATGTTGCATATAATCTATCGATTTCTTTTATGTAGTTTTGGAGATCAACGCTATTAATTCCAATTGAGCTGCAATACAGCTCGGGATTTGTATTTAATATATTCCATATCCATTCTTCGGGGCTATTATTATCTGGAAGATAAAGTATGTTAATCTTTCTTCCTAATTTAGACTCGAGAAGTGAAAATTCTTTTTGCTGTTCTCTAGCATCTCCATCTAATACGAATATATAATTATCCAATAGACCTACTCTTGATATGGTTCTAATATGGTGCTTAAATTCATCCTTACCGGTATCGTGGCCAATTTCCAGGTCGCTATATTCCAAATTAGAATCAGATATTATACTAGATAAAAATCCGGTCAGGATATTTTCAGCACCTTTATCTTCACAATATAACGATAACTTATCGACGGTATCACCATATAGACTTTTTTGAACTATATCACGATAAGGCGTATGGACAATTACTGTTTCGCCTGTTCGTTCTAAAAATATTCTTGCATCACTTGGTACAGTATTAAGTATAGAAATGCTATGAGTAGCCACAATAATTTGATGACTATTGCGTAAAGCAAGCCTTTGTAATTCAAGCATTAGGTTTTTTTGCACGTGGGGATGAAGACTTGCTTCGATTTCATCGATTAATATCAACGCATTACGAAGTTTTGATATTTCTATAGATAAGCGAAGAATTGCTCTTTCTCCTGCAGACATATGAAACTCTGAATATTCACTACTGCTTTTATCTTTAAGCATAGCAAACAATAGCTCTTTATCGCTATGCTTAATATTTTTTATTTTAGAGTATCTGTGCGGTAACAAGTTTTGCGCTATTTCAATTAAGGATACATCAATATCTTCAGTACTAAGTTCTTTACGATAAAGCTGTGCAAAACCCTTGGCTTCAGCAGGATTGCGCAAATCTGTTAATGTACGTATATATACATCACGACTTGGTTGCTTCTGCCTTCTTCTACCTTGAAAGCTTTTGTTCCATCCGCTACGTTTTCCTTTACCACGCCGCCACACCATTGGCACATGTTTGTTGTCATCTATATACGTATACACAATTTCGATATCCTCTCTCCTGTCTGAAGGTATTTTATTATCATTGCATCGAAAATCAGGAAACATTTTTGATGGTTTAAAATCTTTAGGTCCTGCTCCTGCTACGTCATATGCACACGCAAGCGCAAATAAAATTGTACTTTTTCCGCACCCATTTGGTCCTGCTAGTACAGATACTGGAAATGGAAAACCGATTCGCAATTCTTTAATACCCCTTATTCCATTTATGTATATGCTCTCAAGATAGTTTGGTAATTGAACTTTTTTGGCGCGTAGTTGCTCCCAAACTAGTTCAAGTTCGCGTTTAAAGAACATTGTTCTCTCCTTTACCAGGCGATGAGTATCCCCAGCAGCAGGCCGAAGATCAAGCCCACCAAGGCGGCGAAGTAGCGGTCGAGCTGGTTGAGGGTCTTACTCCTGGGCAGGGTCTCGGTGACTCGCTTGTCGACGATGTACTGCTTGATGTCCAGGTCGGTCTGGGGGCATGCCAGGGCGCAGGAGTAGCACTGCTCGCAGTCCTCGCCGACGATGGACTCCAGGGCCATCGAGGTGCGCTGGGCGGTGCGCTCGAGGCGCTCGGGCTCTCGGCGCAGCACGGGGCAGGAGTCCACGCAGTTGCCGCAGCCGATGCAGCCCTTGTCCGAGGAGAGGTCGCGCCCCTCGTTGTGCAGGCGGTTGTAGATCTCCATCCCCGTCGAGAGCAGCCTTGTGCGGGCCACGGGGGGCTCCTTCATGTCGAAGATCTTGTCGAGGACGCGGCGGATCTTGGACAGATCGCGGGTCTGTGTCTCTGCCATGGCGGTATGGCCCCTTTGGGGTAATGTCGACAAACCGGATGGGCTTGCGGGGGATTGCGCGGTTGAATATAGGCCAACCGGCGCGTCTTGGCAAGTCCGGCCCCCGTCGGCGCGGTGATTGAGACATGGTGTAGTTTAGTCCTGCTTATCCGCGTCCAGCTCGCGCAGCTCGTTGGCGGTCTCGGCGGTGAAGTCGTCGAGGAGCAGGTTGAGCGTCTGCTGGGTGACGAAGCTTGGGCTGAGCTCGCCGCCCTCTTCGTAGCTCCCGGAATAGGCGCCGCGGTGCAGCGCCTCGCCGCCGCGGGACAGGCTTAGCGTCAGCGAGGCCTCGCAGCGGGTGCGGCTGGTGGCGATGCCGCCGAGGATGCCGCCGGTCAGCCCGGCAGCGCCGCCGCCGAAGCTCCACCAGGCCCAGGCCGGAATCGTGGAGAACAGGGAGTTGCAGCCTCCGGCCAGAACCTGGGAGCCGATCTCCCAGAGGCAGGCGATCTCGCCGACGGCGGCGGCGGCCATCCCGGCCACGGCCAGCACCACCCAGACCCCGTCGATGCGCCCCTCGAGCAACAGCGAGTCGATGGATCCGCCCAGACGGAACTCGGGGTTGAAGTCCTCCGGGGCGTCGACGGCGGCGTAGGCGACGCTGAACAGCCCCGTTTTCACCAGATAGGCGGCCACGCCCCGACCGACGTATTCGGCCACCTCACGCAGCTCCTCGGCGTCGCCCTCCCGACCGCCCAGACTCTCCAGGGCCAGAGGCTCGACCAGCAGGCCGCGCTCGACCACCGGGTAGGTGTGTTTGGGCGAAGCCTGGAAGTCCTCGAAATGGTAGTAATTGTAGCTGCAGGCGGTCAGCAGCGCCAGGGAAACGGCGAGTACGAGGCTCAGGACGCGGCGGATAGTCATCCCAACCTCCGGGGACGGAGTAGGCGGGTCTCGGAGCGATAGTGGATGGGACTGTCACCTGTTGTGGTTCGGCTCATCCAGCGAATGGAATGTCATCCAACGCTGGATAGCTCATACATATTGCCATTGTATCATCGCCGCTCTATGGCGTGAGCCTGAACTCGACTTTGGTCTTGCTGAAAGCCGGAGGCTGTCGCTCCCATCTCAGGGTCGTGGAAGCTGCGCTCGGTTTTATGCTGACGACGGTCCTTTGCTTGTATTGGGACCTATGTCAACATATGCCGGAAAGAGTTGACGCCCTGCGTCCAGCATCTCTCAAGGCCGTCTCTTCAATGCGGCTCTCCGTGGTCACGCCTGGCGTGCCGGTTTCCCGTGATGATGCCCGCCTGGTTTGATGCGAGTGCGACGCTCCACGGCGTCGAGTGATCCAGTCGGTGGATACGCCGGGGCTGGCTCTATGGACGATGACTTCGATCAGCTGTCGGTCGATGATTTCTCATCGCCCTCCAGAGCGATCTCCAGGGCCTCGGTGACCCGCTCGACGTAGTGCAACTCGATATCGAGCTGGGAGTCCTCCCCGTCGGAGAAGGCCTCTTCGACCTCGGGGCGGTTGCGGGCCGGCAGGATCACCTCGCGCAGCCCGGCGCGACGGGCCGCCAGCAGCTTGGACTTAAGCCCGCCCACGGGCAGCACCTCGCCACGCAGGGAGAGCTCGCCGGTCATGCCGACCTCGTTGCGCACCGGTCGATCGGTGAACAGGCTCACCAGGGCCGTGGTCAGCGTCACCCCGGCCGAGGGGCCTTCCTTGGGTACGGCGCCAGCGGGGACGTGGATGTGCACGTCGACGTCGGTCAGCGCCGCGGGGTCGACGCCCAGGGCTTTGGCGTGGGCGCGGACGTAGGACAGGGCGATTCGTCCGCTCTCCTTCATCACCTCACCGAGCTGGCCGGTGAGGATCAGCCCGCCCTTACCGGGCATGGCGGCCACCTCGACGAAGACGATCTCGCCGCCGACGGGGGTCCAGACCAGCCCCGTGGCCAGTCCCACGCAATCGCGTCGCCGCCGCCGCCGCAGCTTGACGCGGGGCGCGCCCAGGTATTCGTCGAGCTCGGCGGGCTCGACGACGACGCGCTCCTCGACCTCGCCGGCGGCCACCTTGCGGGCCACCTTGCGACAGACGGTGCCGATGGCCCGCTCGAGATTGCGCACCCCGGCTTCGCGGGTGTAGCCGTCGGTGACGGCGCGCAGGGTGCGGATCGGCAGGAAGAGCTGCTTCTTGGTCAGTCCGTTGGCCTCGCGGCGTCGGGGAAAGAGGTAGCGCTTGGCGATCTGGGCCTTCTCCTCGCGGGTGTAGCCGTCGAACTCGATGACCTCCATGCGGTCCAGCAGGGGCCGGGGCACCGTGGCCGTGGTGTTGGCCGTGGTGATGAAAAAGACCCGGGACAGGTCGTAGGGCTCCTCGACGTAGTTGTCGCGGAAGGTGTCGTTCTGCTCGGGGTCCAGCACCTCGAGCAGCGCCGAGCTGGGGTCGCCGCGGAAGTCGCTGGCCAGCTTGTCGACCTCGTCGAGCATGAAGACGGGGTTCGAGGTTCCAGCGGTCTTGAGTCCCTGGAGGATACGCCCGGGCAGGGCGCCGACATAGGTTCGCCGGTGGCCGCGAATCTCGGCCTCGTCGTGGACGCCGCCCAGCGACGCCCGGGTGAACTCCCGGCCCAGAGCCCGGGCGATGCTGCGCCCGATGGAAGTCTTGCCCGTCCCCGGCGGTCCGACGAAACAGAGGATCGGTCCCCGGCTCTGCGGGGCCAGCTTGCGCACCGCCAGGAACTCGAGGATGCGGTCCTTGATCTCGGCCAGACCGTAGTGATCCTCCTCGAGGATGCGCCGGGCGCTCTCGATCTCCAGGCGGTCCGTGGAGCAATGACCCCAGGGCAGGTCCAGCAGCCAATTGAGATAGGTGTGGGCCACGACGTACTCCGCCGAACCCGGGTTCATCTGGCGCAACCGCTTGAGCTCCCTTTGGGCCTTTTCCGCCGTCGACTCGGGCCATTTTTTCTCTTTCATCCGTTCGGCCAGCTCGTCGAGCTCCACCGAGGGTTGCTCGCTCTCACCCAACTCCCGGCGGATGGCCTCGAGCTGCTGGCGCAGGTAGTACTCGCGCTGGGCGCGGTTCATCCCCTCGGAGATCTCGTTCTGGATCGACTGGCCGATCTTGAGCACCTCGAGCTCGCGGCCGGCCAGCTTGGTCACCAGTTCCAGGCGCTGCTGGACGTCGGCGGTGGCCAGCACCCGCAGACGGTCCTCCAGCTCCAGGTTGAGGTTGGCGGCGATGAAGTCGGCCAGGCGGGAGTTCTCCTCGATGTTCAGCGCCGCGACCAGCAGGTCCTCGTCGCGGTTGGAGAGCTCGACGACCCGGCTGAAGATGTCGGTCAGACTGCCGCGCAGCGCCTTGACGCGCACCGTGTCAGGCTCGCTCTCCTCCAGCGGGCTCACCCGCACCCGGGGATACTCGCCATCGGCGAGGAACTCCTCCAGGCGCACCCGCTGCAGGCCCTGGATCATCAGCCGCATCGAGCCGTCGGGCATGCGCAGCATCTTGAGCACAACGCCCAGGGTGCCGATCGGGTGGAGGTCTCCGGCGGTCAGGGGCGCCTCGTCGGCGTCGTCCCCCTCGGTCTCATTCTCGGCGGGACGGCGGGTGAACAACGCCAACAGGCGGTCGCCGAACATCACCCTGTCGACCAGGGTCGTGTCGCGCTCACCCTCGACGTTGAGGGGCAACAGCATCTGGGGATAGCTGACCATACCGCGCAGAGGCAGCAGGGGTAAGACGCGCTGCGAGCCCTCCTCCAGCGGCGGCAGGTCCGGCCGGGGTCGGTTGTTTTCAGTAATGCCGTTGTCGTCGTTATTCTCCGGGGTCATCGACACTCCAGACTCGCTCTGAGGGACTCGTTGGGTTTTTCGGACGGCGAAGGCCGCTCAATCCTCGGTTGGCCGGTTACCGGTCCGACGATCCTCGATCCTCGTCGGTCTCCACCTCGACGGAGCCTCGGTAGGCCTGCCGGGGCACGTGGACGTGGAGCATGCCGTTTTGCCAGCGGGCGCTGATACCGGTGGCGTCGATATCCAGGGGGAGCTGCAGGCTGCGCCGGAAGGGTCCGTAGGTCAGCTCCATCCGCAGCAGCTTGCGTGAACCGGCGGGCAGCTCGGGCTCCCGCGTACCGGCGATGACCAGGCGGCGCTGGTCGACGGTGACCCGCACGGCGGCCGGATCGACCCCGGCCAGCTCGACCAGGACCAGGTAGCCGTCCTCGAGCTCAACGACATCGATGAGGGGGAAGGGGGGTTCGGCGCCCCAGCGCTGGGGCGGATGGTCGAAATAGCGCGATGACATCGTGCCTGCCTTTGGATACGACCGCAGGGCCGCCACGGGGCGGAAGAAACCTTCTTAGTGTGAGGGATCACTTTCCGGAACGTTGCTTAATCCAACATTAAGAGATGCAGATATGAGAGCGGGATTGAACATTGTATTCAGAATAAACCAGCCTTAGAGTATCGACTTCTCTGCTGCTCGATAGGCTGCCAAGTTGATGGTAACTAAGATTACCATATGTTGTTGAACCTATGAATAAGGATAATAGCTTGTCATATAGAGTTTTATGGCTCAACTATCCGTCGTTTTCAGGTAGCCGATCATTGACAAGAAACCTTTGCCTCATTCAGTGCCGTGAAAACAGAGAAGCTGTCGGTCCCGCCAGTCAGTCCGTTGTCAGTACAAGTCGGATGCTAAGCTATCAGCAGGTTCTCGCTTTGTTTTGCTCTAGTTTAAGCTGGGCGCAGTATCAAGTTGATTCCGTCAGCAAAGTAAAAAACAAGTGCTCCTCTCTCGTAGCAGCTCTCAGTCGCTACAGATTATGGTCCATTTTTTTGGGATCATCATATAAGATGAACATCAGATATAGCAGTTGGGTGCTTATATCGGTGTGAGCAAGTCTGTTATCCCGCCACAAGCAAAGGGGTCAATGTGGCAGGGAGGAGCAGGACGAGGGACCGGCACGTCAAGTGTCCCGGATGCAACTACCGCTGCGCCGACGGGCGGCATAAGCGCAAGCGTTGCGGCAAGTTGTTCAACCATCGTTCCCGGGGGCGTCGCAACGGGCCGCCGCTGGAAAAACGCAGTGAGATAGCGCGTCTGTTGCGGCTCGGCCTCCCGGCGGCAAGATTCCCGTCTTTGGGCTGCTCAAGCGAGGCGGCGAGGTCCGCGTCATCCTGCCGCCCAACTGTAGCGAGAAGCACCTGCTGGGGGCCATTTTGGAGAACGTCGAGCTGGACTTGATTGTATACTCCGATGGATACAAGGACTATAACAGGCTCTCACTCTACGGTTTTCACCACAAGCGCATCAACCATGACAAGACCCTGGTCAATGGCAAGGTGCCTATCAACGGCTCAGAGAGCTCCCGAGGCTATGCTAAAAGCCTACAACGGCGGCTTCAAACGCAACGACAGGCTCTGTATCAGAGAAAGGCCGCTCAGATTAAATCATCGCGACGACAAAAGCGCGCTAAACTACCTCGGGAGCATACTTCAGGCTTGTTCATAATTAGGTGATAATTTTTTTGTCGAATACTATTGATAGTGTTCGGACCAAATCAGGCTGATTGGGAGTGGCTTGACGGACCGTTATCCCTTTCCCGAAAATGCTTGGTTATTGTAAAGCAGTCTTTTAGCATACCCTTGTTACCTGTTAATACGACATTACGATATTTAGTAGTCAGTGGCGATCTGCTGTCAAGGCAAGGTGTGCAGATATCTATGTTCGCTATAGATGAGGCCCGGTCAGGGTATGAGATCCTTTTCGTTATGGGGATTATCACTCGTTGTTGGACCGGCAGTTCCAGCTAAAAGCTTTCCATTCAATGCTTTATAGCATACACAGCCGCCATTATCATGCAAACGGTTTACGGCAATCAATTTTCGACTTGTTCTGCTTGTTCTGTTTGCTCTTAGTTTTGTGTCGTGTGAAGCCGCAGGCTGTAGGTCCCACCCAAAGTTATGGGATCATCACTCGCACATGAACCGACTCATCCAGCTAATAGACTGTCATTGGTTGCTTTATAGTTCACACTCACCGCCATTGTCATCCCTCTGCTTGATGGCACGAGATCCGGCCTTGCGTTGAGTACTACCGGAAGCCCGAGGCTGTTGGTTCCATTCAGGTATCATCCAGGCTGTGAGTAAGTGACCTGCTGATGACCCTCTATTGCTCGCTTTGGCAGCTTAGGCCGTTGTCCGACTTCGCTGGTTGACCACACGCTGCGGGTGGTTACCAACCCCTCGTCTCAGGGCGTCTTTCATCAATTGCTAATACTTGGTTCAGTTTCTGGTGATAATCCCAAGATTATAGTTCTGATAGTTATTGATCACCTGGCAACATACTATTATCTGGTTTGGGATCCGTATCAGCCAGCCGGTCTCACGATTGTCGACTTCCGCCGAGCATCGATCGAGGCTGCCTACATGATGCGGCTCTACATGATTATAAATGCTGTTCCAGTATCCTGTGATGATCCTTTGTAAAAGTCTCTTATGCAAATTTGCATACTATTATCTTCCAAATGTCTTCAGGTTCGACAAGGCTTGAAAACCTCGCAGATGATATCGCTATCAGTCGATTCTCCCGTGTAAGCAAGTTGTGGCGCATAATGCTAGTTTACTAAAAGCGTGTTGAACCAAGATATATCTACCCGGTGGATTCATCCAATGGCGTAGCTTCAGCAAAGCCTTGATTATGGTAAACGCCGTGGTGGTTGTAAAGCCTCCGTGTTGCCGCGACGGCGGTGGGGGTGCTATACTCCGTCCATGCGTTTGAAAAGCCTGGAGCTCGACCACTTCCGCATCTACGAGCGCCTACGCCTGGAGCTGCCCCCGGGCGAGGTCTGCCTGGCCGGCGCCAACGCCGCCGGTAAGACCAGCCTGCTCGAGGCCGTCTACTACCTGGCCACGGCGCGCAGCTTCCGCTTCGCCGAGGACCGCGACCTGGTCCGCTGGGGCGCCCAGGGATTCGGCCTGCGGGCCGTGGCGCTGCGCGACGACGAGGAGACCCGGCTGGCCCTGGCCTACCGGAGTGGGGGCAAGACGGCCGCCGTGGACGGCGAGCGCTGCCCGCGCCTCTCGGCCATCCTGGGGCGTCTGTTGACCTGCTGCTTCACCGTGGAAGACCTGGACACGGTGCGCGGCGCGGCCGGTCGTCGGAGGCGCTTTCTCGACCTGGTCCTCGGCCAGATCTCCCAGAGCTACACCCGGGCCATGGGCGAGCTACGCGACTGTCTGCGTCAACGCAACGCCGCCCTGCGCGCCGATCCGCTGGACCGCGCCGCCGTGACCGCCTGGGATCGCCCCCTGTCCCGAGCCGCCGCCCGGATCATCGAGCTGCGCCGCGCCGCCGTCGACGAGCTGGCCGCCCCGGCCCCGCTTATTTTCGCGGAGATCACCGCCAGCCGCCACGACCTGCGCCTGGACTACGAAGGCCCCCTCGAGGAGACCCGCCTGGGCGCCGCCGATCTGGAGGAGGCTTTCATCGAGTTGCTGCGCCGCCGCTTCGAGCGCGACCGACGCCGCGGCTGCACAACCGCCGGACCCCACCGCGACGACCTGGCCCTGCGTCTGGACGGAAACGACCTGCGCCGCTACGCCAGCCGAGGCCAGCAGCGTTTGGCCATGGTGGCCCTGCGCCTGGCCGAGGCCGACTTCCTCCATCAGCGCACCGGCACCCGGCCGATCTTCCTGCTAGACGACGTGGCCAGCGAGCTGGACGCGGAGACCACGGCCAGGGTGCTGCCGGCCCTGCGCAGCCGTGTCGATCAGCTCCTGCTGACCGCCCTGCCCCAGGACGTGGGCGACCTGAGCGTGGACGGTACGGTGCTACGCATCGACGGCGGCCGGGTGGAACAATGACAGAGAACCTCCCGGCGGAGGTTCTCGACTCGATAGGCTGGAGAGCTCTCAGGGCGCGATCCGTGTTCCCGCTGCATCCTCGAGAACGGCGGCGGCCAGGTTGGCCGGATCGGTGATGACGACGCGCTTACCCCCGGCGTCGAGGTAGTCCAGCGCCGCCTGGACCTTTGGTCCCATACTGCCCTTGGGGAACTGACCGGTTTCGAAGTGGCGCCTCATCTCGGTGGCACTGATGCGGTCGATGGGTTTGGCTTGAGGGGTTCCATAATCGAGTTGAACCCGCTCGACGTCGGTTGAGACAGCCAGCAGGTCGGCGCCCAGCAAGCGCGCAGTCAACGAGCTGGCCCGGTCCTTGTCGATGACGGCCTCGACACCGTGGTGGCCGCCGTCATCCCGGACGACGGGGATGCCGCCGCCGCCCACGGCGATGGTCACCACACCGGCCGCCAGGAGCCTCTCGATCGCCGCGAGCTCAACGACGGCGACGGGCTTGGGACTGGCCACCACCCGACGCCAGCCGCGACCAGCGTCCTCGCGGACGACCCAGCCGGACTCAGCGGCGTAGCGTCGGGCCTGCTCGGCGGAATAGAAAGGCCCCACGGGCTTGCTGGGCTCATCGAAGGCTGGATCGTCGGCGTCGACCTCGACCCGGGTGACGACGGCGAGGACCTGGCGCTCGACGCCCCGGTGGCGCAGCTCCCGGTGGAGGGCGGACTGGAGCTGATAGCCGATGCCGCCCTGGGTGTTGGCGCCCCAGTAATCCAGGGGCAGGCCGGGCAGCTCGGTGGTCCTCTCGCTCATCAACAGCAGGTTGCCCACCTGGGGACCGTTGCCGTGGGTGACGAGGACCCGGTGACCGGCGGCGACGAGCTCACCGACGGCGCGGGCGGTGGTTTCGACGTTGGCGAGCTGCTCCTCCATGGTGCCGCGCTCGTCGGAGCGAATCAGGGAGTTGCCGCCTACGGCTACAACGATCAACATCGGGTGTCGACCTCCGGTGAAAAAAGGCCCCGGCGGGGTCCTCGAAAGGTGAAGCTTCAACCTAGGATTCGCACTGAATTATAAGCGGATCCGGGACGGCTGTAAAGGATACGCTGATGACCCAGGCGACGCCTCCTGAAGACTGGCTGGCCTATCTGGCTTGGCGCGCCGAGCAGACCCGGCGGACCTGTCGCTACCTCTTCCGTCGCTGCGGTTTGAGCCGGGGGATTCTGGTGGATGTGGGCTGTGGCGCAGGTCACGCCGCCGCTCCCTACGCCGCTCTGCATCCCGGACTCAGGGTGATCGGTGTCGAGATCGATCCGGTCATTCTCAGCCGGGCCCCCGACGAGCTCGGAGCCGTCGTCGGCGATGCCTGTCGGCTGCCCCTGGCCGAGGCTTCCGTCGACGCCGTGATGTTCCACTTCACCCTGATGTGGCTGGCGCCCGACAAGGCGCTGCGCGAAGTCCGGCGGGTGTTGAAGCCGGGCGGCCACCTGCTCTGCTGCGCCGAGCCGGACTACGGCGGGATGATTCACGAGCCCGATCCCGGGGTCGACCGCTCCATGAGCAGCCGGTTGATGCGGGGGATCGAGCGCGTCGGCGGCGATCCGCTCTGTGGTCGCCGACTGACTGGTCTGGTCGGCGACAACGGCCTGCGGATTCTGGAGGTCGGTTCGGCGGCCCGACCACGCCATTACCCGCCCGATGACGCGGACGCCGCCGAGAAGCTGGAGCGGATCTTCGTCTTCCGCACCCTCTTCCACCCCCGCTCCGGCCCCCAGTGGCGACGCCGAGTGCGCTCCGCGCTCAAAGCCGGAGGATACTTCGAGTACCTGCCCGTCTTCTACCTGCTGGCCCGTCGGGACTAGACATCGTCGTCGCGCCGCTTGGTCAGGTAGTGGACACCCTCGAAATCGAGATAGCCGTAGTGCTGTAAAACCCTGAGCGAGGTCGTGTTCCAGCCCTCGATCAGACAGGCGTGGATCTCCAGGCCCTGGTCCCGCAGCCAGGCTTCGGCGGCGCTGATCAAACGCCCGGCGAGCCCCCTGCGCCGATGTCGGGGATCCACGGCCAGGCGGTTCAGCCAGCCCTTGCGGCCGTCGTGGGTGGCCAGGATCGAGCCGGCCAGCACACCGACACCGTAGCGCTCTTCCACCGGTGTCCAGGCTCCGATGAAGCGCACCATGGGCAGGGCGACCTGCCGGCGGTACTCGGCGGCGCTGTCGCGTCCCCGGGGCTTGTGCTCCAGACCGGCGCGTCGCCACAGCGCGATGAGCGCCGGATAGTCCACATCAGACAGCACCCCCAGCTCATACTCCATCCCGATCCCCCTCACACTCAAACCCCAACACCTACCGCCTTGGAGTTAATTGTCCCCGTCGCCCAGCCGGGCATATGGAAACGACGCACCACGGGTGCGTCGCTATTGTATCAAACCACCGTTACCGACAATGGGTTAAATACGGGACGGCCTCTACCCGCTTGTGATTAGCCTCGTTCAGCTTTCGCCCTTGCCCGCCGTCACGGCGTTGGAGTGGAAGATGTAGTGGCGCTTCTTGTCGATGGTGAGCAGGTTCTTGTTCTTCAGTTCGTTGACGAAGCGGCAGACCGTCTCGCGACTGCAGCCGGCCATGTCGGCCAGCTCCTGGTGGGTGAGCTGGATGGTCAGGCGGGTGCCCAGCTCGTGGGAGGCGCCGTAGTAATCGCGCAGGCGGATGAACAGGGACTCGATCTTCTCGCGGCTGGTCTTGAAGGTCAGGTCCTCGATCTGCGAATCGGCGTCACGCAGGCGCTGGGAGAGCACCTTGATGATCTTGATGGCCAGGCTGGGCAGTTGCTCGAGGATGGGCAGGAAGTCGTCCTTGTGCAGGGTGAGGATGCTGACCTCGCCCATGGCCTCCACCGAGGCGCTGCGGGGCATCTTGTCCAGCACCGCCAGCTCGCCGAAGAAGCTGCCGTCGGAGAGGATGTCGAGGATCTTTTCGCGCCCGTCCAGGCTGCGCCGGGTCACCTTGACCTGGCCGTGCTCGATGAGGAAGAACTCATCGCCGCGTTCGCCCTCGGTGATGATGATATCGCCCTTGGTGTAGCGCTTGCGCTTGAGCAGGTGATAGATCCGCTCCAGCTCGCGTTCATCGAGGGCGGAGAACAGGGGGATCCTCGTCAGGTCGAAAGATGTGTTCATTGTGAGGCCTCACCTGGCGGAGTTGGAGTGGTTAAGTAGCGTATTTAAGTTTATACCATTTCAAATTGTTTCTCTATCTTATCCACGTTTCGAGCCGCCCGACCCGGGCCGGGCGGCTTGAAGCGGTTACTGCGCCTGTCGATGTATCGTTGCCGGAGAGTGGAGATGCGGAACTGCTCCGCCGCTGGGCAACTAGAAAAAGACAGGGCGCCGCGGTGGCGCCCTGTTCACTTAACCTCTCCGGGAGGAAAGGCCTAGTTACCGTGGTAGTACTGGTTCAGGTCGGCGTCGTCGCTCCAGTCGGTGTAGAAGTAGCGCTCGACCTCGAGGGTCCAGACACCGGTGTCCTCGTCGAAGGTGCCGCGGGCGATCACGTCGCCGGCAGAACCCAGGGTGCTGGAGAGAGCGCCGTAGCCGGGGATCTCGTCACCCGTGTGCCACTCCTTGGCGGGACCGAACTGATCACGTCCTTGATCACCCCAGCTAATGTAATCAGTATAGATCCACTCCGGAGACTCGGGGTAATAGATGTACTCCGGTTGATCCTGATGCTTGAACAGAGGTTGCTCGGTGAAGCGAGGACCGAACTTGACCTGCATCCAGTTGTAACGGAAGGGCGGGAAGCCTTCATCCGGGATCGGTCCGTGGTCGTTGATCAGGTCATCGGAGGTCTGGTACATGTCCTCCATGTAGGCCCAGTCCTGGATCTCGCGGGGCTGCCAGTTGGACTTGGCGGCGCTCCACCACCAGATGTCCAGCTTGGCGGTGTTCTCGTAGGTGGCCATGTCCGGGGTCAGCTTGCAGAGCCAGTTGTTGCCGTCCTGGTACCAGCAGATGTCCCAGCCGCCGTCGAAGAAGCCCTCGACCGAGGGGGTCGGCCTGGGGTTGTCGGCCTCGGGGTCTTCCACGCCCCAGATGTCCCAGACAAGGCCCAGGGTATCAGAGCTGAAGCCGTGATTGTAACCGTCGGGGACGGGGCAATCCGGATCATTGTAGTATTCGGGGAAGTCGTCGTACCTGGGGTCGAGACCGTTTTCCACCTGCCGCAGCTCACCCTCCCATATGTCTAGGGTGGTTCTCACATCGCCGTAGAAGCGCCAGCGCTTGTGATAGTGGTCGTCGGTGCCCGAGGGGTCGGTCCACTGGAAGGCCATGTAGAGGATGCCGACACCGCCGGAGACGGTGTAGGCGGCGCAGACGTCGACTTCATCGACAACCTCGGAGCTGAAAGCGTCATCGGGATCGTCGTAGCCCGAGGCGTAGGGCTTGTGCTCCAAGTCGACGGTGTACCAGGTGCAGATGCCCTGATCGGGGTGCCAGGGCTCATCGACCTCGAGGTAGCCATCGACGGTGGGGAACTCGGTCAGGTAGGTCGGCACAACGCCGTTGTCATAGCCGCCGTCACCATTGAAGTCCAGCACCAGATGGCTGCCGCAGAAGTTGTCGAAGGAATCGTCGGTGACGAAGATCGAGAAGGCCTGATCCATGTACTGAGCGGTCGGGAAGTCGCTCATTACGTCTTCTGGATCGCAGGCCGTCATCAGAATGATGGCGCTCAGCGTGACGATCAGCAGAGCAAAAAGTGGTTTACGCACGCTAACCCCTCCTTGGTATCGGCTTGGAAACTGGAGGCCGCCGGCGTCGTCCTGGGGGGTGGACGGGCCGCACTGTGGTTGATCTAGTCGAATGAATCCGTGAGGAAGTCCGGGCCGTTTACGTATAGGCTTGAGATAGAGTGATCGGGCGTGAAGCGGATTGGCTGATTAAGGGATACTTGAATCATTGACACGGGAACGTCGGCTTGAAGGCTTGCTCGGTTTCTCCGCGAGCCTGATGGATCCCAGGGGGGATAACCAAGGGTTGAACCTAGGTATTCTACCATACGGTTGAACCTGGAGTTCGAACCATGGTTGGAGAAAGTCGACCGACCCAATGCGGCGCAAGGCGCGACATCCGGAGATGACTGCGAGCTGTGCCATCCCGCCGCAGCCGGCTCGAGTGAGGGTTAGCGGACTTGTTTGCTATTATAGATTTTACCTATCGAAGGGTATCACAACCTATATCGGCTGTCAAGAACCACCTAGGTGTTGATGATAACATGCAAGAGGGTTAGATAACCGCTCAGGGTAACGGATCGGGAGGCGGCAACGGTACGGTGTTGGGAGACATGAACCGATGCAGGGTGATGTGAAATCGTTGCGGACCTTCACGTTTGCGCACAGTTGTGTAAACGGCCTGGGATCGTCTACAGAGCCCGGAGGGGATCGTGACAATAACCTGCTGATAAGACATATGTTGCGCCAGATTCATCTGTCACGATACAACTAGTAGAAGAATGGCTGCTGGAACACGATCCAGCCCTGGAATACCCAGCTATCAGCCCACTTTGGTCCGTCCACCCGCCATGATGCCCAGGGTGTTTTACCAAGCTACCCCCGGATGAGACGGGGCGCTCGAGATCGTAATGAGCCGGCAGACGCGCGTCGCCTTAAGCCCTTCGGCCACTCGGGGGCTCCGTTGACAAAGGTCGGCCCGCTGCTCCATACTCGCTAAGCTTGACTATAACGCCACAAAGCCAAACCGGGGAGCGACCTTGAAAACAATTCCGCCCGTTCTGTTGGTGATCGCGGCGCTCTTGACAGCCGCGGCGAACGCGGATATCCGTGACGTGGACTACGGCGGCTTCCGCGAGGTCGACCTGCTGTCCGATCCCCAAGTGCATGAGCTGAGAACCTATGATCAGTCGTCGGGATACGGTTATGCGCCCGGGAGGGCCACCCTGGGCGGAGGCTACGTCGTTTTCGGCTTCGAACCCAACCGCGGCCAGGGTGATCCGGGTGGCGACGCCTTCGAGCTGGACAACATCAGTTGCGCCTACTACTCGCCGTGGTCGGCCCAGGCCGCCAGCCTGGAGCTCGACTATTCCGGTATGGTTCGCATCAGCATCTCCAGCCGACCGCGCGGCGGTCAATGGCGGGAGCTCTACACCGGTGGAGCCGGTGACGAAGGATCGCTGACCCTGCCCATCCCGCCGGCGTATCTCAACACCGCCGCCGGCCACCGCTGCGAGTTCTACTTGCGCATCGAGCAACTCGGCTCGACCGAGGTCGTTCTCGACGAGGCGTCGCTTAGCTGGGAGACTCGGGGGTATAACACCAGCTACCAGCCCAACATCTTCTACACCATCTCCGGAGGCGTTCACGCCTTCAGCGAAGGCTACCGACGCTACGAGACACTGCTCAACGACCTCCAGCCGGGCTGCATAAACCAGCATGTGATGTGGGGCTGGGTGCAGCCCTCCTACTGGCCCTGGCACTGGGTTTACGACGAGGACGACTGGGACGGCTATAACAACTACTACGATATCACCGCCGACACCTCGCGCTTTGAAGAATATGAGATCGAGATCGGCGCGCGTTACGACATGGCCCGGATGCTGCGCTTCTACTCCGGCGTGGACGACTACAACTACCCGGAACCGGTCAGCGCCGCCAACCTGCCCACCCAGGAGTTCTGGATCCAACCCGACATCCAGGAACCGGCCCGCTGGGTCTCCTTCGGCAACGACGCCGTCGACGACCTCAATCGCGATCTGACCAACCCGGGCAAGTATCCGGTCTGGCATCCCAGGCTGATCTGGTACGTCAGCGGCGACGCCCGCGGCTACAAGGAGAACGGCAGACCCTACTACGGTTTTTCACTCAACAACCGCTTCTATTCTCCCCTCTACCCCTACACCAAGGAGTACTGGGAGCGCTACCGCGCCGACATGCGGGCCATCATCTACGCCGACAGCCGGCGCAACGACGACTTCTACCGCTCCGGCGACGAGTACTTCCTAACCAAGGACAAGCTGCGCGCGCGCTGGGTCTCCGCCGACTATCCGGGAACGAACTTTCGCTTGGACGATCTCGACGAGAACAACATCCACTTGGGCGGCACCAAGGTCGTGCCCATCGTCGATGATTACGTCGGCTGGTCTCCGGATACCCCTGACCCACAAGAACCCACCGCCGGGCGCCAGCGCACCCCGACGGTCCGCCACTTCATCGAGTACACCGTCGAGGAGCTCGAGACCGTCACCGCAGCCGAGCGGCGCAACTACCCCGACGCCTCCGGCGAGCCCTACTTCCAGGTGGGCATGGTGCGCGACGATACGCGCCGGGTCACCGACTGCAACATCGCCGGTTACCTGATGACCAACGAGCCGGCCTTCCACGGCGGCCGCGAAAAACACCTCTGGCGGCGCAGCGGGAGTGATCACAAGCGGGTTTCCGTCGCCGACGACGAGTACTACCCACCCGTCAACGGCTACAACATCCCCCTCGAGGAAGCGTTCGACGACTGGCTCCTCGACTACTACGGCGGTCCCGACCACTTGAGCGACGCCGAGGTCTGGGCCGACTCCGGTTACGATTCGATCGGCCAGCTCAACGCCGCCTGGGGCACCAACTACCGGGACGGCCAGACGATTCCCCTGCCGGTGCGCGTGGTCGCCCTGGATCCCTCCGCCCCACGTCCCACCGCCGGGGACTTCGCCCTGGAACCCGACGAGGTGCGTTTCAATAGCTGGGAGCGACGCCTCTTCGACTACCTGAGAGCTGATTACAATCCCGGCTCAGACGCCTACCTGCTGGGTGGCAGCGACGGCGTCGACCGCGTCTCGGGCGGGCAACTGCGGATGTGGTACGACTATATGCGCTACCTGCACCACACCTGGGAGCGCTACCTGGTCTGGGCCCCCGGCGTGTTCAACGGCGCCCTGGACCAGATGGACCGCCGTCGCGACATCGCCGGCGGTGAATCGCGCCTGGGTCGGCGAGTGATCCTGGGCAGCGAAACCGCTTTCCACCAGGCCTGGAACTCCAAACTCGGCGCCCAGCACGACCCCCGGGCCTTCAACACCGCCGCTATCGGCGTCAACCCCCACAACGCCCACTGGGCCCATTTCGTCAGCTATCTGCGCGCCGGGCAGTGCGCGGCCTCCGACGATCCCGCCGACCCCTTCGGTTACTACCCCGTCTACTTCTCCGAGTTCGCCAACGGTTACGTGACCAACCCCGGCGGCAGTTGGCGGATGCTGCACTCCATCGCCGACATCGCCATCATGAGCCAGTACATGAACCTCTTCGACGTCCGGCTGGGTTTCTGGCACAATCTGCTGGAGATCTGGGCCGACGACGGTCACTACTTGGGCGAGCCTGGTCGCTGGGACCCCGACACCTACGCTGACGAGCTCTACGAGTACTACTCGACGCCCAACCTGGACCTGCACCTCGATCGCGAGGCCGAGATCCTGGTTCTCTTCGACCCACCGAGTATCGCCTGCGGTGACAACGCCGATCTGCGCGGCGGCCACGAGCGTATCTCGGCGTTGCTGATCGAGAACGGCTACCTCTGCGACACCTGGCGCTCCTTCCGCTTCCGCGGTCTCGATCCCCGCCAGGGCGCGGAGCTGGCGCGACGCTACAAGCTGATCATCATCCCGGACTGGTACATCATGGACGACGGCGGCTACGCCCCCCTGGGGTGCGATGAGCTGGCCATCCTCGAAGAGTACCTGGATCACGGCGGCCGCGTGCTGCTCTTCGACTCCGTGGGTTTATGGTCCTTCGACAACTCCGGCTCCGACCGGGGACGGATCGTGCCCGAGATACCGGAGGAGCTCTACGGCGACTGCGGACGCCCGCGCGAGGAGTACTACAACATAAAGGCGCCCCGGGGTTACGACTTCCCCGACCTGGAGGTCCAGCGCGACCTGGGTTACCTGGGCACCGACGACGACTCGCTGACACTGAGCAACGGCACCAATCATCATCCGGGCACCGACTACAACAACAACGCCTACGAGGGCGACGGAGACAACGGGGGCATCTTCCTGACCCACCTCACCGGCGACCCCGCTTTCTCGACACTGCTGCGGGTAGAGGGCTACGGCAACACCGAAACCGCCAAGGACTTCGTCGGCACCATCGACACCTCCCGTGGACGCACCCCCTACGGCAACGTCCTCTACTGCGGTACCCGCTTCTTCCCCTACACCGCCTACGGCGACGGCCAACTGATCCACAAGTTGCTCTACAGCGCCGCCCGCTGGGCCGGAATCGACAACAGCGTCAGCCTCACCGAACCCCTGGTGACCGCCAACGCCGGCTTCGAGAACTCCATCCCGCCCTGGCGTATCGTCAAGGAATCCTCCGTCGGCGGTCTGGGAGTCGAGTACATCGACTACACCGACGAGGGGATCACCGGTTACGGTGAACGCGGCCTCAAGCTCGTCTTCGGCGCCGGCGGATACTACACCTCGAGCTCGGGACGCCCCCGCCTCGAGGACCAGGTCGGCATCGGTGTGCGCCTGGCCGACATGCTGCCCGACCAGGAGCTGATCCCCGGTCGTCAGTACCACCTCTACCTCGACGCCCGGGTGGCCGACTTCAACTGCCCCGTCAACCAGAGCGAGTACAACGAGGATCGGGGCAGCCTGACCACCGACGCGCCCTATCTGGGGGTCTACATCAAGGAGCCCGGCGGCGAGTTCAAGCTGCACTGGGTCGTCGATCTGATCGCCGAGCACTACAGCCAGAGCCGCAAGACGATCCTCGGCGATTGGCACCGCTATGATGTGCCCCTGGTGCTGCCCTATCCGGAGCAGGGTCGAGACCTCGGCCAGACCGAGATCCGCTTCGTCCTCTCCGGCGAGCTCCAACTGCTCCGCGAACGCGACCGAGTCCACGGCTCCAACGACGAGGTCTCCTGGCAGAATAACGAAGCCGAGTTCGCCAATACCACCGTCTATCTGGACAACGTCTGCGCTATCGACGAGTTCATCACCGCCGACACCTACGTCGACGACGGCAACTCGCCCAACCACGGCCATGCCCACGACCTGCGGCTCAGCGCTGACCAGTGCATCCTGATGGCTATCGACGAGGATGCCGTACCCCTGAGTTCCGGAGCCGAGCGGGTCAAGCTGCGCTTCCACGTCGACGGCTTCCGTGGCGAAGCCTCCCGCATCGACTTCCGCCTAATCGGCGCTTCCTGGGAGGAGGACATCCAGCGAGAAAGCCTCAGCCTGGAGGTGCCCGACGTCCCCCGAGCCGCCGTTACAATCGACGGCCGGGGATTCCACGAGGCCGACCTAACCGCCCTGTTCACATACTGGCGGACCCATCCAGAGGAAGGCTACCACGGCATCTGCCTGAGTCTCGGTGACGGCTCGGCCAAGCTGTCCATCGACTCCCGCGAGACCTGGGAGCAGGAGTTGCGACCGCGGATCATCCTCGAGTAAACCTATCCCGAGACCTTTGTAAAACGCCACCGACGACACCTTTCCCCCCGCGCCCGGCG